>NZ_WQAG01000034.1:0-1498 GCF_013031565.1 Ruegeria sp. HKCCD7255 | reverse complement strand
AGCCCAAAGCAGACCTCAATCTCACTCACGGCATTCTAAGGTAAACAGTTTTTGGACATTTTCTGTATGTGCGAGCTCTCATGGTGCCAACGGAAGAAGCTGACATTTTGGCAATCATAATTGCTCGGCCTTTTTTGTACCGCTGCTAGGCAGAAATGAGGATATTGCAGAAACTGATCGCTTACTGTGTATTAGTATTTTCAGAATTGGGCAGCCTATATGAGTTTCACCAAAACAAAGGACCGCATATTTCTCGCCTATGAAACGTTTTCTGGCTGGCTTGCCCGACGTTCCAGACCTGTCAGAAAGCTCTTCTATGCCGTTGTCGGTTGGGTTCTTGGATTGATCTATGTGCTTCCGGGAAATCATGTCCGATATACCGCAACCGCACTATCGGCGCATGTGGACCAACCCTCACCTAGGCGGTTGTTTAAGGAATACGTGCGGAAGCTTTTGCTGGGTTTTGATCGTGCAGAAAGGATACGGCATGGCTTCGGTGAAGAAATCGACGAAACTTTAATTGTCGAGGATCGTGAAAGATTTGAACGGCTCTTTGAGAATGGGAGTTTTATCCTCGTCTTACCTCACGCCCACGGCGCGATACCGATGGCCCGATGCCTATCGAACTCGTACCCCATATTATCGATTGTTCGGGTGTCAAAAGACAAAAACCGTGCCGAAGCTCAACATAGACTTTATCATAGTGTTGGATGCGAGTTTGTAGATGTGCGGGAAGCGGATCCAACTTCCGTTGCAAGGATCATTTTGAGAACATTAAAACGAGGTGGGATCGTGGTCGCGATGGTTGATCGCATTGATGAGCCGCCCACGCAAGCCTTGAGCCCAGCACGTGATCTCGCCGCTGTGTCGGCGTTCGGTGAGATCATTGGTGTTCAAACCTGGCCAGCAAGATATGCCCAAAAGGCAGGGGTCCCGATACTACCTGCGACTGTAGTACAGACCGAAACGGAATTGCATTTGGTTTTGGGCCAAAGTGTTATGGCTGGAGGGGATCTAGTATCCACAACTCAAAACTGGGTTAGTGAACTTGAACATCTCCTGCGACTATATCCTCAGGAGTGGATATTCTGGCTAGACAAACACTGGTCGCGTGTTTTGCGCCGCAATCCACCTGTATCCAGAAAGCTATAGGTCTTACGATGCCTATGAATAAACGATCGAGTACGCGCATGCAAAGTTAAGAGATAGGAAAAAACATGTCATAAGTTAGGAGATTGTCTCTGACCAAAGGCTGCGATGACTGCGTCGCGGTCGTGGCTGAATTCTAACGCAGTGTCCGCAATCGAGCGAAGATGTTATTCACGGCGGAAAGATCGGCTTCACATTACAAAGGACAGCTTAGCGGCACTTACGGGACATCTAAGAAAATTGGTAAGATGGCCGAATTGAACTCAGAGTAGAGGCTAAAACCCAAATATCTGCTACTTCAAAATTTAGTTTGCTAAGGTCGCTGCTATCATAATGCTGGAATGAAAAA
>NZ_WQAG01000006.1:0-281579 GCF_013031565.1 Ruegeria sp. HKCCD7255 | reverse complement strand
CCGGGAGAGTAGGTCACCGCCAAACCTAGTAAAAGCCCAAACCTCTCTAATACGACGAAACTCCCAAAGCTTAAATTCCCGACCCGTGCGAATTGCTCGCGTTACCTCTGTCTCAATGACTGTTTCAGTGCATTGAAAGACGCTTTGGGTGTACGTTCCATGGTTTCAAAGTCGACATCGACCAATCCAAACCGTTTCTCATACCCAAGGGCCCACTCGTAATTGTCTAGCAAGGACCAAAGGAAATAGCCTTTGACGGGTGCGCCTTGGTTCTGCGCATCGCGAACAGCCGTTAGGTGTTGATCGATATAGTCTATGCGCGCCGCGTCGTTGTGGCGTTCCGCACTGGCCATACCGTTTTCGGTGACGAAGAGCGGAAGATCCCCGGTGTATTCTCGTGCGGTGCGGAGAAGAAACCGGGTCAAAGCGGAAGGCTCGATTTCCCAACCCATCTGAGTTTTCGGCAATGGCCCCTCAACCTCTGAATAGCCTGGCCACGGTCCAGGGGCGGAGGCGATCAGCTTTCGTGTGTAGTAATTGACACCAGCCCAATCCACCAGCTGACCGATTGTGTCGAAATCATCGTGCCAACCGGAGGGCAAATGTGGCTCTAATCCGTCTAAAACCACCTGGGGGTATGCCTTTCTGAAAACGCCCCCTAGAAAAAACCGATTGTAGATCCCGTCATAGATTCCGGCCGCGTAACGCGCCTGATCGCTTTGATCTGCCGGCTCAGACCACTCCAGATTGAACACCGCGCCCAGGTTCCCGACGCCGAGGCCGCGCATCACCTCGATCGCGCAGCCATGCGCCAGAAGAACATGGTGCATCGCGCGTGCAGCTGCGCGGATGTCTCGCATTCCGGGCGCATGGTGCCCTTCAAAATGGCTGAGCCAGCTGACGCACCACGGCTCATTTATCGTTGCAACGCTATACATACGGTCGCCGATGCGAGACATGATGATCTCGGTGAAGTCGGCAAACCAACTTGCGATGTCGAGGTTCCGCCAACCGCCAAGATCGGCCAGCGCCGATGGAAGCTCCCAATGGTAAAGCGTAGCGCAGGGCTTGATATCGCGTTCCAACAACGCGTCCGTCAGCCGATCATAGAAGTCCAGACCATCTTGGTTCACGTGCCCGCGCCCTTCTGGCAGGACACGCGCCCAACTGGTGGAAAACCGATAGCAGTCAAAACCTGCATCGCGGATCAGGTCAAAATCCTGTTCGTATCGATGATAGTGTTCACAGGCTCGATCACCGTTTTCGCAACGCACCACATTACCTGGTGTCGCGGCGAAACTGTCCCAGTGTGTTTGGCCAGCCCCTCCGAACTTATGCCCTTCGATCTGATAGGCCGAGGTCGCGACCCCGAACAGGAAATCCTTGGGGAAATCCGCACGTGTGTTCTTCATTTTGTAAACCTAGTTTGGAGCGGGCCCGGTCGAGCGTCCTACGACCAGCTCAGCCTCGAGTAATTGCGTCATTACCGGTTCGCATGGTGCCTGGATTCGGTTGATCAGCATTTCTGCGGCCAATTCACCGGCCATTCGGACCGAAGACCGTGTGGCGGTGAAGATGGGAACATCCTGACCGTTTTTCAGATAAGACAGGTCATCGTCATGGGCGATCACTGAAACATCTTGCCCCATGCGCAAACCGGCCTCGTCCAATGCGCGGCGCACTCCGACCGCC
The DNA here is from genome assembly GCF_013031565.1 of Ruegeria sp. HKCCD7255. Lineage (NCBI taxonomy): Bacteria > Pseudomonadati > Pseudomonadota > Alphaproteobacteria > Rhodobacterales > Roseobacteraceae > Ruegeria > Ruegeria sp. HKCCD7255. The sequence goes on along the minus strand of NZ_WQAG01000006.1, from coordinate 279,887 downwards.
GAAATCATGGATGAACACAGGATCGCGGTTGGCGGATGATCCAATTGCAGCATTCCACGGGTTTCGTGGTGGCCGTAGACTTCGGTCATTTCGGCGCTGCGCATGAGGCTCGGAATCGGCTCTAACCCTGCCTCTTTAAGCGCCGCAAGATACCCGTCTCGGCGCCGTTTTGCGAAATCCATATCCTCAAGACCGTTGATCAACGAGATCCGCCGATGGCCCAAATCGATCAAAAACTGCGTCGCACGTTGAAAGGACCGTTTGTTGTTCACGTCGATCCAGTCATAGGGCGACGTTACCCCGGTCGAGCGGCCATGCACGATGAACGGCACGCCCATACGAGTCAGAACGTCGATCCGGGGTTCGTTGACTTTGGGGCCTTGCAGAACAACGCCATCAACCGCGCCACGTTGAAACAGGTTGCGATAGGCTTTTTCGATAGACGTATCTTCGGCGTTCGAAAACATCATGTCATAGCCATGATCGGCATATGTCTTGGCCGCTCCGGCGACAAAATCTCCGAAAATGGGGTTTACCATCTCATGCTGGGATGAACTGGGAATCACATGTCCGATCACCATGGATCGACCGGTCGCCAGACCTTTGGCCCAGCTGTTGGGCCGATAGCCATGTTTGGCCGCCGCTGCCTGAACCCGTTCGCGCGTTTCCTCTTTCACCTCGGGATACCCGTTCAGCGCACGGCTGACCGTCGTCTGCGAGAGGCCAAGAGTTTCCGACAGTTGCTTTAGGTTCATCGATTTTCAAAGCGCCTTCAAACATGTGATCGTTCCTGTTTTGTTGGCAAATGTGCGCTCCGTCAACCTGTTTTGGGGAAATACAGCGAAATATTAAGTTTACAGGCCTCTGCAAACAGAATGTTGACAGAGACCGAATGTTAGCAGATAACGTCGAGTATCCAAAGCGCTTTGAAAGCATCGGGCGCGATAGAAAAAGTTGGGAGGACAATCTATGAAACACTCGCTTTACGCAGGTGCGGCAACGCTCGCCCTGATGGCGGGCGCCGCGCAAGCCGAACAAGTTACGGTTTTTGGGCCTTGGCTGGGGCCGGATCAGGAAAACGTTGAAAAGGTCCTGGATGGATTCGCCGCGGCCACCGGGCATGAATATTCCTATGTCGGATCGGACAGTTTCGAGCAGCAGATTCGTATCGACGCCGAAGCTGGGTCAGCCCCCAACATCGCGGTCTTCCCGCAACCGGGCCTGGCGGCTGACATGGCGAAATCGGGTTTTCTGACACCTTTGAGCGAAGGCACCGACGATTGGATCCGCGACAACTATGCGGCCGGTCAGTCCTGGGTTGATCTGGGGACATATGCGGGCCTGGACGGGGAAGAGGACCTTTATGGTTTCTTCTACAAGGTCGATGTAAAGTCGCTGGTCTGGTTTGTACCTGAGAATTTCGAAGACGCCGGCTATGAAGTGCCGACCACCATGGAAGAGCTTAAGGCGCTTACGGATCAGATCGTGGCCGATGGCGAAACGCCCTGGTGTATCGGGCTGGGGTCCGGCGGCGCGACCGGTTGGCCGGCAACGGACTGGGTCGAAGACATGATGCTGCGCACCCTGGCTCCGGAAGACTATGATGCGTGGGTTTCGAACGAACTGAAGTTCAACGATCCTAAGGTTGTGGCCGCGATCGAGGAATTTGGAGCTTTTGCACGTAACGATGATTACGTCGCAGGTGGTGCCGGAGCTGTTGCAACAACAGATTTCCGCGACAGCCCCAAAGGCCTGTTCAGCTCACCGCCGCAGTGCTACATGCACCGTCAGGCTTCGTTCATCCCGGCCTTCTTCCCGGAAGGAACGGTTGTGGGTGAAGATGCCGATTTCTTCTACTTCCCGGCCTATGAAAGCAAGGATCTGGGCAGCCCCGTGCTAGGTGCCGGTACCCTTTGGGCGATCACCAATGACAGCCCCGGTGCGCATGCGTTGATCGAGTATCTGAAGACGCCGGAAGCGCACGAAACCTGGATGGCTCTGACCGGCTTTTTGACCCCGCACAAAGGTGTCGATACCTCGGTCTTTTCTGATCCGACTCTGAAGAAGATGAATGACATTCTTCTGGGCGCAACGACCTTCCGTTTTGACGGATCTGACCTGATGCCAGGTGGCGTTGGTGCCGGAACCTTCTGGACCGGTATGGTTGATTATGCCGGCGGCGCATCTGCGCAAGACGTCGCGGATGAAATCCAGTCCTCATGGGACGCCGCGAAGTAACCTAAGCACTGGGGCGGTCACCAGGCCGCCCCGGATGCCATGCGAATGAGGGCATCATGACACCGGCACTCCAAGGCCTGCTGACCATCGCCATCGGCGTGACGGGTTGTGTTGGCTATTTCTACCTATCAAATCAGTTTCTGGACAAAATCCTGTTCCCGCCGCGGGGCCCAAATGCGGGCCGCAACATCAACCGCGCGAACATGATCCGGCCATGGCTGTTTCTGTTCCCGGCCATGGCTGCGCTGGGGCTGTATCTGGCCTATCCGGTGGTTGAAACCTTGCGCCTGTCGCTCACGGAACGTGTGCCCGGTGGCGGGTACAGATGGGTTGGTCTGGACAACTATACCCAGATGGCGGCCGAGCCGAAGTTCTGGGAAGCCATGCGCAACAACATGTTCTGGCTGATCGTTGTGCCCGCCATGTCGACTGCCTTTGGACTGCTGGTGGCTCAGCTGACGGATCGGATCCGCTGGGGAAATCTGGCCAAGTCATTGATCTTTATGCCCATGGCGATCTCATTTGTAGGCGCCTCGGTCATCTGGAAACTGGTCTACGACGCGCGCCCGGCTGAACAGGATCAGATCGGTATCCTGAACGCGCTTTATATCTTTTTTGGCGGGACCGAACCGCAGACTTGGCTGACCATTCCGTTTTGGAACAGTTTCTTTCTGATGATCGTTCTGGTCTGGATCCAGACCGGCTTCGCCATGGTTATCCTGTCTGCCGCTTTGCGCGGTATTCCGGAAGAAACGGTCGAGGCCGCAATTCTGGATGGGGCCAACCCGTTCCAGATCTTCTTCAAGATCAAGGTGCCTCAGATCAAAACCACCATCCTTGTGGTTTGGACGACGATTACCATCACCGTGCTCAAGGTCTTTGACATCGTCTTTGCCATGACCAACGGGCAGTGGGAGACGCAGGTTCTGGCTAATTACATGTATGACAAATTGTTCCGCGCCAATGATTGGGGTGTGGGGTCGGCCTCGGCCATGGTCATCATGCTGCTGGTCACCCCGATCCTGATCTGGAACGTGCGCAATGCGCGCAAGGAAATGGAGTAACCCATGAGCGATATTGCAGGAACCAAACCGGCGCTCAGATGGGTTGTGCACCTTTCAGTTGTCGCTCTTGTGGCCCTTTGGGTGCTTCCCACACTGGGTCTGCTGGTGTCGTCCTTTCGGACTGCGGATCAGATCGCAACCAGCGGCTGGTGGCGATCGTTGTTTCCATCAGAACAGAACCTGACGCTACGCAGTGCCGCGCTAGAAACGCAAGTGTTGGAAAACGGTGTCTATGTCATCGAAGGCCAACTGTTTGGCGCAGAAGACCAGGCCACCATCTCACGCTGGGGTGTCAGCTCACGCGATGTGGATGCCTTTGTGCCGGGTGATGTGGCCGAGATGCGGCGCGGTGGCACCGTCACCGTGGACGCGCAGGGCAACTACCGGATGGAGAATACGGAAGAATTCACCGGCAATCGCGGTGCGCGTATCTTCGTGACAGCCGAGCTGCCGCCCGAATTCACCACCGATAACTATCAAAAAGTCCTGCTGGACGAGAGCAGCACTGACAGTATGGCCAAGGCGTTCTTTAACACCCTGACCGTGACGATCCCGGCTACGATCATTCCCATTCTGGTCGCAGCTTTTGCGGCCTACGCGCTTGCGTGGATGGAGTTCCCGGGCCGCGCCCTGTTGATCGCAGCGGTTGTCGGGCTCTTGGTGGTGCCTTTGCAGCTGGCGCTGATACCTTTGCTGAAATTCCACCTCAATATCGGGATCGGCAAAGGCTATCTTGGGGTCTGGATGGCCCATACCGGCTTTGGGATGCCATTGGCGATCTATCTGTTGCGCAACTATATGGCCGGGCTGCCCCGCGACCTGATCGAAAACGCCCGGGTCGATGGTGCTACTGAATTCCAGATCTTCACCAAACTGATCCTGCCACTCAGCTTTCCGGCATTGGCCTCGTTTGCGATCTTTCAGTTCTTGTGGACATGGAACGATCTGCTGGTGGCCAAAGTGTTCCTGATCGATGCAACAGGGCAGACCACCGTGATGACCAACCGCATTGTCGAGCTGTTGGGCACGCGGGGCGGAAACTGGGAAATCCTTGCCACGGCGGCCTTTGTCTCGATTGCGGTGCCGCTCGTGGTCTTCTTTGCAATGCAAAAATATCTGGTCCGCGGTCTGTTGGCCGGGTCCGTTAAGTAGAGGCGTGATATGAACGTGCAAAACACTGTTGGGGCTTCGAAGCCAAGTAAATCCGCAGCCGATTGGTGGCGTGGCGGGGTGATCTATCAGATCTATCCGCGCAGCTTTCAGGACAGCACCGGCGACGGGGTGGGCGATCTGAAAGGCATCACCAGCCGTTTGGAGTATATCGCGTCCCTGGGTGTTGATGCGATCTGGATCTCGCCTTTCTTCAAGTCGCCGATGAAGGATTTTGGTTATGACGTCAGCGACTATCGCGACGTTGATCCGATGTTCGGAACGATGGAGGATTTTCAGGCGCTTCTGGATCAGGCCCATGCCCTGAACCTGAAAGTGATGATTGATCTGGTGATGTCGCACACCTCGGATCAGCACCCATGGTTCGTGGAAAGCCGCGCCAGCCGTGAGAATCCCAAATCCGATTGGTATGTCTGGGCCGATCCTAAGCCCGACGGGACGCCGCCCAACAATTGGCTGTCGATCTTTGGTGGATCCGGCTGGCAATGGGATACGCGACGTCAGCAGTATTACCTTCACAACTTCCTGTCGTCGCAACCGGATCTGAACTTCCACTGCCGTGAGGTGCAGGATGCGCTTTTGGACGTGGCGCGGTTCTGGCTGGATCTGGGCGTTGATGGCTTCCGTCTGGATACGATCAACTTCTATTTCCACGACAAAGAGCTGCGGGATAATCCGCCCTTGCCGATGGATCAGCGCAACGCCACGATTGCGCCGCAGGTCAACCCGTATAACCATCAGGATCACCTCTATTCCAAAAGCCAGCCTGAAAACGTCGCCTTCCTGGAACGGTTGCGGGCACTGACCGACGAATACGAAGGCCGCGCCTGTCTGGGTGAGATCGGCGACGCGCAACGTGGCCTTGAGATCATGGGTGAATACACCACCGGCGATAAGCGGATGCACATGTGTTATGCCTTTGAGTTCCTTGAGAAACGCGCATTGACGGCGGCCTATACCCAACAGGTATTCGATCAGCTGGCGCAAAAGGCTGGCGATGCATGGCCCTGCTGGGCGTTCTCAAACCACGACGTGCCACGCCACGCTTCGCGCTGGGGGCTGGACGACGCAGCCATCCGTCAACATGCGGTGTTGATGATGTGCCTGCGCGGCTCGGCTTGCCTGTATCAAGGTGAAGAGCTGGGCCTGCCCGAAGCAGATGTGCCGTTTGAACGGCTTCAGGATCCTTATGGCATCGAGTTCTGGCCCGAGTTCAAGGGGCGCGACGGCTGCCGGACCCCCATGGTCTGGACCGCGCAAGATGAACAATCCGGGTTCAGTACGGGTGAGCCCTGGCTTCCGGTCAGTTCGGATCAGGCAACGCGAGCGGTTGATCGGCTCGAAGCCGATCCCTCCTCGATGTTGCATCACTATCGTCGCGCGATTGCTTTGCGCCATGCGCATCCTGCTTTAGCGACCGGGGATCAAGTGGACATGACGCAGAACGGGCCTGTTCTGAGCTTTGTCCGCGAAAATGGGTCAGAACGGGTGTTCTGCGCCTTCAACCTCGGCGACGCAACGGGTGAGGCCGCGCAGCCTGCCGGAATGTGGCATGTCATCGGGCAGGATCTGGGTGGGTCTGACACCCTGACGCTAGAGGCGGGGCAATTCTGCCTCATGGTTCAAAGCAAGGGGTAGGTCATGTCGGAACTTAAACTCACAGATGTCGCCAAGACCTATGGCGCAGTAGATGTCTTGAAACATATCAATCTTGATATCGAACAAGGCGAATTGATCGTATTCGTCGGTCCCTCTGGCTGCGGAAAATCGACCCTATTGCGGATGATTGCCGGGCTTGAAAAGATCTCGGGCGGTACGCTTGAGATCGAAGGTCAGGTGATGAACGAGGTGCCGCCTGCGCAACGCGGCATTGCGATGGTGTTCCAGTCCTATGCGCTTTACCCGCATATGACGGTGCGCGAGAACATGGCCTTTGCATTGAAGATCGCCAAGATGCCCAGTGCCGAGATTGACACGGCTGTCGAACGCGCCGCCTCGATCCTGCAATTGGAACCCTATCTGGACCGCCTTCCCAAAGCACTGTCCGGCGGGCAGCGTCAGCGTGTCGCCATCGGGCGGGCCATTGTGCGCGACCCGAAGGTTTACCTGTTTGATGAACCGCTCTCGAACCTGGATGCTGCGCTGCGCGTCGCGACACGGATCGAGATTGCGCGCCTGAAAGAGGCGATGCCGGATAGCACGATGATCTATGTCACCCATGACCAGGTCGAGGCCATGACCCTGGCCAGCCGCATTGTGGTGCTGGCGAATAAGGGCATCGCGCAAGTCGGTACGCCGCTGGAACTGTATGAGACGCCAGACAACGAGTTTGTGGCTCAGTTCATCGGGTCTCCATCCATGAACCTGCTGCCTGGCGTCATCACCGAAACCGGTGAGACCACGAAAGTTGCGCTGGACTCAGGTGGGGTTGCGGTGTCCTCGATCCCGACAACCAACGACAAAAAGGGCCTGAAGGTCAATGTGGGTGCCCGGCCCGAAGACATGACCCCCGGCGAAGGACCCGCGTTCTTTGAGGGTGAGGTGGATTTCGTCGAAGCCTTGGGTGAGGTTACGCTGCTTTACTTCACGGACCAGCCGGGGGCCGAAGGTCTGGTGGCCAAACTGCCGGGGATCGCAACAGATCTGCGTGGCAAGTCGGTCAAACTGACCGTTGATCCAGCGAAGGTCCATCTGTTCCACGACGGGTTGTCGCTGCGGAGCTGACGGGCGCGGATATCACTTCTTTTCGAAGAAGAGCACCACTTCGCCCAATCGCACTCCAAAGCGTGAGACATAGGCTCGATTCAGCAGGCGATCATCGCTCAGCAACCACATCCAGTCATCAAAATTCACGCGCATCGTACCGTCTTTGACCGGCAGGTCGATCTTGTATTTCCAATTGAACGTATCGCCCCGTTCAACGCCGGTCGCCTCACCCAGAACGCCCGACGCAGTGCCCGTCCAGGTGTCGTCGCCGGTTTTGGTCAGGGTCCAGATCCGCTGTTCGGTTGCACCGTCGTCATAGACGAAATCTTCAACTAGGGTCAGTGTCTCTCCGTCCCAGGTACCGTCGATCTCGACTGTGAACCGCCGAGGAACGTTGCCCAGAATGTCCTGAAACTGCCCATAAGCTACGGTTTCGCCCTCGAAGAATTCCTCAAGGTTCAGCTTGCGGTCGGACAAGAACGTTTTGGGCACACGGGGTTTTGCGGCACAGGCCGAGAGAACGGCCAGCCCGACAAGGGCAGCCACAGCGATCAGAACGCGACGTGAGATCATTGCAGCGGCCTCGTTTCAGTTGTGGAGTCGTACCCGTTGGCGCCATTCAGATGGGCTTGCTTGATCTCGGGTGCCGGGCGCATGGTTGCCACCAACTCGGCAACTTTCAACCCGAACTTGCGCATCTCGGACCGGTTCATGATCGTGCCGTTTTCGGTCAGATACATCCAATCGGTCACGTCCAAAGTATGCCCTCCGGCGTCTTCGGGCAGGATGATCCGATAGCTGAGCTTGACAGTCGCGCCCGAGATCACGCCACGCCCTTCGCCAACAATATCGTCAGCGGTGGCAATGAATGTATTGCCGGTACCCAGGGTCAGATGCCATTTGCGGGTCATCTGCTTGCCGTTGGAATAGGTGAAATACTCGGTCAGAGTGCCCGCGTTTCCGTCCCACTCGCCGACCATACGTGCAACAAAGCTGTTCGACATCTTGCCGTTGGGGCCATAGATCAGGCCTTCTGACAATATCTCGCCATTCAGGTTTTCCTTGAGCGAGAACTCGGGCCCGGTGCTGGCATAATCTGATGGTTCCTGCGACCGGAAGCTGAGGAAGCGGGCTTTGCCAATGATCACGGCAAGTATTGCGAAGAGAAGGATAGTAAGGAGTTTCATTTGACTGTGACCTCCGTCGGCAGCGTCAGAACCAATCCAAACGCTCCGAGTTTCAGGATGCAGGGAAGAACGGCATAGGCGAGGGTGAGAACCTCAAGCGCCTCAGCCGAATTGCTTTGTCCGGGGACAAATCCGCTGCGTTCCAGCAGCGGCAGAGTGAAAAAGGCAGCCAGGGCCAGACCCAGTTTGCCCGCAAAAGACCAGATGCCAAAGGCGGCTGACGCGTTCAGCCCAGCGCGTGTCAGAACGACCGAGAACATGGCGGGCAGAACCACCATATCGGCCCCAAGCGCGGCCCCAGATGCGATGCAGATCAGGGCAAACCCGCCCAGATTTCCGGTCGACAGCATGGCTGCGCCGATGAAGCCTGCGATAGACAGCGGCATGGCAATGATCAGAGTCTGTTTCGGCCCGATCCTGTTGCTTAGCCGTGCCCAAAGCGGAACACTGACGCCAGCGCTGAGGAAGAACAGGATCAGCAGGGGGCCTGCTTGCCCGGGCAGTTGCAGGCGATCTTCGACAAAGAACAGAAACAGGGTCGAGGTGATGGCGACCGGCAGGCTGTTGACCAGGGCGAGCAACAGCAATCGCAACGCTCCGGCCTGTCCGAGACCGGCAAAGGACAGGCCATCCCCCGTTACCGGAGTACGCCGCCAGATCGGGATCGTCACCGCCAGGGTGACCAAAGCCAGCGTTCCCAAGAAGAGGCCAAAGGCCGGATAGCCTTGTGAAGCCGCTCCAAGCGCCACGAACACAGCTGGTGCGCTGGCGGCCAGGATCACGCCAGTCAATTGACCCCCTTCGCGGAATGCGGCCAGCCGCATCAGCTCATGTGCTGTGGCCTTTTTCGCCAGGGTTGCACTGCGGCCGTATAGCAGGATGGTTCCGAGGCTGTAGGCCGAGAATAAGAGGATCAGCACAGCCACCAGAGCCATCACGCTTGTACCCTCCGGAAGGCTGAACAGCAGTGGAAAGCCAATGGCCAACCCCAGTGCCGCTGTTGCTGCGAACACCATCTGAGCGTTGGGCCAATGATCAATCGCCCAGCCGATCAAGGGATCTTGCACCAGATCCACCAACCTGATGGCCAGCAAGACCGTTCCGATCACCGCCAGACCCAATCCCAGATTGACTGACGCAAATCGCGGCAGGTGGATGTAAAGCGGGATGCCCGCCGCAGCCAGCATAAGCGCATACAGGCTGACACGCGGATACAGCATCACTGGCCCTTCAACTGCTGGGTAAAACTTGCCGATCGCGAATTGTCACCGAGAAAGATCGACATGAATGACCGTTTCGCCCCGGGATAGGTCAGTGAGCAGGTCTTACTGCCATTGCGCCAGAAATCAACCTCGTTCGGGCCTTTGGAGACCGCCAAATAGCTGTCGCCCTTGCTGACTGCTTGAAAGCACGCCTCCAATTGCGCTTGCGTCGGCGCTGAATTGCCCTGGCGAGCGATTTCTTCCAGCGTCGATTCAACCAACGACTTTTGTTTCAGGTTCTTGCGGTAGGTCAGTTGAAGCCCGAAATCCTCGTCCCAACTGAACGCGGCGCCTGCGGGTGTATACAGTTTGGCGTCATAGAGAGGCAGCCCCAGAAAGCGAAACGTCGCGCTTCCCAATTGCTTGGGGTCCTTGAGGTCACCCGGAATCGGTGATGCTGCCAGACCTATTGGTGCCAGCAGCAGGATCGTTAGAGTAAATACGCCCAGCCAAGCGGTTCTATTGCTATGCAGGAATGGCTGGATCTTCTTTGAGAATGCCATTGTCAGCTCCGATGGGTTGCGGGGTGCCATTCAACTGGTCGACGACATGCATCGCGCTGGCGATCCCGTCTTCGTGAAAACCATGCCGGTTGTACGCACCGGCAAACCATGTTCGGTTCTGTCCCTGCATCTCGCGGATCTGACCTTGGGCTTTCAGCGCGCCCTTGTCGAACACCGGATGGGCAAATTCGACCTGATCATAGATTTTGTCCGCGGCAATTTCCGACCCGGCATTCAGCGTCACAAAAAGCGGATCGCTGTCGGGGATATTCTGAAGCCGGTTCATCCAATATGTGACCCCAACATTGCCCTTTTGCGAGCGATAGGTCCAACTGGACCAGCACGCGCGCCGGCGCGGCATTTGCCCGGGGTCGCAATGTAGAATGGCGGTATTGGGCTGATAGCGGATCGCGCCCAGCGCCGCGGCCTCGGCCCGCGTGGCGTTTTCGCCCAGAATGGCCAGAGACTGATCTGAATGGGTGGCCAGAATGATCTCGTCAAACAGATCGGCCTGCCCCTGACTGCGCACGGTGACGCCCAGATCGTGCCGTTCAACGGCCTGCACTGGTGCGCCAAGACGGATATCGGCACCGCGCGTGCGCAATGCGGCTTCGATCCGGCGCACATATTCGACGCTGCCGCCTTTGACCGTGTACCACTGGTGTTGATTGGCGCGTCCACTGGCCAGTAATGCATGGTTGCGGAAGAACTGCACCAGCGAGCGGGCTGGGAATTGGTCCACGAACTCCACTGGTGTCGACCAGATCGCGCCACACATCGGCATCAGATAGTTGTGGCGGAACCAATGGCCCAGCCGCAACTGGTCTACCAATTCTCCGATTGTGGTGTCGTCATCTTGGGCGGCCTCGGGCGCCTCTTTGCCGAAGCGCAGGATATCGGCGATCATCTTGTAATAGGCGGGCCGCGCAAGGTTGCGCTTTTGCGCGGTTAACGTGCGCAGGTTGTTCAACCCGTATTCGATGCGGCCATTGTCGATCGTGGCGCCAAAGCTCATTTCGCTTTTGGTGACGGGCACGTTCAGCTCGTCAAAGAGCTTGGTCAGATACGGGTAGGTCACATAGTTGAACACGATAAAACCGGTATCCACCGGCTGATCGCCGTTCTTGCCCGCCAGTACCGTTCGGGCATGTCCGCCCAGCGTAGGCTCGGCCTCATACAGTGTTACGTCGTTGTTTTCTGACAGATAGTACGCAGCGGAAAGCCCCGAAATGCCTGCTCCAACAATTGCAATCTTTTTCCGGGCACCCCGGGTTTCGTCGAACATTCCAGCCTCGTTAACTGACGTTTTACAATAAGATACGCATCGTAAACGGGTATGGATCAATCAGGTTAGATGTTTTTAACAAATGCACTATGTTAAGACTTCGGGTCAGCGAATACAGGGCTGATCCAAAGCTGCCGCATGGCCGTAAAACCTAACGTATCAACTGGAACGGTTCACGCATGAGCAGCTTTGAGGGCAAAACCTATTGGATCATCGGCGCAAGCGAGGGATTGGGTCGCGCCTTGGCCAAAGAGCTGAGCGATAAAGGTGCGCATCTGATCCTGTCCGCGCGCAACGCCGAGCGCTTGGCCGAAATCTGCGCCAACCTGCCCAATGCGCGCTTTATCCCCATGGATGTGACTGATTTGAACGCTGTACGCAGCGCGGTTGCCCAGGCGGGGGCAATCGATGGCCTTGTATATAACGCCGGAGCCTATGACCCGATGCGTAGCCCTGAGTGGGACACGGAAACCGCGCTCAGGATTAGCGATGTGAACTATATGGGCGCAGTACGCGTTCTTGGAGAAACAGTACCCGGATTTGTAGCGGCAGGCCGAGGAGAGATCACTTTGATCGGGTCGCTTGCAGGGTATCACGGGCTTCCTGCCGCAATCGGCTATGGGGCCAGCAAGGCCGCACTCATTTCGCTGGCCGAAACCATGCGCCATGATCTTGCGGGCAGTGGCGTCACTGTGCGCATCGTCAACCCCGGGTTCATCAAGACCCGATTGACCGACAAGAACGAATTCAAAATGCCAATGCTGATGACGCCCGAAGACGCGGCCTCACGCGTGATCAAAGCCATGGCGCGCAGACGGTTCCGCACCGATTTTCCGGCTCCGTTTTCCTGGGTAATCCGCGTGATCGACTATCTGCCAGACTGGCTGGTTTATCGCGGGAAATAGGCTCTAATAAAGCTCAAAACGCCTTCGTGTCAGCTTATCCGCAGGTGATATTTTCGATGATCCCGTCGTCATCGACAAAAACATTCAACCTATCAATACGGTAATCCTGTGCCATCAGATCGTTCGGCCCCAACACACGCGACCGTTCCGGAAGCGCGGCTTGGATGGTCTGGACCGGTTGGCCGATCGAACCCGCAAAAGGGTCCCCCAGACAAAACGCCAGATCGACCGAGGGGGCGCGGGACGGCAGGCGCGGCGATTGCTGTTCTGACGGTGTTTCGGAACAGGCGGACAGCAAGATCAGAATGGGAAAAAATCTATACATTGGCGCTCCTTATTCTGGCTATGTCGTTTCTTGAATATCAAAGGTTTAGTCCACCAGCCATCAAAGCGCAGTTGAAAATACCCTTCAATTGACGCAGGGTCGAAACAAAGAAGACAGGGAGACAAGCACAATGCGCACGCGTGCAGCCGTCGCCGTTCAGGCGGGTAAACCTTTGGAAGTGATGGATGTAAACCTCGAAGGCCCCAAGGCGGGCGAGGTGTTGGTTGAGATCAAGGCCACCGGGATTTGCCACACTGATGAGTTCACTTTGTCGGGTGCTGATCCCGAAGGTCTGTTTCCCGCCATTCTGGGTCATGAAGGCGCAGGCGTCGTTCTTGAGGTGGGCACAGGTGTGACCAGCCTGAAACCGGGTGATCACGTGATCCCGCTTTACACACCCGAATGTCGCGAATGCGAATATTGTCTGCATCCCAAGACCAACTTGTGCCAAGCGATCCGAGAGACGCAGGGCAAGGGTCTTATGCCGGATGGTACCTCACGGTTTTCGACTCTGGATGGTGACCCGATCCTGCATTACATGGGCTGCTCGACCTTCTCGAACCATACTGTCCTGCCCGAGATTGCCTTGGCCAAGGTGCGCGAGGACGCGCCGTTCGACAAGATCTGCTATATCGGCTGCGGTGTGACTACAGGCATCGGCGCGGTGATCAACACCGCCAAGGTCGAGATTGGCAGCCGCGCCATTGTGTTCGGCCTGGGCGGCATCGGTCTGAATGTGATCCAGGGCCTGCGTCTGGCGGGTGCGGATCAGATCGTGGGTGTCGATCTGAACCCTGCCAAGGTCGAGATGGCCACTAAATTCGGCATGACCGATTTCGTGAACCCGACCGAGGTCGAAGGAGATCTGGTGCCTTATCTTGTCAATCTGACCAAGGGCGGTGCCGACTACACCTTTGACGCGACGGGCAATGTGGGCGTGATGCGCGATGCGCTGGAATCGGCCCATAAGGGATGGGGCGAATCCATCATCATTGGTGTGGCACCTGCGGGGGCCGAAATCTCGACCCGACCGTTCCAGCTGGTCACCGGCCGATCATGGCGCGGAACAGCATTTGGTGGCGCGCGGGGCCGGACTGATGTGCCCAAGATCGTCGATTGGTACATGGACGGTAAGATCGAGATCGACCCGATGATCACTCACACGATGGGGCTTAGCGACATCAACCACGGCTTTGACCTGATGCACAAAGGGGAAAGCATCCGGTCCGTGGTGGTGTACTAGAGTTTGAGGCAAAGCAGGCCGGGGGAACTATTTCCCCGGCCGCGACGCACCAGTATCCGCCCGCGGTGAGCGCACCCGGAGGACCGGGGTATTGACCGAGGTTGTGTTCGAACGGCTTTCCCGCCAGACCACAAAAATACCAGACGCGATGATGATTGATGCGCCAACAGCCACCCAAGCGTCGGGCTGTTCTTCGAAAAACAGCATTCCGAACAATGTGGCCCAGATGATCTGGCTGTATTGGCTGGGGGCTACTACGCCAGCAGGGGCCGCGCGATAGGCCAGGATAATCAGGTGCTGCGCAATAACCGAGAAAAGACCAACCAGAGCCATCATTGCCAGATGCAGCAGTGATGGTGGTTGATATACAGCCGGTTGCAGCAGGCTCATCACCACGATGGCTAGCAGCATCGGATAAAGGATCAGAACGGCCGAACGCTCTTCATTTCCGATCTTGCGCACCAACACCGAAGAGAAGGCACTGCAAAACGCTGCCGTCAGTGCAGCAATGTGGCCCAGAGTGATATCTGTTGCACCCGGGCGCAAAACGATCAGAACACCGATCAGGCCAACACCAACGGCGGCCCAGCGTTGTATGCGCACGACCTCACCCAGAATCGGGATCGACAAAACGGTGACGATCAGGGGAAAGGAAAACAACAGCGAATAAACCTCGGCCAGCGGAAGAACCGAGAAGGCGTAGAACGCACAGGACATGCCCATGACCATCAGGCCGGATCGCAGCAGAACCAGCCAGGGATGATGAGGGCGGAAGTTTCCGGTGGCTCGATCAGTCAGGATGGTTACCGCCATCGGGACAAAAGAAAAGAGGGTCGCAAAAAAGATGATCTGCATCACCGAATAGGTTCCGCCCAGCACTTTGATCAGTGCGTCATGACTGGCGAAAACCGCGAATCCCAGAAACGCGAAACCAAGTCCCTTAAGGGTGGTGTTTTGAGTGCTCATGAACATGGCCTCGGGCGGAGTGTCGGTGTGGTTGCTATTCGCCGCAGCGTTGAAAACCGGGCTGCATCGCCTTTTTGAGTAAACACATTTGACCCATCCGCATAGCCCTTATTTTACCGCTAACACTGCAAGGCTGATATGCTCAGGGATCAACACGACATGGCTGATAGACGCTCGAAATGCGCAAGATGCGGGTCGCCTGCAGGTGTTGGATTCAGGCAGTCTGGCAAAAACCGGAGACCAGATATGTTCAAGATCACTGCCTTGCCCACTCAAGATGTACGTCGCCTTCAGGCCGGAGGACCTGACGCCTATGGCGCGGCGCCCGAGCGTGCCCTTTCCGATGGTGCTGGTAACCCGTGTCGCCACTGCCTGCGCCAAATCCCGGAAGGCCGGGACATGCTGATACTGGCACATCGTCCCTTTTTAGAGACACATCCTTATGCAGAAACCGGCCCGATATTCCTGTGTGCGGATCCTTGCGATCAGTTTAGAGGCGATGACATGCCCGAAATACTGACCTCTTCCCCCGACTATCTGATCAAGGGATATGGCACCAATGACCGTATCATCTATGGAACCGGAGCGGTCACGCCGACGGATCAGATCAGCGCCAAGATCGACGAAATCTTTGCGCGCCCTGACGTGGCCTATATCCACATCCGGTCCGCGCGCAACAATTGCTATCAGGCGCGTGTCGATCGAGTTTAAAGTTTGACGCGGTGCATGCCCCGGCGCGGTTGATCGTGATCGTCTGCCGGGGGATCATCGGCGCGGGCTGAGGTCAGCGCAAGGAATACATCCTCAAGATCGGCTTCTTCGGTGCGCACGTCACGAATGCGGATATTTGCGGCGCGAACTGCCTCCAGAACCTGCTCGGCGGTGGTTTGGGCGCTGCGATAGTTGAGCTCAAGGCTGCCATCATCGCGAAGCGCGGCTTCGACCCCATCGGTTGTCGGAAGATCAACAATCGGACTGTCAGGAACGATCACCATCGTGCGGCTGTCCATGCGCGACAGAAGGTTGGCCGTGCTGTCCTGTGCGATCTTCTGGCCATGGTTAATGATAGCGATCTCGTCACACATCTCTTGTGCTTCTTCCAGATAATGCGTGGTGAGGATGATGGTCATACCCTGATCGTTCAGCTTGCGCACATTGGTCCACAGCATTTGACGCAGTTCGATATCCACCCCCGCCGTGGGTTCATCCAGGACCAGGATTTTGGGGTGATGCACCAGTGCCTTGGCCAGCAGCAACCGACGCCGCATCCCGCCTGACAATGTGCGGGCATAGGCCTCGGCCTTGTCACTCAGGCCCACCAGTTCCAATATCTCATCGCTGCGCCGCTGGGCTTTGGGTATACCGTAAAGCCCGGCCTGAACCTCCAGCGCTCCGCGCGGGGTAAAGAATGGATCCAGGTTCAGCTCTTGCGGCATGACACCGATGGCGGCGCGGGACTGGCGCGGGTGCTTGTCCTGATCAAAGCCCCAGATCGACACATGACCGGCGGATTTGACCACAAGCCCGGCCAGAATGTTGATCATCGTCGACTTTCCAGCCCCGTTTGGCCCCAGCAACCCAAAGACCGAGCCGCGCGGGATGGTCAAATCGATGCCTTTAAGCGCCTGTTTTTCCGGCTGGCCCTTGCCGCCCCGATAGGTTTTGCGCAGCCCCTCGATTGTGATTGCTGCATCGCTCATGTGGCTCTTGCCCCCGGTTTGCTCATCGCTCATAAACGCACCTAATACATGCCCGCGAGGCCGACAACCGAAGAAGGATCGCCAGCCGTGACCATCGAAGCGCCGGAAACCAAGATTGTGGAAACCTCTCGCGTTGCCTGTGACGGCGGTGAAGGCGCCTTGGGTCATCCGCGCGTCTGGCTGCAAATCCCGGAAGATACCGGCTGGGTCGAATGCCCCTATTGCGATTGCAAGTATGTTCTGAAGGGCACAGAGCAAATCTAACCATCAATTCTGGCGCTAAGCGTCAAATTCTTGCCGTGATCGTCCAGCAAGCACTGTGTTGGAACACGTCCGCATAGAGGCAAGGATCAAGATGACTGCTGATGATACGGCCAATCCGGTATTTGGATGGATCGGGTTTTGTGTGGGTGCTCTGGCCTTGTTTGCCGCGCTGTTTGTGTTTTGGGCCGGGCCTTTTGCACCTCAGCATTCAGCGGGTGTGACGCTGGGCGAACTGGCCGCCGAAATCGGAAAATCGACCTTGCGCGCAGCCGCTGGTCTGGATCAGCCCGAACCCGTCGCGCCGACCCGGGATCTGGATGATCTGCTGCAGATCGGCGTAGCGATGCTGGGCGGATTGGCCATCGTGTTGTCTGCGATCGGTTTCCTGCGCCATGAAAGAAGGCGACCCGCCCTTGCTGGCGTGGCAATTGGCATCGGTGCGATCCTATTCCAGTTTTTTGCTTTTGCGGTTTTCGCTTTCTTGGGCGTCTTGCTTGTCATGGCGCTTTTGAACAGTTTCTCGGACGTGTTCAGCGGCCTCTTTGGTGGCTGACTTGCGTTCTTGACTGGCCACCCGCGCAGGCCTGTGGCAGAACCGTCCCTGACAATCAGGGAGCGCGCGCATGAGCAATTTCGGAAAAGGGTGTCACCTGCATCTGATCGACGGATCGGCATTTATTTTCCGGGCATATCACGCCTTGCCGCCACTGACGCGGAAATCCGATGGGTTGCCGATTGGCGCGGTTTCGGGGTTCTGCAATATGCTGCAGAAATATGTCGAAGGGAACGCCGGGCCGGATGCGCCGACCCACGTCGCAGTAATCTTCGACAAAGGCTCGCACACGTTCCGAAACGATCTCTACGATCTCTACAAAGCCAACCGTGAGGCCATGCCCGAGGATCTGCGCCCGCAGATGCCCCTGACCCGCGAAGCCACCCGAGCCTTCAACATCGCCTGTAAAGAGCTTGAAGGCTTTGAGGCCGATGACATCATCGCAACGCTTGCAGTTCAGGCCCGCGAAGCAGGTGGTCGCGTGACCATCGTGAGTTCCGATAAGGATCTGATGCAACTGGTCGGCGATGGCGTCGAGATGCTGGACGCGATGAAAAACAAGCGCATCGACCGGGATGGGGTGTTTGAGAAATTCGGCGTGGGCCCAGAACGGGTGGTGGATGTTCAGGCGCTGGCCGGGGACTCGGTCGATAACGTGCCGGGAGCTCCGGGCATTGGTGTGAAAACCGCCGCTTTGTTGATCAACGAATATGGTGATCTGGAAACGTTGCTGGACAGGGCCGACGAGATCAAGCAACCCAAACGCCGGCAAACGCTGATCGAAAAGCGGGACCAGATCGAGCTGTCGAAGAAACTGGTGCAACTGGATGAGAACACGCCGCTGGATTTCACTCTGGATGATCTCGAGGTGAAAGACCCGGACGCAGAAACCTTGTTGGGTTTTCTGGCCGAGATGGAGTTCCGCACCCTCACCAAGCGGATTGCGGATAAGCTGGGTGCCGAGGCCCCCGTGATCGCTGACATTCCTGCACCAGCGGCTCAGGTCGAAGAAGAAGAGGCCCTGGCCTTCGATGCGTCAAAGTATGAATGCGTGCGCGATGCGGACGCTTTGCAGACGTGGATTGATAAGGCCTATGAACGCGGTTGGGTTGCGGTGGATACCGAGACCACGGGTTTGAACGAGATGATCGCTGATCTTGTGGGCATTTCGCTGTGTGTCGAGCCCGGTGCGGCCTGCTATATCCCGCTGACCCACAGGGATGGGGCTGCGGATGATCTGTTCGGTTCGGACGCATTGGCCGAAGGGCAAATGCCCCTGGATCAGGCTCTGACTCTGTTGAAACCGATGTTTGAGGATCCGTCGATCCTAAAGATCGGGCAGAATATGAAATACGACGCCAAGATTTTTGCGCGCTACGGCATCGAGGTTGCGCCGATCGATGATACGATGCTGATGTCCTACGCCATGCACGGTGGCGAGCATGGGCACGGAATGGATATGTTGTCGGAACGGTACCTGAGCCACACACCGATCCCGATCAAACCACTGCTGGGCTCGGGCAAATCAGCCATTACTTTTGACAAGGTTCCGATTGACGAGGCCACGGCTTATGCCGCCGAAGATGCGGATATCACCCTTCGCCTGTGGCAGCTGTTCAAGCCGCAACTGCATCAAGTGCAGGTGACTACCGTATATGAGACGCTGGAGCGTCCTCTGGTGCCGGTTCTCAAAGAAATGGAGATGCATGGTATCAAGGTCGACCGCGATGTGCTGAGCCGCATGTCCAACGCCTTTGCGCAGAAAATGGCTGGATTAGAGGCTGAAATTCACGAATTGGCCGGTGAGACTTTCAATGTCGGCTCGCCCGCGCAGCTGGGTGAGATCCTATTTGACGAGATGGGGCTGGAAGGTGGCAAGAAGGGCAAGACCGGGAAATACTCGACCGGCGCGGATATTCTTGAGGATCTGGCGACCGAGCATGAGCTGCCCCGCCGGGTGCTGGACTGGCGGCAGCTGTCCAAGCTGAAATCGACCTATACCGACGCCTTGCAGACCCATATCAACCCCGATACGGGGCGGGTGCATACCTCTTATTCGATCACCGGGGCCAATACCGGTCGTCTGGCCTCGACTGATCCGAACTTGCAGAACATTCCTGTGCGCACCGAGGAAGGGCGGCGCATCCGTGAGGCGTTTATCGCCGAGCCGGGCAATGTGCTGGTCAGCCTGGATTATAGTCAGATCGAGCTGCGGATCCTGGCGCATATCGCGGATATCCCGGCGTTGAAACAGGCGTTTTCGGATGGGCTGGATATTCACGCAATGACCGCGTCCGAGATGTTCGACGTGCCGTTGGACGAGATGACGCCGGATATTCGACGTCAGGCCAAGGCGATCAATTTCGGGGTGATCTATGGCATTTCCGGCTTTGGCCTGGCGCGCAACCTGCGCATCCCGAGGGCCGAGGCTCAGGGGTTCATTGATCGGTATTTCGAGCGTTTCCCGGGGATCAGAGCCTATATGGATGACACTATCGCCTTTGCCAAAGAGCATGGCTATGTGCAGACCCTGTTTGGGCGGAAAATCCATACGCCCGAGATCAATGCTAAAGGCCCACATGCCGGGTTCTCGCGCCGGGCGGCCATCAACGCGCCGATTCAGGGTACGGCGGCGGATGTAATTCGACGCGCGATGGTGCGGATGCCCGATGCCATCAACGGGCTGCCCGCGAAGATGCTGCTGCAAGTCCACGACGAATTGCTGTTTGAAGTGGCGGAAGATGCGGTGGATCGGTTGGTCTCGGTGGCCAAGGAAATCATGGAAGGCGCATCGGATCCGGCGGTGAAACTGGACGTGAAGCTGGAAGTAGATGCAGGCCAGGGCGCCAATTGGGCCGAGGCGCATTAGCGGTCCGGGAGCGCTGCTCATCAGGCCCGATGGGCCCTCTTCGCACCGGGTCAATCCTGTGGTTTGACCAGCCCGTTGACGAACCGTTGCACGGTGGGCCCCAGCAACAGGATAACGGTAAAGGCGATGGGCCAGCAGAAGGCCCAGGCCGCCATCCAATCGCCAAAGGTGCTGGGCCCGAACCCAATTGCTTTAACTGTTGCGATGCCGGTGACGATGCAGGACATCAGACCTGACATGATCAGGCTGAACAGTGCGCGGGCATAACGTGCAGGGATCATGGGCGGTCCTTGAGTTCAGGCCCCATTGATCTGCGATATTTTCGAAAAAAACGCCAGTGGCGATCTCAGGACACGCGCATCCAGCCCAAAGTCTGCGTGGTCAGCGGTTTTGACGGGGTGTATTCGGCGCTGACATGGCCGCTATAGCCGCTGTGATCCATCGCCTCGAACAGCGACGCGAAATCCGTGGGACCGCGCCCGGGTTCTGAGCGGTCCGGAGCCGCACCGATCTGCGCATGGATGAAGCGGTCGTGATAACGGTGCCAAATCTCTAGCGCGTCACCGTGGATCATGTGGGCGTGAAAACTGTCATATTGCAGACCGATATTGGACCGATCTACTCGATCCAGAATTTCGGCCGCCAGATCAAAACTGTTCAGGAAATACCCGGGCTGTGAGACAGGGTTCAGCGGCTCGATCGTAAATCTTTGATCCGGGGCGAAATCTGCGGCCCATTGCAGGTTTCGGACGAAACTCGCCTCGGCCTCGGACCCTGAGGCCGCACCAGACATGATGTGGATCATGCGGGGGCGCAGGATCTGAGCATAGCGCAGCACCCGTTTGATGTCGGACTGAAACCGCGCCTCACCGCCGGGGATTGCAGCATAGCCGGGTTCTCCGCCCGTATAGTTGGGCGGGGGTGCGTTGATCAGGATCAGGTCAAGCCCATTGGCCAAAAGGGCGCGTCGGGTTTCCTTGGCCGCCAGATCATAGGGAAAGAGAATCTCGACCGCGTCAAACCCGGCCTGCGCGGCTGCGTTAAACCGTTCGAGATAGGGCAGCTCGGCAAAGAGCAGCGAAAGATTGGCGGCAAATTTTGGCATGAGCGGTCTCGGGTGGTGGTCGAAAAACTCTATCCGGGGATAGGTCACAGGGAAAGAGATGGAAAACGACAGATTGTCGAAAATCGACCAGAAATACAGGCGCATCTTCCTGACAATCAGACCAACGGGGCGAATCAATTCATCGTTGTCCCGCCTGCAAAAAGAGCGAAACCCATGGCGATAAGCCCTAATCCTGCACGCGGGTCGCCCTTCGGAGCACCGAGCGGTCGCAATGCGGCCTTGTCCGGCAACGGGTTGGCCGTGGCGTCGATGGTGACCTGGGCCGCGGGGTTTCCTGCGGCCGAAATTCTGCTGCAGACATGGCCGCCCGTGGCGCTTTTGATTGGGCGCTTGGCTTTGGCCGTTGCGGTTATGTTTCCGATCTGGCTGATCATCGACGGCCCGCGCCGCGTGGCATCCGCGCGCTGGGGGCGGGCCATGATCGTTGGCAGTTTTGGGTTTGGTGCAAGTATGTTCCTGATGATCCTGGCGCAGAAACTCACGGATCCCGTGACCGTCGCGATTATTGCCTCGTGCGCGCCTTTGATGGCGACGCTTTTGGAGCTTGCATCGGGGTCACGGCGATTGCGGTGGAACTTCGCTCTGGGTGTCGTGGTGTCGGTTGTGGGCGGCTTGATTGCCACCAGTGCGCTGGCGCCCGCCCAATTGGGTCTGGGTGCAGCCTGCGCCGTGCTGTCAACAGCAGGGTTTTGCTGGGCCAGTATGATGACCGTCCGCGACTTTCCAGAGCTAAGCTTTACCGGCAGGACAACGATCACATTTACGGGCGGGCTTTTGGCAGCGGTGGTACTGGTTTCGCTGATGGCAGGGCTTGGTATCAACGTTCTGCCGACCTCTCCTGTGGATCTGCATCAGGCGAGTATGCTGGCCATCTATGCGCTGCTCGCCATGGGCCTAAGCCAGGTTTTGTTCATTTCCTCTGTTGGCAGAATCGGCGTCGCCCTCAGCTCGTTTCACATCAATGTGGCGCCGTTCTATGTCATGGTCATCATGCTGGCGCTGGGAGAAGACTGGAATTGGACCCGCGCGCTGGGCGCGGCCATCGTTGCCATGGCGGTGTTCTTCGCGCAGGACCGCGCACCTCGCTCAGCCAAGGTCGTCTGACGGGATCAGGCCAAAGAACTGGCCGCCGGACCAGACGCCAAACCAGCCCTCATGATGGGTGGCGATATCCACCATCCGGTAAAAGCTCTTGCGGTCGATACGCGCCTCGAGGTTGCTGCGGATCAGGATATAGGGCGAAGGCTCTGCGGTATCCGGGTCAATCTCAATGCGGATCGGGTGGTCTGCCCCGGCCTCGGCCTGATCACCGACAGAAGTGGTAAACCGCAGGACCTGGCCGTCGCCCGAACCGATCTGGTCAAAGTCTTCGGCGATGAAAGGCGCATCCTCAACGGTGATTCCCACCTTCTCAACCGGGGTGACCAGATAGTATTTGCCGTTTTCTTTCTTAAGAATTGACGAAAAAAGCTTCACAAGCTCGAACCGCCGGATCGGTGACCCTAAATAAGTCCAAGTGCCATCTTTGGCGACGCGTATGTCCAAATCGCCGCAAAACGGGGGATTCCACAGATGAACGGGCGGTAAACCACGAGTTTTGGCCGCTTTGACCGAAGCCGCCAGACCGTCTGGCGAAGGGGTCACGGGTTTTTGTCCGCTCATTGCTTTTGCCATTTCCTCTCAGCGCGATACACTTCAACCATATCAGTTCACGGAAGGGAACCTCATGTCCGAACCTGCCGACCTCGTCGTCGAGATCGAAGCGCTGGAAAACAAGCTGCAAGAGGCGAAATCCTCGATCACCCGTCGCTTTATCGGGCAAGAGCGGGTCGTTGACCTGACCCTGACCGCTTTGTTGTGTGGCGGTCACGCTTTGTTGATCGGCTTGCCCGGGTTGGGAAAGACACGACTGGTTGAAACTCTGTCGACCGTGATGGGTTTGCATGGCAATCGGATCCAGTTCACTCCCGACCTGATGCCGGCAGATATCATTGGGTCCGAGGTTCTGGATACCGCCGAAGACGGTACACGCCGCTTCCGTTTCATCCCCGGCCCGATCTTCTGCGAGCTGTTGATGGCCGATGAGATCAACCGCGCCAGCCCGCGTACCCAATCGGCGCTTCTGCAGGCCATGCAGGAACGGACTGTAACCGTCGCTGGCGAAGATCGGAGTCTGGGCACGCCATTCCACGTTTTGGCCACCCAAAACCCGATTGAACAGGAAGGGACCTATCCGCTGCCCGAAGCGCAGCTTGACCGGTTTCTGGTGCAAATTGATGTGGAATATCCCGACCGCCAGACCGAACGCGATATCTTGCTCGCGACCACCGGAGTTGAAGAAGACGAGGCGCATCAGATCTTCAGCAAGGAAGAATTGCTGGCCGCGCAGGTTCTGTTGCGCCGGATGCCCGTGGGAGAATCGGTGGTTGAACTGATCCTCGATCTGGTCCGTGCCTTCCGCCCGGAAGAGTCCGGTGTTTCCGAGCGTGTGGCCGAGACGGTGGCCTGGGGTCCGGGGCCGCGTGCGGCGCAGGCTCTGATGATGACGGTGCGCGCCCGGGCGCTGTTGCAAGGGCGGCTGGCCCCCAATGCAGATGATGTTCTGGACATGGCGCGCCCGGTGCTGAGCCACCGCATGGCGCTCAACTTCGCTGCCCGTGCGCGGGGTGACAGTCTGGCTGATCTGATTGAGACAACGGCTCGTGGTCTGATCCGGGCCGAGGCCGCAGCGTGAATGCGGCGCTGACTCTTCGCGAAAGATCCGAGGCCGAGGCGTCCCGGCTGCCGCCGCTATTGGCGCGCGCCGAGCATTTGGCCGGAACGGTGCTGCTGGGCGATCACGGGCGGCGTCGGTCGGGTATGGGTGATGACTTTTGGCAATATCGCCCGGCACAACTGGGCGACAGCCGCCGTATGATCGACCATCGGCGTTCGGCCCGCGGGGATCAGCAATTTGTCCGCGAGCGCGAATGGCAGATTGCGCAATCCGTTATGCTTTGGGTCGATCAGGGGGCATCGATGCGTTTTGCGTCGGATAAGATGCTGCCGACCAAGGCCGATCGCGCACGTTTGCTGGGTCTGGCAGCGGCCATCCTGCTGGTGCGCGGCGGTGAGCGTGTAGGGCTTACTGGTACAAGCCTACCGCCCCGACGCGGTAACGCGCAGATCGTTCGCCTGGCGCAAGCCTGGTCTGAGGATGCCGAGGTGGATTACGCACCGCCGGAACACAAAGCCATGATCCCTCATGCCCGCGCTGTGTTCCTGTCTGATTTTCTGGGCCCGCTCGGCGAAGTCGAGCTTGCCCTGACCAAGGCCGCTGATCGCGGGGTACGGGGTGTTTTGCTGCAAATTCTCGACCCGTCAGAAGAAGCGTTCCCGTTTCGCGGGCGGACGATCTTTGAAAGCGTTGGCGGCACCGCCCGGCACGAGACCTTGAAGGCTGGCGACCTGCGCGACCGCTATCTAGAACGGCTGGCCCGACGCAAGGATGACCTGGCCCGACTATGCCGCGCCACCGGTTGGCAATTGGGTCTGCACCACTCCAAAGACAGTGCGCAATCGGCGCTATTGTGGCTCTATCGCGCGCTGGATGGGGGTGTGCAATGACGGTTCTCGCAGGTATCGGTTTCACTGCGCCGTGGATTTTGCTTGGTCTGCTGACCCTGCCGATCCTGTGGCTGATCCTGCGCGCCGTACCGCCTGCACCGATCCGTCGACTGTTCCCGGCAGTAACACTGCTTTTGGGGCTGAAGGACGAAGAAAGCGTCTCGGACCGCACACCATGGTGGCTTTTGCTGCTGCGGATGCTGGCGGCAGCGGCGATCATCATCGGTCTGGCCGGTCCGGTTCTGAACCCGTCACGGGATGAGACCAGCTCGGGTCCCCTGTTGCTGGTGCTGGATGGCAGCTGGGCCGGGGCCACCCGCTGGTCGGCCACGCTGGATCAGATCGACGCGCAGCTGACCGAGGCGGGCCGGGCTGGGCGCCCGGTTTCGATCCTGCGCCTGACCGAGCCGGAAGCGCCGGTTTTCCAGGCGGCTGAGGCATGGCGTGGACGACTGCCCGGGCTTGTGCCGATGCCGTGGCAGCCCACACCTCAGCAATTAGATGCGGCGATCCAGTCGTTGAATGATGTTGATGGTGGGTTTGACACGCATTGGTTCAGCGACCGCCTGACCTATGACAGTCAAGATCAGATGGTCGACGCATTGCAGGCGCGGGGGGATGTGACAGTCTTTCAATCTCCGTCCCCGGTCATGGCCATTGCGCCCGCAACATATCAGGACGGTGCGATCGCGCTGACTGTGCTGCGTGCGGAACCCGGCCCGGCCGATACCGTCACCGTGTTGGCGCAAGGTCGCGATCCGGCAGGCACCATGCGCGTGCTGCATTCGGTTGATCTGGAGTTTGAAAGCGACGCCACCCAGGCGCAAACGCAGATCGTCCTGCCGTCCGAGCTGCGCGCCCGGATCACGCGGTTTGAGATCCAGGGCCAGCGCGCCGCAGGGGCTGTTACGCTCACCGATGACAGCCTGCGCCGCCGCGAAGTGGCTTTGATTGCGGGAACGCTTGACCGCGAAGGGCTCGAGCTGTTGTCGCCGTTGCACTACCTGACACAGGTTCTTATCCCCACCGCTGATTTTGTCGATGGCGGTCTGCTTGATGTTCTGCCTGCCAACCCGGATGTGATTGTGCTGGCAGATGTCGCCACTCTGGCCGCCGCCGAAGAAGTTGCGCTGACCGAATGGGTGGAACAGGGCGGCTTGCTGCTGCGCTTTGCAGGCCCGCGCATGGCCGCCAGTGATCTGGGCCGCGCCGCCGAGGATACCTTGCTGCCGGTGCGTCTGCGCAGCGGGGGCCGCTCGGTTGGGGGCGCGATGAGCTGGGGGGAAGCCAAAGGCCTGGCCCCGTTCCCCGAGGATTCGCCCTTTTTCGGTCTGAACATTCCTGCGGATGTGTCTGTCACCACGCAAGTCATGGCGCAACCAGACCCAAATCTGGCGGATCGGGTGATTGCTTCGCTATCAGACGGCACGCCGCTTGTGACCCGCAAGGCGCTGGGTCTGGGGCAAGTTGTGCTGTTTCACGTCACCGCAGACGCCGAATGGTCCAGCCTGCCTTTGTCGGGCCTGTTTGTCGAAATGCTTGACCGTCTGGCTGTCGCCTCTGCCGCCAAGTCGCGGCAAGAGGCGCAGCTGCAGGGCACAACATGGGAGCCTATTCAGGTTCTCGACGGTTTCGGCACCCTGTCGGATGCGGGTAACTTGCCCGGTGTGGATGGTGTCAGCCTGATCTCGGCTCCAATCGGGCCCGAACTGCGCCCCGGGCTTTATGAAAGCGGCAAGCAAAAGCTCGCATTGAACGTTTTGTCCGAGGACTCGGTGCTGAGCCCGGTGGTTTGGCCTGCAGATATCCCGATCCGCGGACAAGAGATCAGCACCGAGACGCCGATTGGCGGGCTGCTCTTGAGCCTCGCGCTTCTGTTGCTGACCGTCGACATCGTCGCCTCGCTGGCTTTGTCAGGGCGTTTGGGGCTGGCGCGCGCCGCAGCCGTTTTGGCCGGTGGCTTGCTGCTGGTGCCTGAGGTTCAGGCGCAAACCCCCGAGGATACCGAATTTGCCCTGCAAGCGACGCATGAGCTTGTTCTGGCACATGTCCTGACCGGCAATGCGCAGGTGGACGAGGTTGCTCAAGCCGGGATGCGCGGTTTGGCTCAGACCTTGTATTTCCGTACGTCGGTCGAGCCTGCTGACCCGATTGGGGTTGATCTTGAACGAGATGAACTGGCGTTCTTCCCGTTGCTCTATTGGCCCATCACCCCCGATCAACCGCAGCCGTCGGCTGAGGCTTACGCCAAGCTCAACACCTATCTGCGGTCGGGCGGGATGATCCTGTTTGACACGCGGGACGCCAATGTCGCCAGTTTCGGGGCCTCCAGCCCCAATGGCCGGAAGTTACAACAGCTGGCAGGTCCGCTGAATATCCCCGCGCTAGAGCCTGTTCCGAAGGATCACGTGCTGACCCGGGCCTTCTACCTGCTCCAGGATTTTCCGGGCCGGCACATGGGCACCGAGGTCTGGGTCGAGGCCGCGCCGCCCGATGCCGAGCAGATCGAAGGGATGCCCTTCCGCAATCTGAACGACAATGTGACACCCGTGGTCATTGGCGGCAATGACTGGGCCAGCGCCTGGGCTGTGGATCGCAATGGGCAGGCCTTGTTGCCGGTGGGTCGTGGCTATGCCGGTGAACGGCAGCGCGAGTTGGCCAATCGCTTTGGTGTCAATCTGGTGATGCATGTGCTGACCGGGAATTACAAATCCGATCAGGTCCATGTGCCTGCGCTATTGGACAGGTTGGGACAATGAACGGAACGCTTCTTTTTGATCCGCTGATCCCCTGGCCGGTTCTGGCCATTGTGGGCGCCGTGGCGCTGGGCGGGATTGCTGTCGCACTCTGGCGTGGATTGTCCGGTTGGGCGTTGCGCGGTCTGGCAGCGATTGTGGTGCTGATCGCGCTCAGCGGGCCGGTCTATCAGATCGAAGATCGTGCGCCTTTGACCGACATCGTTCTGATGATCGAAGATCAAAGCGCCAGCCAGACCCTGTCAGACCGGGCCGAGCAGACGGTGCAAACCGCAGACGCGCTGGCCGAAGAGATCGAAAGCCGCGCCAACACCGAATTGCGCCGTATCCCCGTTGGCGACAGTGACGGGGATGAGGGAACACAGGTGATGGCGGCTTTGAACGCGGCCCTGGCCGAAGAACCCCGGGCGCGAATCGCGGGGATCGTCGTCGTCTCGGACGGGAACGTGCATGATGTGGATCAAGCCCCGGATCTGCCCGCCCCGATGCATCTGCTGCAAACCGGACGGGCCGAGGATTGGGACCGCAGGCTGATCGTGCGCAACGCCCCGGCCTTTGCCATCATTGGCGAGTCGGTCACCCTGACGCTCAGGATCGAAGACAGCGGCGCGGTGCCCCCAGGTGCTACAACAGCACCGCTTGAGATCTCGATTGACGGTGGTGCGCCGCAGACCTTCACCATGCCCATCGGCAGCGATATCGAAGTGCCTGTTTCGCTGCCCCATGGCGGGCGCAATGTGATCCAATTCAGTGTGCCGCAGGCCGAAGGCGAGCTGACCGACCGCAACAACACTGCCTTGATCCAGATGAACGGTGTGCGTGACCGGTTGCGGGTGCTGCTGGTCTCGGGCGAGCCGCATCCGGGCGGGCGCACCTGGCGCAACCTTCTGAAATCCGACAGCTCGGTCGATCTGGTGCATTTCACCATTCTCCGTCCACCCGAAAAACAGGATGGCGTGCCTGTGGATGAGCTGTCTTTGATTGCCTTCCCGACCCGAGAGCTGTTTTTGGAAAAGATCAACGATTTTGATCTGATCATCTTCGACCGCTACAAACGGCGGGGCATCCTGCCCGCGATCTATCTGGATAACGTAAACAACTATATCAACGACGGCGGGGCCGTGCTGGTGGCCGCCGGTCCTGATTTCGCCACCGCCGACAGCATCTTTCGATCACCGCTTGGGCCGGTTCTGCCTGCCCAGCCTACCGCGCGGGTGATCGAGGAACGCTTTGTCCCCATGGTGTCCGAGCTTGGTGAACGTCACCCGGTCACCACCGATTTGGGCGCGTCGGATGGCTGGGGCGCATGGCTGCGTCAGATCGATGTGCGGCCCCGGACGGGCGGAGTGCTGATGACCGGAGTGGATGAACGTCCACTGCTGGTACTGGACCGCGCAGGCGAAGGCCGCGTCGCCTTGCTGGCGTCGGATCATGCCTGGCTGTGGAGTCGCGGATTTGACGGCGGCGGTCCGCAGTTGGAACTTCTGCGCCGTCTTGCACATTGGCTGATGAAAGAGCCCGAGCTTGAAGAAGAAGCCCTTTGGGCCGAAGCCAACGGCCAAACCATGCGCATCATTCGCCAGACCCTGAACGAAGAGATTGGCCCGGTCACGATCACTCGGCCCAATGGTGAGAGCCTGCAGATCAACTTGAACGAAGTCTCGCCCGGCCGCTTCGAGGTTCAGTATTTCGGCCCTGAAATTGGCCTTTATCGCCTGGAAGAGGGTGAGCATTCTGCTGTGATTGGTCTTGGCCCCGCAGCGCCCAAAGAGTTCGAACGCACTATTGCAACGTCCGAGATACTGGAACCGCATCTGTCCAGCCTCCGGGGGGGCGAGATCCGGGTCGAAGACGGCCTGCCTGCCATTCGCAATGTCCGCGCCGGGCGCCCGGCGGCAGGGCGCGGCTGGATTGGTCTGACCCCGCGCGACGCTTATGAAACCCGAGATGTCACCCAGGCGGGCCTGTTCCCACCGTGGCTGGCGCTGCTGCTGGCTGGTGGGTTCTTATTGGCGGGATGGCTGCGCGAAGGGCGTTCGTAACCGCTTTAAGCACTTTTTCACCGCTTCCCGGGATGCTGCACGCAGCTAACCCGGGAAGAGCATGACATGAGCCTTGCAGAAAAACTGGCCCAAGAACGGCGCGCGCGGCTTGCAGCCGAAAGATTGTTGCACCTCAAACAGGCCGAGCTTTCCGCTGCCAACCGCAAATTGGGTCGTCATGCGCTGGCCCTGACCCGCCAGATCGGTGAGACACAGGCCGAAGTGGAAACGGTGCGGGGCGAGAATGAAAAGGTCAAATCCGATCTGACCGTCGCCAACGCCAAGATCGAAGTGGCCGAGCGCCGCCTGTGGCATTCCATTCAGACCATTCAGGATGGCTTTGCTTTTTTCGACGAGAACAGCCAGTTGATCAGCGCCAATACCGCTTACCTGAGCGTGTTCGAAGGTTTGGACGAAGTTTCGCCCGGCATCGAATATCGCCGCATTCTTCAGCTTCTGACGGATGAAGGCATTGTCGATATCGGCGACGAACCTGTGGCTGAGTGGCGAGCGCGGATGTTAAGCCGGTGGGCCAGTCTCAACCCCGAACCGGTGGTCATTCAGCTGTGGAACGGAGAGTATATTCGCCTGATCGACCAGCGTGGCAGTGGTGGCGATGTGGTCAGCCTGGCGCTGAACATCACCTCTTCGGTCCGGCATGAGGCCGAACTGAACGCCGCGCGCGAACGGGCCGAGGCCGCGAACCGCGCGAAATCTGCGTTTCTGGCCAATATGAGCCACGAAATTCGAACTCCGATGAACGGGATCGTCGGCATGACCGAACTGCTGACAGAAACGCCTTTGGCCGAGGAACAGCGGCTTTACGTCAATACGATCCGCAACTCGGGGGAGGCGCTGCTGGTTATCATCAATGACGTGTTGGACTATTCCAAGATCGAAGCCGACAAGCTGACCCTGCACCCCGAGCAGTTTGATTTGGAGCGGTGCATTCTTGAAGTCGCGATGTTGCTGCAACCCAGCGTGCGCGACAAGGGGCTGACCCTGCTGGTCGATTATGACCTGTTCTTGCCCACGCTGTTCGTCGGCGACCCGGGACGTCTGCGGCAGATCATGACCAATCTGGTTGGCAATGCGGTCAAGTTCACCTCGGACGGCCACGTGCTGATCCGGGTGACCGGAGTGCCAAATCCTGACCAGCAAAGCTGCGATATTCATGTGGCTATCGAAGACACCGGCGTTGGGATCGCGGCGGACAAGATCGATCATATCTTCGGTGAGTTCAATCAGGTCGAGGATGAGCGCAACCGTCAGTTTAAAGGCACAGGACTGGGTCTGGCGATCACTGAACGGCTGATCAAGATGATGGGTGGAAAGTTCTGGGTGGAAAGTGAACAGGGCGCGGGTTCCTGTTTCGGCTTTCGGGTTTCTCTGCCCACTGCCGAAGGCCCGCAACCGGCGCCGCCTGATCTGGCCGGGCGCTTGAAACATGTTCTGGTGGTCGAAAATCTTGCGGTGAACCGCGCCATTCTCACCAAGCAACTCAGCCGTTTGGGGTCCCGCGTGACGGTATGCACCAGCGGAGAAGAGGCGCTGCGAGCGGTGGATGATACAATCGACCTGGTGCTCTGCGATCAGGACCTGCCCGATATGGAGGGGCTGGAGCTTGCGACCATGTTGCGCGAACGAAACTGGTCGGATCTGCCGATTGTCGTAATGTCGGCCAACCCGGGCGTCATCCATGCAGACCCGGCGAACCGGCTGATCGAAGGTATTTTGCAGAAACCGATCCCAAGGGCCGAACTCTTTTCACGTTTGATGGCGCTTGGCGCCCCTGTGTTCGAGCCTCAGAAACGGGCGGGCGAACCTGCCGCGCCATCAAGCGGCCCAGACACCGATGGCCATCGGCGCATGAAGGTGTTGGCAGCGGAAGACAACAAAACCAATCAGCTGATCCTGAAGAAAATGACCAAGGATCTGGACATCGAGCTTAGATTTGTCAGCAACGGGCTTGAGGCGATTGAGGCTCATGCCGCGTTCGATCCCGATCTGATTTTTGTGGATATCTCGATGCCGAAGATGGACGGGAAAGAGGCCACTGGTGAAATCCGGCGACGCGAGGTTGGAACGGGGCGCAGGGTTCCGATCGTTGCTTTGACTGCGCATGCCATGGCAGGCGATGATCAGGGTATTCTCGCCGCGGGGCTCGATCATTACCTGACCAAGCCGCTGCACAAGGCGCTGATCCACGAAATGATCAAGACCCATTGTCCGGAAGACGCCCGCCCGGTGGCCCAACCCGAAGGCGCTGAAAGCTAGCCTTGAGCCTGATAGGGGCGCACAAAAACCGGTTTGTCTGCTTCGGAGAGATCAGGGCGATAGGCGTATCCGCCGGTGTCGAACTCGACCAGGGCTTTGGGATCGGTCAACCGATGCTGCACGACATAGCGCGCCATCGCGCCGCGCGCCTTTTTGGCAAAAAAGCTCACGATCTTGGGCGTGCCACCCTTGTCCTCCATAAAGACCGGAGTGATCACACGCAACTTCAGCGCTTTCAGATCGACCGCGCCGAAATATTCCTGACTGGCACAATTGACCAGAACATCACTGCCCATCTCGGCGGCTTGCGCGTTCAAAGCCTTGCTCAGTTGATCGCGCCAATACTCATACAGGTTCTTGCCACGCCGCGTTTTCAGCTTGCTGCCCATCTCAAGCCGATAGGGTTGAATGGCATCCAGCGGGCGCAACACCCCGTAAAGGCCGGACAAGATCCGCAGATGATCTTGCGCCCAGGCCATTTCATCGGTGTCCAACGACACGGCCTCAAGCCCCTGGTAGGTGTCACCGGCAAACGCCAGCGCCGCAGGGCGGGTGGTCGTTGCATCAGGTGCATCGGAAAAAGCCCGATATCGGTCGCGGTTCAGACGGGCCAGATCATCGCTGAGGTCCATCAGCTTTTTCAGATCCCCCAGGGTCAGATTTCGCGCGGTTTTCGATAGCCGAATGGCGTCATCCTGAAAATCGGGTTGCGTGACATCCACGTTCCGTTCTGCCCAATCCAGCCGCTTGGCCGGCGAGATAACAACCAGCATGTCCGCCCTCTTTTCTTGCCTGACCCGCCGTATCTAGCTCGCCTGTTGCAGCACGTCCAGAAACGCGGCACCAAACCTTTCGTGACGGCGATCGCCCAATAGCTGTTCCAACCCGCGCGGGTCGTCCGGGCGCATCTGCGCCACCTTGGCCAATTGCGCGGCTGAACAAGTCAGCGGTTTGTCGATCCCTTCGGGGCCGCGCGACAATTGCGACTGTACTTCTAGCAGACGATCATAAATCTCGCCCTGTTCACGACCCGCCAGCTTGCGGCGCGCAGGATGCAGTGCTTTGGCCTCGCCCGCGACCACCTCAAGGAACGTATCGCCATAGCGTTCCAGCTTTTTGGCGCCAACGCCGCCGATACGAGCCATTTCGTCCAATGTCATCGGGCGCTTCTCGGCCATCTCGATCAGGGTGCGATCGGGGAAAATCACATAAGCCGGAACCCGCGCGGCCTCGGCCAGGGCGCGGCGCTTGGCCTTGAGCGCTGACAACAGCGGCGCGTCTTCCTCGGCCACCATAGCCTTGACTGCCGGGCGGCGCGTGGCCTTGCGGATCGTATCTTTGCGCAAGTTGATCTGCGCCTCGCCTTTCAGAATGGGTTTCGCGGCTTCGGTCATGCGTAGCGCGCCGTGGCGGTCGGGGTCGGGGCGCACCAGATCATGCCCCATCATCTGCCTGAAAACCGCCTGCCATTGCGGGCGCGACCAGTCTTTGCCGATCCCCCAGGTCGAGAGCGCATCATGGCGGCGGGCGCGGATCTTGTCGGTCTCATTGGCCAGCAGGATGTCGATCAGATGACCTGCACCAAACCATTCCTCGGTGCGCAAAATGGCAGACAGGGCCATGCGGACAGGTGTGGTACCGTCGAACACCTCGGGTGGGCTGTTGCACAGATCGCAATTCCCGCAGGGTTCGGCCTGTTCGCCGAAATATCCCAACAGGGATTGACGACGGCACTGCAACGCTTCGGCCAACCCAAGCAAGGAATTCAATCGCGCGTGATCGGCCATCCGTCGTTCTGGCGGGGCCAGGCCCTCATCAATCTGAGACCGGCGCAGGCGGATGTCATCCGGGCCGAACAGAGTCAGCGTTTCGGCAGGCGCGCCGTCACGGCCCGCGCGGCCGATTTCCTGATAATAGGCCTCGATGGATTTGGGCAGGTCCGCATGGGCGACCCAGCGGATATCGGGTTTGTCGATCCCCATTCCAAAGGCCACCGTCGCCACGACAATCAGACCGTCTTCGCGGGCAAACCGGGTTTCCACGGTGCGGCGGTCTTCCGCCTCCATCCCGCCGTGATAATGGCAGGACACATGCCCTTCAGCGCGCAGGGCCTGCGCCAACACTTCGGTCTTGTTACGGGTGCCGCAATAGAGGATGCCGGATTGACCCTTTCGCGCAGCGGCAAAATCCAGGATCTGTTTGCGCGGCCCGTCCTTGGCGGCAAAGGCCAGATGAATATTGGGCCGGTCAAAGCCACGCAGGAACTTGCGCGGCTCGGTTCCGTCAAACAGCTTTTGGACGATCTCATCCTGCGTTTCCGCATCGGCTGTGGCGGTGAATGCCGCCAGCGGCACATCCAACGCGCGCCGCAGTTCCCCGATCCGCAAATAGTCCGGGCGGAAGTCGTGGCCCCACTGGCTGACGCAATGAGCCTCATCCACCGCGATCAAACTGACATTGATCCGCCGCAGCATCCCCAGTGCTGACCCTGCGGCCAGACGCTCGGGTGCCATGTAAAGGAGCTTCAGCCGACCCTCTTCCAGAGCATCCCACACGGCGTCGGTTTCTTCGGGGGTATTGCCCGAGGTCAGAGCACCCGCTGCAACGCCGGATTCCTGCAAGCCGCGCACCTGGTCGCGCATCAGGGCAATCAAGGGCGAGATGACCACAGTCACCCCGTCGCGCTGCAGGGCAGGCAGTTGAAAACACAGGGATTTACCGCCACCCGTTGGCATGATGGCCAGCACGTTTTCACCGGCGGTCACGGCCTCGACAATCTCTTCCTGCCCGGGGCGGAAGGAGTCGAATCCAAAGACATCTCGCAACAAGGGTGCGGCGTCTAGCATCTGCTTGGGTGCCCTGTCTTATCGTTTAACTGCTCTTAAGACAGGACAATCACATACTAAGATTCAGTGAACAAGTGGTCAGACGAAATAGACCGCGTTGTTGACCAGAATAATCCGAAGCGCATAGACGATGATCAAAACAACCAACGGTGTAAGATCCAATCCGCCCATATTCGGCAGAATGCGTCGGATTGGTCCGTATATCGGCTCCAGCAAGCGGTTCAGCCCATACCAGATCTGTGCCACCAGTTGTTGATGAAGGTTCAGCACCTGGAAGTTGATCAGCCAGCTCATGATCACATGGACGAGGATTATGAACCAGACAATGTCCAGGATCAGAAGCAGGATTTGGATCAGCGACAGCATAGAAACTCCGTTTTCGTATGACCTGAGACCTAAGCCGCCCTGCGGCAAAGAGCAAGTCTGCGCCAACAGAACGCTTGCGAAACGGTCCAAAGCCTCGTCTTATAAAGTCAACGATAAGCAGGGACAGGCATGGCGGTAATTTCCAAGCGCAAGCGCATCTGGGGGTGGTGGTTCTTTGACTGGGCCAGTCAGCCTTACCATTCGCTTTTGGTCACCTTTGTCTTTGGTCCTTACTTTGCGGGCGTTGCAGCGGGGTATTTTTCGGGCACCGGGCTCGATGCGCAGGCCGCAGCGGCGCGGGCGCAGACCGTATGGGCAAATTGCTTGACGATCACCGGCCTTGTCATCGCATTTGGTGCGCCTCTGCTGGGCGCCATGGCCGATGTGACCGGACGGCGTATCCCATGGATTTTCGGGTTTTCGGTGATGTATGTCGTGGGCTCGGCGGCGCTGTGGTACACGATGCCGGATGGCTCGAACATGTGGCTGATGCTGTCCGCCTTTGGTCTGGGCTTTGTAGGCGCGGAATATGCACTGGTCTTCATCAACTCTCAGTTGCCTGATCTGGGGGATGACAACGAAGTCGGCGAGATCTCGGGGTCAGGCTTTGCCTTTGGGTATTTCGGCGGTCTGATCTCACTGGCGATCATGCTGCTGTTGTTTGTCGAACAACCCAATGGCAAGACTTTGATCGGGTTAGAGCCTGCTTTGGGCCTGAATGCAGCCGCGCAGGAAGGCACCCGATTTGTCGGGCCCTTTACGGCTGCATGGTTCATCCTGTTTATGGTGCCCTATTTCCTGTGGGTTCGCGATGATCCCGACAGCGGCAAACATGGCAGTCTGGGCGAGGCGTTGCGATTGCTGGGGAAATCCATCTCGGACCTGCGCCACCGGGTCAGCCTGGCAACCTATCTGGGCTCGTCCATGTTCTATCGCGATGCGTTGAATGGGCTTTACAGCTTTGGTGGCGTCTATGCGCGCCTTGTGCTGGAATGGGATCTGATCAAGATCGGGGTCTTTGGAATCGTAAGCGTTCTGGCTTCGGCCATCTTTTCCTGGATTGGTGGCAAGCTCGACAAGAAGTACGGCCCTAAACCCGTCATTCTTGTTGCGATCTGGGTGCTGATCTTTGTTTGTCTGACCGTCGTGTCGATGGACCGAACTCAGATCTACGGGATCTCTTTGCCAGAAGGATCGGGCCTGCCGGATATGGTCTTTTTCGGATGCGGTATCCTGATCGGCGGCATGGGTGGTGTTCTGCAATCGGCCAGCAGGTCCATGATGGTGCGTCACACAGATCCGGACGCTCCGGTCGAAAGCTTTGGGCTTTATGGTCTATCAGGGCGCGCAACGGCCTTTGCGGCGCCCTTGCTGATCGGGATTGCAACAACGGTCACCGGCAGTGCACGTCTGGGGGTGTCACCGATCATTTTGTTGTTTATCCTGGGGTTGATCCTAATGCGCTGGGTAAAGGCGGAAGGAGATCAGAGCAGATGATTTTACGACGTTTTTTCATACTCATAGCGGCGCTTTTATTTGCACAGACCGCCGGGGCCGAGCCTTTGGCCAAACAATTGTTCGGGGCTCAAAAGGCGGGTTCTACCCAGAAAGCAGCCGCTTTTGGCAGTTATTCGCGCGGATGCGCGGCGGGGTCAGTGCAACTGCCCGAGACGGGACCGACCTGGCAGGCCATGCGCCTGTCGCGCAACCGCAATTGGGGGCATCCCGAGGCCATTGACTATGTGCAGAACCTCAGCCGTTTTGCGGCCAAACAACCGGGCTGGAATGGGCTCTATATCGGGGATATCAGCCAGCCGCGGGGCGGGCCGATGACATCCGGTCACCGCAGCCATCAGCTGGGGCTGGATATCGATATCTGGATGCTGCCCGGCGACAATATGCGCTTGAGCCGCAGCGCGCGCGAGAACATCTCATCCATTTCCCTGCGCCGCGCCAACGGGGCCTATGTAAATGGAAACTGGACCAAGCAGCATCACGCAGTGCTGCGTGCGGCCGCCAAAGACAAGCGCGTGGCGCGGATTTTTGTCTTTCCGGGTGCCAAGGTGCAGATGTGCAATGACGAAAAAGGCAACAAAGCCTATCTGCGAAAGATCCGCCCCTGGTGGGGGCATCACTATCACTTCCATGTGCGATTAAACTGTCCCAGAGGGTCCAAAGGCTGCGTCAATCAGGATCCGCCACCAAAGGGCGATGGGTGTGCCGAAGCGCAGCAATGGGTGCAGAACATCCTGAACCCACCGCCGCCGGACCCGAACGCTCCGGCCCCCAAGAAACGACGTGAATATGTTCTGGCGGATCTGCCCCAACAATGCGCCGCCGTCTTACAGTCCAACTGATCGCAGCTTTTCTGTGGGTCGGAACCGCGTGGGCGGTTGAGGTCAAGACCGCCACCCATCTGCAAAGCTATGCCTGGCGCCACCCTGCGGAATGGTTCGGCGGGTTTTCAGCGCTGCACATCTCGGACAATGGCCACCAGATGCTGGCGCTCAGCGACCGCGCCCACATGCTGACCGCCCGGATCACGCGTGAGGGTGATCAGATCTCGGCGATTGACGTGCAGGATCAATGGCCTGTGCTATCCAGCACAGGCCAGATCATGAAAGGGGCGGCAGGCGATTCCGAGGGGCTTGCGTTGGCAGGCGATGGCAGCTTTTTCATCTCGTTTGAAGGCGTCCACCGGGTGGCCCATTTCAAAGCGCCCGACGCTCGATCAAAAGTTCTGCCCCGCCCAAAGGTGTTTGACGCTTTGTCCCGGAACGGGTCGTTCGAAAGTCTGGCGATAGATGCCCAAGGCCGCCTGCTAGCCCTGACCGAGAAAAGCCGGGCTGCAAATGGCGAAATACTGGTCTATCGCTGGGACGGTCAGGCTTGGTCCAGCCCGTTTGGCCTGCCTGCACGGGGCAAGTTTCAGCCGGTTTCGGCTGATTTCGGCCCGGATGGGCGGCTTTACGTGCTCGAGCGGGCTGTTTCGGTACTGGGCTTTCGCTCGCGATTGCGCCGGTGGGACATTGTTGACGACAGCCCCGGGTCCGAGGAAATCCTGTTTGAAACTGGCACCGGTACCCATGACAACCTCGAAGGGCTGTCCGTATGGCGCGACGGGCAAGACCGGTTGCGCGCCACCATGATCTCGGATGACAACTTC
The DNA here is from genome assembly GCF_013031565.1 of Ruegeria sp. HKCCD7255. Taxonomy (NCBI): domain Bacteria; kingdom Pseudomonadati; phylum Pseudomonadota; class Alphaproteobacteria; order Rhodobacterales; family Roseobacteraceae; genus Ruegeria; species Ruegeria sp. HKCCD7255. The sequence goes on along the minus strand of NZ_WQAG01000006.1, from coordinate 241,462 downwards.
CTGGCCCTGCAACGCACCGAGCTGGTGGAATATCTGCTGCCCGATTGACAGGCCTTTGGCAAAGGTCTAAACGCACGGCTTGCCTTGGGACGGTCCCTTGGCCAAGTCGCCGCTACCTTGTCAAAACGGGCATCAAAACATGCAACGCAGCTTTATTCCCGGCATCATTGCCATGGCCACCATTGTTGTGGCTTCAAACATTCTGGTCCAATTCCTGATCCTTGATGGGTTGTTGACCTGGGGTGCTTTCACCTATCCACTGGCCTTTCTGGTCACCGACATCATGAACCGCGTCTATGGCGTGGGTCCCGCCCGCAAGGTTGTCTTTGCCGGGTTCGTCACCGGTATCATCTGTTCGCTGATCGGCAGCCAGATCATTCTGCAAGGTGATGGCTTTACCTATGCCGCCGTGCCGCTGCGCATCGCCGTGGCTTCGGGTACAGCCTTCCTGATCGCGCAATTGACCGATGTCACCGTTTTCAACGCCATGCGCGGCGGTCAATGGTGGCGCGCGCCGCTGGTCTCGACCCTTGTAGGATCTGCCCTGGATACCGCGATTTTCTTCACCTTGGCTTTCTCGGCTTCGGTGGCCTTCTTCGGGGCCAATGCCGACGCTGCTATCAGCTGGGCGTGGGAGCCTGTGCCCTTCATGCTGACCGGTCCCATGGCACCGCTTTGGGTAACGCTGGCATTCGCTGATTGGCTGGTCAAACTGTCTCTGGCCCTGATCGCCTTGATTCCGTTCAAAGTGATCGTGGGTCGGCTGACAGCACAGCCTGCGTAAAAAAGTGCTTTGAGATTGGCACAACTTGTGCCACGCTCAGAATTAACCGCAACAGATAGAAAAGGAGGTGATCCAGTGTCAAGAAAGAGATTGGAGAGAGGTGTCGGAACAACCGGGGGGACCGCCTACTAGGGCAGCCCTTGGTGGAGCGTTTGCTCCGGCTGGTCGATTGATCTAACCGACCCGACCTCCTGAACTTTCGAAGGGCCGTCCCGCCGGGGCGGCCCTTTCTGTTTTCGCGTGCGCCGGTTAAGGTCGCGCCCATGTTGCGCATAACCGACGATATCGCCATTCAAGACTGGGAAATGACCGAGAGCTTTGTCCGCTCGTCCGGTCCCGGTGGGCAAAACGTCAACAAGGTCTCGACCGCTGTCGAGTTGCGGTTCGAAGCCGCGCGCTCGCCCGCGTTGCCCGACCCGGTTAAGGCCCGGCTGAAGCGACTGGCCGGGCGGCGCTGGACCAAAGACGGTGCGATCATCATCCAGTGCGAAGAGACGCGCAGTCAGGCCCGCAACCGAGAAATCGCCCGCGCGCGGCTGGCCGAGCTGATCACCCGAGCATTGGTCAAGCCCAAACGCAGGCTCGCCACCAAACCCACCTATGGGTCGGTCAAACGCAGGCTTGCGGCAAAGAAGGCCCGCGGCGATGTCAAAGCGCTGCGGGGCAAAGTGTCAGAAGATTGATCTGGCATCTTTCAAGCGCGACGCTAATCTGACCCGGTAAAAGGGGGACCAAACGTATGAGGTTAGAGGGAAAAACCGCTATCGTCACAGGCGGCGCATCCGGCTTTGGTGCCGGGATTGTGCAGAAATTCCTGGCCGAAGGCGCTCGTGTTGTAATCGCGGACATCAATGGTGCGGCCGCCGCTGACCATGCTGATCAACTCGGCCCTCAGGCGACCGCCCAACAAGTCGATGTCGGTGATGCCGCATCGGTTCAGGCCATGGCGGATGCATCCGGTCCGATTGACATTCTGGTCAACAATGCTGGTGTCACCCATCTGCCCACCCCGCTGGAAGACGTCACCGAAGACGATTTCGACCGGGTCTTCACCGTCAACATGAAATCCGTCTACCTGACCGCCCGCGCCTTTGTTCCGGCGATGAAGGCGCGCGGCTCTGGCGCAATCCTCAACGTCGCCTCCACCGCAGGCCTGTCGCCGCGCCCCAATCTCAACTGGTACAATGCCTCCAAAGGCTGGATGATCACGGCCACCAAAACCATGGCCGTTGAACTCGCCCCCACAGGTGTCCGCGTAAATGCGATCTGCCCGGTGGCCGGGGAAACCCCGCTGTTGAAATCCTTTATGGGTGAAGACACGCCCGAGATCCGCGCCAAGTTCCTCTCGACCATCCCGTTGGGCCGCTTCTCAACCCCCGAAGACATGGCCAATGCGGCCTGTTTTCTCTGCTCGGACGAGGCCAGCATGATCACAGGCACAGCGCTCGAAGTCGATGGTGGCAGATGTATCTGATTCACCGCTTCTTCTGTTCCAAAATACCTCCGCCGAAGGCAGCGCGCGATAGCGCGCTTCTGATCTAACAAAAAAGACAAACATGACACCCGGACCCCGAAACATGATCACCGATGTCCCCGGTATACTCGTCGGCAATGCGCAGGACGATGCCCTGAAATCGGGTACAACGGTGCTGACTGCCGATGCGCCATTATTGGCCTCGGTGCATGTCATGGGTGGCGCACCAGGAACGCGTGAGACTGATTTGCTGGCCTCGGACAAGTCGGTTGAACATGTGGATGCCATCGCCCTTTCCGGCGGCTCTGCCTTTGGGTTGGATGCCTGTTCTGGCGTCTCGGATATGTTGCGCGCGCATGGTCGCGGGTTTCAGGTGGGTCAGGCCATCGTGCCCATTGTTCCCGGCGCAATCCTGTTTGATCTGCTGAACGGTGGCGACAAGGATTGGGATGATAACCCTTATCGCGCGCTAGGGGCTGCGGCCTATCGATCGGCCTCCGATCAGTTTTCGTTGGGCTCGGTCGGAGCAGGAACAGGAGCGCTTGCGGCGATGCACAAGGGGGGGCTCGGTTCGGCCTCTTGCAGGTTGGAAAACGGCATTACTGTCGGGGCTTTGGTTGCTGCCAATCCTATGGGCAGCGTGACCACGCCTAAAGATCGCCATTTCTGGGCCGCACCGTTCGAGATTGGGGCCGAGTTTGGCGGGCTTGGGCCAGATCCCGCATCCGGGCTTGGCGAATTCCCCGCCAGCCGCAAGGCGCAGGCTATGCATCCCGCGAAACCCGATCAAGCGAACACCACAATCGCGATTGTCGCAACCGATGCTGCCTTGACCAAAGCGCAATGCCAAAGGCTTGCAACAGCGGCCCATGACGGGATCGCGCGCGCTGTGTTTCCGGCCCATACACCGGGTGACGGAGATCTTGTTTTCGGCGTCAGCACCCGGGCGCAGAAGGTTGATCCGTCCGTCATGGCGATGCTGGGCCATGTCGCGTCGCTGTGTCTGGCGCGCGCGATTGCGCGGGCGGTTTACCTTGCGACTCCCGCACCCGGGGACCTATTGCCGTGCTGGGCGCAGTTGAACGACCCGGACGCGCGGCAATCCGCGCGTTGACTCTTCTACTGCGCACAGCACCTATTGCGTAAGCTGAAAGAACGTGGAGTTTTCACATGAATCGCATTCTCGCCACTGCACTGATGGGTCTGCTGGCCATGCCCGCCTTTGCCGAAGGGGACGCAGAAGCCGGTAAGAAGGCTTTCAACAAATGCAAATCCTGCCACCTGATCGCTGATCCTGCCGGAGAGGTCATCGTCAAGGGTGGCAAGACCGGGCCCAACCTCTACGGCATTGCGGATCGGACTGCGGGAACGGTCGAGGGCTTCAAATACGGCGACAGCATCGTGGCCGCTGGTGAAAACGGGCTGGTTTGGGACGAAGCAAGCTTTGTGGAATATACCAAAGACCCGAAAGCCTTTTTGAAAGACTATCTGGGGGAAACATCAGCCAAGTCGAAAATGACGTTCCGCCTGAAATCAGGGGCCGAGGATGTCTATGCCTATATCGTCAGCGTTTCGGGCGAATAACTAGGACATTTGATCCAGTTCTGATTTTTCTGAAAGGCCGCACCCCCCTGCGGCCTTTCGTGCTGTTGATTGCTGGGCAGATCACCACCAGTTTGGAAGCATCAGTAATTGATCAGGTCTATGCACCTCAAAACTTGAACCAGTAACAAGAGAGAACAACAGATGGGTATCATGATCCCGGCCTGGGTCGATGGCGTTCTGACCCCTGTTGAAAAACTGGAAGCCCATAAAAAGGGGCTGCGGCACAAGGCCGTTTCCGTATTTGTCGTGCGTGGAACCCAGATCCTTCTGCAGCGCCGCGCCATGGGCAAGTACCACACGCCCGGTTTGTGGGCGAATACCTGCTGCACTCATCCCGATTGGGACGAGGTGCCATCAGCCTGCGCCGTGCGGCGGATGCGCGAAGAGCTGGGGATTACCGGCCTTTACCCCGAATACCGTCACCGCCTGGAATATCATGCGGATGTGGGCAATGGCCTAATCGAGAATGAGGTGGTCGATGTCTTTCTGGCCCATGTGCGCGGGCCGCTGAAAATCGAGCCTAACCCTGACGAAGTGATGGATATCCGTTGGGTCGACTACCATGACCTTCTGGCCGAGGTGAAACGCCACCCCGACAGGTTTACCCCGTGGTTGAAGATCTATCTGCACAATCATGCGGATACGATTTTCGGGCCAGACCTGATTATTTCCGCCAATTCCTGACCATTGACGCATCAGCCTGTCTTGCATGGACGGGCCAAGCCGCCTACATCAACGCGTCATGGCCAAGCAGAAGACAGACCCGAATTACAAAGTGATCGCCGAAAACCGGCGGGCCCGTTTCGATTACGCAATCGAGGACGATCTTGAATGCGGGATCGTGCTGGAAGGGTCCGAGGTTAAATCCCTGCGTGCAGGCGGGTCGAATATCGCCGACAGCTATGCCTCGGTCGATGACGGAGAGCTGTGGCTGGTCAACAGCTATATCGCGCCCTATGAGCAGGCGAAAACCTTCAAGCACGAAGAACGCCGCCGTCGCAAGCTGCTGGTCTCGCGTAAGCAGATGTCGGATCTGTGGAACGCCACGCAACGCAAGGGCATGACCCTTGTGCCCCTGGTTTTGTACTTTAACCACAAGGGCCGGGCCAAAATCAAAATCGGCATCGCCAAGGGTAAAAAGACCCATGACAAGCGCGAGACGCAGGCCAAGCGCGATTGGTCACGCCAAAAGCAGCGCCTGATGAAAGACCATAGCTAAGCCTGTTCAGAACGCCATTGCCGCCGCAACTGCGCGTTGCCAGCGCGCATAGGCCGTATCACGTTTGTCAGCCGCCATTGCGGGCTGGAATTGCCGGTCCAGAGCCCATGTTGCCGCAAACTCATCCTGTTGCGGGTAAATTCCCGCGCGCATCCCGGCCAGCCAGGCGGCACCCAGGGCCGTTGTTTCCTGCATGACCGGACGATCAACCGGCGCTCCCAGAATGTCCGAAAGGCCTTGCATGGTCCAATCCGACGCGCTCATGCCGCCATCGACCCGCAAGGTTACATCCGTATCCGCGCCCCAGTCGCTTTGCATTGCGTGCCACAAGTCTCGGGTCTGGAAGGCGATGCTTTCCAACGTGGCGCGCGCAATCTCGGCCCGGCCCGAGTTTCGGGTGAGGCCAAACATCGCCCCGCGACAATCCGGCTGCCAATAGGGCGCGCCCAGACCGGTAAAGGCAGGAACCAGAACGAGATTCTGAGTGGTATCCGCACGCGCCGCCAGGTCACCGCTTTCGGCCGCGTTGTCGATGATCTGCAAGGCGTCGCGCAGCCATTGCACAGCGGCACCGGCGATAAAGATTGATCCTTCCAGCGCATAGGTGCGTTTTCCGTCCAACTGGTAGGCGATGGTTGTCAGCAGGCGGTTTTTCGACATCACCGGCGCATCGCCGGTGTTCAGCAGCGCGAAACAGCCTGTACCATAGGTCGATTTGAGCATTCCCGGTTCGAAACACGCCTGCCCGATTGTTGCAGCTTGTTGGTCACCGGCCACGCCTAGGATCGCAATCGTGCCCCCAAACAACGTCGTTTCCCCGAAATCCGAGGCGCAGTCCTGTACCGCAGGCAACATGCCGCGCGGCACATCCAGCAAATCACAAATCTCAGCGCTCCATTCGCCCTGATGGATGTCAAACAGCAAGGTACGGGCCGCGTTGCTGGCATCCGTGACATGCGATCGACCTTCGGTCAGGCGCCAAATCAGGAAGGTATCGATTGTTCCGAAGAGCAGATCTCCGGCGGCGGCGCGGTCGCGCGCGCCGGGTACAGTGTCCAGCAGCCATTTGACTTTGGTGCCCGAGAAATACGGGTCCAGCAGCAGTCCGGTGCGGGCGGTGACATCTTCTTCCGATCCGGCCTCGCGCAGGGTGGCGCAAATCTCGGATGTGCGGCGGTCTTGCCAGACAATGGCGTTGTGAATGGCCTGACCTGTGTGGCGATCCCAGATCACCGTGGTTTCGCGCTGATTGGTGATACCGATCCCGGCTATCTGGTCGGCGGAAATTCCAACGGTCTGCATCACCTCGCGGCAGACGGCCACAACACTGTTCCAGATATCTTCGGGGTCATGTTCGACCCAGCCTTCCTGCGGGAAATGCTGAGGAAATTCTTGCTGCGCAGTACCCACACGCTGCATCTTGGCGTCAAACAGAATGGCCCGTGATGATGTGGTACCCTGATCGATTGCCAGAATATAGGTCATGGCTGCTCTCCCCCTGAAGTCTCGTTCCGCCGGACTTTAGCGCAAACACTGCCGCAGGGGCCAGAGCAGAAATCAGGCGGGGTCAACAGCGATATTGTCGATCAGTCGGACGCCATCTGCCCAGGCCGTCACAAACAGACGCGCGGGCCTGCTGGCTTTGGTCAAAGCCTCAAGCGTTTCGGCGCAGCGCAGGTCGAAATACTCGATTTCGGTGAATCCTGCCCGGATCAAATCGGTCTTGGCCTGCTCTGCCAGATCGGCAAAATCGTGTCCAGCAGACAGTTTTGCAGCGGTTCTTTTCATGATCGCATGTTTGTGCGCTGCTATCGCCAGCCCCTCTTGAGACAAACGTAGATTGCGCGACGACATCGCAAGGCCGGAAGGTTCACGCACAGTTGGGCATCCGATAACCTCAATCGGGATGTCGAGATCCCGTGCCATACGGCGCACAACAAGCAGCTGCTGATAGTCTTTTTCCCCGAAATAGGCTCGATCCGCCTGAGTTTGCAGGAAGAGTTTCGCCACAACAGTGGTCACCCCTTCAAAATGTCCCGGTCGAAACGGACCTTCCATTACATCAGTCAATCCGCCCACGGTCACTGTGGTCGAAAACCCTTGGGGATAGATCTCATCCGGGTCGGGTACATAGATCGCATCGACCTTATAGGGCAGCAACTTTTGTGCATCTTCAAGCTCGGTCCGCGGATAGTTCGCCAGATCCTCGGGGTTGTTGAACTGTTTGGGGTTCACAAAGATCGTCACGATCACCCGGTCACACCCGGACTTGGCGGCCTCGACCAACGACAGGTGACCCTGGTGCAAGGCGCCCATTGTCGGAACAACCCCAATCACTTCATCCTTGCGTTGCCAGTCGCGGGTCAGGGTGCGTAGTTCCGAAAGCTTGCGTAGAATGGGCACGGTCATGACTTGATACCTTTGGCAGGGGCCTGATCCGCGAAGACATGTTCCGCCGCAGGAAAGCTGCGGTCACGCACTTCGGCTGCGTATTCTGCGATGGCAGCCTCGGCCAGAGGCCCAAGCTCGGCATAGCGTTTGACGAATTTCGGCTTAAACGCGGTGAAAAAGCCAACCATATCGTCGACCACCAGGATTTGCCCGTCACACCCGGCAGACGCGCCGATGCCAATCGTGGGGATTGGAATTTCGGCTGTGATTTTGTCGGCCAATCCCTGCGGAATCTTCTCTAAAACAACGGAAAACGCGCCTGCTTCCGCTACGGCACGGGCATCGGCCAAGACCGCGTCTGCTTGATCATCGCGCCCCTGAACCTTGTATCCGCCCAAAGTGTTGATCGACTGTGGAGTCAGCCCGATGTGGGCCATTACCGGAATGCCGCGTTGAACCAGAAAGCGGATGGTTTCAGCCATTTCGACGCCGCCCTCCAGCTTAACCGCCCCGGCCCTGGTTTCGGCCATCAGACGGGCGGCATTGCGAAACGCCTCGGCCGGGTCATGCTCGTAACTGGCGAATGGCATGTCGATGACCATCATCGCCTTCTCCAAACCCCGGGAAACCGCCTGACCGTGCAAGATCATCATCTCCATGGATACGCCAAGGGTGGAGTCGAGCCCATGCAGCACCATGCCAACGCTATCGCCCACCAGCACAAAGTCACAATGGTCATCCATCAGCCGTGCCATTGGCGTCGTATAAGCTGTCAGACTGACCAGAGGCAGGTCACCTTTGCGGGCGCGAATGTCTTCGGCGTTGGGGGCTTTTTTGCGGGCCGTGGCGCTCATGATCGCTCCTCCGGGGTTATACTGCGGCGCGGCATAGCAGATGCCGCAGGTGCAGCGAAAGCCCGGTTGCGCGAACATTTTCTTGATTGACCCAAGGTTTAAAGGAACATTGGTCTCAGACAGAGCCGTAACCAGCGGCCTAACCTGTTCCAATGGGGAGTAATTGCCATGACACTGTACTCGGTCCGCACCTGCGCATCAGCCCTTGCGCTGGGCGCTACATTGCTTGCGTCACAGGCGCTGGCGAAATCGGACATCACCATCGCGATGCAGCTTGAGCCACCGCATCTGGACCCGACCAGCGCCGCAGCGCAGGCCATTGATTCGGTGGTCTACACCAACATCTTCGAAGGCCTCACCCGATTTATGGGCGACGGATCTGTGGTTCCGGGCCTTGCCGAAGGGTGGGAGATTTCGGATGACGGCACCGTTTACACCTTTACGCTGCGCGACGGGGTGACGTTTCATGACGGATCGACGATGGATGCCGAAGACGTCAAGTTCAGTCTGGACCGCGCGACAGCAGAAGACAGTGCCAACGCTCAAAAGGCGCTGTTTGCCGGGATCGAAAGCGTCGAGGTTGTTGATCCCTTAACGGTCAAGATCACCCTGTCCGAGCCGAACGGCAATTTCCTGTTTAACCTGGCCTGGGGCGATGCAGTCATTGTCGCACCCGAAAGCATTGATGACATCAAGACCAACCCAGTGGGCACCGGTGCCTATACCTTTGGCGACTGGGTGCAAGGCGACAGCATCACGCTAAACCGCAACCCAAATTACTGGGGCGATCAGCCCGCATTAGAGACTGCAACCTTCAAGTTCATCTCGGACCCAACTGCGGCGTTCTCGGCGATGATGGCCGAAGATGTGGACGTGTTCGACAATTTCCCGGCACCTGAAAACCTTCCGCAGTTCGAAGCAGATCCACGCTTTCAGGTGTTGGTCGGATCGACAGAAGGCGAAACGATCCTGTCCACAAACAACAAACAAGCACCGTTTGACGACATTCGTGTGCGCCAAGCACTTGCCCACGCGATTGACCGGCAAGCCATCATTGACGGGGCAATGTTTGGATATGGCACGCCGATCGGCACCCATTTTGCACCGCACAACCCGGCTTATGTCGATCTGACAGGAAATTCGGCTTATGACCCCGAAAAAGCCAAAGCGATGTTGGCCGAGGCAGGTTTTGCCGATGGGTTTGAAACCACATTGCACTTGCCGCCGCCATCCTATGCGCGCCGGGGTGGTGAGATCATCGCGGCTCAGCTGGCCGAGGTCGGGATCAAGGCCGAGATCATCAATGTGGAATGGGCCCAATGGCTGGAATCAGTGTTCAAAGGCAAAGAATTTGGCCTGACGATCGTCAGCCATACCGAACCGATGGATATCGGCATCTATGCGCGGCCTGAATACTATTTTCAGTACGATAGCACGGATTTTCAGGCGCTGATGGACACACTGAACTCGACGACGGATCCGGATGAACGTACCCGGCTGATGGGTGAGGCGCAGCGTCTGATCGCGGATGACTATGTCAACGGCTACCTGTTCCAACTGGCCAAGCTTGGGGTGGCCAAAGCAGGCGTTCAGGGCCTGTGGGAGAACGCTCCCACAGCGGCCATCGACCTGAGCGCCATCAGCTGGAGCGAATAACCAAATCGGGCGGGTCATAATGCTGGACCCGCCCGACCCGCGCCCCTAACGTGGCCGTAATGCTGCGCTACACTCTCAAACGATTGCTATCCTTGCTTGTCAGCCTGGCCGTTGCCTCGGTTGTCATTTTCGCTGTGATCGAGGTTGCACCGGGTGATCCGGCCTCGTTCATGCTGGGGGTCAATGCGCAAGAGGATACATTGGCGGCACTGCGGGCCGAACTGGGATTGGACGTGTCAAAAACCCAGCGGTATTTCAACTGGATCAGCGGGATGCTGGTCGGAGATTTCGGCACCTCCTACACCTATCGCACGCCGGTTTCGCAGATGATTGCTGACAGGTTATGGGTGTCGCTGCCGCTGGCGCTTTATGCGCTGACAATGTCGACCCTCATTGCTTTTCCAGCGGGGATCTACGCCGCTGCACGTCGGGGCAAACCGGGTGATCTGACAGTGATGGGCGCAACGCAGCTGGGCATCGCCGTTCCAAATTTCTGGTTTGCTATGATGCTGGTGCTGATCTTTGCTATCAACCTGCGCTGGTTCAATGCCGGAGGCTTCGCGGGTTGGGACAATGGGTTCTGGACCGGCCTGCATTCATTGACCCTGCCCGCGATTGCACTTGCCTTGCCACAGGCGGCGATCCTCGCGCGCGTCATGCGGTCGTCGCTGCTGGACATACTGGCCGAAGATTTCATGCGCACCGCTCGCGCCAAGGGTCTCACGCGTCGCCAAGCGCTGTGGCGGCACGGCGTGCGCAACGCTCTGATCCCGGTGCTGACCATCATCGGGTTGCAATTCTCGTTCCTGCTGGCTGGCTCGATCATCATCGAACAGGTGTTCTATCTGCCGGGACTGGGACGGCTGGTGTTTCAGGCGATCTCGGCCCGCGACCTGATCGTGGTCGAATCCGTGGTCATGCTGCTGGTCTTCGCGGTAATCACGGTGAATTTCCTGGTCGACCTCGCTTACGCCGCCGTTGACCCAAGGCTGAGGAGCAGGACATGAGCCGCAACCTGATCCTTGGTTCGGCGCTGTCGTCTCTGGTGGTGCTTGCCGCGCTGGTATCATTCGTCTGGACGCCCTATGACCACGCCGCGCTGAATATCCCCGACAAGTTGCAGCCTCCGAACGCGCAACACTGGTTCGGCACCGACCATTTCGGGCGTGACATGTTCACGATGATCATGGTGGGTGCGCGCACCTCGATCGCCGTGGCCTTGGTGGCGGTCGGCATCGGCATGGCGCTGGGCGTACCCTTGGGCCTGACCGCTGCAGCGCGCAAAGGTTCGTGGCTGGATGAAGTGATCATGCGCGGTAATGACCTGGTCTTTGCCTTCCCCTCGCTGGTCATTGCGATCCTGATTACTGCCGTCTTTGGTGCGGGTGCGATTAACGCAATCATCGCCATCGGCATCTTCAATATCCCCGTCTTCGCCCGCATCACCCGAGGCGCGGCCCTGTCCTTGTGGGAGCGAGAGTTTATTCTGGCCGCGCGTGTGGCGGGCAAAGGTGCCGCGCGGATATCGGCGGAACATATCCTGCCCAATGTGGCCAACCTGTTGATCGTTCAGGGCACCATCCAGTTCAGCCTGGGTATCCTGGCCGAGGCGGGGCTGTCCTATGTCGGTCTGGGCGCGCAGCCGCCCACGCCCAGTTGGGGGCGGATGCTGGCCGATGCGCAGACAATGGTCAGTTTTGCCCCACATTTGGCTCTGATTCCCGGTCTGGCGATCATTGTCACTGTGCTCGGATTGAACCTGTTGGGCGATGGGCTCCGCGACTGGCTGGACCCAAGAATTCGGGTGGCACGGGCGTGAGTTTGCTTCAGATCCAGAACCTCTCGTTGTCGATTCACGGCCAGCCGATCCTGAAGGATGTCAGCCTTTCCATCGATCCGGGTCAGATCGTGGCGGTCACCGGTGAAAGCGGGTCTGGCAAGTCGATGACTGCGCTTGCTGTGATGCAACTTTTGCCGAACGGAGCCGACGCGACTGGGACAATCGAACTGGACGGTCAGGCGCTTTTGCATCGCCCCGAGGCCCAGATGTGTGCCCTACGCGGGGCTGCGATTGGCATGGTGTTTCAAGAGCCGATGACAGCGCTGAACCCGGTGAAAACCATTGGCGATCAGGTGATGGAAACCATCCTGATCCATAAAGCCATGCCACCGGCTCGGGCGCGTGCGCGCGCCCAAGAGGTGTTGGAACGCGTCGGTCTGCCACCAGACCGCTTTCCCCTTGGTCGCTATCCGCACGAATTGTCGGGTGGGCAACGTCAGCGCGTAGTCATCGCCATGGCCATCGCGCTGCGCCCCAAGCTGCTGATCGCGGATGAGCCAACAACCGCGCTGGACGTGACCACACAAGCCCAGATCCTTGATCTGCTGAAAGACCTCGTGCGCGAATATGGTATGGGCTTGCTGATGATCACTCATGATCTGGCCGTAGTGGCCGAAATGGCCGATCAGATCACGGTCATGCGCCATGGCGAAGTGGTCGAGCGTGGGGCGACCCAGCACCTATTGCAAAATATGCAACACCCCTACACCCGGATGCTGTTCGAGGCGTCGGATCATCAGGTCAACCTGCCTGATCCGGCAAGCCCGCAACCGCTGCTGGAGGTCACACAAGTTGTCAGGGAATACCGCCTACCGCGCACAGGGCTGTTCGACACCCCGGGTTCTCACCGTGCGGTTGACGGCGTCAGCTTTACCCTGAACCGTGGTGAGCGGTTGGGCCTGGTTGGCGAGTCCGGCTGTGGAAAATCGACCCTAACGCGGGCGATTTTGGGTTTAGAAGAGGTGCAATCCGGGCAAATCCTCTTGGATGGGCAGCCGGTCTTTTCTGGTCACCGGCCCAACTTGGCCGTGCGTCGCAAAATGCAGGTGGTGTTTCAGGATCCCTATGGCAGTTTCAATCCACGCCACCGGGTTGCCCGGCTGATCACAGAGCCGTTTCACTTGCTGGAAGTACCGCCGACTGGGACAGAACGACAAGAGCGTATCGCTGAAATGCTGACCGCCGTGGGCCTCCGCCCCAATGATGCGGGGAAGTACATCCATGAATTCTCGGGCGGGCAAAGACAGCGTATTGCCATTGCGCGCGCGCTGATCACGCGCCCCGAACTGATCGTCTTTGACGAGGCGGTCTCGGCCCTAGATGTCTCGGTCCGGGCGCAGATCCTGGATTTGCTGGCCGAACTCTGCGCCGCCTATGACCTGACCTACCTGTTTATCAGCCACGATCTGAGCGTTGTACGCACCATCACTGACCGCGTCTTGGTGATGCAATCGGGGAAGATCGTCGAACAGGGTGAGACGGGACAGGTGTTTTCGAACCCTCAACATCCTTACACCCAAACGCTGATCGCCGCCGCGCCAAAACTACCAGATATCCACGTAGAAACCGCCTGAACGACCTTGTTAGAGACGAAACGGAGAGCAAAATGACCCAGCAGCCATGGTTTGACCCTAGCTTGTGCCTGATCGGAGGAGATTGGGTTCCGGCGCGCTCTGGCCAGTTGCTTGCTTTGATCAATCCCTCGGATGGGGGCGAAATCTGCCAAATCGCGCGCGGGTCGTCTGATGATATCGATGCTGCGGTTGTGGCGGCGAGATCGACGATGAACGGGGAATGGGGGCGCATGACCGCGTTAGAGCGGGGTCGCATTCTGACCCGATTGGGGCAATTGGTACTGGACCGGGTCGAGGCTCTGGCCGCGCTGGAAGCGCTGGATGTGGGCAAGCCGCTGACGCAGGCGCGTGCCGACGCCATCGCGCTGGCGCGGTATTGCGAGTTCTACGGCGGTGCTGCCGATAAGGTGATGGGTGAAACGATCCCCTATCTGGATGGCTACACCGTTTACACCCTGCGCGAACCGCATGGGGTGACCGGCCATATCGTGCCGTGGAACTATCCGATGCAGATCATCGGACGCTCGGTCGGGGCGGCGCTTGCAATGGGCAATGCCTGCGTTTTGAAACCGGCGGAAGAGGCCTGTTTGACGGCACTTGCCTTTGCGCATCTGGCGGTCGAGGCCGGGCTGCCCGCCGGAGCGCTGAATGTCGTGCCCGGATTGGGCGCCGAGGCCGGGGCCGCCCTGTCGGGGCATCCGGGCGTCAACCATATCTCGTTCACTGGATCAGTGGCCACGGGCGCTTTGGTCCAGCAAGCCGCCGGGCGAAACGTGGTGCCGGTGACCCTGGAGCTGGGCGGGAAATCCCCTCAACTGGTATTTGACGATGCCGATCTGGATGCGGCGCTGCCTTTTCTGGTGAATGCAGGCATTCAGAATGCGGGGCAAACCTGTTCAGCCTCTTCGCGGATTCTGGTGCAGCGCCGGGTCTATGAGCAGGTCAAAACTCGCATGGCCGAGGCCTATGGGGCGCTGACTGTTGGCCCTGCGATGCAAGACCTGCGGGTTGGGCCATTGATCTCGGAGCGGCAGAAACAGATTGTCAGCGCGTTCCTAGAAAAGGGCGCGGATCTGACGGTTGCCGCGCAGGGTGAAATTGTTGGCGACGCACCAGAAGGCGGCGCCTATATCCAACCTACACTGTTTGCCGATGTACCACCTGATCACGTTCTGGCCCGGGATGAAATCTTTGGCCCCGTGCAGGTTATGATCCCGTTTGAAACGGAAGAACAGGCTCTAACCATAGCGAACTCCACCGAATACGGCCTTGTCGCCAGCATCTGGACACGGGACGGCGCCCGCCAGATGCGTCTGGCCAAAGCGCTGCACTCCGGGCAGATCTATATCAACAACTATGGCGCTGGAGGCGGGGTTGAGCTTCCTTTCGGTGGCGTCGGAAAATCCGGGCATGGCCGCGAAAAAGGGTTCGAGGCGCTCTATGGCTTTTCGCAACTGAAAACGGTGGCTGCCTATCACGGCTAGACGATGACCTCGATCGCCTGCTGCGCGCCGACGCCAAACACCCGTTTATAGCGTTCGATCTGGTCTTTGGGGCCCATGGCCTTTTCCGGGTTGTCCGACAGTTTCACCGTCGGCCGACCATTGGCTGACACCGCCTTGCACACCAGTGAAAACGGTGCGAGCGCGTCATCGGGTACCAAGCCGCGAAAGTCATTGGTCAGCAGCGTGCCCCATCCAAATGAGACATTGACCCGCCCGGAGAACTGTCTGTGTAGCTCTTTGATCTTGTCCGCATCCAGCCCGTCCGAGAAAATGACACGTTTTTGCGTCGGATCCTCGCCACGATCCTTCCACCAGTCTATGGCAATTTCAGCTGCGGCGGCCGGATCGCCGCTGTCGATGCGAATACCTGTCCAACCCGCCAGCCAATCTGGCGCGCGATCCAGAAAGCCCTTGGTACCATAGGTGTCGGGCAGGATGATACGCAGGTTCCCTTCGTGTTCATCGTGCCAATCACTTAGAACGTCATAGGGCGCCTGGGCCAGTTCCGCATCCGTATCGGCCAGCGCGGAATAGACCATGGGCAACTCATGCGCGTTCGTTCCGATGGCCTCAACCTCGCGCCGCATCGCGATCAGGCAATTGGATGTGCCGGAAAAGGCAGATCCCAATCCTTCGATCATGGCCTGCACGCACCAATCCTGCCACAGGAATGAGTGGCGCCTCCGGGTGCCGAAATCAGCGATTCCCAGACCATCGATTTGACGCAGTTTCTCGATTTTTTCCCACACGCGTGTCATCGCGCGGGCATACAGCACCTGCAGTTCGAACCGGCGCATGCCATTCAGAACAGCGCGCGACCGCAGCTCCATCAATGCGGCCAGGGCCGGGATTTCCCACAGCATGACCTCGTGCCATTTGCCTTCGAATGTCAGTTCATACTGATCCCCGCGGCGCTCAAGATGATAGGCGGGCAGGCGCATATTCTCGAACCATTCCATGAAATCCGAGCGGAACATCTGCCGTTTTCCATAGAACATATTGCCCCTTAGCCAGGTGCTTTCACCACGGCTCAGGCTGAGCGACCGAATGTGATCAAGTTGCTCGCGCAGCTCACCTTCGTCTATCAATCGGGCGAGCGGAACGTGATTCGACCGATTAATCAGCGAAAAAACCACATCCGTTTGGGGCTTATTTCGAAACACTGACTGGCACATGAGCAGTTTGTAGAAGTCTGTGTCGATTAAAGAACGTACAATTGGGTCAATTTTCCATTTATGATTGTACACCCGTGTCGCTATGTCGACCATGAGGAGCTCCTGCCATTTCTGTCGTTAGATCAATCTGAACGGCAATTGGCAAGAGTCGCGGAATTGGGAACAATGCCAAGGACAAGTCACATTGCGGGCTTAATACGAGTGCTCCTTGCCCAGTAGGTTATGGGCGGGATGGTGAAAGTTAAGAGTTGTGGATGAGTCTGAATTACGACTTTGATATTGTAACGATTGCGCCTGATGAGGTTGACCCGGAACATGGTTTCGCGTCGATGACAGGAACGCGCCCCGTGCGCGCGGTCTTCCGCGACTTCCAAACAGCTGAAGCGCTTCGCTCTGCGTCTCCCAAGATCCGCAGGATATTCCTGGAGTCGGGTTTCAGCCTGGAAACGCGTGAGACCGGTGTTGGAAGAGGCTTCTACCGCGCAGAAGACGCCGAAGCGCGCCAGCGCGTGCTAAAGCGGCTGTTTACCAATATTCGCAACATGGGTGTTCAGGGCGAATACTGTGGGGATTTCGACTTTTGGTCTTTTCTGGAACAGACCCGAAACGCGCAGCCTCTGCCGGCATCTGGACGTAAGGAATTTGCGCCGGTCGCCGATCAAACAGAAACGCAGCCGCAACGCCGCCCGATTGCGGCTAAGATTGGGATTGCGATTGGTGTCGCCCTGATTCTGTTTGCGCTGCTAAAATTGCTGGCTGCACAAGGTGCAAACCCCTGATCTCAGATCAGTTTCACACCGGCTTCCCGCATAGCCTGTTCGGCAGCGGCCAAAGATCCGTCCATATCAATGGCGCGACATGCATCAAGACGCACGGTGACGTCAAAGCCAAGCCTTGCGGCATCAACGGCTGAGAAATGAACGCAGAAATCCGT
Source organism: Ruegeria sp. HKCCD7255 (assembly GCF_013031565.1). Classification (NCBI taxonomy): domain Bacteria; kingdom Pseudomonadati; phylum Pseudomonadota; class Alphaproteobacteria; order Rhodobacterales; family Roseobacteraceae; genus Ruegeria; species Ruegeria sp. HKCCD7255. Next base: position 224,451 of record NZ_WQAG01000006.1, on the reverse strand, counting down.
GGCCAGGCCAACCATCGACAACGCGGTGATCCCGCGTGTGTTCAGATAGCCTTGCAGCCCCGTGGGCGTTGACTGGTCATTCTCGAAAAACGCCGAATAGCTGTCGATCGCGGGCCGGAACCCTTTGCGGATAATCAGATCTGCATCTGTGCGAAGGCCAGAGTGAAACGCCGCGCCGTTGGTGCCTTGAACGCAGTGGTCGGGCCAAAGGACCTGCGGTCCATATGGCATTTCAGTCATTTCAAAAGGTGATTTGTCCGGATGCGAACTGGCGAATGAGGAATGACCCGCCGGATGCCAGTCTTGCGTCAGGATCACGGCCTCAAAATCATCCATCATGGCGTTGATCGGCGCAACGATTTCGTCCCCGCCCGCGACGGCCAAAGCACCACCCGGGCAGAAATCATTCTGTACGTCGATCACGATCAGAGCATGGGTCATTTCGGTCTCCTGTTACTGCATGTATCGGTAGGTGGCCGGACGGGCTAGGTCAATGCGGTCTCTTGCGTCTGATCCGCGTCAGGAGTAGATCGCGCGCATGTATACTATCGCTGCTCTCTATCACTTTACGCGTTTCTATAATCCCGATGCTTTGCGTCCTGCATTGATCGAGTTGTGCCGCGCCCAGAAGGTCAAAGGTACCTTGCTGCTGGCACGCGAAGGCATCAACGGGACAATTGCCGGTCCTCGCGCTGGCATCGACGCGGTCCTGGCCCATATCCGTGCGCTGCCTGGTTGCGCAGATCTGGAATGGAAAGAGGCGACGTCGGATCACCCGCCCTTTGGCAAAATGAAAGTGCGGCTGAAGAAAGAGATCGTCACCATGGGGCAACCCGATGTCGATCCACGGGCCAGTGTCGGACATTACGTCGAACCAGAGGATTGGAACGAACTTATCCGCTCTGACGATGTGGTGGTGATCGACACGCGCAACGACTATGAGGTGGCGATTGGGACATTTGAAGGCGCAATAGACCCTGAGACAGCCAGTTTCCGCGAATTTCCGACCTGGTGGGAGGCCAACAAAGACCGGTTCCACAACAAGCGCGTGGCCATGTTCTGTACCGGTGGTATCCGGTGCGAAAAGTCCACCAATTATCTGTTGGGGCAGGGGGTCGAGGATGTCTATCACCTCAAAGGTGGGATTTTGCGCTATCTCGAGGAAATGCCCGCTGAGGAAAGCACTTGGCAAGGTGAGTGCTTTGTCTTCGACAACCGCGTTTCCGTGGGCCACGGTCTGGTCGAAGGGCCGCACAAACTGTGTCACGGGTGCCGCCGCCCAATCCTGCCTGAAGATGTAAAGCGCACTGAATACGAACATGGTGTTGCCTGTCATCAGTGTGTTGATGAGACCTCGGAACAGGACAAGATGCGGTTTCGCGAACGCCAAAAACAGATTCTCTTGGCCCGCAAACGCGGGGGTGAGCATTTGGGAACGGACTGAATTTGGCTTGCAGCCGAGTTTTGAATTCCAGATGATCCCGCTTGTAACCCCGTGCCGGAGCGTTCATGTCCCGCGAACCCAGAACCCTTGAGGAATGGAAATCCACTCTACTCGCAGCGCTTGGGCTGATGCTGGCCAGCTTTATCGCGTGGTTTGGCCTGTCGCGCCTGAATGAGACCACCGCAGGCGATACAATCGGAACCCTGGCGTCGGTCGGTTTGCTGATCTGGATCGCGTCGCAATCCTGGTTCTACGTTACTCAGGTCAAATCGCCGCGGCGGTTGCTATTGCTGATGGGGATTTCCTTTATTCAGGTTGTCCCCTTCCTGTTTGCCGCTGTTTATGGCGCGTTTGGCTATAACGACAACTGCGTCGTTGGCGCGGGTGGACCGGCGGATATTCTGTATTTCTCTTATGTTACTTTCACCACAGTCGGGTATGGCGACATGTCTCCAACCGGTCTGTGCCGCGGGTTGGCCGTGGCCGAAGCGGTGACGGGCTACATCCTGCTGGGCATGTTCGTCGCGGCGGCTGTTGCTATCTATTCTCGCGAACACAATCATTGAAAGAAGCGAAGCAGATCTACTTGTTCTGATCGATCCAGCGCGACATCAGCTGCTTGTCTTTGAAGCATTCCGCAGGGATCGGTCGCCGTTTGCTGCGAGAGATACGTTCCGCAAAAGCAATCTGTTTGCCTGTTGGGTAGTTCGCAAACGGTGACGTGTCTTCCGGTTTATGAGCTGAAATCCAGGCAGACATGGAATTCCGATCGCGTTGCGCCTCAACCGGGATATCCAGGGCTGATTTTTCTGCAATGGCACGGGCATAGCGCATTTGCCGGTCGGTGACCGGTAACAGGTGGTAGTCGTTGCTGGGTGCATCGAACCAGCTTTGACGGGCAGCATTTGTCATCGCTCGAATACCTCCGCTCCACACAGGAACAAATATAGAACATTTGTGGAACTTTTTCAAGAATACCGTCAGTTTCGACACTTGATTTGCCGATACCCAAACAGCCTGTCCCGTCGTTATTCGACTTCGCGTGCACGCATTTTTGCGTGTCTTACCTCAATGAAGGGTGCGATTTTGGCAATTCAACCCAAACGGATTCACGTCTTTGCGCGTTTTTTGTCATTGAGCACAAATTTGCTGATTCAGAGCCTGAATTTGTCAGACTTTCGGGTCTATTTCGTCTAATCCGCGCGGTTCTCGACATTTCACGTCGGGATCAGATCATATTCCCGGCCGGTCCTGTGGCTGAATTCCTGTACATGCACTTGTTTGGGGGTTTGATCATGAACGATACGTTTGGCCGCGTCGCCGAGCTGACGCTGAATACTCCAACCAATGCGATACCAGAGTCGACGCAAGAAACCGCAGCTTTGCTTTTTCTGGATACGCTGGGTGTTCTGATTGGTGCGGTCCCGATGGAGGCTGGTGTGATCGCACGCGACACAGCGGCATTGCTCTACGCCAGTTCCGATCCAGCATTTTCAGCAGGCATGTTGTTCGACGGGCGCCGGGTCAGTTTGGCGGGGGCGGCCTATGCGACAGCGACGCAGACTGACAACCTCGACGCTCATGACGGATACAACCCCACCAAGGGCCATATCGGCGTTGCAATCGTGCCAGCTTTGGCCGCTTTGGCCGAGCAGCGACCAGAGTTGAGCGGGCCCGAGGCCTTGGCCGCCATGACAATAGGTTACGAGATTGCCGGGCGCGCGGGTTTGGCTTTGCATCACAGCGTCAGCGACTATCACACATCAGGAGCTTGGAACGCGCTGGGAGTGGCGGCCATGGCTGCACGGCTGCGCGGGCAGACCCCAGATCAGTTGCGCCATGCTCTGGGGATCGCTGAATATCATGGTCCGCGCAGTCAAATGATGCGCGAGATCGCAAATCCAACAATGTTGCATGACGGATCTGGATGGGGTGCAATGGTGGGCCTGTCTGCATCGGTTCTGGCAGAGCGTGGGTTTACCGGTGCACCTGCCATCACGCTTGAAGACGATGATGTCGCACAGTTTTGGTCGGATCTGGGTTCGGATTGGCTGATCGACGATCAGTATATCAAACCCTATCCGATCTGCCGCTGGGCCCATGCTGCGATTGACGGAGTACGCCAGTTGATGCAGCAACACGATCTGTCTCATGAGCAGATCAAAGAGCTGAGGGTCTTCAGCTTTCATGAGGCCGCCCGCCTGTTCCCCGGTATGCCAAAGACAACATCGCAGGCACAATATTCGCTGCCTTTTGCGGTGGCCACCCACGCTGTGCACGGTCGCATTGGTGTCGAACATATCTCGGGCGCCGGGCTGGCAGACCCGTCGGTGGCAAAGCTTGTCCAGCGGATCACCGTTTCTGAACGTGACCGCCACAACGCGCGGTTCCCTTTGGGCCGATGGGCCGATATCGAGCTGAAGACGAATGACGGTCAGGTCTATGAGTCCGGCGACATCAACGCGCGTGGCGGAGCAGAAGAGCCGCTTGGCCGGGATGAAATTGTCGCCAAATTCAATGAATTTGTCGTGCCGGTGTTAGGCCGGACCAGAGCCTCTCAGATCTGCGCGACCGTGTTGTCTCTACCTTCAAAACAAACCCGGTTTTCCGACCTCGCACATCTTATTTACGATCCGCCTGGAATATGACCGATCAGAAAAAAATGGAACTTTTTCCCGTATTAGAGACAAAAACAAGCTTTCCCGCTATTCCAACACAGCCTCATCTGACCTGTGTAAATCGTCCAATAGAGTGAACATCTCAGAGATCTGACTGCGAGTTGCGTCACTCTGTTTCAACAAAGTTTCAGCATCGGCAAGCGGAGTATCCGAAGCGCGTCGCATCGGTGTCGCCAAAGCCGCGCTCAATTGAGATAGATTGCGATATGGCTCGCTGGTCTCCGGCAGATCCTCAACCGCCGCGCCCGAAAGCCAGAGATAGCGCGCAGCGCTCTCGCTTTGACCCAAGTCCTGCAAACCTGCGCCGCGCCTTCATAATTCTCGCCCAGAATCATGGCCTCTGCCCGCAATAGCCGCGCTTCGTCTGATTCATCGCGCGAAAGCGTAAGCAGCGCCTGATTGGGAGATCCCTCCTCCAAGGAGATACGCGCGCGTAACCTTCTGTTTGCATCTTCGGCATTGGTGGTATTGATCGTCGCAGTTATCTCAGCCGCGCGCTTGAGAAAGCCCAGATCGACCAGGCGGGCAGAAATGGATGCAACAGATTTCTGCGGCAATTTCTTATGCGCGGCGGCGCTCATGTTTAGCGCACGTCCCAGAAAGGTGATATCATCTGCCCGCTCAGTCACAAGATCCAGAACCTGATGACGTGTGCGCTGCCAGTCTTTGTCATCTGGTGCAGCGTCTAAACGTTTGTGAGCCGTGGCGAAATCTTGACTCAGAGCCAGGGCCAGAACATGCGCCCGCGCCATCATCGGCCCCATCTTGGACCGGCGCAGTTCAACCTCATATGCGGCGGCCAATTCCACTTCTTTTGGAGTGATCGTACCCCGATCAAACCAGCGTTTTTCGATCAATCGCGCCAGCGCCAGCGGTGCATCTTCTACGGCCTCGGCTGTGGTGACAACTTCTGTCAACAACGCGTCTGTGCGTTCCTGTTCTCCTTCCGACTGGGCTATTTCCGCCTTGGCAAGCGTGACATCCGGGCCCGGCTTCGCTTCGCCCCGCTCGATGGCGCGCAACACACGGCGCGAGGCCTCCAATTCATCAGCTTCAACCAAAATCTCAGACAATCTTGGTCCCAGATGTTTGCGAAGATGGAGCGGTAGCTTTGAGTAGGATTGCTCAATCGCATTCAATTTCGCATCGGGGGCCAGCCGACCCGCGGACAACAGACCCCAAAGCGCAGAGTCGGAGTTACATCTTTGCTGCCCGTCAAACGGCCCTGGCGCGCGGGCTGGTTCTTGGTCAATAATACGCGCGATGGCAGCCACTAGTTCACCATCCGAGGTGTCTGAACCCGCAAGATCGAGCAGATGCAACGCTTCCGCGCCAAACCCGAAATAGGCATAGAGTTTTGCTAGCTGTATCGCGGCCCCTGATCGACCTTGTCAAACTCCATAAACAAGCCGGCACGCAGATTTGCAACCTGTTCGACAAAAGGCTGTTCGGTTGACCAGTCGTCAAATCCCAGATCTGCATCGGTCAGGCAAACCGGAACCGGATCCAGCGCGTCCAGCCGGAGGTCTCCCAGCCCTTCAACATCGTCCAGCACCGAAGAAAGCCGGATGTTTTCAGGCAGTGAGTTCGGCAAGAGCAGAGACAAATCGCTTACTGAATCGCGGCGACCGACTCCTGCAATGTCCAGATCAACAACGCTTCGATTCGCACCTTGGAGGACCCGTTCCATCAACTGTGCTTCAAAGCCGGGGGCATTCAGGTCCAGCAACGGAAGGGCGAGGGCCTCAGAGATTGGAAAAGGCGGTTTTTCAACCACTGAATTCTCTGTGAAATCAAAGATATCCGCTGTGGGCGGAGGCACAAATTCTCCCGGAGCGATGTCGATCACGATCATGGTTTGCCGATGCAAGAACGCCGAAGCGACGCAGTCACAGGCAAATTCCAGTTCCAGGGGCCCGCCCAGTTTGGGTTGGGTCAGCTTTGACAAACGGTTTTGGAAAAGGCGGTCAAATACTGGGCCGGTATCAAATGTCACGTCCGTAAGATCAACCGATACTGATGCCCCGTTTTGACGCTGAGACAGCTGCCAATCCGTGCCCTGCGGTACCTGCAGGACAAGGCGGGTGTAACCCTCATGCTCGCCCGACCGTACCGGGATTTCCTGAGCTTTCGCGGCAGCGGCAAAAAGACAGACAGCAAATATCGCGATCAGCCGGAATATCATGCCGCCGCCTGCTTGAGCTCTTTCAGCGCCTCTTCCAACTCCGAGAAGCCGGGACGGCTATGAGTTGGTGTATTTTGCCGCCCAACCTCGATGCACATAGCGGCGTTGTGGTTGTGCAGATTGGCAACCAGAACTTCCTTGATGAGCTGATAGAAATGGTTGTCTTCCTCAACGACAGCCTTCACCTTTCCCGCAAAGGGGCCGACCAGACCATAGGCCAGAAAGACCCCCAAAAAGGTGCCAACCAGCGCCCCGCCGATCAGCTTGCCCAATACTTCGGGCGGTTGATCGATCGAACCCATTGTTTTGATAACACCCAGAACCGCGGCAACGATTCCCAAGGCAGGCAAGCCATCGGCCATCGTTTGCAGGGCGTGGCTGGAATGCAGTGCGTGGTGGAAATTGGCCTCCATCCGTTTTTCCAGCACCTCTTCAACGTGATGGGGATCGTCATAGTTCATCGACGCCGACCGCATGGTATCACAGATTAGATCAACGGCTTCCTTTTCGGCCTGGATTTTGGGATAGGCCAAAAACAGGCTCGAACTTTGGGGATCTTCGATATGTTGTTCGACCTCCACCGGGTTGGCGCGCGCGATACGGATCAGGGAAAACAGCAGACACAAAAGGTCGCGATAGTCATCGGGTTTCCATTTCGGTCCCTTGAAAACCTTGCCGATATCCTTTGCGGTGTGTTTGACCGCGCTCATGTCGTTGCTGATCAAAAAGGCACCGACAGCGGCCCCCCCGATCATCATCATCTCGAACGGCAGTGATTTCATGATGATGGTCATCTTGCCACCCGCAGCCAGATAGCCGCCGAAAACCATGACGAAAATAACGACGATTCCAACAATGCCGATCATGAGAAATCTCCGGTGTTTTGAAGTGCGTGAGGGGAAACCATGGTGCCTATTCCTGCGGCGCGCGCGCGTTACGGCCAGCCATGACGACGCTAATTGTATAGGCGGCCTCGGGGCTTAGCCCGGCCATGACACCTGCGGCTGTATCGGCGGGCATCCGGCCCAAAAAACCTGCTGCGAAAACGGGATCCATGGTCTCGAACAAAGCGGCGGCGTCTTTGGGCTTCATGTTCTGATAAACCTCTGTCAGGCGCGAAAGATCCTTCTCGGCGGCCTTGTCAGCCAGACTAAGTGTCTCGCGCAGCGCTTCTTCGGCCTGTTCAAGCGTGACCAGTCGGGTTTTAATTGCGTCGTTTGCGATCTCAAGCGCCCGTTCGGTATTCTGGATTTCTTCTTCGCGCAGTTTGAGGTCTTTCTCGCGGGCTTGAAGCTCGCTCAGCAACAGCTGCAATTCAGCGGCTGTGGTGCTTGCGGGCGCCTCGGGCTTGGGTTCCATCTGATACGGGTCCATCCCCCTTGCCAGCGCGGGCCCTGCCTCCAGACCGACCCGAATGGCGGCTGATCCCAGCATCAAAAGCGCGATGACTGCCAATACGCCACCGCGTGGCCGTGGTTTGTTGGGAGCGACCGGGTTCATTTCGCTGGCCCCGCCTGAGGTTTGGCATGGCGAAAGAACATCAGCCCGCCCGGAGATCTTTCAATTTCTGTCGAACCGACCGGTTTCTCAGGCTTTTCCGGCGCAGCAGGATCGACTGTGTCGTTCGAATGAGACACTGTCTGCGACACCTTGGGGTTTCGCGTTTCGGTCTGTTCCGCCTGAGCTTGAGAGTGTTCGGGCGTCAGATCGTGCATCGACGCCATCATCAGTTCGAGCCGCTGAGCAACGGCCTCGGCACGTTGGGTCAACTCCTGCAGCGCAGCGCCCGACTGATCTGATGCCGCGCGGGCTGAGTCCAATGAGGTTTTCAATTCGTCCGCTTGCGCCGACAGGACCGAGACAGCACCTCCGACTCCTTGCTCAAGATCGGTAAACCGTTTCAGACGGCGCGCCAGAACAAAGCAGTACAGACCCGCTCCAAGCGCACCAGCGACCAGCAGAATATCCGCAATCAGTTCCAACTTTGTCTCCTAATTCAATACGAATTCCATCACGAGAACGTCGCGAACGCGGCCTTCTCCGACGACAATGGCGATACGGCGCAGCAGGTGGCCGCGAATGCGCATTAGGGCCAGCGAATCCTCAAGATCGGTCAGTTCGACGGCCCGCATGTAGTTGTTCAAAACGTCCATGATTCGCGGCTGCATCTTTTCCACATCCGCAATGTAGTCGGCGTTCACCTCAAGCTGAGCGTGAAACTTCAAATGCCGCGAATCGCCAGCGTTCACCGAAACGATCACCGAAGGCTGGTCGACGAAACCAACATCTGGCAGGGCTTCGACGTCCTTTTTTTCATCCTTGGTCTTGGCCATATCTTCGGGTTTTTCCGACCCGAAAGGCAGCAGACCTGCGGTGGTCGCGAAGAATCCGCCAGCCGCACCGGCAAGGGCCAGAATCACCCCAAGGATCATTCCCAATTTCCCCGATTTCTTAGGGGCTTCTGCCTCATCTGCGGTTGCGTCGGTCATGACATCCTCATCCATGCGTCTGGCCCTTGTCATAACCCCGCAGGGACTAACCGATTGTTAAGGGCAATCGTTCAAACAAGGGACGTGCCGCACAGAATGTCGGCGAGTCGGAGGTGAGCGTGCAGCAGATCGGAACTGTCTGGGCAAGTTTGGACAGGCGTAAACAAATAATCGTGGCTGGTGCTGTTGTGCTGGTATTTCTGGGAATCCTCGGCATGTCGCGTCTGGTGACGGCGCCCTCCATGACCCTGCTTTATGCTGGGTTGGAAAGCGGGGCCGCTGGCGACATCGTACGCTCGTTGGATCAAAGAGGGGTTGCCTACGAGATTCGCGGCGGGTCAATCTATGTACCCAGTACGCAGCGGGATGAGCTGCGGATGACATTGGCCAGTGAAGGATTGCCCGCAAATGGTAGCCGCGGGTACGAGCTGCTTGATTCCCTTAGTGGGTTTGGCACCACCTCGCAGATGTTTGACGCCGCATATTGGCGCGCAAAAGAAGGCGAGCTGGCCAGAACCATCGTCGGAAGCCCTCATGTCAGTCAGGCGCGGGTGCATATCGCCAATGGCACCGCCAACCCGTTTCAGCGCAGTGTTACCCCGACTGCTTCGGTCTTTCTGGTGGCTTCGGGCGCGCAGATCACTGGCGACCAGGCCAAAGCGATCCGATTTCTTGTTTCTTCGGCTGTCAGCGGCTTGGCCCCCGAAAACGTTGCCGTGATCGATTCGAGCGGCGCAGTGATCGGCGCGCAGGATGATCCGGTGGCAGGAGATAGCGCGGATGAAAAGGCGCGCCAGTTGCGCGAACGCGTTTTGCGTTTGGTCGAGGCGCGGGTTGGCGCAGGAAACGCGGTGGTCGAGGTCAGCGTCGATACGGTGACCGAAACTGAATCGATCCGTGAACGGCGGTTTGATCCACAAAGCCGGGTGGCGATCAGCACCGATGTTGAAGAACGCTCGGACAGCACGCGCAACCAGTCGTCTGATGTGACGGTCGCGTCGAACCTGCCAGATGGTGACGGTGCCGGAGGAGACGAATCCAACTCGACGGCGACCCAAACCCGTGAACGCGTGAACTATGAAGTGTCCGAGACCGAACTCGAGGTTCATCGGGCACCCGGTGTTATCAAGCGGCTGACCGTTGCGGTGCTGGTCAATGGTATACAGACCGAGGCGGGGTTCGAGCCGATGCCGCAGGCTGAACTTGACGCGTTGGAAGAACTGGTCGCCTCAGCCGTTGGGTACGACGCCGAGCGGGGCGATGTGATCACCCTCAAATCGCTGGATCTGCCGGTGGTCGAACCGGCTGGAACCCTGGTGGCTTCTTCGCTGTGGCAGAACATCCATCTGGACGTGATGTCTCTGATCCAGATGGCGGTTTTGGCGCTTGTTTCCCTTGTTTTGGCTCTGTTCGTGATCCGACCGATCCTGACCAATCAGGCAGCCCCGGCTTTGCCATCCCCCGCCACAGCGAACACCGGCGATGCGCCGCTGGTTGGTGAGATTGCAGCAGATGACGGGCAGGGGTTCACCGCTTTGCCAGGGCAGCCGGCTCAGAATGTACCAGCGTTGTCCGAGGCACGCAGTGACGATGCCGTCGACCGTTTGCGCTCGATGATTGGAGACAAGCAGGAAGAAACGGTCGAGATACTGCGCAGTTGGCTTGAGGAAAGCGAGGAGACGGCCTGATGTCGATTGCGCATCTTCTCGAGGATTTCACCTCTCAGGTCGGTGGCAGTGCGTTGCATCTTCTGGATGAAGAAGCACTGGAGGAACAGCGCCTGATCGCATTCGAGCGCGGATATGGTGCTGATTGGGACGACGCCACTCAAGCTCAGGACGCAGGCCGCGACAAGCTTACGGGCGATTTGTCAGCGGCCTTGTCGGATGTGTCGTTCACCTATCACGAAGCGCTGACACGGATGACCGTTTCGCTTGAACCGATGTTCGAAAGCCTGGTCCAGGCGGTTTTGCCGGAAGCGCTGGATCAGAGTTTTGCGCGCAGACTGATCGAACAGCTTGTTGAGATGGCGCGCAACCAAATCGCGCAACCCATTCAATTGCGCGTGCCTCAGGGAACAGCCGCGCTGATCGATGACTTGCTGCCGGAAGGTCTGCCCTCCAAAGCTCAGGTCGTCGAAGACCCCGGCTTGATGCCGGGGCAGGCAGCATTACAGGTCGGGCAGGAGCGTCGCGAGATTGACCACATCGCGTTGCTGTCCACCATCGCGGCGGCATTTGACGCCTATCTGTTTGAAGCAAAAGAGGCTTTGACCCATGACTGACTCGCAAAACCCGACCCAGGACAAACCCAACCCGTTCGAGGCCATCCCAATTGAGGTAACGGTATCCGTTGGCCGCGCGCGCCCTTTGATCCGAGATCTGTTGAGCTTGGGTGAGAACGCGGTTCTGACCCTGGACAAGCGGATTGAGGATCCTGTCGATCTCTATGTTGGTGATCAACTGGTCGCCAGAGGTTTGCTGGAGGAGATGGAGGGGGACCAAGCCGGTCAGCTGGCAGTACGTTTGACCGAAATCTCAGATCTTCAAAACGGGATCGGATAATGCGCTTCCTGGCCTGGCTACCGGTTCTGGCGCTGTTGATGATGCCGTCACATGCGGTTGCGCAAGAACTGTCCGTGTCGCTGGGCGAGGGCGGGTCCATCTCGGCCCGATCAATACAGTTGATCCTGCTGATCAAGGTGCTCAGCCTGGCGCCGGGTTTGGCGATCATGATCACCTGTTTCCCGTTTCTGATCACGGTCCTTTCGATCTTACGGCAAGGGATTGGTTTGCAGCAATCACCGCCGAACATGTTGATTGTCAGCCTTGCGCTGTTCCTGACCTATTTCATCATGGAGCCGGTATTCACCGAAGCCTGGGACACCGGCATCCAGCCAATGATTGAAGAAACGCTGGAGGTCGAGCCCGCGTTGACGCGGGCGATGGTGCCGTTTCGTGAGTTCATGGCTGCGCGGCTGGATGCGGATACATTCCAGGCGATGGCTGCCTTGCGTCCAAACGGCGACACCCTGCAGCCGACCCCGGACGCCCCGCTTTCAGTTTTGATGCCGTCTTTCATGCTTTCGGAAATCGCGCGCGCCTTTCAGATCGGGTTTTTGGTCTTTCTGCCGTTTTTGATCATCGATCTGGTTGTCGCGGCTGTGCTCATGTCTATGGGCATTATGATGGTGCCGCCAGCCACTGTTGCGCTGCCATTCAAACTGGCGTTTTTTGTGATTGCCGATGGATGGGCACTGATCGCAGGCGCGTTGGTGCGCAGCTATGTGCCCTGACCCGTCCAGTCTCGCCTCGCGGCTCTGGTCACGCATCAGGGCGGGAAACCCTAACCGATTGAATCCAGATCTTTGATCAACTGATTGAGGTTGCCTTTGCGTGCATCCAGCAGGGCCCCTATCTCTGTTCTTTCGGTCAATAGCAGGTTCACACCCTCGATGAACATGTTGAAGAACTTACCGCGGCCCGATTTATCGGAAACGAGGAACGTTACCTCGAACGGTGCCGAGCCGCGCAGTTTCACTGATGTTCTAACTTCGTAACCCGCTTTGATTTTGCGTGCATTGAGAACGGTAACTTCGCCACCGATGAACTCGCGGAAACGACGACCGTATTTGCGCGAGATGTAACCCTGAAACGCCTTGGTGAACTGACGCATCTGAGCATTGGACGCGCTGCGAGCTTCGACACCGAGCGCATAGCGGGCCATGATCGGCACATCACCATATTCCACGAAGATCCGTTCGAAATCGCGCAGCATCGCGTTTTCGGATTTACCGGAATCGATAACGCGGGTTATGTCGGCGACCACTGAATTCACCAGCTGCGTGGCCTCTGCCTGAGTCAAAGCAAAGGCGGGAAGGGGCAGCAGTGTCGCCGCTAGACCAGCGAATGAGGTCGAAACAAATTGACGTCTGTTCAAAACATTATTCGGCATAGGGGTCCTCGTAAGGGTCTAGGAAAGGGTCCCTGACAGGGTCGGTGCCAATATCGGCATATGGGTCATCATATAGACCCAAATAGGAGTCTTCATCATCTCTCGCCAGTTCAAACCGACGATTTTGTAGATAAATCAGGCGCGCCTGGGCGTAGCTGTCTGCGCTGTCGTACAAAATCGAGTCGACCGTATCTGAAAACCGGCCGCGGTCGCCCATGCGTCTTACAACTTCGGCATAGACGCCCAAATTGTCGGCGGGCCGCACTGGGGTGAAGTTGATGGGATTCGAGAACAAATTGACGATTACACCCACCGCGTCGCGAGTGGTTGAGGGGCCATAGAAAGGCAGCTCGACATACGCGCCTTCCCCAAATCCCCAAACGTGAAGCGTTTCTCCGAAATCGGTATCCACAGGTGGCAGGTTCAATTCGTCAGCAGGCGCGGATAAGCCCAGGCCACCAACTGTCATGTTGATCACAAAGCGCAGAAGCGCGTTGCCCATCTGTTTGGGGTTGCCCTGCAACAGATAGTCAATCGCCTGCCCGGGCAGCGAGATGTTTTCCGCGAAGGTGCTAAAGCTGGTCACCATCGGATCCGGGACGATTTTGACATAGCCCTTTGACGCCGGGCGGAACAGAAACCGGTCAACACCCAGATTGAACTTATGAACCGAGCGGTTGGCGCCTTCGTAAGGGTCAAATACTTCGCCCCGAGCAGCTTCGTCTGCGGGTTGGCTGGCACAGGCAGACAAAAAGGTCGCGACGGACAGCACCATCAGGGTTTTCAGAAGACTGAGACGAGACACTGTTCCTGCCACTCCAAAAAAGCCCGGTCTTACGATGCCGGTCATTCAAACAATAATAGGCTTGCCGCGCAAAGGCGCAATCCGAGGTCACATAAACGTTCCAAGTGTGAATTGAAACTCCTTGCGTTTAACGCGTTTAAGGGTTTGTCGTAAAGTGAGACCAACTTGCAGCATCAAGAATGAGTGAACTCATGCTCAGAGTGTCACTTTGACGGCAGGTTTGCATTTCCCGCTTTCCGATTAGGCGCTTCCCGGTTAGCGTCCGCCCGAGTCGAACTTGGCGAGGAAGAGGAACAAGACATGAGCATTGCAGCAAAACTGGAAAGCCTGGGCGTCAACTTGCCAGATGCGCCCGCTCCGGCGGCGAATTATGTGCCTTTCGTGCGCGTTGGGAACATCGTTTATGTCTCGGGCCAGATCTCGATGGATGGTGAACTCATTACAGGCAAGCTGGGCGACACGATGGATGTCGAGGCCGGTGCCGCAGCCGCAAGAACCTGTGCGATCAACCTGTTGGCTCAGGTCAAAGCGGCGTGTGGGGGTGACATCGACAAGCTGGTGCGTGTGATCAAACTGACCGGTTTTGTGAACTCGACCCCGGATTTCACCGCACAGCCACAAGTCATCAACGGAGCCTCGGATTTTCTGGTCGAAGCGCTGGGCGAGGCCGGTCGCCATTCCCGTTCCGCTGTCAGCGCAGCCGCGCTTCCATTGGGTGTGGCGGTTGAAATCGAAGGCATTATCGAAGTCCAATGAGACCCGCGCTGCCAGAGGCCTTCCTCTCGGTACCGATTGCGCATCGTGCCTTGCACGATATCGAAAACGCGCGCCCGGAAAACAGCCGGGCCGCAATCGAGGCTGCGATTGAGGCCGGATATGGGATTGAGATTGATCTGCAGCTGACCTCGGACGCGCAGGCCATGGTCTTTCACGACTATGACATGACGCGATTGACCGGCCAGCCTGGCCCGATCCAGCAAATCCCGGCACGGCAGGCGCAACAAACGGCCCTGCTGAAAGGGGACGGCGCGGGTATTCCAAGCCTGGAAGATGTGCTGACTCTTGTGGCGGGGCGCGTGCCGTTGCTGATCGAGCTTAAGGATCAGGACGGTGCGATGGGGCCGAATATCGGCGCGCTCGAGGCCGCGACGGTGCGGGCCCTGCAAGGGTATCAGGGGCCTGTGGCGCTGATGTCCTTCAACCCGCACAGTGTTGTCGAACTAGCCCGTCTGGCTCCGGACATCCCGCGCGGTATTGTGACGTGTTCCTATCAGCCCAAGGTCGAGCTTTTGCCTGAAACCGTCTGTGACCACTTGCGTGGTATCCCGGATTTCGACCGGGCTCACGCGAGTTTCATCAGCCACGAGGCCAAAGATCTCTCGCGCCCGCGGGTGGCCGAGTTGAAGGCAAGTGGCGTTCCGATCCTGTGTTGGACAATCCGCTCGCCCGAAGAAGAGGCACAGGCGCGTCTGGTTGCCGATAATGTGACGTTCGAAGGGTATCTGGCCGAACATTCGGCTTGAACCGATTTGCCTGGGCCACAGATAATAGCCAAGGCGTTGAGGGCACATGGATCAAACACAAGTCGAAGTTCGGATTCTGAGCTCGCTGTCGCAGATTTCGGCGGCGGACTGGGACAGTTGCGCCTGTCCCGAGGCCGCAGAGGGCGGACGCCCGCTGGATCCGTTTACAACGCACCGGTTTCTGATGGCGCTGGAAGAAAGCGGCTCGGTCGGGCGTGGCACCGGGTGGCAGCCGCAATATCTGACAGCCTATCTTGACGGGATGCTGATTGGCGCCGCACCGATGTATGCCAAAAGCCACAGTCAGGGTGAGTATATCTTCGATCACAGCTGGGCCCATGCCTATGAAAGCGCGGGTGGTCGCTACTATCCCAAGCTGCAAATAGCGGTGCCTTTTACACCCGCCACAGGACGACGCTTTCTGGTGCGACCGGGCTATGACGTGGTGGGCATGTCAGCGCTTGTGCAGGGCGCAGTGCAACTGGCGGCCGAGAACCAGGTTTCGTCGCTCCATGCCACGTTTTGCACCGAGGCCGAAGCGCTTGCGGGCGCACAGATGGGGTTGATGCATCGCCAGTCGCAACAGTTTCATTGGTTGAACGAAGACTATGCCGATTTCGATGGTTTCTTGGCAGCACTGTCGTCGCGCAAGCGGAAGAACATCCGAAAAGAGCGTAAACAGGCCACCGCGTTTGGCGGCCAGATCCACACTCTGACCGGTGACGACCTGCGCCCAGAACACTGGGACGCGTTCTGGCGCTTTTATCAGGATACCGGCGCACGCAAATGGGGTGCGCCTTATCTGACGCGGCAATTCTTTGATATCGCCCATGAAACCATGGCCGAAGACATGGCTTTGGTCATTGCGGAACGCAACGGATATCCGGTTGCTGGCGCGCTGAACTTCATCGGGCGAGAAACCCTCTACGGTCGCTATTGGGGTTGTGTTGAACATCATCCCTGTCTGCATTTCGAACTGTGCTATTATCGGGCCATCGATTTCGCCATCGCCCAGGGCTTGATACGGGTCGAGGCCGGGGCGCAGGGCGAACACAAGCTGGCGCGGGGTTATTTACCAACACTGACGCATAGCGTTCACTGGGTTGGTGACGCGGGATTTGCGGATGCGATCCGAAAATATCTGGACGCCGAAGCCCAAGCTGTGGGGGAAGAGATCGAAATCCTGACGGATTACGGCCCGTTCAAAAAGGCAAACCCGGAGGAACAGCAATGAGTGAACTCTTGTCGACCGAGGCGCGTGGCCCTTTGCTGGACCCGCTATTCAGAAATGGCTGGATGATGGTCGAAGACCGAGATGCCCTGACCAAGACCTTTACGTTCGATGATTTCGTTGACGCGTTCGGATGGATGACCCGAGTGGCGATCTGGGCCGAGAAGTGGAACCATCATCCCGAATGGTTCAACGTCTACAAGACGGTTGAGGTCACATTGTCTACCCACGATGTGGGTGGGTTGTCATCATTGGACGCCAAACTGGCACGCAAGATGGACGCGCTGGTTTAGTCGCGATCCGATTGTGACCCTTGCCCGCCGGCCAAGAGAGCAACCTGTGCCATTTGACGGAATTCAGCGGGTGTGACGGAGCCGCTGCTAACATCGATGTTGCCGGGTATGCGCGTGGTGCGATTTCCGATCGACCGTACACTGCGCGCACGGGGATCAATATCCAGGCAACGGGTTTCAAAACAGGTCAAGCCGCTGGTATTGATCTCGATCCGCGTTTGCCCGTCGGCACCGACAAAAGTCGGCGCCTGAGGCACGTCACAGGCTGCTAAACACAACACGGCCCCGAGGCCGATCCATTTGTTCATAATACACTCCCGTCAAAATACCGGGGCTCAATCCAGCCGGCCGTTTCCGTCTTGATCCGCTGCCTGAAAGTCAGCGTTCATCTGATTGTTGTATTCCTCACGAGAAATAACGCTGTCGTTGTTTCGGTCAACCTTTTGGAATTGCTTGATGTCCAGAAATTTTGTCGCTTCGGCCTGACCCAGCGTGCCGTTCTTGTCGTCATCCATTTCCTGAAACGCATAGTCGGAAAACGCGTCGAATTCGTCTTTGGACAGGAAGCCGTCATTGTTTGTGTCGATGGCCTTCAATTCGGCTTCGTTCAACTCGGCTGTTGTCTCGGCTGCGCCAGCGCTTGCAAGACCCAAAAACACCAGAAATGCGGTTGCGTATTTCATCCGGGTTCTCCTCAGCAAGCGTAACGTTGACCGCTGACCCCACCGGCAGCAGCGCCTGCGGCAGTCAGAATTGCTTTGCCGGATCCACCGCCGAACTGATTTCCAATCGCCCCGCCGATCAAAGCGCCGCCAAGCGTTCCGCTTAGGCATGCGATCTCGTGCTGACGCGCGGCTTGTTGCTGAGGGGTCGGGGCGGGCCCGCATGCGGCCAAGGTGCCAGCGCTGACCAGGCCAAACGCAATAAACTTGAGTTTCATTCGCGGTTCTCCGGTTTGCATCACTTTGATACTTGCATACCAAAGAACCGCTGCAAGTTAAATTTGCCGCGCCGCCGGGGCTTAGATTGACGCCAGCAGACCTTCGCCTGCCGAAATCTCACATGCGCCCGGGCTTTCTTCCAGGTTCAATGCAGTTACCCTGCCATCTTCGACAAGCATCGCATAGCGCTTGGAGCGTGCGATCAACCCCGCAGGCGGTGCGTCAAAATCCATACCAATGGCTTTGGTGAATTCAGACGTCGCGTCGGCCAGCATAGTCAGACCCGCATCTGCAGCACCGGTCGCTTCGCCCCAGGCTTTCATGACAAAAGGATCGTTGACCGAGATGCAGATGATTTCATCAACGCCCTTTGCGTCAAACTGATCCTTTGTGCGGATAAAGCTGGGCACATGGGCCGAGTGGCACGTTGGGGTGAACGCACCCGGAACCGCAAAGATCACCACTTTGCGTCCTTTGGTCTTGTCTGAAATCCGAACCTCTTCCGGCCCCTCCGCACCCAATTGGGTCAATGTGGCATCGGGAAGTGTGTCTCCACTGGAAATCATTATTCAGCTCCTGTTGTTTGGATTTGCAGAGTTGTGTTGCGACGCAATATAGGTGGTCCTGTGAATGAGACCACGTGAATTTGACAGGGTAAGAGACACATGAGCCATTTTGTTGTGATCGGGGCCGGACAGGCCGGAGCATCGTTGGTTGCCAGATTGCGCAAGGACGGGTTCGATGGCGAAATCACCCTGATCGGGGCCGAGCCTCATTTGCCCTATCAGCGCCCACCTTTGTCCAAGGCTTATCTGCTTGGTGAAATGGAGCTGGAGCGTCTGTTTCTGCGACCCGAAAGCTTTTACGCGGAAAACAACATCACCTTGCGCCTTGGTCAGCCCGTGACTGATATTGATCCACAGGCCAAGACCGTGACCGTCGCGGGTGAGGTGATTTCCTATGACGAACTGGCGCTGACCACAGGGTCCGAGCCACGACGCCTGCCCGCTGCAATCGGTGGCGATCTGGAGGGCGTGCATGTGGTGCGCGATCTGGCCCATGTTGATGATATGGGTCCCTTTGTGACCGAAGGCGCCCGCGCCCTGATCGTGGGCGGTGGGTATATCGGGCTTGAGGCCGCAGCCGTCTGCGCCAAGCGTGGGGTCAAGGTGACCTTGGTCGAAATGGCAGATCGCATCCTTCAGCGCGTCGCGGCCCCGGAAACCAGCGATTTCTTCCGTACCCTGCATACGCAATATGGTGCTGATATCCGTGAGGGCGTCGGCCTGGACCATTTGGTTGGCCATGAAGGCAAGGTAACCGGTGCTGTTCTTACCGATGCAACAGAGTTGGAAGTTGATCTTGTTGTTGTCGGTGTCGGCATCGTTCCTTCGACCGCTCTTGCCGAAATGGCCGGGCTGGAATTGGACAACGGGATCAAGACGGATGCCCATGGCCGTACCTCAGACCCGTCGATCTGGGCGGCGGGGGATTGCGCCTCATTTCCGCATAGAGAGGGACGCATTCGACTGGAAAGCGTGCCCAATGCCATCGATCAGGCTGAAATCGTGGCCCAGAACATGCTGGGCGCGGCCAAAGATTATGTGGCCACGCCCTGGTTCTGGTCGGATCAGTACGACGTCAAATTGCAAATCGCCGGGCTGAACACAGGTTATGATCGTGTCGTCACACGTCAGGGCGAGGGCCAGACCGTGTCGTTCTGGTACTATAGGGTTGACCAGTTGATTGCCGTTGATGCGATGAACGACCCTCGGGCCTATATGGTTGGCAAACGCCTGATCGACGCCGGTAAGACTGCTGATCCGGCGGTTGTGGCCGACCCCGACGCCGACCTTAAACCGCTGCTTAAAGCGTGAGGATCATCGCCGGAGACTTCCGTGGCCGCGCTTTGGCTTCGGTCGGCAAAGGCGATGCGGGCGCACATCTGCGCCCCACCACTGACCGGGTGCGCGAGAGCCTGTTCAACGTTCTGGCCCATCAGATCGATTTTGATGGGCTGCGCGTGCTGGACCTTTTTGCTGGCACCGGTGCGCTGGGGCTTGAGGCGCTGTCGCGGGGCGCGGATCATGTGACGTTCGTGGATGATGGGCGCGTGGCTCAGGGTCTGATCCGCAAGAATATCGACCTGACCCAAGCAGCGGACAGCACCTATCTACTGCGCCGCACTGCGCTGAAACTTGGTGACAACCCCGATGCGCCTTACGACCTGATCTTTCTGGATCCTCCTTATGGCAAGGGGCTGGGGCAGAAAGCGATCGCGGCCGCATTAACCGGGGGCTGGGTCGCAGGTGACGCCCTGATCGTATGGGAAGAAAACGCCCCGATGGCCGCCCCGCCGGGGTTTAATCTGCGCGATACTCGCAAATATGGCGATACCCATATCTCATTGATGTGGCGCGATGTTTCAGACTGAAACGGACACTGGCGATTTGTCGCTGTTTCTCAAATTGCCACAACGCCCAAGCTCGGTTAGGGCTGAGCGGTAACAGGTGGAGACCCCTCATGCATGATCTGGTGATTTTCGATTGTGACGGTGTTCTGGTGGACAGTGAGCCGATCACCAACCAAGTGCTGATCGCGAACCTCAACAGCTATGGGCTGAACCTGACCATCGACGATAGTTACCAGCTGTTTGTGGGCGGCACCATGCGAGGTGCAGGAGAGGTCGCGCGCCAGATGGGGGCGGACCTGCCCGAGGATTGGGTCGATCAGATCTATGCCGCTATCTATGGTCGTCTGCGCCAGGGCGTGACGGTGATGCCGGGTGTGCCTGATCTGTTGACCGCGCTGGACCAAAAAGAGGTGCCATTCTGCGTTGCCTCAAATGGCAGCCCCGAAAAGATGGGTATTACCCTAGGGCAAAACGACCTGCTGCATCGTTTCCAAGATGCGATGTTCTCGGCGCATGTGTTGAAGACTGCAAAACCCGATCCCGACCTGTTCCTGACCGCTGCACGTCATTTCGACGCCAGTGCGCCGGTCGTTATCGAAGACAGCGTCAGTGGTGTGACCGCCGCAATGCGCGCGAATATGCGCTGTTTGGCCTATGCGCCCGAGGGTGGAGGCGAGAAGCTGGCGGATCTGGGGGCCGAGGTCTTTCGGGACATGGCCGAGGTGCCAGAACTTTTGGGGATTTGAACGACCTATGCTAAGCTGGGCACATGGACCGAGCTTTAACTCCGCCCTTCTGGGTGCCAGCACAAAAGACCGAGGCCGCCACAGGCCCCGAGCCCAAACCCCGGCGCGCACCGGTGTTCATCCATGATGCGGTCACGCCATGGGGGGCCGAGACGATGCTGTTGAAGGTTCTTCGGGATCAGGCCCTGGATCAGGACGAAGAATAGGTCGGGTGGTATTTGCCACCGGGCGACAAGGTAAAGATCTCGACCCCGTCTGCTGTTACACCCACCGAATGCTCGAACTGCGCCGAGAGTGACTTGTCCCGGGTCACCGCCGTCCAGTCATCGGCCAGCGTCTTGGTTTCCGGGCGGCCCAGATTGACCATCGGCTCGATGGTAAAGAACATGCCTTCTTCCAGCACCGCGCCAGTGCCCGGGCGACCGTAATGCAGCACATTGGGCGGTGCGTGGAACACACGGCCCAGCCCGTGGCCGCAGAAATCGCGCACAACGCTCATACGATGGGCCTCGACATAGGCCTGAATCGCGTGGCCGATATCACCGAACGTATTGCCGGGTTTGACCATCTCGATGCCTTTGAACAGCGCATCATGGGTCACTTGGATCAACCGCTCGGCCTTGCGTGGCAGCTTGCCGGCCACATACATGCGCGACGTGTCGCCAAACCAGCCGTCGACGATTACGGTCACGTCGATATTCAGAATATCGCCATCTTTCAGACGCTTGTCCCCGGGGATGCCGTGACACACCACATGGTTCACGCTGATACAGCTGGCGTGTTCATAACCCTTGTACCCGATCGTGGCCGAGGTCGCCCCGGCCTCTTCCACCATCTGGGTGATGATCCCGTCAATCGCACCGGTTGTCTGGCCGGGAAAGACGTGATCGGCAATATCATCCAGAATGCGCGCCGCCAGAGCCCCTGCCGCGTGCATCCCGGCAAAGTCACCCTGTTCATAGATGCGGATACCGTCCTTCGTCAGACGGCCACGATGCTCTTTCATCGACGCTTGGCTCCAATAGTTGCGCGCAATGAGCTATTTACGCTGCTTGCGCAGAAAGTTCCAGAGGGCGCAAAGTCGCGGTGTTTCGCAGTATAATGGTGACGCAGTATCACGTGAATTCAAGCACCGCCGCGCTTCACAATTTCGCAAGGCCGAAACCCCAACCAGCGTGCGCTAAGGCCCGAGTCTTTGATCGCGATTTTCAGTCGGTCCGAGAAGAACACCCGATTTCTGATACTGCGATCAATCCAAAGATCCAGGTCACAGGCGTTGGTCGCGTCAATGGCAAGTTTGTTGTCACCTTCAGGATGCGCGCTCCACGCTTTCCCCTTGGTGCCAACTGGATGGATACTCACAGACTTTTCAGGTACAAAAGTTTTTCGGTTTTCTCGAATATGCATGAAAAACCAACGCCTTCCGGGAAAAGGTGTTTTCTGGTCATATTCACGCAGTTCGACTTCTTTGAACCGTGTATGGCCGAGCTCAAACTGAGTTAGCAGATCATGCATTTCGCCGGAGATGTAGATCAAAGACAAAAAGCCCGTAAAAATATCTGGTAAGTTCTCTTTCTTCTTACGCGCGATGTCTCTGTACCCGAAATAAACGTAGTCTGGGTACTCGGATATTTCGATATCATCTGTCAAAGACTTGTATCTATTCTGAAAATCCACGTAGCCTGCCGGGCGCGGAACGTACAAATGGACATCAACTGGTTGAGAGTTTCGGGTTGAGTAAAGAAGGAGAGATTCCCAAACTTTTTTATGTGTCATAATGCCTTGGAACAATCGAATTGGCTTTCTGGTATTGGACGGTCACAGATCGTGCATCTCAAGTCAAATACCCTTCGACCCAAACCCCCTCGGGTGAAATGCGCGTACCGCAGACCAGCCGCTCGACCCCGGTTGCTGCGTCGAAAGCCGCCGCATAGGCCGGGTCGATATCTGCGGCCAGCGCGAAGCGGTCGCAATCGGTGCGTTGCACCAGATACAGCATGATCGCGCGGTGGCCTTGCGCGGCCATCGCCGCCAGTTCGCCCAGATGTTTGGTTCCGCGGGCGGTGACGCTGTCGGGAAACTCGGCCAGACCGGGCTGGCGCGACAGGGTGACGCTTTTGACCTCGACATAGGCGTCCGGCAGGCCCGGTTGGGTCAGCAGGAAATCAATGCGGCTGTTCTCGCCGTATTTCACCTCGGTCCGGACGGTTTCATAGGTGGCCAGTTCAGGGATCTGCCCCGCCTCAAGCGCAATGCGCAGCGCGCGGTTCGGCACGGATGTGTCAACACCGGTGAAATGCCCGTTTTCATGATCAACCAGACGCCAGCCGTATTTCAGCTTTTTCCTGGGGTCATCATTGGGCTCCAGCCAGATTTTCTGCCCTGGTTCCGCCAGCCCCATCATGCTGCCGGGATTGGCGCAATGGGCCGTCACCTCGCGCCCGTCCTCCAAGCTGCAATCGGCCAAAAAGCGTTTATAGCGGCGGATCAGTCGGGCGGGGACAAGGGGGGTTTCAAATCGCATGGCCAAGGGCCTATACCTGCCCAAACAGCCGATCAAGAGGAGACAGCGCCATGGCCAACCCAACCGCAGCCATGCTGGTCATCGGTGACGAAATCCTGTCGGGCCGGACCCGCGACGCGAACATGCATTTTCTGGCGCAGGAGCTGACCAAGCAGGGGATCGATCTGAAAGAGGTTCGGATTGTCTCGGACGACGCAGCCGCAATCGAAAACGCGGTTCGGGCGCTGTCAGAGGCGTATGATCACGTCTTTACCAGCGGCGGTATCGGGCCCACCCATGACGACATCACCGCAGATTGCATCGCCCGTGCTTTTGAAACCCCAATTGATGTCCGCGCCGATGCGCGTGCGCTGCTTGAGGCGCATTATGCAAAGTCGGGATCAGAGTTGAATGAGGCCAGATTGCGCATGGCGCGTATTCCCGACGGCGCCGAGTTGATCGAGAATCCGGTCTCGACCGCGCCGGGCTTTACCATCGCCAATGTCCATGTGATGGCCGGTGTCCCATCGGTGTTCGGAGCCATGGTTGCCAGTGTTCTGCCCAAGCTGACCGGTGGCAGCCCGCTTTTGTCTCAGACCCTGCGGGTGGATCGGGGTGAGGGCGATATCGCCGCGACGCTGGGCAGCCTTGCCGATGATTTCCCGGATTTGTCCATCGGGTGCTACCCGTTTCAGATCAATGGTGTTTTTGGGGCCAATGTCGTGGTGCGCGGCGTTGATGGCGCGCGGATTGATGCGGCAGTTACCCGGCTGGCGAAAGATCTTGAGCTTTGAGTAAAGACTGGTCGAAAATCGTTGACGGCACCTGGCCTGCGGCTGAATTCATCCAAGACGGTCCATTCAGGCTACGCCGTGGTCAGGGCGGTGGCTCGCGCGTGTCAGCGGCCAGTCGGATCGGTGCGTTCTCAGAAGCAGACATAGACGCTGCGGAACAGGTCATGTTGGGCATGGGCCAAAAACGCTTGTTTTGTGTCTGGCCCGGGGATGAAGCGCTGGACGAACAGCTGGCCAATCGCGGCTATGAGGTTCTGGACCCGGTGAATATCTATTCATGCCCGGTCGAACATCTCACCGATGTGCCGATCCCACGCGTTACCGTTTTCACGTTGTGGGAGCCTCTGGCGATCATGCGAGAGATCTGGGCGCGGGGCGGGATCGGCCCTGCACGTCTGGCTGTGATGGATCGGGCAACCGGCCCCAAAACGGGTCTTTTGGTACGGCATATGGATCAACCCGCTGGAACCGGTTTTGTGGCAGCTCAAGATGGGGTTGCGATGGTACATGCGCTGGAAATCCTATCTGACCATCGCCGCCAGGGTTTGGGCAAATGGGCCATGCGCGCTGCGGCCTTTTGGGCGCTGGAGAACGGGGCCAAAACCCTAAGCGTGATCTGTACACAGGAAAATGTTGGGGCCAACGGTCTGTACAGTTCGCTTGGGATGGAGTTGGTTGGAACCTATCATTACCGCTTGCAGGTCTAAGGAGGGCATATGAAACAAGACGCAATGCCAACGGCGCTGAACCTGCCGATGGTCGATCCTTTGCCTCCGGAAACACAAAAATACTTCGACATCTGTGTCGAAAAACTTGGGATGGTGCCGAACGTATTGCGTGCCTATGCCTTTGATATCGAAAAGCTAAATGCTTTTACGGCGATGTATAACGATTTGATGCTGGCCGAAAGCGGGTTGTCCAAACTGGAACGCGAGATGATTGCGGTTGTCGTCTCGTCCCTCAACAGATGCTTTTACTGTTTGGTTGCGCATGGGGCGGCTGTCCGTCAACTGTCTGGCGAACCGGAATTGGGTGAAATGCTGGTGATGAACTACAAAATCGCCCCGCTGAACCCTCGTCACCGCGCGATGCTGGATTTTGCGGCGAAAATGACCACATCCAGCGCGTCGGTTGAAGAGTCGGACCGACAGAGCCTGCGCGATGCCGGTTTCTGTGATCGCGACATCTGGGATATTGCCAATGTGGCGGGCTTTTTTAACATGACCAATCGTGTCGCCAGTGCAACGGCGATGGTCCCGAACCCAGAGTATCACGCACAATTCAGATGATCCGCTTTCTTCTTTTATGTTTTGCGCTTTTGGCGAAACCGGTTCTGGCACAGGATCTGACCTTGCCGTCCAGCGCTCGCCAAGTGTCGGATCGCACCAGCACGTTGGACAGCTATGACTTGCCCACAGGTGTTTTTTCTGACGGCCAAATCCCTGTGCGCCGGGTCGAGGGCCGGGTCGAACGCCTGACATGGCGCTTGCAGGCGGGTGCCAGCACAACACTGCAATTACTGGCGCCATTGCGGGATCAATTGATCGCGCAAGGCTATGAGATTCTGTTCGAGTGCGAAGCGCGTGAATGCGGCGGGTTTGATTTTCGCTTTGCTACCGAGGTTGTACCGACGCCAGATATGTATGTGGCCATCCAGGATTATCGCTTTCTGTCTGCTGCCCTCGGGGACGATGTGCTGAGCCTTTTGGTCAGTCGCAACCCGCCTGACGGGTACTTGCAAATGATCCGGGTGACCCCTGTGGATGCTCCGTCTACGCCAGCGCTGGTGATTGAAGAAACTGTGGACGGATCGCAAGGTCTGTTGGCTGATCTGATCCGTGATGGTCACGTCATACTGGCCGATCTGCATTTTCCAACTGGCGAGTTTTCCTTGGGTGAGGGCCCATTCGAGTCGCTTGAACTGCTGTCGAACTATCTGTCCGACAATCCCGATGTGCGTTTGGCTTTGGTCGGGCATACGGATGATACTGGTGACTTGCAGGCCAATATCACCGTCAGCACGGAACGGGCCCAAGCGGTGCGGACGCGGCTGATCGAGACCTATGGGATTGACGGAAACCGGGTGGAAGCGCGCGGCGCGGGCTATCTGGCCCCTATCACATCAAACGCTACCCCCGAAGGACGTGACACCAACCGCCGTGTCGAGGCGGTATTGCTGATTAACTGACCAACTTGCGCTGGCCAAAAAAAACCCGCGCAAGTAAGCGCGGGTTGTGAGGTGCCACAGGGAGAATTCTACCAGTTCATCGGGCCCTTTTCATTGAAGGACTCGACAAGAAAATCAATGAAAGCCCGGACTTTGGGCTGCGTAAAGCGGCCGGGCGGGTATACGGCGTAGATGCCTTGCACTTCGTCCGGCAAAGTCGGCATCGCGTCCACAACTTCACCCGCTTTCAATGCATCGGCATAAAGATAGCTGGGCAGATAAGCGATACCGAGCCCCGAGATTGCTGCGTTCAACAGTGATTGGCCATCATTCACGCTCAGCCAGCCCGCCGTGCGCACTTGGCGCTTTTCACCCGACGGAGCTGTCAGTCTCCAGACATTGCCAGAAGACTGGCTGGAATAATGCAGCAGCTTGTGCTCGTTCAACTCGTCAATCTTTTGCGGGCGACCAAACTGTTCGATATAGCTGGGTGCCGCGACCATACGTTTGACCGTTTCGGTCAGCTTGCGGGCACGCAGCGTGCTGTCATCCAACTCACCAATGCGCACCGCCACGTCAAACCCTTCCGAGATCAGCTCAACGTAACGGTTGTTCAGCACCATGTTCACTGTGATGTCGGGATAGGCAGACAAAAAGCCCGACAAGACCGGTGACAGGTGGTTTACCCCAAAATCCGTGGCAACACTGATCCGCAACAGACCCGAAGGGGCCGATTGCATCGATGTCACCATCGCATCTGCTTCACCTGCGTCGTTCAACACCCGCCGCGCTCGATCATAATACGCCAATCCGATCTCCGTCGGTGACACCCGACGTGTTGTCCGGTTTAACAGGCGTGCGCCCAGCCGTGCTTCCAGGCTCGACACGTGCTTCGACACGGCCGATTTGGAGATTCCCATCTTTTTCGCCGCGTCGGTGAAGCCACCCTGGTCCACCACGTTGGAAAAGGCCTCCATTTCGGTCAGTCTGTCCATACTCTCATTCCCAGGTCTTCTTTTCGATGATCACATTTGCGTACAATCTGGGCGAGAACTTGGCAGACATGGGATAATATAAGGGTTTTAATTCTGATCGTTTGCGCTTGGGAAACGAGGAAACAGTCGTAATTCTCAGGCCAGATCGATGCCAATCACCTTATTTTCAAGGTGCTTATCGATTTGTGTTATGATGCAGACGGCAAATTTATGGCCTTGGGAGGGAAATATGACACTCAGATCAATCGCAGTAGCCTTATGCGCGTCTGCCACATTTGCAATGGCGGGCGGACCAACGCCTTCGAACCCGGACGCTATTGTTTATTTCGCCAATCTCGCGGATGGCGACACGGTTTCATCGCCGGTCACAGTGGTCTTTGGGCTAAAGGGCATGGGTGTGGCGCCCGCCGGGACCGAGGTCGAAAACACCGGCCACCACCACCTGCTGATCAACCGCCCCCCGATTGGGCAAGGTGAAGACGGTGCAGATGAGCTGGCCTATGGGCTGCCAGCAGACGACAATCACGTCCACTTTGGAGGCGGGCAGACCGAAGTGACACTGGACCTGCCGCCCGGTGAGCACACATTGCAATTGGTGCTGGGCGACGCGGGCCACGTCCCACACTCCCCGCCGATTGTCTCCGAGGTGATCACGGTCGCGGTGGAGTAGGGCGCTTCTTTGCTGGGGTCAGACCATCAAAAACCCGCCGCCAGCCGGGTGCCCTGATTGATTGCGCGTTTGGCGTCCAGTTCGGCGGCGACGTCTGCGCCTCCGATCACATGGGGGGTGATGCCGCGTTCGATCATTGCATCTGCCAGACTGCGATCCGAGATCTGACCGGCGCAGAGCACGATCGTGTCAGCTGCGATCAATGTCGGGTCTGCGCGCTCTTCGCCAAAGCTGACATGCAGGCCGTCCTGGTCGATGCGTTCATAGTTCACACCGCCAACGAAATTGACGTTCTTCATCTTCAGCGTGGCGCGGTGAATCCAGCCGGTTGTTTTGCCCAGCCCTTTGCCATGCGCCTGTTTCTTGCGTTGCAACAGCGTGACCTGACGCGCCGGGGCGGCGGGTTGAGGGCCTTCGGGCGCAAGGCCCGAGCGGTGCTGTTCTGGATCGGTCACGCCCCATTCCTTCATCCATAGCGGCAGGTCGGTTGTGGCGCTGTGGCCGTCTTCCAGCAGGAATTCCGAGACGTCAAACCCGATTCCCCCTGCGCCAACTACGGCGACGGTTTTGCCCACCTCGGCCTTGCCGCGCAGAACGTCGACATAGCTGAGAACATTGTCGCTGTCCTGCCCCGGAATCGCCGGATCGCGGGGGGTGACGCCGGTGGCAATCACCACCTCGTCAAAACCGGTCAGGTCATCGGCCGCGACCTCGCGGTTCAGTTCCACCTGAACACCCAGATCGTCCATCATAGTGCGGTACCAATCGACCAGACCCCTGAACTCTTCCTTACCGGGCACCTGTTTGGCCATGTTCAGCTGACCGCCGATCTCGGTGGCTCGGTCAAACAGGGTAACACTGTGACCGCGCTGGGCTGCGGTCATTGCGGTGGACAGGCCAGCGGGGCCGGCCCCGACAATGGCAACGGTTTTGGGGGTATCAGCCTTTTCGATAACCAGTTCCGTCTCGTGACAGGCGCGCGGATTGACCAGGCAAGAGGTCAGCTTGCCACTGAACGTGTGATCCAGGCAGGCCTGATTGCAAGCGATGCAAGGCGCAATCCGCGCAGACTGCCCCGCGATGGCTTTGTTCACAAAATCCGCATCCGCCAGCATTGGTCGGGCCAGCGACACCATATCGGCGCATCCGGTCGACAGAACCTCTTCGGCGACCTCGGGCGTGTTGATCCGGTTTGAGGTGATCACCGGGATCCCAACCTTGCCCATCAGCTTTTTGGTCACCCATGCGAAAGCCGCGCGCGGGACGCTGGTGGCAATGGTGGGGATCCGCGCCTCATGCCAGCCGATGCCGGTGTTGATGATCGTCGCGCCAGCCGCTTCGATCCGTTGCGCCAGTTCGACGACTTCTTCATGGGTCGAGCCATTGGGCACCAGATCAATCATCGACAGGCGATAGATGATGATGAAATCGGGGCCCACGGCTTCGCGTGTGCGGCGCACCACCTCGATGGGCAGACGCATCCGGTTTTCGTATGATCCGCCCCAGCGATCCTCTCGCTTATTCGTATGGGTCACAAGGAACTGGTTCAGAAAATACCCCTCAGACCCCATGATCTCGACCCCGTCATAACCCGCCTTCTGCGCCAGCCGGGCTGCGTTCACGATGTCGCTGATCTGCTTTTCGATCCCGTCTTCGTCTAATTCATTTGGCGGAAACGGTGAGATCGGAGATTTCACCGGGCTGGGGGCCACGCATTTGGGGCCGTAGGCATAACGCCCGGCATGAAGAATTTGCATCGCGATCTTGCCACCGGCCTGATGTACGCGGTCGGTCACGATGGAATGGTTCGCGACGTCCTTGTCCGAGGTCATCATCGCCGCCCCCGGCAGCACCGAGCCTTCCAGATTGGGACCAATCCCGCCCGTGACCATCAGCGCCACGCCACCGCGTGCCCGGTCGGCATAGAACTCGGCCACGCGGTTCCAGTCGCCGGTTTCCTCAAGCCCCGTATGCATTGACCCCATCAACACGCGGTTCTTCAGCGTGGTAAAGCCCAGATCCAGTGGGGCCAGCATGTTCGGGTACGCGGTCATCGTGAAACTCTCCCTTATTTCGCAAAGACAATTGCCGGGCGTTGCGCGACTGTCACGCGAAACCTGACGTCACCCCCTTTGCGGTCAGGCCGGGGCTTGTTACTAGAGGGCGCACAGATCAAGAGGCCGCGCATGTCCCCCGAAGAAATCGCCAAACTGCCCTATCGCCCCTGTGTCGGGCTGATGCTGATGAATGCCGATGGCAAGATCTTTGTGGGTCAACGCACTGACCGCCACAAGGATGCCTGGCAAATGCCGCAGGGCGGGGTGGACAAGGGCGAAGACCCGCGCGATGCGGCGTTGCGTGAACTTTGGGAAGAAACCGGCGTGACCTCGGATCTGGTCGAGATCGTGACCGAGACCGAAGGCTGGCTTCCCTATGATCTGCCGCATGATATCGTGCCCAAGATCTGGAAAGGCCGATATCGCGGGCAAGAGCAGAAATGGTATCTGCTGAAATTCCTCGGGCGTGACGATCAGATCGATATCGAAACCGAACATCCGGAATTCACCCGTTGGAAATGGCAAGACCCCAGCCAATTGGTCGACGAAATCGTTCCGTTTAAGCAAGACGTTTACGCTCAGGTGATCGCGGCATTTGACGGGTATTTGACCTGATGTGACAGCAAAACGGTCCAAACCACTGCGGATTCAGTCCAAATGTTTCATGCGCAACTGGATTGGCTCACCGAAACTCATGCGCTGACAACTTGGCGTGAGGGCGGATAGCCTGGTTTGGAACAGGCCTCTAGCTTTGAGGCATGAAAGACATTGCTCTCAGCCCCGCTAAATTTGCTCCTGCCGGACGCCGGTTTGTCGGCTCTGACCGGCGTGCCCCCTTGCGGGACGGTCTGTGGTCCTCGGGTGAATACGGGCCGGGCCAGACCGCGGGCCGGTTCTATCCCATCGCCTGCGTGGCGCTTGAAGTCACTCAGCGGTGCAATCTGGACTGCACGCTGTGTTACCTGTCCGACAGCGCCGAGCTGACCTATGACCCGCCTCTCTCGGTCCTTTTTGCGCGGCTCGAGTCGATCCACAGTCACTATGGGCCCGGAACCTCGGTCCAACTGACCGGCGGTGATCCGACGCTGCGCAAGGTCGAGGACCTGGAAGCGCTATGTCGCGAAATCCACCGTCTTGGAATGCGATCCTGCCTGATGACCAACGGTATTCGCACCAGCCGGGCCATGTTGGCACGACTGGCCGCAGCCGGGCTGGATGACGTGGCCTTTCACGTCGATCTGACGCAAGAGCGCAAGGGCTTTGAAACCGAGACCGAACTGAACCGGGTGCGCCGATCCTATATTCGCCGGACACGGGGATTGGGCTTGCGGGTTCTGTTCAACACAACCGTTTTCGCGGGAAACTTTGCCGAGCTGCCTGCGCTGGCGCGGTTCATGCGGGACCAACCTGAAATCGCTTTTGTCTCGTTCCAGATGCAGGCGGATACCGGTCGTGGCGTTCTGCGCGCTCGGCCCGAGGGTATCACGCAGGCCTCTGTGAGCAAAGCGATTGAGGACGGGTATGAAACCCCGTTGCACTTTGACACGGCATCCGTCGGTCATTCCCGGTGCAACCGATATGCCAGCGTGGTGTCGGCCGGTGGTCGAGCGGTCTCACTGCTGTCGAACGCGCCTTTGGTCCATCAGGTGATCGACGCGCTCGAGCAATATGACGAGTCCAATCAGGGTCACATCGACACGGCCGAGGCGGTAAAGCGCCTTGTGTTGCGCAGGCCTCTTTTAGCGCTGCGTGCGGGATTGCACCTGGCGGGATGCGCTCTGCGATTGGGTGGTGGCTTGCTGAGGGGACGAGCCCGGCGGCAGGCGGTGTTCATTCACAATTTCATGGCCGCGGACGCGTTAGAGGAGGATCGCTGTGCCTCCTGCGTTTTCATGGTGGCCACCGCAAACGGCCCGATGTCGATGTGCGCGCATAACGCTCAGCGCGATGCGCAGCTGGCAGAGGCAGATCAGGTGGACAGCGAAATGGGGTCGTTCTGGTGGAACCCGACCCGAAAGGGCTTGTCCAGCCGCCCGGACCTTCCGCAACTGGATGACCCGTCGCTGGCCCCTCTGAAACGGCTCAAGGGTCAGATGCGCGCGCTGCGCGAACGGCAGAGGGATGCGTCATGAGAGCTTTTATCTTATGCCTGTTGCTGCCCTTGCTGGCCGCATGTGCAAGTGTCGAGCGTTTGGCACTGCCCGCGCCAACGCCGCTTGAGAACAGTGCTCTGACGCGGTTGGCGGACCCTCCCGGTATCAGGGTCAGTCATTCTGAGTGGGATAGGTTTCTTTCCACTTATGTGTCCACCGATTCAAGCGGTGTGAACCGAGTGGCGTATGGCCAGGTGTCTGCCGCTGACCGCGCGCGCCTTGAGGCCTATCTGAATACCTTGCAAGCGGTTGATCCCGCCACTCTGACCCGCGATCAGCAGCTGGCCTATTGGATCAACCTCTACAATGCGATCACCGTTGATCTGGTGCTTGAAAACTACCCGGTGGCATCCATTCGCGATATCAGCGAGGGCCCGCTGTCAATCGGCCCGTGGAACCGCCCGGTTGCCGTTGTGTCAGGTCAAACCCTGACCCTGAACGATATCGAGCACCGGGTCATCCGCCCCACCTTTCAGGAACCACGCATCCATTATGCGCTGAACTGCGCCGCTGTGGGGTGCCCGAACCTGATGGACCGTGCATGGCAGGCGGGCACGTTGGAGCGTGATCTGGCAGCAGCCGAGCGCGCCTATGTCAATGACCCGCGCGGCGTTCGGTTTGATGATCGCGGGCGGCTGATCCTGTCCAAGATCTATATCTGGTTCCGCGAGGATTTTGGGCCGAATGAACAAGCCGTCATCGCAGCCATTTCCAAGGCCGCCGAGCCCGAGCTTCGGGCACGGCTGCAACAGGCAAGGCGCGTCAATGCCTATAAATATGATTGGGCCCTGAACGACGCGGCTCCGGGCCTGTGAGGGTTGGTTACAGCAACCCTTCAGCGCGCAGCAGATCCTGCATGTTCGCCTTGGGGCGCGGGCCGATATGGCTGATCACTTCGCGCGCGCAGGCGTTGCCGATCTTGGCGCAGGTCTCGTAATCGCGACCGGTGGCCATGCCGAACAGAAAGCCCGCCGCGAACTGATCGCCTGCACCGGTGGCATCCACGGGCACAACCTTTTCGACGGGCACATCGAAACGCGCTTCGCCGTTCAAAATTGTAACGCCATCACCTGAACGCGTGCAGACGACCAGAGGGCAGATCTGCGCGGTCTTGGCCAAGGCGTCTTCAAGTTCATCTGTTTCGAACAGCGATTTGATCTCGGCCTCGTTGCCGATCACAAAATCCAGCTCATTTTCGATCAGCAAAAGGAAATCGACCCGGTGCCGTTCCACGCAGAACGGGTCGGAAATGGCGATCCCGGCCTTGCCGCCACCCTTGTGACAGGCGCGCGCTGCCTCAAGAAATGCGGCTTTGCCCTTTTCCTTGTCGAACAGATAGCCTTCGAGGAACATGATCTCGCTGTTTCCAGCCACATCCGCCGAGACATCTGCCGAGGACAGCTCGGACGAAATACCCAGATAGGTGTTCATCGACCGCTCACCATCCGGCGACACAAAGATCATCGAGCGCGAGGTCGGCAGCTCTCCACCCGGCACCGGCGGGTTCACAAAATCAACACCGTCTTCGTTCATCGCATCGGCGTAGAACCGCCCCAGCGCATCGTCATGGACGCGCCCGATAAAGGCCGACTCCAGCCCCAGCGCGCCGGCACCCGCGATGGTATTGGCCACCGAGCCGCCCGGCGTCTGTACCCGCCCTTCCATCGACGCATAGAGCACTTCACCGCGCTCTTGCTCGATCAGTTGCATGATACCTTTCTCGATGCCCATCAGTTCCAGAAAGCTG
Source organism: Ruegeria sp. HKCCD7255 (assembly GCF_013031565.1). Lineage (NCBI taxonomy): Bacteria > Pseudomonadati > Pseudomonadota > Alphaproteobacteria > Rhodobacterales > Roseobacteraceae > Ruegeria > Ruegeria sp. HKCCD7255. The sequence goes on along the minus strand of NZ_WQAG01000006.1, from coordinate 190,663 downwards.
TCATCGGCCTGAGAGATCACGTCCACAACGGCATTTCCAATACCGGTGAGCTGATAGGTTTTCATAAGTTCTTATCCTCAAATTGGCAGAGATCGCGGATGATACAGGTTCCGCACATCGGTTTGCGCGCTTTGCAATGATAGCGCCCATGCAGGATCAGCCAGTGATGCGCATGGAGTTGAAAATCCGCAGGGATATTGTCTTCGATGGCGCGTTCCACCGCGTCCACATCCTTGCCGGGGCAGATGCCCGTGCGGTTGCCGACACGAAAGATATGCGTGTCAACGGCCTGTGCCGGTTGGCGCCACCACATGTTCAGCACTACATTGGCCGTCTTGCGCCCGACACCTGGCAACGATTGCAGCGCGGCGCGGGAATTGGGAACCTCACCGCCATAATCCTCGACCAGAATGCGGCTGAGCTTGATGACGTTCTTGGCCTTCTGGCGGAATAGGCCGATGGTCTTGATATGCTCGATCAGACCTTCTTCGCCCAGATCCAGCATCTTTTGCGGCGTATCGGCGATCTTGAACAATTCGCGCGTGGCCTTGTTGACGCCCGCATCTGTCGCTTGCGCAGACAGGGCCACAGCAACGACCAGAGTATAGACGTTCACATGCTCCAACTCGCCCTTGGGTTCGGGATCGGCCTGCTGGAAACGTGTAAAGATCTCGCGGATCGTGTGATAATCAAGTTGCTTTGCCATCCGAGCCTTAATGCCGCCCATGGCCCTGTGACACAAGCCCTAAGCCAATGCGCAAGTTCCGGGTCGCGAGGGCGGGGCCTGCGCGCTAAGGTCTGGATCAACAGATGAGGTGTGAAATGAACGTCCAGGCCCCCGAAAGCGGATACCATTACAACGTCATGCGCCGCGCGATCGAATTGATCGATCAAGGCGGCGAATCCCTCAGCCTTGAAGATCTGGCGCGCCAGATGGATATGAGCCCCGCGCATTTCCAGCGCCTGTTCTCGCGCTGGACCGGGGTATCGCCGAAACGGTACCAGCAATATCTGACGCTGGGCCACGCCAAGGCGCTGCTGCGCGAGCGGTTCACGACATTGGAAACCGCCCATAACGTTGGTCTATCCGGCAGCGGCCGTTTGCACGATCTGTTCCTGAAGTGGGAATCCATGAGCCCCGGTGAATACGCCCGCAAAGGTGGCGGGCTGACGATCTATTGGGGCTGGTTCGAATGCCCCTTTGGCCCGGCATTGGTCATGGGAACCGACAAGGGTATCTGTGGCATAGCGTTTGGCGCTGAAACTGGTGAAGAAGCTGCGATGGAGGACATGATTTCGCGCTGGCCCAAGGCACAGTTTGTTGAAGATCCGATGCGCCTGCGCCCCTGGGTGCTCAGCGCCTTTGGCGCGGCCAGTGATCGGCTGGAGCCGACGCCGCTCTACCTGATCGGATCACCTTTGCAGATCAAGGTGTGGGAGGCGCTGATGCACATTCCTTCGGGTCAGGTCACCACCTATTCCGAGATTGCCCAACGCGTCGGCACACCTCAGGCGGTGCGTGCGGTGGGGACGGCGGTCGGGCGCAACCCGGTCAGCTGGTTGATCCCCTGCCACCGCGCCCTGCGCAAATCGGGCGGTTTGGGCGGGTATCATTGGGGCTTGCCGATCAAACGCGCGATGTTGGCCTATGAGGCCGCGCAGGCCGACGCCTGATCGCTGCAAAAAAGGCAGGCGGAACCGGCGCCTGGATGCTACACAAAGGGTGAGGCAGCAAGAAACCGGCTTGATGATCCAGAAATTCGCACTGTGGTCGATCCCGATTTCCATCGCGGTATTGGCGTTGAAGCTTTTGGCCTGGCACCTGACAGGATCGGTTGCCCTGCTGTCGGACGCCTTGGAATCCGTGGTCAATGTGGTGGCAGCGCTGCTTGCGTTCTTTGCCGTCTGGGTCGCGGGCAAGCCGCCTGATGCGAAACACCCGTTTGGTCATAAAAAGGCCGAATACCTTTCGGCGGTGGTCGAAGGTACGCTGATCGTTCTGGCAGCGTTGCTGATCCTGCGCGAGGCGATCATGGCTCTGCCCTCGCCGCAGTTGCACGACACCCCGACCTTGGGGCTGGTGGTCAACACCTTGGCCACGGCGATCAACGCAGCCTGGGCGTTCATGCTGTTGCGGATCGGACGGCGGCAATCGTCTCCCGCACTTGAGGCCAGCGCAAAGCATATCTTTACCGACATCATCACCTCGGTGGGGGTGATCCTCGGCCTGCTGCTTGCGCTTGCAACCGGATGGCTGATCCTTGACCCGATCCTTGCCATTCTGGTTGCGTTGAACATCCTTTGGGAAGGCTGGAAAGTGATCCGCAAATCGGTCGATGGGCTGATGGACGCCACCTTGTCTGAACCCGACCTGAAGGCGGTGCGGTCCATTGTCGAGGCCAACTTGGGCCCCGCTTTGGAATACCACGATCTGCGCGGTCGCAGGTCCGCAAACATGATCTTTGTCGAATTTCATCTGGTGGTCGAAGGCGGTATGACCGTGGCCGCGGCCCATGACATCTGCGATCAGATCGAAGCGGCGCTGAAAGACAGATTTCCCGGATCGGTCTTTGTCATCCATCTTGAACCCGATAGCGAGCTGCACAACGCGGTCTGATTGACAGGCCGCGCAGCGAATGCCAAAAGGCGGGCAGGTTCGGGTCTCCTGCCGTTCGCGGCCCTTTGGCTTTGGTGAAACCCGCTTGACCAAACATCTGTTGCCCTTTTCCAGGCGCGCGGATGGCAATGCGAACACCGTCCTGACTTCGCGCCCGTTTTAGGAAACGAGGCAAACATGACCGTGTCAAAACCGATCCCTTCGATCGAAGACCTAAAAACGCAGGCCAAACGGCTGCGCCAACACCTGTCTGCCGAAGGAGTAGACATCACGCACAGCAAGGCGCTGGAACTTATCGCTCATCAACATGGCGCCCGAGACTGGAACACCTTGCACGCACAAGCGGGAAACCGGCTGCATCTGCGCGTCGGAGACCGCGTGTCCGGCCACTATCTGGGTCAGGCATTTACGGCCGAAATCCGCGGGATGACAATGCTAGGAGACGGCGAACACCGTCGCCTGACCTTGCAATTCGACGACCCCGTGGACGTGGTGACATTCGACAGCTTCTCATCCTTCCGCCACCGTGTCACTGGCGACATAGGCTGGGACGGACGATCCCCACGCCACACATCAAACGGCGAACCACAGCTTGTCGTGCGCCCGGAGTGATGCGGCAAGTGGTGTTCTGGTTATTTGAGAGAAGTACCCGCGCAGATTTCTGCGTGGGTGTTGCTGTTTTTAGTGGCCATAGCACGGACAAATCTGACTTTATTATCCGCAACACCTATCGCCATTCTGGATCGGCGGGCAAGGCACCGTGGCATAGGAGCAGTAGACGCAACAATCTCCTTCCAACGGCTTCAAGACTACGGTGCAAGACTTGCATTCATAGAACCACTGGCAAGCATCTGTCGGCATTATTTCGGTTTCGCTGTGACCGCATTTCGGGCACGTCAGGGTGCTTTCAAGCACTACAGTTTGCTCTGTCATTGTTTCACATCTGCATTATCAGGTAATCGTTGATCCGGGCTTCGTTAAAGACGACGACCCAAGCTAACGCGGTGATTGCGGTTGTCCCCGAAAGCCACCATTTCAACTTTGCTAAGGAGCCGCGCTGATAAGACACAAGCCACGATATAGCGACAAGCGCCGTCGAAATCGCCAGTACGTAGTAGCTTGCCGCCGCGATCTTTCCGAAAATGGCTAGCCAACTGCCTCCTAGTCCCAGCAGCATCATTGTCATGGGCAATACACAGCAAGTCGCGACGCCGAGTGCTGACAGTGATCCCAGGTAACTAACACTAAGGTGCTTCTGCATTTCATTCCCTTGACTGGCTGGAGTTGTCGAAATGTCAGCCTCTTGTATAACTTCTGTAGTCGCTACAGGATCAAGACGGGAAAACTAACATGTTTGCGATTGGGGAAGCATCCCGGCAAAGCGGTGTCGGCATTGAAACGATCCGCTACTATGAACGCGAAGGGATCGTGCCCAAACCAGTACGGGCAACTAACAACCGACGGATGTACTCCGCGCACGATGTTGGGAGGCTTCGTTTCCTGAAAAAATGCCGTGATTTGGGTTTCCCGCTAGCCGATACAAAGACGCTTCTCAGCCTGTCCGAAGGCGACGAAGAGGATTGCCGATCCGTAAAAGAGCTGGCTGAGCTTCATATCTTCAATGTGCGTGAAAAGATAAACGAGCTGAAGCGATTGGAAGCGGCGCTGAACGAACTCACAGCCAACTGTGACAGCGGGAATGTCTCTTGCCCCATGCTCTCAAAACTGCGTACCGACCAGTGAAACTTTGGGCTCAAAACTCCCATTCGTTGCGCTTTTGGGGAACCAAAAAAGGCCCCGGCGTTTCCACCGGGGCCTTTGTCATTCGAAAAAGAGCTGATTACTCTGCGTCTTCTTTCTTTTCTTTCTTCTCAGGCACGACCTCTTCGCCCGTCTCCTGATCGACCACTTTCATCGACAAGCGAACCTTGCCGCGGTCGTCGAAGCCCAGCAGCTTGACCTTTACTTCCTGACCTTCCTTCAGAACATCCGACGGATGGTTCAGGCGGCGGTTTTCGATCTGGGATACATGGACCAGACCGTCGCGCTTGCCAAAGAAGTTCACGAAAGCGCCGAAATCGACGATCTTGACCACTTTCCCAGTATAGATCTGACCTTCTTCCGGCTCGGCGACGATCGAGTGGATCATCTCATAGGCCTTCTTGATCGACTCTCCATCGGGCGAGGCGATTTTGATGACGCCATCATCGTTGATGTCGACCTTGGCACCCGAGGTTTCCACGATCTCGCGGATGACCTTACCGCCCGAACCGATCACTTCACGGATCTTGTCGGTGGGGATGTTCATGGTCTCAATGCGCGGGGCGTGGACCGAGAACTCGTTGGTCTCGGACAGGGCTTTACCCATCTCACCCAGGATGTGCATCCGGCCGTCTTTGGCCTGCGCCAGGGCTTTTTCCATGATCTCTGGCGTGATGCCCGCAACCTTGATGTCCATCTGAAGCGAGGTGATACCGTTTTCGGTACCTGCCACTTTGAAGTCCATGTCGCCCAGGTGGTCTTCGTCACCCAGAATGTCGGTCAGAACCGCATAGTCGCCGTCATCTTCCAGGATCAGACCCATCGCAACACCGGCAACCGGTGCCTTGAGAGGAACACCCGCATCCATCATCGACAGCGAGCCGCCGCAGACCGATGCCATCGAGCTGGAACCGTTGGATTCGGTGATCTCGGACACGATGCGGATCGTATAGGGGAAGTCAGTTGGCGCGGGCAGAACCGCCTGCAAGGCACGCCATGCCAGCTTGCCGTGGCCGATCTCGCGACGGCCGGGCGAACCCACGCGGCCCACTTCACCAACCGAATAGGGTGGGAAGTTATAGTGCAGCAGGAAGTTCGATTTGAAGTTGCCATGCAGCGCGTCGATGAACTGTTCGTCGTCACCGGTGCCCAGTGTGGTCACGGCCAGCGCCTGTGTTTCACCACGGGTGAACAGGGCGGAACCATGGGTGCGCGGCAGCAGCGAGGTTTCAGCCTCAATCGCGCGGACATCAGTGGTCGAGCGACCGTCGATCCGCTTGCCGCCTTTGACGACGTCGCCACGCAGAATGCCAGCTTCCAGCTTTTTCATCGCTGAGCCGAGGTTCGCGTCTTCCAGCTGTTCCTCGGTCAGCGCTTCCTTGATCGCTTCACGGGCCGCAGCAACAGCAGCGGTGCGCTCTTGCTTGTCGGTGATCGCAAAGGCGGCGCGCATCTGCTCTTCACCGGCAGCCGAAATAGCAGCGTACAGCTCGGAATAATCAGGAGCGGCGAATTCAAACGGCTCTTTCGCGGCTTCTTCGGCCAGACCGATGATCAGGTCGATAACTGGCTGGATTTGCTCATGCGCAAAGGTAACCGCGCCCAGCATCTCGGACTCAGAAAGCTCATAGGCTTCCGATTCCACCATCATCACGGCGTCTTTGGTGCCGGCGACAACCAGATCCAGACGTTGTTCAGGGTTCAGGCGCAGGTCCTGCATGTCGTCCACGGTCGGGTTCAGGACATATTCACCATCCACGAAACCAACACGGGCACCGGCGATCGGGCCCATGAAGGGAGCACCGGAAATGGTCAGCGCAGCCGAAGCCGCGATCATTGCCACGATATCGGGGTCGTTAACCAGATCGTGCGAAAGAACGGTGCACATCACCAGAACTTCGTTTTTGAAACCGTCAACGAACAGCGGGCGGATCGGACGGTCGATCAGACGCGCGGTCAGCGTCTCTTTCTCGGTCGGGCGCGCCTCGCGCTTGAAGAAGCCGCCCGGAACCTTACCGGCGGCATAGTATTTCTCTTGGTAATGGACGGTCAGCGGGAAAAAGTCCTGACCAGGCTTTTGTTGCTTGGCAAAGGTCACGTTGGCCATGACGCTGGTTTCGCCCAGCGTGGCAATCACGGTACCGTCCGCCTGACGGGCAACCTTGCCGGTTTCCAGTGTAAGCGTCTCTTCGCCCCACTGCATTGATTTCTTCGTTACATCAAACATATGCGTATCCTAGAACGGAGCACTCCCGCCCCTGCGGGTCTCCGGTTTTGCATGGCGGCCCCATTGCCGCCGACCCCACTTTATCTTCCATTCGAGTGCCGGGGTCAGGGCACAACGTCTCAGATGCTGGGCGCATACAGGAGTTTGGGGATAAAGGGAAGTGGGAACAACGGCCAAAGAAAACGCACGTAGTTGCACGCACATGCCAGTTTAACCGTTAATTCCGCCGTTTTCCTGCATCAGCGCGTCAAATCCGGCGCAGCGATCAATCCGGAACGCCAGCTTGCTTCAGGCTGGACAACCATATCCGTCGGTTTTCTGGATGGTTCTTCGAGCCTGCGAACTGCCGTTGCATTGCTGAAATTGACAGGTTGGGGTTTATCTCCAACGCAGCGTTGACAGCCTTCTGCGCATCCTCACCCCGACCCAACTCGTTCAGGTTCGCGGCGCTAAGCAAATGATGAAACAGCCGCCACGTATTGCTGGTCGCGACAGCGCCCAACTGGTGCGCAACCTCCAGTGCTTCGTTGTGGCGCCCAAGGTGAAACAGGATATGTCCTTTGTAAAAGAGCATGTTCTGCAACAAAGGATCGCGCGGACTGAGTTTGATCGCCATTTCAATCTCGGGCAATGCGCGTTCCTGCATCCGAAACCAGTCAAATGTATGTGCAAGCTCTAGCCGGATACGCGCGTCATTCGGATTCAGCGCAACAGCGCGTTCCAAGTTTGCAATGGCCGGATCGACCTCGCCCGTAAAGCGATAGATATACCCCAGCGCCGCATGAGCCTGCGCGTCCTGATCATCCAGTTCTATCGCGCGTCGTGCGGATTGGGTTGCCGAAACCAAAGTATCCTGCGGGTCATCGGACCACTGAAAAAAGAAGATTGTTCCAAGAGCCCGTGCCAGCAGGCTGTGCGCCGCTGCGAAATTCTGATCGGCTTGTATGGCGTCTTGCGCAAATTGGACTGCCTCTTCCTGAGCCTCTTTCGAGAACACCGCCTGTCGTGCGCGACCCCGCAGATACAAATCCCATGCGCCGATGTCTTGAGTTGGTTTATCCTGTGATCGCACCACGTCTGACTGATAGATTTCCGGAAGCAACCGTCCGGCGATGGCCTGGCTGATGTCGTCCTGAACGCTGAAGATGCCCGTCATTTGACGCTCGAACGCTTCCGCCCAGATGGTCTCGCTCGCCGCGACGTCGATCAGTTCTCCGCTGATGCGCACCAGATCGCCCTCGCGTCGGACACTGCCTCGGACAACGTAATTGACCCCTAGCTCTCTTGCGATTTCGATGGGCGTCGACTGACCGTCAGAAAAGGAAAACATTGTTGCGCTTGAGACTACGAACAGCTCTCGATTGCGCGACAACTGTGCGATCAGATTGTCCGTAAGGCCATCGACAAAGTACTGTCCCGCGCTCTCGCCATTAAGATTGTCAAATCTGACGACGGCTAGCGATGGTTTTTCGCCCTCTTGTAACGTAGTCGGATCGCGAAAACCGAGAATTGCAAACGCGACAAGTGCAACGCTCATGACCAGACCAGCCAAAAGGGCCCTGCGTTTAAAGGGCGTTTCCGCGAAAGCTGGAGGAGGCTCAACCGGCTGCACTGGCGCAACGAATTGAAACCCGCGTTTGGGGAAAGTTTTGATAAAGTTAGAACTGGCTGCTGAATCCCCCAGAGCTTTGCGAACCGACCGAATACGAGTATTCAGCGCGGCGTCGGTGATGGCAGCCCCGCTCCAGATTTCATCTATGATCTCTTGTTTACTTACGATCCTGTCCCGGTGCCTGATCAGGAATTCCAGCAGCAAAAGGGCCTGGGGCTCAAGGGCAATCGGCTCTCCCTCACGGCTGAGTCCCTTCTTAGGTTCAAGTCTGAAATCCAAAAACTCGTACATATCATAACTTACCCCGTGACGTTGCCACCGCTCAACGGGCTTTGGCGATTGTTATCAGAATGTCAGAAAATGTCAGCTTGCCATCAAGCTTAGCGCCCTGCTTTTGCTTACCTTTCGGCTCGGGTGACCTGCCCGACACTACAGCTTTTGAATTGGAGACAGAATATGGCACGACGGAACTCAGCTATTCTAGCAGCATTGATCACATTTTTCGGCAGCGCAGCTTTTGCTCAGACAGATCTTGAGAACGCTTTGGCGAACGGTGGTGAGCGGCTCAACGCCGACCAAATTGCCGAGATCTTGATCGGTCACACAGTTACAGCCAAATCGGGGGACAAGACCTTTCGGTTCTATTATGACCCGAATAACATCGTCAGCGGTGAATTGACCAATGGGGGTTGGCAAGGCGCGGGCGCCTTCGCAATAACCGACACTGACCAGGTCTGCGTGTCCATGGCCGCCGACAAGGGACGTTTCCGTTGCTTGACAGTACTTCGCGTCGGTGACCGGGTCCAAAAATTCAACACCGCCGGGAAGAAGACGTTTGATATTCTGGGTTTCGAACCTTCGACCGGGTTGTGACTTGTGAGTAACCCAAAGAAAAACGCCCGTCAAAAAGGCGGGCGTTCGAACCAGTATCTACTGGATTCAGATCAGTATTCAAAAAGCGTTTAGCGGCGGATGCCCAGCTTTTTGATCAGGTCCTGATAGCGTGCTTCTTCTTTGCCTTTCAGGTAGTCCAGCAGCTTGCGGCGTTGGGCGACCATTTTCAGCAGACCGCGACGACCGTGGTTGTCTTTTTTGTGGGTCTTGAAGTGCTCGGTCAGGGTGTTGATGCGCGAGGTCAGGATGGCAACCTGGACTTCCGGCGAACCGGTGTCGCCGTCTTTGGTTGCGAATTCTTTCATGACGCGTGCTTTTTCAGCGGCAGTAATCGACATCGGGGTCTCCTTTGACAGGTTAGAGTTGATGGCGCAGGCCGGGATGTCGTCCAGCACAGGCCCATGGAGAAATACCGCACCGATTCCAATGCGGATGGGCGCGTATAGGCGCTATTCTTGCAATTGGCAATGGGTTCAGGGTCGGAACACGAACTGATCCAATTGGGCCTCAGTCACGAATTCGATATCCGCAGCGGTCAGGCCCTCCGCTCCGTAAAGCTGTGCCACGTCTTGCCCATCGACCGCGACATGGGTCAGGTTGGTGTCTTCTTCATCCTGTTCGATCGTGACCTCGGGGGTTTCGGTCGCGTCCCATGTGATGAGCAGTTTGTCCTGGCCAACCTCAAAATCCATGATCATGACACTGTCTTGGTCTGCTTCGGTGGTGATGTAGATATCATCCGCGCCTGCACCGCCGGTGACCACGTCACCGCTCTCGGCCAGCAATATATCATCGCCTCCGCCACCGTTCAGGAAGTCTGTTTCGGGGATGTGATCCGCATCCGCGCCCGACAGGATGTCATCCCCGTCGCCGCCAAACAGAACGTCTTCGCCTGCGCCACCAGCGAGGTGGTCATCCCCGCCACCGCCTTGCAGCGCATCATCCCCTTCACCACCGTCCAATAGGTCATCGCCCTGACCGCCAAACAGCTCATCCTGCCCGGTATCGCCGTTCAGATCATCATCGCCAAAATGGCCATAAAGGGCGTCGTCCCCTTCAGATCCAGACAGATGATCGTCGCCATTCTCGCCATGAAGGATGTCGTTGCCCTGATCCCCAATCAGAAGGTCATCGCCTTCGGCACCGTGGATCACATCGTTCCCGGCACCGCCGTTCAGCAGATCGTCGCCTTCATACCCGTTGATCTGGTCGTTGCCGTCCTGCCTCGAGATCACGTCATCGCTTTCATCCCCGGCGATCACCAGATGGCCATCATGATCCGACAGGACCTGCCCGGTCTCTTCCGGATCGCTATCATCGATCTGCAGAAACTCACCTTCCGTCAGCGCGTCGGTTTCGCCTTCGTCAATCTGATCGTCATCCTCTGCCTCTTGGGTGGTGAACACGTCACCCATGGCATAAGCGGCGCCGCCAATTGCGGCCAATCCAAACAAGCCAATCAGGAACATGGGGACCCTCCGAAAGCACATTGCTCCGAGCCTGGACTATCCCATCAGTCAGCTTGGTGGGTCAAAGCTAAGTTACTGTTTTGGTTAACCGTTTGTCACCAAGGCTCTGGCTGTTGGGTATAGGCGATATAGAGAGGATGCTTGGGGTGCCCCTCTTTGGTCAGCCCCAAATGGAACAGAGGCTGGCCGGTGTCGCGCAACAAAGCCTCGACCGCTGGTCCACGCTCCAGATGTGCGCCATGGGTACCCCAGGCGGCGATCACCTGATCGGCCCAGGCGACACCTTGCAGAATGGCCACGTCATTTTCGGGCCCTACCGGATCGACGGCCGCACGCATCTTGCGTGGGTCGGTATCGCGCCAGGCAAAAATATTGGTCACCTGAAACGCGCCGAACCCCAGCGCGCGGGCACGCCGCTCGCACCGCTCGACCGTGGGATCGTTTTGCACCTCGGTCGCGGTCGAAGGGTTCAGCATCACGAACAGCGCCCTGCGTCCGGCAGGATCCCAAACGCGGGTCAAGCTATAGCGATAGGCCTCGCAATCGGAATAAACGGCGGTCGAAGGTGCGTCGCCTTTGGTGTGGGAGCGGGTGATCATCGCAATGGGTTTCACCGGTTTGGCCGGTGATGACAAGTGCAGATGTTACAAACGCGCGCTTGTGCTATCGTGCTGGCATTTGATCCGCGTTTTCTGGGGGGGAAGCAATGGCATTTGAAACACTGGACCCGTCCGATTGGGAAGAGACCCGCAAACTGGCGCATGAGATGCTGGACATGGCGCTGGATCATACGCGCGATGTGCGGGACCGTCCGATCTGGCAGGACATGCCGCCCGAGATCCGCCGAGGGTTTGAGACCCCAGCACCACAGCAGGGCATGCCGATGGGCGACCTGATGGAGGATGTGACAACGCAGGTGATGCAGTACCCGATGGGCAATATCCATCCCCGGTTCTGGGGCTGGTATATGGGGGCCAGCAATTTCACCGGTGCAATGGCCGATTTTCTGGCCGCAATTCAGGGCTCGAACCTGGGGGGTGGCAACCACGCAGCAGCGTTGATCGACCGGCAGGTAGTGGATTGGCTGCGCGAGATGATCGGGCTGCCGGAAGGGGCCAGCGGAACCTTGGTGAGTGGCGGCAGCGTCGCGAACATGATCGGCCTGACCGTGGCGCGAAACGTGAAATCGGGGATCGATATCCGCGAAGAGGGCGTCGCCGCTATAGAACGCCCGCTGCGCTATTACGGGTCAGACCAGATCCACAGCTGCCACCAGAAGTCACTGGAAACGATTGGCCTTGGCAACAAGGCGCTGCGCCGCGTTCCGACGCGCGATGATCTGACCATGGATCTGGGGGAATTGGCGCGCATGGTGGCGCGGGATCGAGCGGACGGGTTCGCCCCGGCCTGTGTGATTGCAACGGCGGGAACCGTGAACACCGGTGCCATAGATGACCTGAACGCGATTGCCGATTTCTGCGAGGCTGAAGGCCTGTGGTTTCATGTGGATGGGTGTATTGGTGCGTTGATCGCGATTGCCCATGACAACCGCTGGCGCGTTGCGGGGATCGAACGCGCGGATTCGGTGGCGCTGGACCCGCATAAATGGCTGCACGCGCCCTTTGAAGTCGGCTGCGCCTTGGTGCGGGATCACGACGCGCACCATGCGTCGTTCACCCTGACGCCCGAATACCTCAAACCGCAGACAAGGGGGGTGGCCGGAGCTGCGTTCTTGCATGATTATGGCCTGCAAACCTCGCGCGGGTTTCGCGCGCTCAAGGTCTGGATGTCGCTGCGCGAGCACGGGGTGCAGAAATTCGGTCGGTTGATCGATCAGGATATCGAAAAGGCGCAGGTTCTGACGTCTCTGATCGAGGCTGAAAGTGACCTCGCCCTGATGTTCCCCACCAATATCAACATCGTCTGTTTCCGCTATGATCCCGGCGGGCTCAGCCCCGAGGCGCTGCGCGCGGTCAACACCGAGATCATGCTATGCCTGCAAGAGCAAGGCACAGCCGTGCTGTCAGACACAACCGTGCGCGGTGAACACTGCCTGCGGGTGGCGGTCAACAATCACCGCACCCAGGCGCAGGATCTGGAGCTTTTGGTGTCCGAGGTTTTGCGTTTGGGCCATCAGTTGCGTCAGGCGGCCTGACGCGGCTCAACTGGTGACAAAGACGCGGCTTGGGTGCAGCTCGCCCGATTTGTAGATGCCGACCGCCACCGCCTTGCCCTCTAGCGAGGCCCAGGCTTCGTCGCCATAATCCACGTCACTGGCCAGCACCATGCCCGGATTGCCATTGCGCAGGCGTGTGGCGCCTTCGGGCGTGCATTTCAGCTCGGGCAGGTCTGCCAGACCGGTTTCCAGCGGGTGCAAGTACTCGTCGAGCGCCGTCGTCTTGGCCATTTCGTCGATCTGTTCGATGGATAGACCATCTTGTACCTCGAATGGGCCGGACCAGATGCGACGCAGTTCCTTGACGTGGCCGTGACAGCCCAACGCCTCGCCCAGATCCCGTGCAATCGATCGGACATAACCGCCTTTGCCACAGGTCATCTCAAGCACCACGTGGTCGGGGTCGGGGCGGTCGATCAGAACCAGTTCCTCAACCCAAAGCGGGCGGGCGGTCAAGTCCACATCCTCGCCCTCGCGGGCCAACTTATAGGCACGTTGCCCGTCGATCTTCACGGCTGAGAATTTGGGCGGGACCTGCATGATCTCACCCAGAAACGGGCCCAGCGCTTGTTTGATCTGATCATCCGACGGGCGCACATCGCTGTGCGCGATCACTTCGCCTTCGGCATCATCGGTGTTTGTGGCCTGACCCAAACGCACGGTGAAGGTGTAGGCCTTTAAAGCGTCGGTGATATAGGGAACGGTCTTGGTCGCCTCACCCAGCGCCACAGCCAGAACGCCGGTTGCTTCGGGATCCAGCGTACCCGCGTGGCCCGCCTTTTTCGCGTCCATCGCCCAGCGCACCTTGTTGACCACGGCGGTTGAGGTCATGCCCGCGGGCTTGTCTACCACCAGCCAACCGGAAATGTCGCGGCCCTTGCGCTTGCGTCCCATTCTGCACCTTGATCTTTGCTAAGGCGGGCGGGTTAGCGGATCACTCTACCGCTGTCAATTTCCCTGCATGTCTTCGACCACGCCGACAATAGGGCCCAGCGAAAACCCGGCATCCGACCGGTTGCTGGCACGGTCATACATACGAGAGATATTGCCATCAAAGAACAACGCGTTCGGGGTGCCGATCACGTCGCGAAACAGGCTACCGAACTCGTGAAAGGTGACGGCGTCTTCGGACAAAGCGAATACGACACGAGACCCATCCGCACTGGTGCCGACCCCATTGCGCACAAAGCGCGAGGTCGAATCGGGCAGAAACCTTGGATGCAGCTCTCCGTCGATCACCAGCATGGGTCCGGATTGGCTGGCAAACCGGCATTGTGGCGCCTGATCAAGGAACGCCAGCGTTTCAAAAACGTCGGCGCGCCCATCGCGGATGCAGAACACACCGTTGGGCAGCAAGCCAAAATTACCGGGGCCGGGATTGGCGATCACGCGCATCTGTTCCTGACCGTCTTCGACATAGTGACCCACAGGCGACCGGTCATCGTGATACATGCCCGCGTTCATCGCAAAGGCCAGCCGTTTGCCTTGCGGCGCCAAAACCTCGTTCACTGACGAGAAATGGCCCAAAACCGCACCGTCTTCATCATTCAGAAACAGACGCAGATCGGCTGCGCCATCCACTTCGCAAATGGTATAGCGCTTGTCCGCATGGGTCTGTCTTTCGCAGGTAACCGCACCCGCTTGCGCGGCCCAAAGGACAGCGCCAAGGATGACAAACGTGCGGATCACTCGTCCAGATCCCGGCGCACGGCGTCCTGTTCGAACATGCGGCGGGTGTCGTCCATCCGGTCGAACGTATCATCCAGTCGGAACCGCAGATCGGGCGAGAACTTTAGGCCGACCTTCTTTCCGACCGCGCGCCGCAGCTCGCCCTTGTTGCGCGCCAGCAGGTCGATCACATCCTCTTGCCCCTTGCCGCCCAAGGGCAGCACATAGGCGGTGGCGATCTTCAGATCGGGCGATGTGCGTACCTCGCCCACGGTAATCGACATGCGGTTCAGGTCGGGGTCATGGACATCTCCGCGTGCCAGAACCTCGGACAGGGTGCGGCGGATCAGTTCGCCGACACGCAGTTGTCGTTGGGACGGGCCGGGGCCATCGTGAAATTTGTTCTTAGCCATGCCCCCGATCTAAGCGCAAAGCGGGGCTTTGCCAAGCGGGCGCGAACCGGGTAGGAGGCTTTGAGCGAACTGCAGCAAGGGAACATCGCCATGACCCATATACCGGGGATCGTTATCACAGGGGCTTCGGGCCGTATGGGGCAGATGCTGATCAAAACCGTGACAGACAGCGATCAGGCGCGTCTGGTGGGCGTGGTCGAACGCGCCGGTCACGACTGGGTCGGTCAGGACGTGGGCGTCGCCACGGGTGGTCCGGCGCTGGGCGTCACCGTGACCGATGATCCGTTGGAGGCGTTTGCACAGGCGCAGGCGGTGATCGACTTTACCGCGCCCGAGGCAACCTTGGAATTTGCCGCCCTGGCCGCGCAGGCGCGCTGTGTGCATGTCATCGGCACGACCGGCATGACCGAGGAGCAGATCGAAGCGCTTGAGCCTGCGTCACGCCATGCGGTGATCGTGCGGGCGGGCAATATGAGCCTCGGGGTCAACCTGCTGGTACAGCTGACCAAAAAGGTCGCCGCAGCGCTGGACGAGGATTTCGATATCGAGGTGATCGAAGGCCATCATCACCACAAGGTCGACGCGCCCTCGGGCACTGCCTTGATGCTGGGCGAGGCCGCCGCTGAAGGGCGCGGTGTCAAGTTGGTGGATGTGGCGGACCGTGCCCGCGACGGCATCACCGGCGCACGCAAACGCGGCGATATCGGCTTTCACGCCATTCGTGGCGGCGACATCGTGGGAGAGCATGATGTCCTGTTCGCCGCGCCCGGAGAACGCATCGTCCTGCGTCACCTCGCCACCGACCGCGCCATCTTTGCCCGCGGGGCGTTGAAGGCAGCGCTGTGGGGCCAGGGAAAGGCGCCGGGTCAATATGACATGGTGGATGTGCTGGGCCTATAGCCCGATGGACGCGCCCGCACCCTGCGCTAAGCTTGGTGTATGCAGAGCCTGAAAACACGCCTGATAACCGGCGCCATACTGGTTGTCTTCTACCTGACCTTGCTGCCCTTTGTGCTGCGCGGGTTTGGCATGGCGCTTACCGGTATGTCGCAGGGCGAAAGCTATCTGTTCGTGCCTGACGCCAGTGTCGGCAACGCGGCCATGATCGTACACATCATTGCGGGGACGTTACTGGTGGCTCTGGTGCCATTGCAGCTGCTGAAACCCATCCGGCTGCGGTTTACGCCGTTTCATCGCGCATTAGGAGCAAGCCTTGTTGCCTTGGCGCTGGTGACGGCTCTGGCCGGAATGACCTATATCCCGCTGCGTGGAACGATTGGCGGCCCGGTGATGTCGGTTGCGTTTTTTCTCTATGGCCTTTGCCTGTTCACATCCGCCCTGATGGTGGCGCGCATGGCGCTGAGCGGTGATCGCGCGGGTCATTGGGCCTGGGGGCTGCGCCTGTTCTGGTTGGCATTGGGGTCCTGGCTTTACCGGGTGCATTATACGCTGTGGTATCTGTTGACCGGGGGGCTCGGCTCGCAGCCCGACTTTCTGGGGCCCTTCGATCTGGTACAGAATTTCGCGTTTTTCGTCCCGTATCTGCTGGCGGTTCAGATCTGGATTGCCCGGCGCGGTGCGGCGCATCAGGGTCGACTGGTCGCCTAGTTCGGTTCAACCATGTGCCGATCCACCATGCGCTGCACCATTGGGGCAAAATGCGCGAAATCCGGCGTGTCCATGTCGGGGCTCTTGCCTGCTTCGTCCAGATACCGCACCTGAATAATCGCTTCGAGGTTGGGGTTGGCCTGAAACGTGGTGACCTCTTCGGCGCTCATGGGGCCGCCTTGCAATTCCAGCGTGTGGACCGACGCGGCAGACAGACAATCATAATACGCGGGCTTTGTGGCACAGAGATACCGTTTGGCGGCCACGTGATAACGGCAGCAATCGGTGATGACCGAAGGAAAGAACTGTTCGAGAACCGCAGCGCCGGCATCTTCGTGGTGACGGTCTTCGGTGTCATCCGGGTGATAGCTGCCGAACTCCGAGGTGAAATGGCCTATGTCGTGCAGCAGGGCACCCACGATGATCTCTTCCGGCATGTTGTTTTGCTCGGCAATTGTCGCGCCTTGCAGCATGTGCTGTGCCATCGTGACCGGCTCGCCCAGGTATTCCTCGCTGCCGCGTCGATCAAAGATGTCGGCCAGAAATGCCACGATATTGGCTTGATTCAGGGTCGAAAAATCAGGCTTCATTCCGCCGCCTCCGGGTGTTGGGCCTGCATTGCCGCCAGCGTTGACAGCAGCCCATCCTTGTCGGCGTAACAGCCTTGCAGCCAGCGCGACCCGGAACCGGAATAGCCCAGCCTTGCGTGCAACACGCGGGTGTTGTCGACAATAAAGCTCTCGCCCGGTTCCAGTTTGAACGCCACGTCCATGGCGGGGTCATCGATGATTTCCGCGAATTGCCTGTAGGCGGCATAAAACGCCTCCATCTGATCAAAGGGCACATCCACAAAAGGGGCCGAGGAGCGGTTGTTGAACCGGATGCCGATCAGCTCGCCATCTGGTGCAAGCTCGATCATCGGGCGTCGTGCGCGCAGGCAAACCCCGTCGGACCCGCTGTACTCAAACCGCGCCGGATATCCGGCCAGCAGGGCAAAGCCACTGGGGTTTTGATCCCTCAGCCGCTGGGCGGCGCGAAACCCGTCCACAACAATTGAATCGCCCCCTTCGGCAGAGTTTTCCAGACAATAGAGGATCTGCAACGTCGGCACAGGATCGCGGTAGGGATTGTCGGTATGGGCCTGCAGTCCCAAACCGGTATAGGCCAGGTTGGTGGGGTTCACCTCGGTCCGAACCTCAAAGAACGGGCCATAATTGGTCTCGCGCACATAGCCGAACAGATCTGCCACTTTCAGCAGCGCGCCGGGGTCGGTCGGACCTCCGGTCAGCTTGGCAAAGCCGAACTCGGCAACTGCCGCGAGCCAAGTGCGCTTGGCCACTGGGTTTGCATGTACTTCAGCCCAATCCGCGCTGGGCGCGGTCAGCCCTTGCTCCCATGTGGTGATACCTTCCGCGACGCGCCCGGTTTCAAGTGCGGCGTCCCGGTCATAGCTGTGATCGGCCAGCCATTGGCCGGGGAAGATGACCGTTTTGCCCTCGGGCTGGAATGTCACACGCAGGCCCCCATCCACGACCTCAGCGGCGCTGACATGGGTATCTGCTGGTATATCCCCGATCGTGATCAGACGCTGCCCATTACCCGGCGCGCGTGTGTCCGGGTCAAGCGCATTGTCGCGCAGCCAGACGGCGTGAAAGCGCGATTGGGACATATCCGCGAATGTGAGAGTGACGACAGACGGGGTGAAACTGGCACTGTGCAGCATGGTGACCTCTGATCCGATGCCACCTCACGATAACAGATCGTGCCTGATTTGCCCGATCAAAAGTCGACAGCGATGCCCTTCTTTTCCCAATCGCCATAGCGCGCAGGGTCGGGTCCGTCGCGACCGCCCAATTCCTTTGGCTGCTCCTTGGCCTCTGCCTCGGCCTTGCGGCGGCGCTCTTCGGCTTCGGCCAAGGCGCGCTGGGCGGCAGGCGGCAGGTCTTTGCGCGTGTTGGTCATGACATTGGGTTCCTTTCCGGGCATGGGCTTGATATACGCCCGCGTCCGCCTTTGGCAATGCGGGCGCAAGTCACATGAAAGGCGAATCCATGTCCGACAGCGCAACAGCGGCGCGACGCAGCGCGATCTATTTGCTGGATCAGATCCTGGGCGAAGGCAGGTTGCTGTCGGAGTGTCTGGCGGCGGGTGCGCTGGATCGGCTGGACCCCGAAGACCGGGCGCGTGCACAGCGTCTGACGCTGGAAACCCTGCGCGGGTTGGAACGAGCGGACCGCCTGCTTGAAAATCACCTGAAGCGTACCCCGGCGCTGACCGTCCACAACGCGCTGCGTCTGGGTACGGTCGAGCTGTGCCACGGTGCGGCGGCGCATGGTGTAGTGAACTCGATTGTCGAGATCATCAGCCGCTCACGCAAACACGGGCGGCTAAAAGGGTTGGTCAACGCGGTTTTGCGCAAGGTTGCGGCTGAGGGTCCCGAGGCCTGGCCCAAAATGCGTGTCCCGCGTTTGCCCGAATGGCTGCGCGACCCGCTGGTGATGGCTTGGGGCGCGGATGTCGTCGCCGCGATGGAGCAAGCGCATTTCAACGCGGCACCACTGGATATCACCTGCAAACCTGGAGGGCAGGCACCGGATGGTGAGGCGCTGCCCACCGGATCACTGCGGTTGCGCGATGCTCCGCAGGTCTCAACACTGCCGGGCTATGAGGCCGGGGCGTGGTGGGTGCAGGACGCGGCGGCGGCCTTACCGGTGCAGGTCCTTGCGCCGCAGGCAGGCGAGAAGATCCTTGACCTTTGCGCGGCGCCGGGTGGCAAAACCCTGCAACTGGCAGCAGCCGGGGCAGAAGTGACTGCGCTGGACATCTCGGATGCACGGCTTGAGCGTGTGCGTGAAAACCTGGCGCGGACGCATCTGTCGGCCAAGGTCGTTGCTGGCGACGCGCTGGATCATCAGGGCGAATACGATGCGATTCTTTTGGATGCACCCTGTTCCGCCACTGGCACCATTCGCCGCCATCCCGACCTGCCATTCGCCAAGGACGGTTCGGAATTTGGCGGGCTCATTGATTTGCAGGCCCGGATGCTGAGCCATGCATGGGGTCTGTTGAAACCGGGCGGGCGGCTGGTCTATTGCACCTGCTCTTTGCTGCCGGATGAGGGCGAAGTGCAGATCGAAGAGGCGTTGGAACAGCTTCCCGAAGCGCAGATTGATCGCAAGGCGCTGGACATTTCAGGGGTGGACCCGGCCTGGATCACCGATGAGGGCGGTCTGCGTTTGCGGCCTGATTATTGGCCCGAACGCGGTGGGATGGACGGGTTTTACATCGCCTGCCTCAACAAATCGAAGTGAACGCACGCTTTTCGATGACTTGACCTTTTGACCCGTCTATCGTTGGGTCACGCGCCAGCAGAGCGTCGGGGGCAGAGTAACAATCGACATGTCACAGTCAGACACCTTGGCAAACCGATGGACACGGTTTCAGAACCGGCTCTACGCACGGCTGGCTCAGCGGCAGAGACCGGCGTCGGGTTTTGTGGTGCAGCCCGAACCGCGCACCGTTGGGTCCTATGCACGCGGGCGGCAATTGGTGGCTGGCAACCTGCTGTTCTCGGGATATCTTGTCGAGGCCGAAGACACCGGGCTATGGGATGTGGCCGCACCAAATGCCGAGTTCGAGGATGAGCGCCAAGGGTTTACCTGGCTGGATGATCTGGCCGCAGTTGGCGACATGCGCGCGCGTGAAAAGGCGCAGCGCTGGGTCTGGGGTTGGATTGACGCCCATGGCAAGGGCATGGGCCCGGGCTGGGCGCCTGACCTGACCGGCCGCCGGGTGACCCGCTGGATCAACCACGCGATTTTCCTTTTGCGTGGTGCCGACGAGCAGCAAAGCAAACAGTTCTTTCGGTCGCTGGCGCAACAATCCTGGTTTCTGTCAAAACGGTGGAAGGCCGCCAATCCAGGTTTGCCCCGGTTCGAGGCCCTGGCCGGTTTGGTCCATTCCGGGCTGGCGCTTGAGGGGCTCGAGGCTTTTGCAGACCCGGCCTTGCGGGTTTTGGCAAAGGAATGCGAACGCCAGATCGACAAGCAGGGCGGGATCCCGACCCGCAACCCTGAAGAGCTGTTGGAGGTTTTCACCCTCCTGTCCTGGACCTCGGCGGCGCTGAGCGAGGTCGGACGCGGCACACCGGCAGCCCAGACCGATGCGATCCGACGCATCGCGCCAACTTTGCGCAACCTGCGTCACGCGGATGGAGCGTTGGGTCGGTTTCACGGCGGTGGGCGCGGTGTCGAAGGGCGGCTGGATCAGGCGCTGGCGCAAAGCGGGGTAAAGCACAAGCATTCCGATGCCCTGGCGATGGGATTTGCGCGCCTTTCGGCGGCGCGGACGACGGTTATTATCGACGCAAGCCCACCGCCGACGGGTACGGCGTCGTATAACGGCCACGCATCGACCCTTGCGTTCGAGCTGACCTCGGGACGCAGGCCGTTAATCGTGAACTGCGGATCAGGCACAAGCTTTGGACGGGAATGGCGCCGGGCCGGACGCGCGACGCCGTCGCACTCGACGCTTTGCGTTGACGGGTATTCCAGCGCGAGGCTTGCCGACCCCATCAAGGGTTCGGACTATGAAGCATTGGTAGATGGTCCGCGAAACGTACCGGTCGAGCTTGAGGGGGCTTACGAAGGCGCAAGGCTGACAGCCGGGCATGATGGGTACAATGCGGTGTTTGGCCTGACCCATGCGCGCACCTTTGAACTGCGCTTTGACGGTCGAGAGCTGGCGGTCGAGGATATTTTGCTGACAGCCAATGACAAAGCCAAGCGTCAATTCGAGCGGGCGCTGGACAGTTCTGGCCGTCAGGGCGTGGCCTTTGACATCCGCCTGCACCTGCATCCCGATGTGGATGCAGCGCTTGATCTGGGTGGTGCGGCTGTCTCGATGGCGCTCAAAAGCGGTGAGATCTGGGTTTTCCGCCATGATGGTGGTGGAAAGTTATCTTTGGAACCAAGTGTTTACCTGGAAAAAGGCCGCTTAAAGCCCCGCGCGACAAAACAGATCGTTCTCTCTGCGCGCGCAATGGAGTATGCGACGCGCATCCGATGGACATTGCGTAAGGCCCAAGACACAGCTTATGCCGTGCGCGACCTGCATCGGGACGAGCCCGATTTCGACTGACGCCAAAAGGACCTTTGGACCCATGACTGACCTTCACCCCGTGCGCCGCGCGTTGCTTTCCGTATCCGACAAGACCGGGCTGATCGAGCTGGGCAAGGCGCTGGCCGAGCGCGGGGTCGAACTGTTGTCGACCGGTGGCACGGCCAAAGCGCTGCGCGAAGCGGGTCTTGAGGTGAAGGATGTCAGCGACGTCACCGGTTTCCCCGAAATGATGGATGGTCGGGTCAAGACGCTACACCCGATGGTCCATGGCGGGCTGTTGGCTTTGCGCGACAATGACACCCATGTCGCCGCGATGGAGGAACACGGCATCGGCGCAATCGATCTGCTGGTGGTGAACCTCTATCCGTTTGAGGCGACCGTCGCCAAAGGTGCGGAATATGACGAATGCATCGAGAACATCGACATCGGTGGTCCGGCCATGATCCGCGCCGCCTCAAAAAACCATGCGTTTGTGAACGTGGTTGTGGATGTCGAAGATTATTCTTCGCTGCTGGATCAGCTTGAAGAAAACTATGGCAAGACGTCTTATGGATTCCGTCAGTGGCTGGCCCAAAAGGCCTATGCCCGCACTGCTGCGTATGACAGTGCCGTGTCGAACTGGATGGCAGATGCGCTGCAGCTTGAAGCCCCAAAACGCCGCGCCTTTGCGGGTGAGTTGAAACAGACCCTGCGCTATGGCGAAAACAGTCATCAGACGGCGGCGTTTTATACCGATGGTACCAATCGCCCTGGTGTTGCGACCGCTGTTCAGCACCAAGGCAAGGAACTGAGTTACAACAACATCAATGACACCGACGCGGCGTTCGAGCTGGTGGCCGAATTCGACCCACGTGACAGTGCAGCCTGTGCGATCATCAAACATGCAAACCCTTGCGGTGTCGCGACCGGAGCGACCCTGACAGAAGCGTACAAGGCGGCGTTCGACTGTGACCGCACCTCGGCCTTTGGCGGGATCATCGCTCTGAACCGGCCCTTGGACGCTGAAACGGCGCAAGAGATCACGGGCATCTTCACCGAAGTGGTGATCGCCCCGGGTGCAAGTGATGAGGCCAAGGCGGTCTTTGCCGCCAAAAAAAACCTGCGTTTGCTGACAACTGAAGGTTTGCCCGATGTGCGGGCAGCGGGAAAAACCGTGCGTCAGGTTGCCGGAGGCTTGCTGGTGCAAGACAAGGACAACGGCTTTGTTGATCTGGACGACTTGAAAGTGGTGACCAAGGTTGCGCCGACACCCGAGCATATGCGCGATCTTCTGTTCGCCTGGAAAGTCGCGAAACACGTGAAATCCAATGCGATTGTCTATGTGAAGAACGAAGCAACGGTTGGCGTTGGCGCTGGTCAGATGAGCCGGGTCGACTCGGCGCTTATTGCTGCCAAAAAGGCCGAGCGCATGGCCGATGTGCTGGGCCTGCCGCAGCCGCTGACCATCGGATCGGCCGTTGCCTCGGACGCGTTCTTCCCCTTCCCTGACGGGTTGCTCGAGGCCGCCCAGGCCGGTGCCACTTGCGTTATCCAGCCCGGTGGCTCGATGCGTGACGACGAGGTGATCGCCGCCGCAGACGAGGCTGGCTTGGCCATGGTCTTTACCGGCATGCGCCACTTCCGCCACTGATGCGACACGGGCTTCTCCTCTGGGCGGCGCTGGCCGCGTTTCTGATCGACCAGATCAGCAAATATCTGGTCGTCTACGTCCTGCGCGTTGCGGAAAAGCCCGGTGGTATCGATGTTTTCCCGCCTTTTCTGGTGTTCCGATACGGTGAGAACCGCGGAATCAACTTTGGTCTGTTTCAGGGAAACTCGGACGCTGCGCGCTGGATTCTGGTTGGCATTTCTCTGGCCATCAGCGTGGGGGTGCTGATCTGGTTGATGCGCGTGGTACCGACCAGGTTCATGTTGCTGTGCGGCGGCTTGCTGATCGGAGGCGCGCTGGGAAATGTGGTGGACCGGGTGCTCTATGGCTATGTTCTCGATTTTTTGAACATGTCCTGTTGCGGGATCGAAAATCCTTATGTTTTCAATCTGGCGGATGTGTTCATATTTGCGGGCGCGATCGGGCTTGTGCTGTTTGACGGCAAAAAGGCCTCGTGACGCGCGAATGGATATGCGATAGAAACCCCGGGAACTGGCTGGAGACAACGATGCGGATACCGCGCGCGATAATTGCTCTGACACTTGCCGTCGCAGTTGCGGGTTGCGGTGAACAAAGCCTGCGCGCCTTGCAACCTCCGGGGCCGGGCCCAGACGAATTCTCGGTGCTCCCCGTCCAACCGTTGACACAGCCGCAGGATTACGCCTTTCTTCCTGCCCCGACACCGGGCGGTACGAATTTGACGGATCCCAACCCCAAAGCCGAGGCCGTTGCAGCATTGGGCGGAAACCCCAATGCGCTTAACCCGAACACTGCTATACCGTCTTCCGATGCGGCGCTTGTAACGGCCTCCAGCCGATATGGCGTTCCCGCCAATACCCGAGAGGTGGTTGCAGCGGAGGATGCAGAATACCTGAAACGTCGCGGGTTCTGGTCACGCTGGCGCCTGTTCCCGGTCGATCGCTATGCCGAAATCTATGACCGTCAGGCCATCGACCCGCAAGCGCAAACTAGCGCCTTGCGCGCGCAGGGGGTTGAGACACCCTCTTCTCCGCCGGAATGAAATCTCCTTAACTTTCCGTCATCGCTCTTGAACAAACCCGGCTCCACCGTAATTTGAGTACCAGCAAATAAAACGGAGGATGCCCTATGGTTCGGGCTCTGGCACTGTCTGCCGCCTTGTTGGCTGCGACCCCGGTTCTGGCCGATGAGGGGCAAGAGGCTGTCACCACGTTCACCTTGGACAATGGTATGGATGTGGTGGTGGTCGAAGATCATCGCGCCCCTGTTGTGCAGCATATGGTCTGGTATCGCGCGGGCTCTGCTGACGAGCCCATTGGGTCTTCGGGCGTTGCACATTTCCTGGAACATCTGCTGTTCAAAGGCACCGACACATTGGCTCCGGGTGAGTTTTCGGCCACGGTTGCGGCCAATGGTGGGAATGACAACGCTTTTACCTCGTATGACTACACCGCATATTTTCAGCGCGTGGCCGCCGACCGGCTTGAACTGATGATGCGGATGGAAGCTGACCGGATGCGCAATATCCGGTTGAGCGAAGAAGATATCCGAACCGAACGGGACGTCATCCTGGAAGAGCGTAACCAGCGCACCGAAAACAACCCGCGCGCCTTGTTTGGTGAACAGATGAGCGCGGCGCAGTATCTCAACCATCGTTATGGTGTGCCCATCATCGGCTGGCGGCACGAGATGGAAACACTGGATATGGAGGACGCACTGTCCTTCTACGAGATCCACTACTCGCCCAATAACGCGATTTTGGTGGTGACCGGTGATGTCGATCCAGACGAGGTGCGCGAGCTGGCCGATAAATACTATGGCGTGATCCCGACCAATCCCGACCCGCCGGAACGCATCCGGTCTCAGGAACCGCCCCAAACGGCCGAACGTCGCCTGACCTTCAAGGACCCGCGCGTCGCCCAGCCATATGTTCAGCGCAGCTATCTGGCGCCCGAGCGTGATCCGGGCGAGCAGGAAAAAGCCGCGGCTCTGTTCATGCTGGCCGAGCTGCTGGGGGGCAGCACCACGTCCTACTTGAACGAAAAGCTGCAGTTGGATCAGCAGATCGTGGTTTATGCCGGCGCTTTCTATCGGGGTGTGTCGCTGGATGACACGACCTTTGATCTGCTGGTTGTGCCCGCCGAAGGTGTCTCGCTGCAAGAGGCCGAAGATGCCATGGATCAGGCTGTGGCGGATTTCATTGCCGAGGGCGTCAACGAGGAAGATCTGAACCGGATCAAGATGCAGCTGCGCGCGTCGCAGGTCTATGCGCGCGACAATGTGGACGGGATCGGCAACCGCTATGGCCGCGCTTTGACCAGTGGCTTGACCGTCGAAGATGTGCAGGCCTGGCCAGACATCCTGCAAGCGGTGACGGGTGACGAAATCATCGCCGCCGCGCGCGAGGTGCTGCAACGCGAAAGCTCGGTAACTGGCTGGCTGATGAAAGACGATGAGGTGACCCAATGAAACGCTTGGTTGCAACACTGATCGCCTTTGTGGTTGCTCTGCCAGCTTGGGCCGATATCGAGATTGAAGAGGTGACATCACCCGGTGGGATCACCGCCTGGCTGGTCGAAGATCACTCCATCCCATTCACCGCGCTTGAGATACGGTTTCGCGGCGGTACCTCGCTGGATGATCCCGAAAAGCGCGGTGCCGTTAATCTGATGAGCGGTCTGATCGAAGAAGGGTCGGGCGATTTGGATGCGCGCAGCTATGCGCGCGTGCTGGAGTCTCTGGCCGCCTCTTTCAGCTATCGCGCCAGTGATGACAGCCTGTCCATTTCGGCTCAGTTCTTGACCGAAA
Source organism: Ruegeria sp. HKCCD7255 (assembly GCF_013031565.1). Taxonomy (NCBI): domain Bacteria; kingdom Pseudomonadati; phylum Pseudomonadota; class Alphaproteobacteria; order Rhodobacterales; family Roseobacteraceae; genus Ruegeria; species Ruegeria sp. HKCCD7255. The sequence goes on along the minus strand of NZ_WQAG01000006.1, from coordinate 164,662 downwards.
ACCGCGATGAGGTTGTCGATCTGCTGCGCATGACATTGCATGAGCCGCGTTTCGATCCGGATGCCATCGAACGGGTGCGGGCGCAGGTGCTGTCCGGGCTGCGGTCGGATATGACCGATCCGAATGATATTGCGGGGCTTAGCTTTGCAGAGATGGCCTATGGCGATCATCCTTACGGGACCGAAGGCAAGGGCACGCTGGAAACGGTGTCGGCCCTGACGCGCGATGATATCGTCGGAGCTTATGAAAACGTGTTCGCCAAGGATCGACTCTATGTCGGGGCCGTGGGCGATATTACCGCCGAAGAACTGGGTGTCTTGCTGGATACGCTTTTGGCGGACTTCCCCGAAACCGGGAAACCGCTTCCCGAGCGCGCGGAAGTCACCATTGAAGGCGGGATCAGTATTGTCGATTTCGATACGCCGCAATCGGTTGCCCTGTTCGGGCAAAAGGGTATTGACCGGGATGATCCGGATTTCTTTGCGGCCTTTGTCCTGAACCACATCTTGGGTGGGGGTGGCTTTGAAAGCCGTTTGATGCATGAGGTTCGCGAAAAACGGGGCCTGACCTATGGGATCGGCACCTATCTGGTGCCCAAAGATCTGGCCTCGGTCTATCTGGGGTCTGTGTCCTCTGCCAATGACCGGATTGCCGAAGCCATCGAAGTGATCCGCCAGGAATGGGCGCGCGCGGCCTCTGAGGGTGTGACGCAGAAAGAGCTTGATGATGCCAAGACTTATCTGACTGGAGCCTATCCGCTGCGGTTTGATGGTAACGGTCAGATAGCCGGGATCATGGTAGGGATGCAGATGGACGACCTGCCGATTGACTATATCGCGACCCGCAATGACAAGGTGAACGGCGTGACGCTTGAGGATGTGAACCGTGTCGCGTCCGAGCTTTTGGATCCCGAAGGCCTGCACTTTACCATTGTCGGAAAGCCGGTTGGCCTGGACGGCTGATCCCGTCTACGCCACCACAACGGCAGGGCGTTTTTGAGCTCTCACAGTGTGATTGTTGCTGCTCAGGAGCTTTTGCCGCGTGTTCTTGAAATGCGCGGCCTTTAGCGCGTCATCCATGTGTCGGTTGCGACGCAGCAGGCGACATAAGCGTTCACTATCAAACACAAGGCACCGCGTTGGGTGGGTGGCCAGCACACTTGCAGTGGCTGGTTGACCCAAGCCAAATGTCAGCTCTCCCAGAATCTCATCCGGGCCGCATTGGTTGATCACCCGCCCATCCTTGAGGATGGTCGTCTGCCCGCTGAGGATGAAACCCAGAAAATCCTTGGTGTTGCCTTCACTGATCAGGGTCGTACCGGGCGCATAGTCTTTGATCTCGGCGGTGTTCAGCAGTTTACGTGCCTGGTGCGGTTTTAGCGTGTCCAGATAATGCGAGATGAACTGTTTCTCGTCTTCCGAAAAGCGCACCAGATGCCGCGCGAGATAGCCGCGCAAGAGCCCCATGACCGAAATCGAGATATAGGCCAGTTGAATAATCGTTCCGGCCAGGTTGAAGTTTTCAAACATGCTGATCAGCACGCAGCTTGCGGCGGCAATGTTCAGTGTCGGGTAAAACACACCCGACCCACGAATGAACCCAAGCTGCAGGATGAAATAGTTCAGGATATAAAGACCGGCCCCGATGACGCCGATAGTTGTGGCAAGCTGAAGCAGCCAATTTAATTCAACCGGTAAACCAAGCATGTGAGCCCCCTCACACAAAACAATGCGTGAAAAGCTGAGGGAACCGCATGTTGCTGTATGTGAACAAGTTCACACTGCAACCTATTATGACTGCGCTTTTCCTTTCATACGCAGCATTTCGCCCATCATTTGTCCGAACCGGCCAGAACCGCGCTGATACAAAGCACCATCCACTGCCAGAACATTGCCGCTGATATAGCTAGCGAGATCCGAGCTGAGGAACAGGCAAGCGTTGGCAACATCCTGTGTTTGACCCCAACGACCCAGCGGAATGTCTTTGCGAATTTCTTCATGCGCATCTTCCGACGGGCTCAGGCGTTTTGCACCCTCGGTGCCCTCGATAAAGCCCGGGACGACCGAGTTCACACGAATACCCTCGATCCCCCACTCCATCGACAATGTGCGCGTGATCTGATCGACGCCTGCCTTGGCGGCACAGACATGGGCTTGCCCCTCATAGGGCAGGTAGGCTTGCGGGGCCGAGATGTTGATGATGCTTGCGCCGGGACGTTTGAGAAAAGGATAGGCTCCTTTCATCACATGGACCGTACCGATCAGATCAATATCCACGACCGTTTTGAACGCATTGACCGACATCTCAGCCGTCAGCGCCGGAAAGTTGCCTGCCGCGCCCGAAACAAGCACATCGAAATCACCCAGCGCGTCGTGGAAGTGTTCCAACCCATCCGCCACAGCCTGATCATCGCGGACATCAAAGCTGGCCCCGATGGCCTCGGCTGCGCCCGCAGCTTTCAGGGCCGCGACCGTATCGTCCACCTTGTCCTGAGATCGGCTGGCCACCGCGAGCTTGGCTCCTGCGGCTGCGAATGCCTCGGCGATCCCTCGATTGATACCGCTGGTGCCGCCGATGACGATGACGGTCTTTCCTGAAAAATCCATATAGGCCTCCCTCAAAAGGGAGCCCTACTCGCCGTAGGGCACCCAGATGTTTTTCACCTCTGTGGCAGCCTGAAGGAAGCGGCGCGAATGGTCCACGCTCCAGTCAAATGCCGTCGCGTTATTGACCCAGGTTTGCTTCAGGTTCCCGGCAGAGACCGCTTCAATCTCTTTCGACAGATCTGTCGAAGAGAATGACCAAACCGCGTCAACGTTCAAATGCGAGGCCAGAGGTTTCGCGAGCTCTGCATGGCTGCCGGTCAGGATGTTGACGACACCAGCGGGCACGTCCGAGGTTTCCAGCACCTGATAGAAATCCGTCGCGGCCAGAGGATAGGGTTCGGACGTTGCCAGCACCACCCGGTTGCCCATCGCAATCGCCGGCGCCATGACCGAGACCAGACCCAGCAAAGGGGCCTCATCCGCGCAGAGCGCGCCGATCACGCCAACAGGCTCTTTCATGGCAATCGCCACGCCACGGATCGGAACGCCATGCACCTGACCGTCATATTTGTCGGCCCAGGCGGCCGCGGTGAACAGGCGTTGAATTGACGCCTCAACCTCTGCCGCACCGTCCTTCTTGCCGGTCATCGCGTCGATACGGGTGGCGAATTCACCCGCGCGGGCCGAGAGGTTCTCGCCGATGTAATACAGGATCTGCGCGCGCAGATGGCCAGTGGTCTTGGACCAGCCCTTCGCACCGGCAGCGGCTTCAACCGCGTTACGCACGTCCTTGCGGTTGGCCAACCCAACATGACCCAGCAGGCCTGATTTCCCCCACACCGGTTTCGAATACCCACTATCGGGCCGCGCCTGTTTGCCGCCGACATACATCTTGGCGGTGCGGTCAATCGGATCAACTGGGGTGCCTTCGCCGGTGGCCGGCTCGATCTTGGCCAGCGGTTTGGCTTTGCCCTTTGGCTTGGTATAGGCCGCCAGACCTTCCCAACCGCCTTCCCGGCCAAAGCCGCTTTCACGCACGCCACCAAAGCCTGCGGCCGCGTCGAACAGGTTGGTGGCGTTCACCCAAACGACGCCTGCAACCAGCTTGGGTGCGATATCCAGCGCCAGGTTTACATTCTCGGTCCAGACCGTTGCCGCTAGCCCGTAACGCGTGTTGTTGGCCAGTTCCACCGCCTCAGTCGGCGTGCGGAAGGTCGACGAGACAAGCACCGGGCCAAAAATCTCTTCCTGCATCAGAGGGTCTGACGTCTCCAGCCCCGAGATCAGCGTCGGCGGGTAATAGCACCCGTTTTCGGGAAGTGCGCAAGCCGCCTGATAAACATGCCCTGCGGTGTTGCTGTCGACCATGCGCTTGATGGTCTGCAACTGCACCGGGTCCACCACCGCGCCCACGTCGATGCATTTGTCCAGCGGATCACCGATGCGCAAACCGTCCATCCGGGCGCGCAGCTTGGTATGGAACCGGTCGGCAATGCCTTCCTGCACCAGCAGGCGCGAGCCCGCGCAGCAGACCTGCCCCTGATTGAACCAGATCGCATCAACCAGCCCTTCGATGGCTGAATCGATATCGGCGTCGTCAAAGACGATATAGGCGGATTTGCCGCCCAGCTCTAAGGTCAGTTCCTTGCCTGACCCGGCGGTCGCTTCGCGGATGCGTCGCCCCACGGTGGTCGAGCCGGTAAAGGCGATCTTGTCCACATCTGCGGCGACAATCATCTCGCCCACCGCGCCATCGCCAGTGACGATGTTGACCACACCTTTCGGCAACCCGGCTTGTGCGCAGATATCAGCAAACAGCAACGCAGTCAGCGAGGTATACTCGGCCGGTTTCAGAACCACCGTGTTGCCCATCGCCAGCGCGGGCGCGATCTTCCAGGCCAGCATCAGCAGCGGGAAGTTCCACGGGATGATCTGCCCGCAGACGCCCAGGGCTTGCGCGTCGGGCAACTCGCTTTCCATCAACTGCGCCATGCCTGCGTGGTAGTAGAAATGCCGCTGTGCCAGAGGGATGTCGATATCGCGGGACTCGTGGATCGGCTTGCCGTTGTCGAGGCTTTCCAGCACTGCAAACAGGCGCGAGTGTTTCTGCAACAGCCGCGCGATCGCATAAAGATACCGCGCGCGGCCCGCGCCGCCCAGCTTCTCCCACTTGGGCTGCGCCTTGCGCGCGGCGGCCACGGCGGCATCCACATCACCCTGTTTTGCCTGTGTTAGCTTGGCCAGAACTTCTCCGGTCGCCGGGTTGCGGCTGTCAAAGCCTTTGCCGGGCTTGGTGAAGGCCCCGTCGATAAAATGCCCGAATTTGTCGCCTTGATCGACCAGCCACGCCAGCGCTTCAGCTGCGCTTTCAGGGGCAGGGCCGTAATTCATGGTCTCGAAGATTTCTTTGACTGTCATTGTTGATCCTTAGTCATCTTCTGCTCTGCCTTGTTCGCACCAAAATTTTGTTTTTACACTTGGCTGTTTTTGAAACAATTCGGCGGCTAGTTGACAGCTCTCAAAATTGTAGTCACCACCGTTTGACGTGTCGAACGTAGCGATATGTACTTTGGAGATGCCATTAACCAGTGATGTTCGGTAAAGTGAGTAGGTGTTTTCCTCCGCCCAGGCCGGTCCAGCGAAAATAGAAGTAATAGAAATAGTCGCAGCTACTTTCATCTCTCACCCCATCGAGTGCCTGTAACCGGCCGAATATGCCCCGGTCACGTAATGTTCCAACTGCCGCTCGATATCGCCCAGCAGGGATGAGGCGCCAAAGCGGAACAGGTCGGGTTCCAGCCAGCGGTCGCCCAGCTCATCCTTGATCAGCGACAGGTAGACCAACGCGTCCTTGGCCTTGGAGATACCGCCTGCGGGTTTGTAACCAACGCGATAGCCGGTGCGGTCGTAATAGTCTCGGATGGCGCGGATCATCACCAGAGACACAGGCAGGGTCGCATTGACGCTTTCCTTGCCGGTCGAGGTCTTGATGAAATCGGCGCCCGCCATCATACAAACCAGCGAGGCGCGAGCGACGTTGCGCAGGCTGCCCAGCTCTCCGGTGGCTAGAATGGCCTTTACATGGGCATCGCCACAGGCTGCGCGGAAGGCCTTCATCTCATCATACAAAGCCTGCCAGTCGCCCGACAGCACATGACGGCGCGAGATCACTATGTCGATCTCTTCGGCCCCGGCTTTCACGCTTTCTTCGATCTCGGCCACGCGCAGGTGGAAAGGCGATAGCCCGGCAGGAAAGCCCGTGGACACGGCGGCCACGGGAATGCCGGTGCCGTCCAGCGCGGAAACAGCCGTTTCGATCATATCGTGATACACACAGACAGCGCCGGTTGTGATCGGCGGCATGTCCATGGCTTGCAGCAGAGACGGCGAAACCGGCTGGCGTGCCTTGGCGCATAGGCGGCGCACCCGGCCTACTGTGTCGTCGCCTGACAGCGTTGTCAGGTCGATCATCGTAACGGCCTTGAGCAGCCACGCCGCCTGAAAGTCCTTCTTGACCGAGCGCCGACCAGGCAGGGTGGCTGCGCGGCGTTCGATGGCCGAGGTGTTGGCCTGCACGGCGCGCACCCAGTCCAGATCCAGATCCATGCCGGGATTTCGCGGTTCGGTCACTTGCGGCAGATGCGCGGTGCGCACGGGGCTATCTGAGCTCTGCGTTTCCATTGTCACATCCTTTGGGGTGTTTGCGCCAAATTCGCACGGGATGGGATCAATTGGAAGGCGTCTCGGCGACTGGATGGGCAAATTTTTGACCATTTGGAAAAATAACCGCAATTTTTGTTGCGAATAATTCGCAATAGCGTTGACTTAGTTGCGAACCGTTCTCATATTCTACTGTAACAGGAACTTTAATGTGAGGTCGGACCATGATTCGCCGCAGTTTTCTTGCTGCGCTGGCTTTTGCCGCGACGATGCCCTTTGCCGCTTGGGCCGAGGCCCCTCTGAAAGTAGTGGCCACGACAGGCATGATCGCAGATGCTGTACGCCAGGTCGGAGGTGATCAGGTCGAGGTAAAAGGCCTGATGGGCCCCGGTGTCGACCCTCATGCCTATCGTCAGACCCGCAGCGATATCGTAGCGATGACGCGCGCGGATCTTGTTCTGTGGCACGGGCTGTATCTGGAAGCGCAGATGGAGCATTTTTTTCACGACCTGTCCCGTAAACAGACAGTAATCGCTGTGGCGGAAAGCATTGATCCTTCCAAGCTCCGCGCCCATGACGACTATGCTGACAAATACGATCCGCATGTCTGGATGAGCCCGACCTTGTGGGCTGAAGTCGTAGTAACGGTGCAGGCCGCCCTGACCGAAGCACGGCCCGAGGCTGCCGACGTATTTGCAGAAAACACCAAGGCCCATCTGGCCGAGCTGGATGCGCTGACCGCTTATGCTGAACAAGCCCTGACCGCAGTGCCTGAACAAAGCCGCGTGCTGCTGACGGCCCATGACGCATTCGGCTATTTCGGTGCGGCCTACGGCTATGAGGTGATGGGCGTTCAGGGGATCTCAACCCAGTCCGAAGCCGGGCTGAATCGCATTGGCGAGTTGGTCGACACCTTGGTTGATCGCCAACTGACGGCGGTATTCGTGGAAAGCTCGGTCTCGGACCGGTCCATGCGGGCGCTGATCGAAGGTGCAGCAGCCAAGGGTCATGAGGTGACAATCGGTGGCGAGCTCTATTCTGATGCCATGGGCGAGCCCGGCACCTATGAGGGTACTTATGTCGGGATGCTGGATCACAACATCACCGTGATTGCGGGCGCTTTGGGTGCCGATGTGCCCGAACGTGGGCTGAACGGCAATCTGACGGCCGGGTTTTGAATGATGCTGGAGCTGGCCGCAGATCAGGGTGCAACGCTTGAAGAACGGGATCTGAATGCCAGTCCGTTGGCCGTGCGTGGTTTGACCGTCTCTTATGGCCAGAAACCCGCTGTGTTTTCGGTGGATATGACGGTGCAGCCTGGCGCCATGACTGCCATAATAGGGCCAAACGGGGCCGGAAAATCGACCCTGTTAAAGGCGGCTTTGGGCATTGTGAAACCCTTGTCCGGGCAGGTCAGTGTCTTTGGCTACCCGCTGGAAGATCAACGCGCGCGCATTGCCTATGTTCCGCAACGCGCCAGCGTTGACTGGGATTTCCCGACCCGGGTGATTGACGTGGTTCTGATGGGCCTGTCGCGACAGTTAGGCCTGCTGGGTCGTGTGCGCGCGCGTCATAAGGCACGTGCGATGGACTGCCTGCATCGCGTCGGAATGCGCGACTTCGCGGATCGCCAGATCGGTCAGCTGTCGGGCGGCCAGCAACAGCGGGTCTTTCTGGCGCGTGCGCTGGCGCAGGATGCCGATCTGTATCTGCTGGACGAGCCCTTTGCCGGGGTGGATGCGGCGACCGAGAAGGCGATCATTTCGGTTCTGAAATCTTTGAAACAGTCTCACAAAACCGTCGTGGTCGTGCATCATGATCTTGCGACGGTCACCGACTATTTCGACCATGTGTTCCTGATCAACACGCATAAGGTAGCAGAAGGGCCGGTGCCCGAGGCCTTCACGGCAGAAAACTTGCAAAACGCCTATGGCGGGCGGTTGGCCACGGCTCAGATCGACCAGATTTCGCACGTGTCGGGATAGCACATGCTTTGGGACGCCCTGACCCTTCAGCTTGGCTATAACGCCACGCTGGTCGCAATCGGTGCAAGCTTGCTGGGCGTGTCCGCCGGGGTGACCGGCACGTTTCTGTTTCTGCGTAAACGAGCGCTGGTGAGCGATGCGATCAGCCACGCAACCCTGCCCGGTGTCTGCCTTGCCTTTATGGTTATGGTTTTATTGGGTGGCGACGGGCGCAACCTTTTAGCTTTGCTGGCTGGTTCTGCCTTATCGGCCTGGGTCGGATTGCTCTGCCTGAACTGGTTGACGCGTCACACCCGGCTTGCCGAAGACGCAGCGATTGGTGCGGTACTTTCGGTGTTCTTCGGCTTTGGCATTGTGCTGCTGACAATTATCCAAACCATGGGTATGGGCCGTCAGGCCGGATTAGAGGGGTTCTTGCTGGGCTCGACCGCCGGAATGCTTTGGGCCGATGCGGTCATCATCGCGTTGGGCGGAGCAGCGACCTTGGCGCTTGTAATGTTGATCCGACGCCCCATGACAATAGTCGCATTCGACCCGGACTATGCCGCCGCGCAAGGTATGGCGGTTCATCGCATTGATCTGGCGATGATGGGGCTGGTGATGGCGGTGACCGTTGTGGGCCTCAAGATCGTGGGGCTGATCCTGATTGTTGCCATGCTGATCATCCCGCCCGTTACCGCGCGGTTCTGGTCGGAACGAGCCGAGCATGTGGTGCTTTTGTCAGGGCTCGCCGGAGGGGTGTCTGGCTATGTCGGCGCGGCCCTGTCCGCAGTGGCCCCGAACCTGCCAACGGGCCCGATCATCGTTCTGGTGGCGTTCGGGCTGTTCCTGCTGTCGATCCTGTTTGCGCCGGTACGCGGCGTGCTTGCCGCCCTATTGCGCCATTTCCGGTTTCAACGCCGCGTTCACATTCGACAGGGTTTGTTGGCCATGGCACAGGGGCAAAAAATCTATGAGCCGCTGACCCGTCGCTTGTTGCAGCGCGCTGGATTGATCCGTGCTGACGGGGTGGCCACCGAGGCTGGCAAAGCGCGGGCGTCCAAAGCCCTGCGCGACGAAAAACGTTGGGAAATTGTCCGCGCTGATCAGGCACATGAAGCCGTGGCGGCGCTCTACAACGGGTTGCGCGATATCGAAACCGTCCTGACCGCGGACCAGATTGCTGAAATTGACCGCCGTATCGGAGCACCGAAAGAGGTTCCGGCATGAGCGGCGCAGAGTTTGTTCCCCTCTCCTTGACGCCCATGCTGATTGGCACCTTTGCTGCGATTGCCTGCGCCTTGCCGGGCAACTTTCTTGTTCTGCGCAAGCAAGCCCTGATCGGAGACGCGATCAGCCATGTGGTCCTACCGGGCATTGTTGTGGCTTTCCTGCTGACCGGAACGATCTCGACCTGGCCGATGATGTTGGGGGCCGCAGGCGCCGCGATTTTGGCAGTCGTGATGATCGAAGCTGTCCGCCGGTTGGGCCAAATCGAGGCAGGCGCTGCAATGGGCGTGGTGTTTACCACCATGTTCGCGGGGGGTGTGCTGCTGCTAGAGCAAACCGACACATCCACGGTGCATCTGGATGTTGAACATGCGCTTTACGGCAATCTTGAAAGCCTGATCTGGCTGGACGCGAGTGGCTGGGCCTCGCTGCTGGATCCTGTCGCGCTTGCCGGGTTACCGCCCGAGCTGCCGCGCATTGCCGTGACGCTGATTGCGGTTTGCCTTTTCATCTGGGTGCTTTGGAGGCCGCTCAAGATATCGACCTTCGACGAAGGCTTTGCGCGGACCATGGGCATCCGTACGGGTGCTCTGAGCTTGGCGCTGGTGATCACAGCCGCCGTTGCTGCCGTTGCCGCGTTCGATGCTGTTGGCTCGATCATCGTGATTGCCATGTTCATCTGCCCACCTGCAGCGGCCCGAATGATGACAAACCGCCTCGAAGTTCAAATCGGGTGGAGCGTTTTGTTTGCGACGCTCTCGGCCATCTTGGGTTACGTTCTGGCAGGCTATGGCCCGCTGTGGCTTGGTGCTGGGGACGCGGTCAGTGCTGCGGGGATGATCGCGACCGTAGCGGGTGTGATTCTGGCCGTCTGCGCTGCCTTGGGCCCTTGTCGCCACCGGGTTGGGGCGCAAACTAGCGCTTGAATTGGCAGCTTGCTGCCACCTGAGTTTGCTTACGATAGGCTGATCTTTGCTCGTTCTGAAACGATTTAGGTCTGTGAACAGATTTGTGTTTCAAGATATGCTAATGCAATTAAAGTGTTAACAATATAGCCACCACTCACCTGACCTCGTCCGACCTCTCGCGCCTCGACCCCTAACCGCCCTGCGGTATGGCGCAACAGGTCGGGCGAGGTTCAATTCTTCTACTCAAACCTCGATCCATGCCGCTGGCAGAATCGCACAGCGCTGTGCTAGGTTTTGGGGTATGGCTCAGACGACCCCCAATATCAGCGATGCTCGACCCGTTATCCGGCAACTGGATGATGCTGCGATCAACCGGATTGCGGCGGGCGAGGTGGTGGAAAGACCGGCCTCGGCGGTGAAGGAACTGGTGGAAAATGCCATTGATGCAGGGGCAAGCCGGGTCGCGATTGATATCGCTGATGGGGGCAAAACCCTGATTCGCGTGACGGATGACGGGTGCGGTATTGCAGCGGAAGATTTGCCGCTGGCACTGTCCCGCCATGCAACGTCCAAGATCGACGGCTCAGATCTGCTCAACATTCACACTTTCGGTTTTCGGGGTGAAGCTCTGCCCTCACTGGGGGCTGTGGGTCGGCTGACCATCACCAGCCGCGTTCCCGGCGCGGATGCGGCCCAGATCCAGGTGTCGGGAGGCAAGATGGACGCGGTGAGACCTGCCGCCTTGCGCGCTGGTACCGTGGTTGAACTGCGTGATCTGTTCTTTGCCACACCCGCGCGTCTGAAATTCATGCGTACCGACCGGGCCGAGGCGCAGGCGATCTCTGACACGGTCAAACGCCTGGCGATGGCCGAACCGGCGGTTACCTTCACCCTGCGCGATGTCTCAGGCGGGGGTGAAGGCCGTGTGAGTTTTCGGGCCGACCGGGAAAACGGCGATCTGTTTGATGCGCTGCACGCCCGTCTGGCGCGGGTGATCGGGCGCGAGTTTGCGGAAAACGCGCTGCGGATCGATACGACACGAGACGGGATCAGGCTCTATGGCTATGCGGCGTTGCCGACCTATTCCCGAGGCGCTGCGGTGGCGCAGTACCTGTTCGTCAATGGCCGTCCGGTCCGTGACAAGATGCTGACAGGCGCGCTGCGCGCCGCCTATTTTGATTTCCTCAGCCGCGACCGCCATCCGGCGGCGGCGCTGTTCATCGACTGCGACCCGACTCTGGTGGATGTGAACGTGCATCCCGCTAAATCCGAAGTGCGGTTCCGCGATCCCGGCGTCGCGCGCGGGTTGATCGTTTCGAGCCTGCGCCACGCATTGGCCGAGGCCGGGCACCGGGCATCTTCGACTGTGGCGCATGCGACTTTGGGTGCGATGCGGCCTGAAACGGCGCAGCCCTCGCCGGCACGTGTCTATCAGATGGACAGGCCCTCGCCTGCAGCGCGCCAAGCGGCCTATCAGGCGCAGGCGCCCGGCTTTGCCGAGATGTCGCGCGACTATAGCGGCCATGTGGTCGAGTCTGCGTCCGAACCTGAGTCCGAAGCGTCTCCAGAGGATCTTCCCTTGGGTGCTGCGCGCGGGCAGGTGCATGAGAACTACATCATCGCCCAGACCGCCGACGGGATGGTGATCGTCGACCAGCATGCCGCGCATGAGCGGCTGGTTTATGAAAAGCTCAAAACCCAGATGGGTGAAAACGGCGTCGCCGCGCAGGCGCTGCTGATCCCCGAGATTGTGGAACTGTCCGAAGGGGATTGTGCCCGTCTTATGGCTGTGGCCGAGGATCTGTCGCGGCTGGGCCTGACACTGGAGCCCTTTGGCGGCGGTGCCATTGCCGTGCGCGAAACCCCGGCCATTCTGGGTGAGGTTGATGCCCGCGCGATGATCCTGGATATCCTGGATGAGCTGGTTGATCAGGGAGAAAGCCAGATGGTCCAAGCCAGGATCGAGGCGATCCTGAGCCGGGTTGCCTGTCACGGCTCGATCCGTTCAGGTCGCCGGATGCGCGCGGAAGAGATGAACGCCTTGCTGCGCGAAATGGAGGCGACGCCCCATTCCGGCCAATGCAACCACGGGCGGCCGACATACGTAGAGTTGAAGCTGGCCGATATCGAACGCCTGTTCGGGCGCAGTTGATCCGGCAGTCGTGCCGGGTTATGAAGAATAAAACAAGAACATCCGAGGCGACATGATCGAGATTGCTGGAACTCAAGTGGCTTTGAACGACCCTGCTGTGCTGATCGTTGGCGGGGTGGTCGCGCTGATCCTGCTGCTGCTGTTCCTGTCGCTGCGCGCCTCGAACCGCTCGGCCCGGATGGCCGAACCCTTGGCCCGGCAGATGGTGCATTTGGGTCAGCATGTGCAGCAGTTGGGGCAGGGGCAAGAGCAGTTACGCGGTGGGCTCCAGCATGTCTCGGACACACAGGCCAATGCTCAGGTGCAGGTGATCCAGACGGTCGAATCCCGCCTGTCTTCAGTGCAGCAGCAGATGAATGACCGGCTGGCCGACAACGCGATGAAATCCGCCCGCGCGCTGGCCGAAATGCAGGAACGGATGAAGGAATCGCTGCATGGCTCGTCGAAACAAACCGCGACCTCGCTGACGCAATTGCAAGAACGTTTGGCCGCGATCGACAAGGCGCAAGACAATATCACCAAACTGTCGGGCGATGTGCTGTCATTGCAGGACATCTTGTCGAACAAACAGACGCGCGGCGCGTTTGGAGAGATTCAGCTGAACGACATCGTTTCCAAGGCACTGCCTTCGGACAGTTTCCAGTTGCAAGCCACGTTGTCGAATGGGCGACGGGCGGATTGTCTGATCAACCTGCCAAACCCTCCGGGGCCGATTGTGATCGACAGCAAATTCCCGCTGGAGGCCTATGAGGCCCTGATCGGATCTACCAATGATGCGGAGCTCAAAGCAGCGGTGCAGATGTTCCGCTCGACCGTGCGCAAACACATCAACGATATTGCCGAGAAATACATTCTGGATGGCGAAACCGCAGATGGCGCGTTGATGTTTTTGCCGTCCGAGGCGGTCTATGCCGAGCTACACGCAAAGTTCCCCGAACTGGTGCAGGAGAGCTTTTCAAAACGCGTCTGGATCGTTTCGCCCACCACATGCATGGCCACCCTGAACACGATGCGCGCAATCCTGAAAGACGCGCGGATGCGTGAACAGGCGGGGGCGATCCGCAAGGAACTTGGGATGCTGCACAAGGATGTGGAACGTCTGGGTGAGCGCGTGTCCAACCTCGACCGCCATTTCGGTCAGGCGGCCAAGGATATTTCGGACATCAAGATCAGCGCTGAAAAGGCCGGGCGCCGGGCGCAGCGTCTGGACAATTTCGATTTCGAGGAATTGGCGCCCGACGACCACACGAATGTGGTACCGCTTGGCAAATCCGAAGGTTAGGCCTTACTGGATCGACAGGTCGAGGTTGTAGCCGACCGTTTTGCCTGTGTCCCGATCATTGCCCATCAGATAGACCCGGATCGTATAGTCACCACTTTCGGGCAGATCGACCCGGGCGGTGTTGCCGTTGATCGAGCCGATATAGATCGCTTCTCCATCACTGCCGGGGGGCAGGATGTTGAAATAGATCACCCCGTTGCCATTGGTATCACTGACCTGAAGCTCAGCAAACATCTCCTGACCGGCTGATGCGCCCAAGCTATAGTCGAAATACTCGTCCCCGGTGATTGTGCCGCTGACCATGGTACCGAAATTGCCGGGTGCGAATTTGACGTCGGCTTTCATTTGGGCCGTCGCGATGGAAGCAGAGGTGATCAAGGCTGACGCCAAAACAAATCTTCCGAACATGCGCACACTCCTTTTAGGGTTCCTTGCCTTGCGGAAGATAGATCAGACTCAGATCCGCAGGAACGGTTGGAATAGACGTGGCATCAGCTTGCTGAACTTCAGTGGCGCGTCGGTGACCGCCAGGCAGATGCAATCTTCTGAAATGTCTGCGACTGGTGTGTGCTCCAGATGTTCATCTGCAATCTCGACATCGCCACGGCCAAAGTGGTCGACTTCGTCCGAGAAGGCCCCTTGCAGCACCATCGTCAGTTCGATGCCATTGTGACTGTGGTCCGGCACAGCAGTGCCCGCAGGGATAAACAACAGGCGCGCTGTTGCATCCCGCGTCGTCGGCAGGATCGCTTGTTTGACACCCATGCCAATCGGTCTCCACCGGATTGAATTCACGTCGCCGCCTACATAATCCTGAAGCGGTGTCGGTAAGACGGAACAATCAGAGCGCTTTGGCTTAGCGGTCGGCTGACCCTGCGCAATCATGGCCATGGTCGCCGCCAGCGACTCTTGACCCATTGTGACATCAGCTGCCTGATCTTCCAGCACCGAGCCGCCCACCGCGTCAAAGCTTTCCGCGCGGGCGCGGCAATGGTCACACAATGAGATGTGCGTGGCGACCATCAGGTCGAACGCCTCGGGCAGAGAGCCTGCGGCATAGGCCATCAGCAGGTCATCTGTCAGGTGATGTTTTATGTCCTTCGTCATCATCGTCATCTCAGTTCATTGCGTGGCGCAGGCGATCCAGTGCCAGCCGTATCCTTGATTTGATCGTGCCCAGCGGCAATCCGGTTTGCGAGGCAATCTCGCGGTGACTCAGATCGCCAAAATAGGCTTTCTCGATCAGTTGTCTCTGCGCCTCAGGCAACGCGGTCAACGCGTCACGCAGCTGCGCGGTTTCCTGTTGCAGCGCAATCACATCGTCCTGGTCCGGCTCGGCCTCGGGCCCCCATCCCAGATCTTCGGGCTCGGGGCGGCGTTGCTTGCGCAAGACGTCGATGCGCTTGTTCCGGGCAATGGTGAACACCCAAGTGGCCACCGTTGCCCGAGACGGATCAAACAGGTGCGCCTTGTGCCAAAGGGTCGCCATGACCTCTTGCGCACATTCCTCGGCCAGCGCGGCATCCGATCCTGATTTCATCAGGAACGCCTTGATGCGTGGCGCGAAGTGCTGGAACAACTCGGCAAAAGCCGCCTGATCCTGCCCGTCCCGAATGCGCCTGACATGGCCCACCCACTCTGGTTCTGGGTTGCAACTGTCAGCCGTTCGGTTCACCTGTTTGCCCTTGATACGTTTTGTGACCGCAGTTTTCGCAACGCCGACGGGCGGCGCAGGATCGTCCAAGGTCACGGTGTCGATCTCGGTAAACATAACCACATTACGTTGTCTGACCCAAGCCGGATCACTTTCACCGTCGAAAATGATCCAATTTTGTTTAGACTGCGTAATGCAGAGCATCCTTGACCGAAGAAATATAAGGCTTTTGAGCGCTTTACAGGCCGAATGGGATAAGAACAGGAATGACGCAGATCGATCATATCGCCGGCCATACCTATCACGGCCGCAAGGGTGCGATCGACAACGCGTTTCGCTATTCCATCGACTACATCCTGTTCGACCCCGAGGCGCGGAACGACACGCCCGCTTTGTTCTCCATCAACCGCGCCAACGTCACCAATTGGCGCAATCGCGATCATGGTGGCGAGCCGCATAAGGGACGGGGCGCGGTTTGGGTGCGCGAGTGCTTTGACGCGCACGGCTTAGCTCAGCCCGACAGACTGACGCTTTTGACCCAACCGCGTGTGCTGGGCCATGTGTTCAACCCGGTAAGCTTCTGGTTCTGTTTCGACGCCGAGGACCACATGTTTGCTGTCGTTGCCGAAGTGACAAATACCTACGGCACCCGCCACAGCTATCTCTGCATCAAGCCTGACCTGTCGCCGATCACTCCTTCTGATCGAATTGTTGCGACCAAGCGGGTGCATGTCTCACCGTTTCAAGAAATCGAGGGGCAATACACCTTTCGCTTTGACTACAGTGATCAGCGGGTCGGAGTGTGGATCGACTATGGGCGCGAGAACGGAGGTCTGATAGCCACATTGACCGGGCAACGCGCTCCGTTGACCAACCGTGTGATCCTTTGGTCTTTCCTGCGTCGCCCTTTTGGTGCGCGGCGGACGTTTATGCTGATCCTGTGGCAGGCGATCAAACTGTGGGTCAAAAAGGCCCGGTTCCGTCCGTTCCGCAGCGCGCCGGTTCCTGATCACCCCGTTTCAGGTCCCGGCACCGAATTGCGCAAGATCAAAGACGGGGCAGCCTGATGATGATTGGGTTCTGACCAAACCGCGAACGCAAGGAGTTTGGACAGATGCTGGAAATCTCGGCACGGAAAGTGGCGCAAGTTGCGATGATGGGGCGCGAGTTGGATCGCGCCGAAGGTGAGTTGCGTGCCTTTATTGACCGGATGGGTGAGGACGAACAAGCCGAGCTGGTGGCGATCATGTGGATCGGGCGCGAAAGCTTCGACACAGACGATCTGGCCGAAGCCATCGCAACCGCCAGGTCCGAGGCCTCGACTCCCTGCGCGGACTACCTGATCGGCACACCTCATATGTCGGATCACCTTGAAAACGGTTTGGATGCGCTGGGCATTTCCGCTGAAGACGTGGAAAACGATCTGATGTAGTGTGTTTCGCCGAAGGCCAACTCTACCAATCAACATTAACGCAGCTTAATGCGCTGCTTTGGCGATCTTCAGAACCACCTCCTTTATTTGAAGTGTGACGGAAACACAGTTCAAACCAGGAGGAACGCATTATGCAAAATGCAGGAATACTCACCCCGCAGCGCGGGATTTTCGACGGGCTGTTCTCGGACTACGCTGAAGCAAAGGTCGCGCAGTATCGCCGTCGATTGGTCGCCAAGACTGAGAGAGAGCTGAACAACCTCTCGGATCAGCAGTTGAACGATATCGGTGTCCCTCGGGATCAGATTGCGCAACGGGCCTACGACTCCGTTTACGACCCAGCATCGCTCAAACGGTGAAGCCAACTTCGCCAAAGTTTCAGATGTAACGAGTCAAAAAGGAACAGATATGTTCGACCTAGACCCCAATACCCAATCCTACCCGCCTGCAAGTACATTGCTCTTGTTCGACCGCGCGATGCGCATTCAAGCCGTCCGAGCTGACATCGTCGTCGCCGCACAACAGTTGAACGGATTAACGGACCACCAACTGGCTGAGTTGGGGATCAATCGAAGCGATGTAGAGGAAACAATCAACCGCTACATCTGACGGCAAGGAACGCCAAAGTGACAGATCGATTAACCGAAAGGCCACTCTGACCCTCGGAGCTGGCCTTTTTTCTTCAAAAATCGATCCGCGTCAGATCCTAGGTCTTAATTTCGACACCTTGCCAAGTTCAAATACGTGCATTGTATCGCCTCGAGTTGATGGCGAAGAACTCAATTCATAGCTGTTTGAATGCAGATAAAAAGCTTGCTCGGTAAATTTCGGGTGTCGTCGTTCACGCTCATCATTGCGTCCATTCTGATCGCTGCGTCAGGCGCGGTTTTGCATTTTGGTGATAAACACCGCGAGATTGTCAGGACATGCAATTTAATCGACAGCCATCCGCAGGATGCTGTTGCTGCGTGTGACACTTTATTGAAATGGAGCGCGGTTTTCCCGACAACACGGTCATTGATTCATCGTCACAAATTGCGGGCTTTCATGCAGTTGAAAGACTGGGACTCAGCGCGGGCCGAAGTTGAGCTTGCGATCCGAGAGACTCCGAACAGCTATATACCTTGGGGGTGGAAGGCATTTGTCCTTGTAAAAACAGAAGATTATGCTGAAGCAATGGTGGCTGTTGATCGCGCGCTAGAGTTACAGCCAAATGACGCCTGGAGTTTGCAGACGAAGGTCAAACTGCTGAGCAGAATGAACCGTCATGATGAGATATTACCATTCCTAGAAGACGTCACCGAACACCACGACGCCGGGTTCTGGGCCTGGAATAGGATCGGCCGGATCCGTTTGAAGGAAAAAGACTATCACAGCGCTGCGCTCGCTTTTGCTGGCGGTGTTGTTGCCGATACCGAGAACCGCCGTAATCGGCGAGACTTTTTCAAAGCCTGCAACCTGAATGGACCGCAATGCCCAATGCTTTTTCCTGCCCATCAGGATGAAGGTGCTTCGCAAAGCTGCCGGGCCTCGATCGAAAGACTATCTACTCTGTTTCCGGCGTGGCCGTGGGACGAAAGTTCGCAAGCGGTTGAAAACTATCTTTATCAAACCTCTCCAGTACAGAGCGGGCTGATTTTGGCCTATAAGCGTAGTTTGGATGGAGTTGTGAATGGCAGGTCGGGTCGCTATCCGAACACGTTCAAAGAACTGCACGATACGCTAGCTTGTGTTCGTGCAGCGCGTGTGGAAATCGAGACAAACTGGTGGGAGCAAAGGCTGGAAGACGACCTGAAACGCAGTTATCCAAGCCATATTGTCAACAACGCCCTACGCTGGGCGCATCATCGCTTGGAAAGCTGAGACCTCTGTCCTGAACTTCACTGGTGCGAGCGATGTCAGCCCAGATGATCCACCACCTGCAAATGCTGTGCCAGAATGTCGATTTGGGCCATCCAGTCCTGCACCAGTTTCGGATCGCTGGGGGCTGCGTGAACACCGGCGGGAATGGCGCGGTTCTGTACGGCCTCGACCGCCAGTGACACGGGGACCGAGACCAGACGCGCCATGGCCGTGCCGCGCGCATCACCCCATGCATCCATGACATAGGTTTTGTGCCAGACCGGCACACCGTCTTTTTCGGCCTTCAGGCCCACACACAGAACCACGCGGTCGGGCTCACCCTCGTCATAGGCGTTTTCGGCCCAGAACTGATCGGACATCTCTTTCAAACGTGCATCGCCTTCGGGCCCCGAAAGGGTTTCGATCTCGGCAAACACATCCGACCAGGCATCCGCCCATCCGTTCAGGCGCAACGTGCCGCGCACGAATTCCTTGACCGGCCAATGGTCTTCAAACTGGTATTCGGCCATGAACGGGATCGAGTCCCGGTTTGGATAGACCTCAAAGCTTTCAGGTGTGGGCAGTGGCGCGATATAGCTGGTGATCGCGTCCCAGGGACGGGCAACATCCAGCGGCGCGTAATCGCGGATGGATTTCGATGGTGACCGCAGGGCCTTGAGCACCCCAAGCGGCGACCAGCTGAATTTGTACCGAAACGGATTGGGGATCTTGGGAACACCGCCGCAATAGGAAATGAAGCTCAGGTGGTTTTGCGCATCAAACGCGTCCGAGGCGCGATAGTCGGAAACCAGCGCATGGGCCATGAGGTGATCGATGCCCGGGTCCAGACCTACCTCGTTGACCAGCGCCACTCCGGCTTCGCGCGCCTTGTCGTCCAACGCGCGCATTTCGGGTGCGATGTAAGACGACGAGACAAAATTTGCCTGTTTCGAGATCGCCAGCTCGGCCAGTGGTACATGCCAGTCACCGGGCAGCATGGACACAATCACATCGCCCGGCTCCAGCACGTTGCCCAAAGCCTCGATGTCAAAGGCGTGGATATCGTCCGTCAGATCGCCGATCTCGGCCTTGGCCTTTTCGATGGTCCGGTTCCAGACGGTGACTTTGTGCCCACCTTCGATCAGGCGGCGCAAGCCGGGGATGGCCGACAGGCCGGTGCCACACCAGTGAATCGTCATTGCTCAGATCCCTCTCAAATGCGTTTTGTAGGTTGCTTCTGCCCGGCCCCAGACGCCTTTGTCCAGATCGGCCAGAGTCAGCAGCGAGGGCAGCAGTTGCGCCGCGTAGTCTTGTGAACTTTCAACCGGCAGCATCGACGGAAGGTTGTCGATCGCCATGACGTCCATCACAGGGTTTGTGGCCACACGCAACGCCGGTGCGTCCCAAGTCGTAGCCCGGTCATAGACCGGAACCGGGTTATAGTCACTGTCCGGGTCACAGGCGACATCACCGATCGCAGTCAGTTTGCGCTCGGCTGTCAAAGCATCACGTGGGACAAAGACCGGTGTGCCCGGGCGCGCAAAGATGCAATTCAGGAACAGATCGTGGTCCAGGATTTCGGGGAACGGTCCGCCACTGGCGGTTTCGGCCATATCCCATTTGGTGACGGTGACACCCATGGCTTCGCACAGGTCAGAGGCCCCGGTTCCGACGCGCCCCAAGGCACCGATGACAATGGCGCTGGGTCGGGCCGCACCCGTTGCGTCCAGCTCGGCCAGAAGCTCGGCGTTCAACCTGTCTTTGTCTGCATAGATACCCACGGGCGGGCATTCCTGCCCGCGTTGCTGCGCAGCCCAAGTTTTCAGCGTAACTGCGGCCCCGGCATAGCCTGCCCAGTACCCAAAGGCCGCGACACGCCGTCCATCTTCGTCCACCAGATATTCAAGATCATAGAGCGTCCCGCCACCGGCCTTGAACCGTTGCAGCAAGGCGCGGCCGGAATGCTGGCCCTTATAGGCATGGCCGAACATGATATGGCGGTGGGGTAGGGGAGAGCCGTCCTCGGGCAGTTCCTTCAGGCCAAAAATGATCGCGTCCGTTGGCGCTTGCGGCCAGGTGTTTTCCGGCGCGATGTCACACCCCACCTGTTTATAACCTTCGATGGGAATGGCGCGGACATGGCTTTCTTCGACGGTCACGCGAATACCCGCTGCGATCAGCGCTGCGGCCCCGTCAGGGGTCAACCCGACCCGTTCCTCGTTCGGGCGCTGTTCTGCCCGGACCCAGAGATGTGTCATCGCGTTTCCTTTTGTTCAGAGCATTCCAGCCGCGCGCACGGCTTGAACAGACGGGCGCGCCTCCATCGCCTCGCGGAACGCGACGATTTTGGGAAAGGCCGAGACATCGACCCCGTCGCCTTCCAGCCAGCTGCACACCACATAGAGGTAAGCGTCCGCCAATGAGAATGCCTCACCCAACACAAATGGCCCGTGCAGACCGTTTGCGCAGACATAGTCGCAGGACGCTGTCATAGTTTCTGCCACTTTTGCAGCCATGTCTTCCCAGCTTGTCTCTTTATCCGCCCAGCGATGCCCACGCATCTTATGCGCATGGTTCACATGCATGGTCGACGCCAGATAGAACATCACCTCACGCATACGGCCAGCCAACACAGGGTCTGTTGGCACCAGACCGGCTTGCGGTGCTTTGGCCGCGACAAATTCCAGCAACGCGCCGGTCTCGGTCAGGATGCCACCATCAACCGCCAGGGCAGGCACGCGGCCCTTGGGATTGATCTGCAAATAGGCGGGCTTCATCTGCTCGCCACCGGCAAAATCCAGCTTGACCGCTTCATAGTCCAGCCCGGCCTCTTCTAGGGCAATCGCAACGGCAACCGAGATCGTGCGCGGGGCGTAATAAAGCTGCATCAGAGGGCTCCTTACAGATGGGTCTGGGCGTATTGCCGGTCGGGCGCTTCCAGATGGGGAACGGCGTTGAACAGAACCGGGCTCAGCTGCGCCCCGATCGGATGCAGACGATGCATTGAGGTGTTCATGATGGCAAGAGCCACCCGCGCCATAGACGGTATATCCAACCCCATCGCCTGCCGCACCACCATCGAGATCAACCCGCCCGAGGTCACGATGATTGCTGGCCCCCCTTCGGTGCCAATCTCGCGCAGCGCATCGCTCACACGGGTTTCGAACTCTTCAAACGTTTCGGGCGCATCCGTGATCTCTCCTGCAGCCCAGGCGGCAAAGGTTTTGGGCAGATGCTCGACAAATCCTTCGCGGTCCGTGGGGATGGCCACGCCGTGTTGTTGTTCGAACAACTGCGCGAGAGTGAAATACTCGATCTCATTCAATCGCGCATCCCGAACCGGCTCAGACAATCCCATGCTGGCGGCGGTTTCGGCATGGCGGGTCAGAGTTCCGCAATAGACACGCGGATAGTAGATGTTGGTGTCGCGCAGATGCGTGCCCAGCCAGCGCGCCTGCTGGTGCCCCAAATCGCTGAGCTTGTCATAGCTGACCTCGTCGCGGGCTGCCGTGTTTGCCTGCCCGTGACGCACCAAAGTAATATGTGACATGTCGGTCCCTCTTGCGGCCAAGTCTTAGGGCAGCTTTCCACCCGGGACCAGAGGGGTTTGAACGCTGGACCAAAAAATCCTCGCGCCGGGGCGGTTTATGATTATGTTTGGCCCGACAATCAGATCGACAGGGGGGCTTATGGCCATCGATCATCAGCGTTTCATCGACGACCTGCACAGCTTGCGCGCATTTGGCGCCTCGGGCGTTGGCAAAGGCGTTATCCGCCCCGCCTATTCCGAGGCCGATATCGCGGCGCGCAAGTGGCTGGCCGGGCGCATGACCGAGGCGGGCCTGACCCCCCATTTTGACCCTGTCGGCAACCTGTTTGGCTTGGCTGATGGACCTTCGCTGCTGATGGGATCCCATTCCGACAGCCAGCCCGAAGGCGGCTGGCTGGACGGCGCGCTGGGCGTGATCGCGGCCTTGGAAATCGCGCGATCCAGCGACCGGCCTATTTCTGTTGTCAGCTTTCAGGACGAAGAAGGACGGTTCGGCGTGACCACCGGCTCGGCCGTCTGGTCGGGTGGATTGCCATTGGACAAGGCCGATGCGCTGACCGACGGTGCAGGCATCCGCTTTGACGCAGCGCGCGGCGCGATGGCGGATCTGTCGCAAGGTTTTGTGGACCCCAACCGGTTCTCGGGTTTCATCGAGATGCATATCGAACAGGGCCCCACACTGGACGCCTCGGATGAGACAATTGGTGTGGTCACCGACATCGTCGGCATTCGTGACATGACAATCAGTTTCGAGGGTCAGCAGAACCACGCTGGAACCACGCCCATGCACCTGCGGCGCGACGCGTTCCAGGCGCTGTCGTTGTTCAACACACAACTGAACGACCGGTTCCGCAACGTGGTCACTCCGCAAACCGTGTGGACCATCGGGCGCGTCGACCTGCACCCCAATGCGTCTTCAATCGTGCCCGGGCGCGTGCGGTTTACGATGCAGTGGCGCGATGGTGATGCCGATCGCCTGGCCCGGATGGAAGAGATCATTCGCGTCACAGCGCAAGAGGTGGCGGACGACCTCGGTACAAACCTCGATTATGGCACGCTTCTCGGGTTGGAGCCTGTGGCCATGGATTTGACCCTACGGACGGCTTTGGAAACGGGCGCAGAACAGGTGGCTCCGGGGAAATGGCGCAGGATGCCGTCAGGCGCTTTGCATGACGCCACCAACGTGTCCCGGCTGATGCCGGTTGCGATGCTCTTTGTCCCCTCGATCAATGGAATCAGCCATGCTTTCGCAGAAGACACGGATGAGGCGGACCTGATTGCGGGCCTCAACGTATTGGATCATGCGGTTCGTTCGCTCAGCGGCTGAGAATCGCTTGGCTCCCAAAAACCCATATCAATCAGTGGGGTGTTCGCGAAAATCGCGTTTAATGGCATTCCGCGGTCACAAGAGATTTACTCTGGGTTTGAAAAGCCAGCACAAGGCGTGTTGCCTAACGGAAAAAAGTTTCCTATAGGAACATCAGCGATGCATACGCCTGCATACCGCTCTGTTCACCAAAGGCTGTTTCGTCTGACACGAAGTGGAATCTTTGCAATCTGTGCGGCTTGAGGCAGACTGACACAAATGCATTCGGACCGATAGATACAGCAAGAAGGTATCCGCCATGACCGATGTAAAGCGCACACCCCTATACGACCTGCATGTCGAGCTTGGCGGCAAGATGGTCGATTTTGCTGGCTGGGAAATGCCGGTCCAATACCCGGCGGGTATCATGGCAGAGCACAACCAATGCCGCGAAAAGGCCGCTCTGTTTGACGTGTCGCATATGGGTCAGGTAATCCTGTGTGGCGATGCCGTGGGCGAAAAGCTCGAAACCCTATGTCCGCAAGCCTATGCAACCCTGAAAGAGGGCAAGGCGCGCTACGGGTTTTTCACCAATGCGAATGGCGGGATCATGGACGACCTGATCGTGTCGAACGCAGGAGATCAATACTTCGTGGTGGTGAACGCGGCGCTGCGCCATCAAGACATCCCGCATATGCGCGACAATCTCGATGGCGTTGAAGTCATTGAAATCTTCGACCGCGCCTTGGTTGCGGTGCAAGGCCCTGCAGCGGAAAACGTCGTGGGCGCGCTCTGCAGTGCCGCGCGTGACCTGAAATTTATGGAAACCACTGTGGCAGAGATCAACGGTGTCGAGTGCCGCATCTCGCGTCTGGGCTACACGGGCGAAGACGGGTATGAGATCTCGATCCCCGAAGACAAGGCCATCGAAATCACCCGTGCCTTTCTTGCCCACGAAGATTGCGAACCCGCCGGTCTGGGCGCGCGCGACAGCTTGCGGCTTGAGGCCGGGCTGTGCCTTTACGGCAATGACATCGACCAGACAACTTCGCCCATAGAGGCCAGCCTGGGCTGGGCGATTCAAAAGCGCCGCAAGGAAGAGGGCGGCTTTCCCGGTGCCGCGCGTATCCAGCGCGAACTGGCTGAGGGACCAGCGCGTAAGCTGGTGGGGATCAAACCCGCTGGCCGCGCGCCTGCCCGTCAGGGTGTTGAGATCCAAAGCGCAAATGGCGCCTCCATCGGCCAGATCACCTCGGGCGGGTTTGGCCCAACAGTCGGCGGCCCGGTTGCAATGGGCTATGTGTCGGCAGGTCATGCGGAACCCGGCGAGACGGTGAACCTTATTATCCGGGGCAAACCGCAACCGGCCGAGATTGTGGCGCTGCCCTTCGTCAAACAGAATTACAAGCGTTGAAGTCAGGAGAGAGACAAGATGGCAACCTATTACTCCGAAGAGCATGAATGGATCGATGTCGACGGCGATACCGCGACGCTGGGCATCACCAAACATGCTGCCGAACAGCTGGGCGACGTGGTCTTTGTGGAACAGCAAGAGGTTGGCGACGAGTTCGAAAAAGATGGTGAGATCGGCGTGATTGAATCCGTCAAAGCCGCGTCCGAGCTCTATGCCCCGGTGGATGGCGAGATCACCGAAGTGAATGAAGCCCTGGCAGACAACCCCGGTGCTCTGAATGACGACCCCGAAGGCGAAGCCTGGATCTACAAGATCAAGATCACGGACGCCTCGCAGCTCGAAGATCTGATGGATGAGGCCGGCTACAAGGCGTTTATCGGCTAGCACCCGGTGGCGGTTCTTTCGCGAGACCGCCTCTTCATCTTTTTTCAAATACTCCCGCCGGAAGCTCCCGCACTCTCCGCCGGGCCTGACCTATCCGTGAGGAGCGCACCACATGGCTTTTAAACTGACCGATTACGAAGCCTACGACTTCGCCAACCGCCGCCATATCGGGCCCAGCCCGACCGAAATGCGCGATATGCTCAAGGTTATCGGCTTCAAGACGCTGGATCAGCTGATCGACGCCACCGTTCCACCCGCGATCCGTCAAAAAGAGCCGCTGGATTGGGGTCCGGCGATGACAGAACGCGACGCGCTGTTTCATATGAAAGAGGTGGCAAGCAAGAACAAGGTTCTGACCTCGCTGATCGGGCAGGGCTATTACGGCACCACCACGCCCGCGCCGATCCTGCGCAACATCCTGGAAAACCCAGCCTGGTACACCGCCTATACGCCCTATCAGCCAGAAATCAGCCAGGGCAGGCTCGAAGCACTTCTGAACTTCCAGACCATGGTCAGTGATCTGACCGGGTTGGACGTGGCCAATGCCTCGCTGCTCGACGAGGCCACTGCCGCCGCCGAGGCGATGGCGATGGCCAAGCGTGGCGGCCGCTCCAAAGCCAACAACGCGGCCTTTTTTGTCGACAAGAACTGCCATCCGCAAACCATCGCGGTGATCAAAACCCGGGCCGAGCCTTTGGGCATCGACGTGCAGGTTGCCGACCCCGATACGCTAGATGCAGGCGCGGTGTTTGGTGCGATCTTCCAGTACCCGGGAACCCATGGTCATGTGCGCGATTTCACCGCTGAGATAGCGGCGCTGCATGAGCACAAGGCGATTGCCATCGTCGCCGCCGACATCCTGTCGCTGGCGCTGCTGAAATCGCCCGGTGAGATGGGCGCCGATATCGCCATCGGCTCGACCCAGCGCTTTGGTGTACCCATGGGCTATGGTGGCCCGCACGCTGCCTATATGGCGACGACCGACAAGCTGAAACGCTCGATGCCGGGCCGTATCATCGGGGTCAGTATCGACAGCCGAGGGAACAAGGCCTATCGCCTGTCGCTGCAAACCCGCGAACAGCATATCCGCCGTGAAAAAGCCAACTCGAATGTCTGCACAGCGCAGGCGCTGTTGGCAGTGATGGCGTCGATGTATGCGGTCTATCATGGCCCTGATGGCATCAAGGCGATTGCCCAATCGGTGCACCGCAAGACCTCGCGTCTGGCCATAGGATTGGAAGAGGCAGGGTTCTCGGTCGAACCCGAAGTGTTCTTCGACACGATCACGGTCGAAGTTGGCCACCTGCAAAAAACGGTCATGGAGGCCGCCGTCGCGCGCGGCATCAACCTGCGTAAAGTCGGTGAGACCAAGGTTGGCATCAGCCTGGACGAGCAGGCCCGCTCCGAGACCATCGAGGCTGTCTGGGGCGCCTTTGGTATTGACCGTAAGGTCGACCGCACGATCGTGGCGTATCGCTTGCCTGATTACGCCCTGCGCGAGACGCCTTATATGACCCACCCGATCTTCCACAAGAACCGGGCCGAGGCCGAGATGACCCGCTATATGCGCCGTCTGGCCGACCGTGATCTGGCGTTGGATCGCGCAATGATTCCGCTGGGGTCCTGCACCATGAAGCTGAATGCCACGGTCGAGATGATCCCGGTCACCTGGCCCGAGTTTGGCAATCTGCACCCGTTTGCGCCGCAAGATCAGGCGCAGGGCTATCGTGAGATGATCGACGACCTGAACGACAAGCTGTGCCAGATCACCGGTTATGATGCGATCAGCCAGCAGCCCAACTCGGGCGCGCAGGGCGAATATGCGGGTCTTCTGACCATTCGAAACTATCACATCGCGCGGGGCGAAGGGCATCGCAATGTCTGCCTGATCCCGACCTCGGCCCATGGGACCAACCCGGCCTCGGCCCAAATGGTGGGCTGGCAGGTGGTGCCGGTGCAGTCTGACGAAAACGGCAATATCGATCTGGACGATTTCCGCGCCAAGGCTGAAAAGTACAGCGACAATCTTGCGGGCTGCATGATCACCTACCCCTCGACCCACGGCGTCTTCGAGACCACTGTGCAAGAGGTCTGCCAGATCACCCATGATCACGGCGGTCAGGTCTATATCGACGGCGCGAACATGAACGCCATGGTGGGTCTGTCGCGCCCCGGTGACATCGGCGGCGATGTCAGCCACCTGAACCTGCACAAGACCTTCTGCATTCCGCATGGCGGTGGAGGCCCCGGCATGGGCCCCATCGGCGTCAAGGCACATCTGACCGAGCATCTGCCCGGCCACCCGGAATATGGCACCGCCGTGGGTCCGGTCTCGGCCGCCCCGTTTGGATCGCCCTCGATCTTGCCGGTCAGCTGGGCCTATGTGCTGCTGATGGGCGGTGCCGGTCTGACACAGGCCACCAAGGTGGCGATCCTGAACGCCAACTACATCGCGGCGCGGCTCAAGGATGCTTATCCGATCCTCTATACGTCCGAGACCGGTCGTGTGGCGCATGAATGTATCCTCGACACCCGCCCGCTGGACGCCGAGGCACATATCTCGGTTGATGATGTTGCCAAGCGATTGGTTGATTCAGGCTTCCACGCCCCAACGATGAGCTGGCCGGTGGCGGGCACCCTGATGGTCGAACCTACCGAGTCCGAGCCCAAGGACGAGCTGGACCGCTTCTGCGACGCCATGCTGTCGATCCGGGCCGAGGCGCAGGATATTATCGACGGTAAGATCGACGCCGAGAACAACCCGTTGAAAAACGCCCCCCATACGGTGCGCGATCTGGTCGGTGACTGGGATCGGCCCTATACGCGCGAACAGGCGTGTTTCCCTCCGGGCTCGATGGGGGTCGATAAATACTGGCCCCCGGTCAACCGCGTCGATAATGCCTATGGCGATCGAAACCTCGTTTGCACCTGCCCACCGATGGAAGACTACGCCGAGGCAGCGGAGTAGCAAAATCCGCGGATCGGCCCGCGCTTTGCAGTAATTGTTGCGCGTGGCCGCAGTCCATTGGCCCGGTATTTTGTGTCAATCAAAAGCTTCCGGAGAGAACTCCGGGAGCGGAGTGTTCAGGTCTGGTCGGCGGACAAACCAAACATTTGCGAAGGTGCTGCACTACGGATAATGCATAAGCGGTGTCATTGACGGGCAACTCTCCTTTTGCCTATCCTCTTGCCATGATTAGCGGCAAATACTTCGACGATCTGTCAGTTGGAGATACCTTCGAGAGCGATGGGATCACGCTCACCGAGGGTGCTATAATTGACTTTGCGCTTACGCACGATCCGCAGCCGTTCCACGTGAACAAAGTTGCGGCGACAAAGTCGATCTTCGGCGGCCTCATTGCCAGCGGATTTCAAACCATCGCTCTGACTTTCAGGTTATTTCGAGACACTGGAGTGCTTACCGGCACCAACTTAGGGGGGCATGGTATGGACGAAGTGCGATGGCTCGCACCTGTATTCCCCGGCGACACGCTTCAAGCGCGTGTTACTGTCGAGGCCCTCACCCCATCGCGTTCAAAACCCGATCGAGGAACCGTGCGGTTTCGCTATCGGACATACAATCAGAACAACACAGAAGTGCTCAGCCTAACCATGGACCACGTGATGGCGCGACGAGAGTAAAACCGTTTCTTCTGATCGACCGGATGAACAGCCGTTTCGGGCTCGCTAAGGACATTAAGCTCCGAGCTTGACCATCGTTCAGTTGCATCATTTGCTGCAACGGGATGGTGCCCAAAGGCGGGGGTCTTTCTTCTTAGGGCTCAAACCCCTCGGGAACACCAAAGGGCGGGGTGTCGGTGCTGGTTCCTGTCAGCGCGTGCAGGAAGGTAACCAGAGCGTCGACTTCCTGATCTGTCAGCTGCACCGGTTCAATGTCGACTTTGCTCTGCACTCGTTGCAGTTCAAGCTGATCCTGCCACACCACGAAATCTGCGGTTTGCAGCCAAGGCACGTCGGGCAGGTCGGCCATCTTGGGGGTCCATACTGCAAAGCTTGCTTGCGGGTCCAGATGGTGGCGGATCATGCTTTCCAGATCGGGGAACGCGCCGTTATGGCCATAGGGCGCCGTCAGCGCCACGTTGCGCAGCATCGGGGTGCGGAACCGATAGGCGTCCTCCAGACGGTTGCTTTCGCCCATCCGCCCGACATCGCGCGCATACGGGTCCCATTGGCGGGTCCGTCCGGGGCCGAAAGGCGGCAGGGCGAGGGCGTGAAACGCTTGATCCGTCATCAGCGGGCCGGAATGGCAGGTGGCGCATTGTGCCTTGCCGTAAAAGAGCCGCATCCCGTCTTTTTGAGATGCGGATAACGCCGTCTCGTCCCCCGATAGATAGCGATCAAACGGGCTGTCGGTGCTGCGCCACTCGACGGCCATGAACGCGGCCAGTGCGTTGGCGATCTGGGTGATGGTGATGTCTTCGGTCGCGTCGATCTCATCAAACGCCGCGACCATGGCCGGACCGTAACGGGGATCCGTGCGCACTCGCTTGGCCAGGATCGGCCAACCCAGATCAATCCGGTCGGCAACCGCGCCGGTCACCTGGTTCTCACCCACATTCCCGGCCATCTCGAATTGTGCGGTCAGCGGGAACAGCGCCTGCGCCGCCAGCAGCGAATTTAGCCCATCGGGCAGCCATTCCTGCGCCGGAGAGTTGAAGCCGTTGCCATAGACATCAGACAGGCTGAGCCGCCCGTCATGAAACACGGTGTGCAGGTCTTTAGCGCCCAGGTTCCACAAGCCGGGCGAGTTGCGCGGGATGCGTTTGCGGATCTTGTCCGCCCCTGTCCCCGGCGTGCGATCCGGGCCCAGACCCTGCCCACCCTCACCAATGCCCAGCGACAGGCCATCAGAAGTGCCGAAATCAGGATGGTGGCAATGGGCGCAGGATATGTTCTGATTGCCCGACAGGATCGGGTCGTAAAACAGTTGATGACCAATCACGGCCTGTTCCATATCAAAGGACAGGAAATCATCATCACTCAGCGGGCGCGGCAGGTCTTGGGCTGCGGCGGTCCCGGCAATAAGGAAAGCACCCAATCCATGCGCCAGCTTGTATTTGCCCTTTGCCTTTTCACGACGCCCGCATTGGCCGAACTGGAACAGGCGCGCGATTTGATGGAAGAGGGGAAATTTGAAGCCGCGCGCGAGGAATTGCTGCCCGCCGCGCGCTCGGGCAATGCCGAGGCCGAAGAGCTGATCGGTGTGATGTACGGCTTGGGCCTTGGGGTCGAACAGGACTACGAGCGGGCCTTTGAATGGTATCTGCGCGCCTCGATGAAAGGGCATCCGGGGGCGCAGTCCGGTGTCGGATGGTATTACGAGGTGGGCTTGGGCATGCCTGCGCCCGATCTGGTGCGGGCCTATATGTGGTACACGCTCAGCGCGATTGGGGGCGACCCCGACGCGGCGATCAGCCTGGAAGAAGTGGTCAAGAAAATGTCGCCGGAGCAAATCGAAAGGGCGCATGTTCTGGTGAATGACTATAAAGGGTGGATGTACCCGTTTCGGTAAGGGCCGGGCCCGAAGGCCCGACCCATAAGCTTAGTTCAGATCCGCATCGCGTGACGCGTTGACGTCAGCCTCGGCTGCCGCGACCGCTTCGGTCAGAGCCACAAAGATCTCATCCCCGCGGGTTACGTTGGACTGGAACCAGTCGTAAACGGGTGTTGCCGCCTCTTTGAACGCAGCCTTTTGGTCGGGCGTCGGTACATAGAGGTCGCCACCACCGGCAACAAAATCTTCATAGGCCTGGATTGATTTGCGCTTGGGCGAGGCAAAGGTGGCCTGCTGCAGCGCATAGAAGCCGTCAACCACCACGCGGCGCATGTCTTCGGGCATCTCCTGGAACTTGGCGTTGTTCATCCACCACAGCGCGCCCATATAGGCGTGGCCATCCAGCGTGACATATTGCAGGCCGGCATCGGGGAATTTCATGCCCATGATGTCGGTGATCCCGTTCTTCGACCCTTCTACCACGCCGGTCTGGAAACTGGTGAACAGTTCCGGCCACGGGATCGGGGTGGGCGAGGCGCCCAGAGCCTTGACCAGCTCTTGCGGCAGGTCGGCCACCACGGTGCGGATTTTCAGCCCTTCCATGTCGGCAGGGTCAGCGATGCGGCGCTGCGTGTTGGCAAAGTTGCGCCAGCCGCCGGTGTTGCCGATAGTCATCAGACGGATCGCACCGCCGGAATCCTCAAGCGCCATATCGCGCATGGTCCTGGTGAAATCACCCGACAGTACATGTTCGGCAATGCGGTCATCCGCCATCAGATAGGGCAGGTCCAGAACCTGCACGTAAGGAAAGATCCCCGAGGCACCGCCCGAAGTCGAAATGTAGATATCGATGGTGCCGTCCGCGACACCTTGCAGACATTCCGCACCGTTCGAACACAGCTGGGTGCCGATGAACAGCTCGACCTCGATCGCGCCGTTTGAGGCCGCTTCAACATAATTCTTGAAAACAACCAGACCGTCATAGTCTTCGTCGTTTTCGTTCGAGTTGGCGGTGGCGCGCAGTGTATAGTCGGCTGCTGTTGCGACCACCGCTGAAGCGGCGACCAGCGATGTCGCCACCGCTGCGGATTTGATGAAGTTTCTGAGCATGCGTTTCCTCCCTGTGAAACTCAGTTAGTTGGCAAATCCCGTTATCCTCGGGATCGTCATGGATAGTGCGGGGATATATGTGATCAGGAAGATCACGATAATTTCGACAGCCAGAAATGGCAGGATCGCCTTGGCGATGGTTTCGACCTTTTCGCGTGACACGGCGGCCGCGACAAACAGCACAAGCCCCATGGGTGGCGTAGCCAGACCCACTGTCAGGTTCACGCTCATGATGATGGCGAAATGGATCGGATCGACGCCGAGGCTGGTGAAAATGGGGCCAAGGATCGGACCCAGAATGATGATCGCGGGGCCTGCATCCAGGAACATGCCGACTATGAACAACAGCAAGTTGATCAGGAACAGCAGGATCAGCGGGTTTTCCGACAGGCTCAGGATCAGCGAGGCCAATTCCTCGGGCGCGTGGCTGAGGCTGACCACCGTTTTGAACGCCATCGCGGCCCCAACCAGCAGCAGCACAACAGCCGAGGTCAGACCGGCATTGCTGAGAATTTCAGGCACCTCTTTTAAGGTGAGCGTACGCAACACAAAGAAACCGATAATAAAGGCATATCCCACGGCAACGGCGGCAGCTTCGGTCGGGGTGAATACCCCACCCAGAATGCCGCCCAGGATGATCACCGGGGTCAACAGCGGGAAAAAGGCTTTCAGGCTGGCCTGCCCGCGCTCGGGCCATGTGTATTTGCGGCTGGCGACAGGAAAGTCGTATTTGTCGGCCATGAATTTGATCATCAGCATCAGGCCAACGCCCACCATGACACCGGGCACGATGCCCGCCAGGAACAGCGCGGCGACGCTTTCGCCCATCACATACGCATAGATGATCATGATCCCCGAAGGCGGAATGATCGGTCCGATCACCGAACTTGCGGCGGTGATGGCGGCGGCGAATTTACGGGTATAGCCCTGTTTCTCCATCGCCGGAATCAGCATAGACCCAAGGGCCGAGGTATCGGCCACCGCCGAGCCAGAGAGACCGGCAAAGAGGATTGAGCTGAGCACATTCACATGCGCCAGCCCGCCGCGCAGGTGGCCCATCAGGGCTTGGCTGAATTCGACCAGTCGAATGGTAATGCCGCCACGATTCATCAGCTCTCCGGCCAGCATGAAGAACGGGATCGCCATCAGCGGAAAGCTGTCCATGCCGTTATAGACATTGCGATAGAGCAGCGTGATGTCGTTTGTCTGCCCGTTCAGCCACAGCAGGATACCGGGCGCGGCCAGAAGCGCGAAAAAGACCGGCAGGCCGATCATCAGAAAGACAAGGAAGGTGGGCAGGAACCAGATCAGCATCTATTCAGCCCCCACCGGTGCATCTGCAATTTCGGGCAGCAGGTCCTTGCCTCCCATAAGCGTCACGATCGCGCGCAGGATCAACTCGATATTCACGGCAACCAGCAGGATGATGCCCACAAGCAATGAGGCCATCATCCAGCTGCGCGGGATGCGATACCATTCGTCAAAGCCCAGTGATGTCGGCAGATAGAGCGCTGCGGTGGCGAACTTGCCTCCAAAGCCTGTGACCTCGGACCAGCCGATATTGACGGCCACCAGTAGGACCAAAAGCGAAACGAGCAGCAGGCACAGCATCAAAAGCTGACCCAATACGCGCGGAAGCATCAGGGGCAACATGTCGATGGCCACAAAGCCGCCGCGCCGGAACGCAGTGGGGGCCATGAGGCCGGTCATCCACAACATACAGAACCGCGCCGCCTCATCCGGCCAGGGCAAGGCGTTGCCTAACACGTATCGAAAGAACACCTGAATCAGGATTGCGATGACCATGAGTGCAATCGCAACAACGCCAACCGCGCGGCCAATACGCAGCACGGTTTCGTTCACGAATGCAATCGGCGCAAGCACCGATGCCAGTCCGCCCATGCGGATCCTCCCTTTTTTGGCTGCGGGTATTACCCGCAACCGTCAGATCGCGCTTAGTGCTGCGCGAATTGGCCGAGTTTCCCGGCATAGAAGGTCAGCGCGTCTCCATCGCTCATGCTGGCCTTCAGGACTTTGCCCACCACGATCACATGATCCCCCGCATCGTGATAGGCGTGTTGTTCGCATTCGAACCGCGCCAGACAATCTGGCAGCAGCGGTGTTCCGTTCGCACACCGCTCATGCTGGATGTCGCGCAGAGCGTGAGCGTTCTTCGAGCAGCCAAAGCACAGCTCGGCCTGTTCCGACGATAGCACGTGAACGGTGAAATGGCGCGCTTTGTGGAAATAGGGGAACCGGCGCGAGTTCCGATCGCCCGCCCACATGATCAGCGGCGGGTTCAGGGACAGAGACGAAAAGCTGTTGGCCGTGATGCAGATCGGGCCATCATCACTGTCACAGGTCACAATGGTCACACCGGTGGCAAAGCGCCCAAACGCGTCGCGCAACGTGCGTGTGTCATCCTTATGCGGCACAAAAGTATGGTTCATGTCTTTCGAGATTGCGTTCATCACGGTACCTCATGCCCAAGCGCCGCCTCATAAAGGCGGTACCAGCTTTCCCGATCCAGTTTGACTTTGAGTGCGTCGGTGGCGCGTTTGATCCGGTCCAGGTTGTTGGTGCCCAGAACCGGCAGAATATTTGCAGGATGAGCCAGCAGGAAGGCCACGGCAACGGCGGCGCGGTCTACACCGAACTCGGCAGCGATTTCGTCTGCGACAATACCGACGGGTGGGTTTCCGGCCATCAAAAGGCCACCGCCCAAGGGTGACCAGGCCATGATCGGATGGCCGTGTTGTTGATGGAAAGCCAGATCTCCGTTGGTGAAAGGGCTGATCTCACCCAGCGAGATTTCGATCTGGTTGGTGACCAGCTGGGTCTTCATTGCCGATTGCAGCAGCGACCAGTCCCAGGGACGAAAGTTCGACACGCCAACGGCGCCGACCTTGCCGCTGGCCACAACCTCATCAAGAGCCGCACCGGTTTCATGATGATCCATCAACGGGTCAGGCCGGTGGATCAGCAGCAGATCGATATGATCGGTGGCCATTTCCGACAGCGATGTGTCGACCGATTGCAGGATATGGGCGCGCGAGGTGTCATAATATTTGACCTTGGCGTGTGCATAACGACCCATCGGCGCGACGATATCGCATTTGGTGACGATCTCCATCCGTTGCCGCAATGCCGGATTGGCGCGCAGAGCCGCGCCCAAAACGGCCTCGGCGGCATAGCCACCATAGATATCGGCCTGATCGAAAGTGGTGATGCCCTGATCCAGACAGGCTTGGATCTTGGCCTCGACATGACTTGCCGACGTATCGGTATCGTCGCCCAGCCGCCACATGCCATAGACAAGGCGGCTCATTTCCAGCGTGTCGGATAGTTTCACACGTTGCATCAGCGACGAACTCCGTTGCCCAGCGGTGTCGCCGGGGTCGTTTCAGGCACGCGACCGTATTCTACAGGCAGCGAGCAGGTTTTCAGATTAGGCAGTACGCGCGCACCAAAGTGTTTGGCTTCGTCAAGGTGCGGATAGCCCGAGAAGATAAAGGCGCGGATGCCCATCTTTTGATACTCTTCGATCTTGGTCATGACCTGATCGGTTGACCCAACCAACGCCGCCCCACAGCCGGACCGTGCCCGTCCGACACCAGTCCAAAGCCCTGGCTCGACATAGCCATATTCATCCGCCAAATCGCGGTTCTTGGCCTGATGCGCCACACCCAGAGATGTGGAATCCAGCGCCCGTTCGCGGATCGCGCGGCCATATTCGTCATCCAGCTTGGACACGATGTAATCCGCGTATTCCTGCGCCTCGGCCTCGGTGTCGCGCACGATCATATGCACGCGCAGCCCATAGTCCAACGTGCGGTCGTAGTTCTCGGCCACCGCATGAACGGCCTTCATCCGTTCTGCCAACTGATCCTTGGTTTCGGGCCACATCAGATAGACATCGCAATGCTCGCCGCACAGATCCAGCGCGGACGGGGAATAGCCCCCGAAATACAGCAGCGGGCCGCCTGTCTGGTAAGGTCGGGCCGGGTCTGTGGTCAGGCCCGAGAAACTATAGACCTCACCTGCATGATTGATCTCATCCTGCGTCCAGGCCTGTTTCAAAATCTCGACCACTTCGCGCGAGCGCTGATACCGGAAGGCGCTGTCAGCTTTTTCGCCGGGGAAGTCGGATGAGATAATATTGACGGTCAGCCGACCCTTGAGCATGTGATCCAGCGTCGCGATGGTGCGAGCCAGCATGATGGGCTGCATCTCGCCGCAGCGTACAGCGGCCAGCAGGTTGATCTTTTCCGTAATCGGCGCGCATCCGGCGACAAAGCTCAGCGTGTCTTGCCCAACCTGATAGGAAGACGGGCACAAGATGTTGCGAAAGCCCTGTGCTTCGGCCTCTTTCACGATGCTGGAACAATGGTCCCAGCTGGACCGCAGATCCCCATCGGGCACGCCCAGAAACTGATAATCGTCCGAGCAGAGCGCGGAAAACCAGGAAACCTCGGCCGCGTCCAGATCGGGCGATGTAATGGGGACGATGGTCATCTAAACGTGGCTCCGTGCGGTTTTGCTTTTTCTCTTGCGTAGCAATCACATTGATGTAGATCAATAGTGTATCAATTTTTTCCGCGACAGAGTGAAGCGCCCGCACGTGTCCCCCAACAGCCGAAACCCAAACGCACTGCCGATCTATGTGCAGATCGCGGAATTGCTGATCCGCGATATCGCCGCTGGTCGCTTGATTGACGGTGAGCGTTTGCCCCCAGAACGCGACATGGCGGCAGAGCTTCAGGTCTCAGTCGGGACGTTGCGAAAATCGCTCGCCGAGCTTGAGAAAAAAGGCATGTTGGAGCGTATTCAGGGCTCGGGCAATTATGTTCGTGACACCGGAACACAAAACAGTGTCTATGCCATGT
Source organism: Ruegeria sp. HKCCD7255 (assembly GCF_013031565.1). Taxonomy (NCBI): domain Bacteria; kingdom Pseudomonadati; phylum Pseudomonadota; class Alphaproteobacteria; order Rhodobacterales; family Roseobacteraceae; genus Ruegeria; species Ruegeria sp. HKCCD7255. Next base: position 127,827 of record NZ_WQAG01000006.1, on the reverse strand, counting down.
TCCGTCTGGAACTACCCGAAGGCGGTGGCCTGCCGCGCGCGGATGTTCTGTCGGTCGATCATCTGGAGAAGCCTGCGGACCTGCCGCAATTCGGGACGTCGCAGCACGGCTCGCGCGTGCGCCGAATGCGCTACCTAAATGACACAATTATAGCGGTCGAAGAAATCTGGCTGGACGAATCAGTTGGCCTGATCGACCAGAGCCTGCTTTCGGACTCGCTTTATCGCTATTACCAGCACCAGTTGGGCTTTTGGATCACGCGCGCCGAGGACCGGGTTTCGATCCAAGCGCTGCCCGACTGGACGCCTGACGGTTTCACCAAACCTGCAGGCCAAATTGCAGGGTATGTCGAGCGGTTCAGCTGGTCGGAAACGGCAGAGCCCGTCGAGTTTTCAAAAACATGGTTCGATCCTGATCGGGCCACCTATGTCCAACGTTTGAAGTAAAAGGAAACACCCATGACCCGGACCATCCACTATGGGCTGATCGGATGCGGCATGATGGGGCAAGAGCACCTACACAACATCGCCTTGCTTGAGGGCACGCGCGTCTCGGCGATATATGAGCCGGATGCCGAAATGGCCCAAACCGCGCAGGCCATCGCCCCGGATGCGGCACTTGTTGGGTCGGTGCAAGATCTGCTTGCGGTCGAAGATTTGGATTGTGTTGTCATCGTCAGCCCAAATCACCTGCATGTGGATCAGATCTGCGACATAGCCGCGACGCGCCCGCTACCATTGCTGGTGGAAAAACCCCTGTTCACCGATCCGCAGGATTTAACGCGGCTTGAGGCACTGGCACGGGATTATCCCCATCCGATCTGGGTGGCGATGGAGTATCGCTATATGCCGCCCATTGCGGCGCTGATTGATCAAGCGGACGTCACGGGTGGTGTCAAAATGCTGTCGATCCGCGAACACCGCTTTCCGTTTCTCGAGAAGGTTGGGAATTGGAACCGGTTCAACCGCAACACCGGCGGAACCTTTGTCGAGAAATGCTGCCATTTCTTCGACCTGATGCGGTTGATCCTTCAGTCTGATCCGGTGCGGGTCACGGCCAGCGGCGGACAGGCTGTTAACCATCTGGATGAAAGCTATGATGGCGAAGTGCCCGACATTCTGGACCATGGCTATGTGATGGTCGATTTCGCGAACGGAACGCGGGCCATGTTAGAGCTGTGTATGTTCGCCGAGGGCGCGCGCTATCAGGAAGAAATTTCAGCTGTGGGCGCGCAGGCCAAGATCGAGGCACTGGTGCCGGGTCCGGGCCGGTTCTGGCCCGAAGATCTGGGCGAACCGCCTGTTCCGCAGCTCATCGTCAGTCCGCGAGCGCCCAAAGGGCCGGTGTCAAAAGGCATTCAGGTTGATCCAAAATTGCTGGCGGCTGGGGATCACAACGGATCGACCTTCTATCAGCATCAGGGGTTTCTGGAACTGCTGAACGGTCAACGCGCGCGCCCGGACGTGACATTGCAGGACGGCATCTGGGCCGTTCGGATGGGTCTTGCCGCGCAACAGTCGCTGAGAACGGGTGAGGCAGTGCGCCTTACGTAAACCTTTCAGATAAGGCGCATGTCCGGCAGAGATTTGCGCCTATCGGAAACTTCAGTTCGCGATTTTTGTCACCTTCCGTGTCGTTTTCGGCGAATGAACCGTCTTTTCTGCTTGCTGACGCTGCGCGCGCAGCATAGCTCTGCCCGTGGGACACCCCTCCCCAACGAGGGGCGTGTATCTGGAAGGGTAATACAGATGACTATCGAACAACCGGCGTCGCGTGACGCCGTGCGCAAACCTGATATGCGGCCGGCGAATCCGCGTTTTTCCTCGGGCCCCTGCGCCAAACCCCCTACATTTGAACTCAGCAAACTGGCCGATGCTGCGCTGGGCCGCTCGCACCGTGCTGCTGTCGGCAAGGACAAGCTGAAAGCCGCCATCGAAGGCACGCGTGAGGTGCTGGGCATTCCGGCGGACTACAAGATTGGCATCGTTCCCGCCTCGGACACCGGTGCGGTCGAGATGGCGATGTGGTCGCTGCTTGGCGAACGCAAGGTCGAGATGCTGGCCTGGGAAAGCTTTGGCGCGGGTTGGGTGACCGATGTGGTCAAACAACTGAAGATCGACGCCGAGATCAAAACCGCTGATTATGGGCAGATCGTCGATCTGGCCTCGGTCGATTTCGCCAATGACGTTGTGTTTACCTGGAACGGCACCACCTCGGGCGTGCGGGTGCCGAATGGCGACTGGATCGCGGATGACCGCGCCGGGCTGACCATTTGCGACGCCACAAGCGCCGCATTTGCGATGGACCTGCCCTGGGACAAACTGGATGTGACCACGTTCAGCTGGCAAAAAGTGCTGGGTGGCGAGGCCGCACATGGCATGATCGTCCTGAGCCCCCGCGCTGTTGAGCGGTTGGAAAGCTACACCCCCGCTTGGCCCTTGCCCAAGATCTTCCGCCTGACCAAAGGTGGTAAGTTGATCGAAGGCATCTTTACAGGTGCAACGATCAACACGCCGTCGATGCTTGCGGTCGAAGATTATCTGTTCGCGCTAGACTGGGCGCGCTCGGTCGGTGGACTGCAAGGCCTGATCGCGCGGGCCGACGCCAATGCCGGTGCGGTACATGCGTTCTGTGACCAGAACGACTGGATCGCCAACCTGGCCGAAGACGCAGCGACGCAATCCAACACTTCTGTGTGCCTCAAATTCACCGACCCGCGCATCCAAAATGGCGCAAGCTTTGCCAAGGCCGTGGCCAAACGGCTGGAGGCCGAGAACATCGCGCTGGACATCGGCGCCTATCGTGACGCGCCCGCGGGCCTGCGCATCTGGTGCGGCGGCACGGTTGAGACCTCGGATATCGAGGCAATGCTGCCATGGCTGGCCTGGGCGTTTGAGGCTGAGATCGCAGCGCAAAGCGAAGCCGCCTGACCTTTTTTCCGGGCCGCGTCTGGCCCGGACTTTCCATACAATTCAAGGACCAGAGATTATGGCCCCCAAAGTACTCGTATCTGACAAGCTCAGCGAAACCGCCGTGCAGATCTTTCGGGATCGCGGTATCGACGTGGATTTCATGCCCGATCTGGGTAAGGACAAAGATAAACTGGCCGAGGTGATTGGTCAGTATGACGGTCTCGCCATCCGGTCGGCCACCAAGGTCACACCGACCATTCTGGAAAAGGCCGACAAGCTGAAAGTCATCGGTCGCGCCGGGATTGGCACTGACAATATCGACAAGGAAGCGGCGTCGAAAAAGGGTGTGATCGTGATGAACACGCCGTTCGGCAACATGATCACCACGGCTGAACACGCGATTGCGATGATGTTCGCGGTCGCGCGGCAAATCCCCGAAGCCTCAACCTCGACCCATGCGGGCAAGTGGGAAAAGTCCAAGTTCATGGGGATCGAGCTGACCAACAAGACCCTCGGCGTCATCGGCGCGGGCAATATCGGTGGTATCGTCTGTGAACGTGCGCTGGGCCTGAAGATGAAGGTTGTGGCCTATGACCCCTATCTGGGCGAAGAGAAAGCCGCCAAGATGGGTGTGGAAAAGGTGGAACTGGATGAGCTGCTGGCCCGCGCCGATTTCATCACTCTGCACGTTCCGCTGACCGATCAGACCCGGAATATCCTCAGCCGCGAAAACCTGGCCAAGACCAAAAAAGGCGTGCGTATCGTCAACTGTGCCCGGGGTGGTCTGGTGGACGAAGAGGCTCTGGCCGAAGCGTTGCAATCGGGCCATGTCGCCGGTGCGGCCTTTGATGTGTTCAGCAAAGAACCGGCCAAGGAAAACGCCCTGTTCAACCTGCCCAACGTGGTCTGCACACCGCACCTTGGTGCGGCGACAACCGAGGCACAGGAAAACGTGGCGCTGCAAGTTGCCGAGCAGATCTCGAACTATCTGCTGACCGGCGCGGTGGAAAACGCGCTGAACATGCCCAGCGTGACGGCGGAAGAAGCCAAGGTCATGGGCCCATGGATCAAGCTGGCCGGTCATTTGGGCAGCTTCATCGGTCAGATGACGGATGAGCCGATCAAAGCGATCAACATCCTCTATGACGGGGTCGCTGCCGAGATGAACCTGGCTGCGCTGAACTGTTCGGTCGTGGCGGGGATCATGAAAAAGTTCAACCCCGAGGTAAACATGGTCTCGGCCCCTGTTGTTGCCAAAGAACGCGGTATTCAGATCTCGACCACCAACCAGGACAAATCCGGTGCGTTCGAGGGCTATATCAAGGTGACCGTTGTGACCGAAAAGCGCGAGCGTTCGATTGGCGGCACCGTGTTCAGCGACGGAAAACCGCGCTTTATCCAGATCAAAGGTATCAACATCGATGCCGAGGTCGGTGCTCATATGCTCTATACCACCAACGAAGACGTGCCGGGTATTATCGGTGCGCTGGGGCAGACGATGGGCGAGCACGGCGTGAACATCGCCAACTTTACACTGGGCCGCGCCGCTGCAGGCGGGGAAGCGATTGCGTTGCTCTATGTGGACGAGCCTGTCCCTGCTGAGGCACGCGCCAAACTGGCCGAGACAGGGCTGTTCACACAGATCAAACCGTTGCAGTTCGATGTGGCCTGACCCAAGCTGTTGAGTTTCTGAGACAGTTTCATGCCCGCTCTGAACCCAGAGCGGGCATTGTCTTTTTTCTCAATGGGATTTGCGTCAAAAAGCAAGCAGTCGAGATGCTGAGGAAGCCTTATGACGGACCCGATATACGCTGTTGGTGACCTGCACGGGCAAACGGCCGAATTTGATCGAGCACTAGCGTTGATTACGGAGGATGGCGGACCGTGCGCGCAGATTATATTTCTGGGTGACTACGTTGACCGGGGACCGGACAGTCTTGGCGTAATCGACCGTCTGATCTGTGGCAAGGATGCCGGGCGCAACTGGATCACACTTCTTGGCAATCATGACAGGATGTTCGCCTGGTTCATGGAGGATATCCCACGTCATGATCCGCATCTGTTGGTCGGCTACCATTGGCTGCATGACCGCTTGGGCGGGATCGAGACGCTCAAGAGCTATGGTGTTGAGTTCGAGGGGCAGATCCGGCTTGAGGATTTGCACGCGAAGGCGAAAGCTGCCGTTCCGTACTCACACGAGGCATTCCTGCGGGATCTGGTGCTGATGCATCAAACGCCAGACCTCGCTTTTGTACATGCGGGAATTCGACCAGGCGTCGCTTTGAATGCGCAAAATGCAAACGATCTGGTTTGGATTCGGCAGGAGTTCCACAATTTTATCGGAACGCATCCTAAGTTGATAGTACACGGTCACACCCCTGTTGATGCAGCTACGCATTATGGCAACCGGGTCAATCTGGATACAGGTGCTGGCTATGGCCATCCTGTTTCCGTCGCAGTCTTCGAAGGAAAAGACTGCTGGCTTTTGACGGATCATGGCCGTGTTCCTCTGCGCGCCTAAGTCCTTAGATTTGAGTGGTCATCCGATATCCCGCGCCGAAATAGAGCTTTGCGAAAGTCACTGGTGCCCCCTGCAGCCAGGTGATCCGCTCGGCGGTGAAAACCGGATCATCTTTGGGCAGGTCCAGAAAACCGGCAACCGTTTCATCGGCGCGGCTGGCGAGAAAGGAGAGCTCGACATTGGTGAAAGGTACAGTCTGAACCAACCACTCGTTCGGGCCTAATTCGGCGAAATCGGCTGCCAAAACCTGCGGCACGCTGGCGGCATTGATCCAGCGGTCTTCGAATTGGAACGGGGTGTTCCCGGAAAAGTGCATGCAGCGCACATGGGCAACCTGTTGACCTTTGCGCAGAGCCAGACGCGCGCAGAGCCATTCCGGTGCGTCGAGAATTTCGGTTGAGACATGGGCGTAGCGGTAGACGCCACCAGCCGCAGTGACTTCATCGCGCACGAGCGGAATAGTGAATTTGGCCTGCCTCTGCGGCGCACTTAAAACTCGGGTTCCGGCCTTGCGACGTCGCTCCAGATACCCTTCCTCGGCCAGCTCTCTCAACGCGCGGTTTACCGTTGTGCGGGTGCAGGAAAAGCTGGTCGCCAGCTCTTCTTCGTTGGGCAGCAATGTGTCGGGTTGCCATTCGCCCGAGCGGATACGCTCAAGCACGGTCTGCTTGATGTCTTTGTAACCGGTTATGTCGTTGGATTGGGTCATTCAGGCTCTGATACTTGGGGTTTCAGACGTTTTGCAAGAGATCACGCATCGCGGTGCGATAGGCGGGCAGGATGGCGTCGCGCACGATATGCCGCCCGCCCCGAACCATGTGCCGCCCAGCGGACCACAGATCGGTGACCAACCCGTTAGGTGCGGCGAAACACAGACCATCCAGCACCTGATCATCCTTCAGCGCGCACAGGGTCGGGTGGGTGCGGTCGATGGCGACAAGATCCGCCAGATATCCCGGTGCAATCTGCCCCGCCTTCCGGGCGAGCGCCTGTGCCCCGCCGAGCGCCGCGCCGCAATACAGTGTCTGGCCAACCGATCCAGCCTCGGGCACCAGAACTGCCCGCGCCTTATCCCGCAATCGTTGGGAATACTCCAACATGCGCAGCTCTTCCGGGGCTGATATCCGTATGTTGGAGTCTGTGCCGACGCCAAACGTCCCTTGCGCAGGCAGATAGGTGGCCCCGTTGAAGATACCGTCGCCCAGATTGGCCTCGGTGATCGGGCAGAGGCCAGCCACCGCACCGGATCGGGCCATAGCGATCGTTTCCGCATCGGTCATATGGGTTGCGTGGATCAGGCACCAGCGGTCGTTTAGATCGGCATTGTTTAACAGCCACTCCACTGGTCGTGCACCGAGGGCGTTTTGCACATCCTGAACTTCTTTGACCTGTTCGGCGATGTGAATATGAACCGGGCCATCCGTGGTGTGATCTAACACCTCGCGCAGATCATGCGCCGAGGTTGCCCGTAACGAATGTGGCGCAATGCCAATTGCGCTGTCGGGCAGGGGCAAGCGGTCGCGGCAGGCTTCTAGCAAGTTGAGATATTCATCCACGCGATTTCCAAACCGCAACTGCCCACCCTCAAGCGGCTGCTGTTCGACACCGCCATAGGTATACAGCACCGGCAAATGCGTCAGCCCGATTCCGGTCTGTTCAGCGGCAGCAAAGATGCGCTGGCTTAGCTCGCTTTCGCTGTCATACCGCTGACCGCCGGGTTGATGATGGACGTAGTGGAACTCTCCGACCGAAGCGAAACCGGCCTCTTGCATCTCAAGAAAGGCCAGTGCGGCGATGGACTGGATGTGATCAGGCGTCAAACGATCCAGAAACCGATACATCAAGTCGCGCCATGTCCAAAAGCTCTCTCGCCCTTCAACGCGGGTTTCGGTCATCCCGGCCATGGCGCGCTGAAAAGCGTGGCTGTGAAGGTTCGCAAGCGCGGGAAGCAATACACTGACCTGGATGTCATGATCCTTGGGTTGTGCACCCTGTTCTACCTGCGCGATCCGCCCATCTTCGACGATCACACGGATGTTTCTGGCCCATTCAGAGCCTAACAAAGCGGATTCGGCAAAGATCGTCACGGTGTTCTCATTTTGTGTAGTAATATAACTATTATACGTATACAAAAAATTCTACACGAAGGGAGTCCAAAAGAATCGCGATGACGGAAAAATCTGTGATTTTCTGCCGGTCTTTGGCCACGATGGACGGCCCACGGGCCTATGGCATGATCGATAACGGCGCAGTTGCCATCGAAGCCGGACGGATCGCTTGGGTGGGCGTGCAGGCGGAGCTGCCCGCAGAATACAGTCAGTGGCCACGTGTTGATGACGGTGATCGCCTCATGACGCCTGCGTTGATTGATGCGCATACTCATGTGGTCTTTGGCGGCAATCGCGCGGTTGAATTCGAGATGCGATTGAACGGGGCATCTTATGAGGAGATCGCCCGTGCCGGAGGCGGAATCCTGTCCACAGTGAACGCAACCCGTGCCGCCAGTGATCAAACCTTGCTGAGCGATGCGCTGACCCGCGTTGACGCTCTGATCGCCGAGGGGGTCAGCTGCATCGAGGTGAAATCCGGCTATGGTCTGGACCGTGAAACCGAATTGCGAATGCTGCGAGTGGCACGACAGATCCCCGAAAAGCGCAATGTTAGGGTCAAAACAAGCTTCCTCGGGGCTCATGCCATCCCCCCGGAATACGCGGATCGGGCAGATGCCTATATCGATGAGGTCTGTATTCCGACGCTGCGCGCGGCACATGCCGAAGGCCTGGTGGACGCAGTTGACGGGTTCTGCGAAGGCATCGCTTTTGACACCAATCAGATCGCGCGCGTGTTCGATGCCGCGAAAGCGCTGGGCCTGCCGGTGAAGCTGCACGCTGAACAGCTGTCGAACCTCGGAGGTGCCAAGCTCGCAGCATCTTACGGAGCGTTGTCCGCAGATCATATCGAATACTTGGACGAGGATGGCGTGGCCGCGATGGGAGATGCCGGAACGGTTGCAGTCCTTCTGCCCGGTGCGTTCTATACATTGCGCGAAACGCAGGTGCCGCCGGTTCAGGATCTACGCCGCCACAACGTCCCCATGGCGTTGGCGACGGACTGCAACCCCGGCTCGTCTCCGCTAGCGTCTTTGTTGCTGACCATGAATATGGGTTGCACCTTGTTCCGACTCACACCCGAAGAAGCGCTGGCCGGCGTCACCAAAAACGCAGCCCGTGCGCTGGGTTTGGATGACACAGGCCGCATCGTGCCGGGATTGCGGGCGGATCTGGCCGTCTGGGATGTCACACACCCGGCCGAGCTTGCCTATCGCATCGGATTCAACCCGCTTCACGCGCGGTTGGTGGGAGAGCGGACATGACGAAACTGACCCTGACGCCCGGCTCTGTGTCGCTGGAACAGCTTGCGCAGATCTATTGGAACGAAACACCCATTCGTCTAGACCCGGCCTGCAAGCCCGCAGTGGACAACGCAGCACAGCGCATTGCCGAGGCCGCCGCTGGAGCGCAAGCCGTTTACGGTGTGAATACCGGGTTTGGAAAACTGGCCAGCCACAAAATCGCGCCTGAGGACACCTCGACCCTGCAGCGAAATCTGATCCTAAGCCATTGTTGCGGCGTTGGCGAGGCGGTCCCGCGCCGCTTGGTGCGGCTGATGATGTCGCTCAAGCTGATGTCCTTTGGCCGTGGCGCATCCGGGGTGCGTTGGGAATTGATCGATCTGTTGCAACAGATGCTGGCGCGTGGTGTGACGCCGGTGATCCCTGCGCAAGGGTCTGTGGGTGCTTCGGGCGATCTTGCGCCTTTGGCCCATATGACCGCCGTGATCATCGGAGAGGGAGAGGCCGAGGTAAACGGTGCTGTTCTGCCCGGCGCGGATGCATTGAAAAACGCAGGTTTAGAGCCTGTTTCTTTGGGGCCAAAAGAAGGATTGGCCTTCATCAACGGGACCCAGTTTTCAACCGCATATGCGCTTGGCGGTTTGTTCCAGGCCTGGCGCGCTGCTCAAAATGCCTTGGTCGTTTCGGCCATGTCGACCGACGCGATCATGGGTTCGACTGCGCCTTTGCAGCCCGAAATCCATGCGCTGCGCGGGCATCGGGGGCAGATCGATGCAGCAGCGGCGATGCGGGAGGTTCTGGCAGGATCGGAGATCCGTGAAAGCCACAGGGACGGGGATACGCGCGTCCAGGACCCATATTGCATCCGCTGTCAGCCGCAAGTCACCGGCGCGGCGCTGGATGTAATGCGTCAGGCGGCAACAACGCTGGTGACCGAGGCGAATGCCGCAACAGATAATCCTCTGGTACTCAGCGCGCCTGAGGCCATCGTGTCTGGTGGTAACTTCCACGCAGAACCAGTGGGGTTTGCCGCAGATATGATTGCCTTGGCGATATCCGAGATTGGTGCCATCGCGCAGCGCCGCATTGCCCTGATGGTCGACCCGGCGCTCAGCTTTGATCTGCCGCCATTTCTGACACCGGAGCCAGGGCTGAATTCGGGGCTGATGATCGCCGAGGTTACGACCGCAGCGCTGATGAGCGAGAACAAGCATCTGGCCAACCCTTGCGTCACCGACAGCACCCCAACCTCGGCCAATCAAGAAGACCACGTCTCGATGGCTGCGCATGGGGCACGGCGGTTAAAGCGGATGGTCGGAAACCTGAACTATATTCTGGGGATCGAACTGCTTTGCGCGGCGCAAGGTATCGAATTCCGCGCGCCCTTGACCACAAGCGCGCCGTTACAACGGGCCATTGACCGACTGCGCGTCGAGATCCCGTCGCTGACCGACGACCGCTATCTCGCACCCGAGCTGGAAAAGGCCCGCGCATTGGTCGAAAGCGGCGACATTTTACACGCAGTCGCAAGCCCGATGCCGGAGCTGTCATGATGCAGGTCGTGTCTGTCACACGGGGCCAAAGCCCGATCGTGTTGGGGCAACCGCATGGCGGGACCTATGTTCCCGATGACGTTGCCGCCCGTCTGAACGCAAACGGGCGGTCGCTGAAAGACACAGATTGGCACATAAATAGGCTCTATGAAGGACTTCTAGCCGATGCAACCGTCGTACAATCCCATGTTCACCGTTATGTGATCGACGCAAATCGGGACCCAAACGGCGTATCACTCTACCCAGGGCAAAACACAACCACTCTGGTGCCCGTGACGGATTTCGACGGCCAGCCGATCTGGCAATCCGGACAAGAGTCGTCAGTTGATGAGATCGAAGCGCGGCGGCACGCCTATCATGCGCCGTATCACGCGGCGCTGGCTGAGGAATTGCGCAGAGTAAAAACCCGCCATGGTGTTGCGGTCTTGTTCGATTGTCATTCGATCCGCAGCCGCATTCCGTTCTTGTTCAAAGGTACCTTGCCGGACCTCAATATCGGAACCGACAACGGTGTGACCTGCGCGCCGAAGATAGAGTTTGTTACGAATGAACTTGCAGCATCCTCACCCTTTGACACGGTCCTGAACGGCCGTTTTCGTGGGGGCTGGTCGACCCGTCACTATGGCCAACCGGAAGCTGGGATTCACGCCATCCAGATGGAACTGGCGCAATCGACCTATCTGACCGCCGAAACCGAACCCTGGGCTTTCGACTCTGGCAAGGCCAATCGCCTGCGCCCGTGGTTGCACGATATTCTGACCGCCATCCAAGACACTGCTTTGGAGCTTGCCCCATGACCGATCCCCGCAAAAACACGCGCGATATCTTCCCCCCGACCGGCCCCGAGTTGAACGCCAAAAGCTGGCTGACCGAGGCCCCGTTGCGGATGTTGATGAACAATCTGCACCCGGACGTGGCTGAAAACCCGCATGAGCTGGTGGTCTATGGCGGTATCGGACGCGCGGCGCGGACATGGAAGGATTTCGACACTATTGTTGATGGTTTGAAGGATCTGGAGGCGGATGAGACGTTGATTGTCCAATCCGGTAAACCGGTTGCGATCATCCGCACCCACACCGATGCCCCTCGCGTTTTGATCGCCAATTCAAACCTCGTGCCCCATTGGGCGACCTGGGACCACTTTAACGAACTCGATAAAAAGGGCCTGATGATGTACGGCCAGATGACGGCTGGGTCGTGGATCTATATCGGCACGCAGGGCATCGTGCAGGGGACTTATGAGACCTTTGCTGAGGCTGGACGCCAGCACTATGGCGGTGATCTGACCGGAAAGTGGATCTTGACCGGTGGTTTGGGCGGTATGGGTGGTGCGCAGCCCTTGGCCGCTGTCTTTGCGGGTGCTTGTTGTTTGGCGGTGGAGTGCAACCCTGACAGTATCGAATTTCGTCTGCGCACCAAATATCTGGACGAAAAGGCAGAGACGCTGGACGAAGCATTGGCGATGATCGACCGCTGGACCAAGGCAGGAGAGGCAAAGTCTGTCGGTCTGTTGGGCAATGCGGCCGAGATCTTCCCCGAGATCTATCGTCGCATGACCGCAGGTGGCATGCGCCCCGATATCGTCACCGACCAGACCAGCGCGCATGACCCGATCAACGGCTACCTTCCTTTGGGCTGGTCGATGGCCGAATGGCGAGAGAAGCGCGAAATAGACCCTAAAGCGGTTGAAAAGGCTGCGCGCGCTTCAATGAAGCAGCATGTGGCCGCGATGGTGGATTTCTGGAATGCAGGCGTGCCCACGCTGGATTACGGCAACAACATTCGTCAGGTGGCGCAGGATGAAGGGCTTGAAAACGCCTTTGCCTTTCCCGGATTCGTACCAGCCTATATCCGCCCGCTATTCTGCAAGGGGATCGGGCCGTTCCGGTGGTGTGCCTTGTCAGGTGATCCCGAAGACATCCACAAGACCGACGCCAAGATGAAAGAGCTGTTCCCCGAGAACACGCATTTGCACCGGTGGCTCGACATGGCCTCGGACCGTATCGCGTTTCAGGGGCTTCCGGCGCGCATCTGCTGGATCGGGTTGGGCGACCGTCACCGCGCTGGTTTGGCGTTCAACGAGATGGTTGCAAGCGGTGAGCTGAAGGCACCAGTTGTCATCGGTCGTGACCACTTGGATTCGGGCTCGGTCGCCAGCCCTAATCGCGAGACCGAAGCAATGCTGGACGGATCAGACGCTGTCTCTGACTGGCCGTTGTTGAACGCGCTCATCAACACGGCCAGCGGCGCGACCTGGGTGTCGTTGCATCACGGCGGGGGCGTTGGCATGGGGTTCAGCCAGCATGCGGGTGTGGTGATCTGTGCCGATGGTACAGACGACGCGGCACGGCGGTTGGAGCGTGTGCTGTGGAACGATCCGGCCTCGGGCGTCTGGCGCCATGCGGATGCGGGCTACCAGAGCGCCAAGGACTGTGCTCGGGCGCATGGCCTGCGTCTGCCGGGTATTCTGGGTTAGGTCAATCTGTCTCTGGTGAAACGCGGACCCCTGCGTTATTCGCAGGGGAACGAACCGGAGACCCAAGATGTACATTGCCACCCTGTTGACCAATCCCAATGCGCCCACTCTGGAACAGGCCTTGGTCGAGTCACTGCGCAATGCTTGGGCTGGCGGCGACGGGATCTGGCTGAGCCCTGACGAGGCGGCCGAGTTTTCATTGCCAACAGTGCCAGAGAACCTGTGGGACGTCTGGCAAGACCTCCAGAATTCCGGAGTCGACCTGATCGTGCAACCGGCCGAGGGTCGGCGCAAAAAGATGCTGTTGGCGGATATGGACAGCACCATGATTCAGCAGGAATGCATCGACGAATTGGCCGATGAGGCCGGTGTAGGCGCACAGGTCAAGGACATCACGGCGCGCGCGATGAATGGCGAGCTGGATTTCGAAGGCGCGCTGACCGAGCGGGTTGGGCTGTTGAAAGGCCTCGATGAAAGTGTGATCGACAAGGTTCTGAACGAGCGGATCACATTGATGCCGGGTGGCAAAGCGCTTTTGGCGACGATGCGGGCAAACGGTGCTTACGCAGCGCTGGTGTCTGGCGGGTTCACGGCCTTTACGTCACAGGTTGCTGCCGAGTTGGGATTTGACGAGAACCGCGCCAATACGCTGCTGGCCGAAGAGGGCAAGCTGACCGGTGATGTGCAGCGGCCCATTCTGGGACGGCAGGCCAAGATCGAGGCGCTGGAGCAGATTTCAACCCGTTTGGGGCTGGCCGAGAGCGACGTCATCGCGGTGGGAGATGGCGCAAATGATTTGGGCATGTTGGGGCGGGCCGGAACCGGTGTGGCCCTGCACGCGAAGCCCTCGGTTGCAGCCGAATGCGACGTGCGTGTCAATCACGGGGATCTGACGGCCCTGCTGTATCTGCAAGGCTATGCACGCAGCGATTTCGTGACCTGAGGTATCAGAACAGATCGAACCGCACCGGGTTTTGCGCCCAGTACACGCGCGCGGCCAGCAATAGCCGCTCTTTCGGGTCATTCGACGCTGCAAAGGGCACCGGCACGCCGTATTCCGCGCTAATGTTTTCCAATGCGGCCTGTGTTGCAGGCCCGACCTGACCGTCCACGGCGATGCTGCCACCCAGCTCGTTCAACGCCATTTGCAGGGCCCGGTCCAGATCCGTCCGCGAGATGTTGTCGAGCTGTGATCGTGCCTGGCTTGCGGCCTCTTCATTGGGCAGAAGCGCGGCCTTGGCGGCCCGCAAGGCTGCATCCGCCGGGCCGAGCCCCGAGATCTGACCATCGAGAATGATATATGCACCATTTGCTCCGCCCCAGGCGTCTCCTCGGGACAAAGAGGTGTCGTACCAGTCGAGTGCCTCGGCGCGTGTCCTGCCCGGAAGTTGGTCGCGCAGGATCATGCGGGCGATGCTGGCCGGGGCGGTGGGGTGACCCCCCTCGGCGGCGGCCAGAAAGTATCCTTCAGCCTTGTTTAGATCGACTGGATTGCCACCCAGCCCGTTCAGCGCAACATAGGCGAGATTGTCATAGCCATAGATATCCTTGCGCAGTTCAGATGCACGCAGATACCGCATTCCGCGTTCCGGGATATAGTGATCCGAGTTCTCGCGCAGGAAATAGAGCCCCAGTTCGTTCATCGAGAAGGTATGACCCAGCTCGACCGAGCGTTCGAGCAGCTCAAAGCCGCGCTTTTTCTCATCGGCGGTTTCGCCTTGGCGCAACAAGTCCTTGCCCAAACGGTGCATAGCATAGGGGTCTTGCTGGGCGGTGCCTTCTTCCAACAGCGCGCGCGCCTTGTCCGGTTCATAGGGGATGCGCGTTACGGCGCGGTCTATGCGGTCGGTGTCCAGCAGAATGGCCAGCGCATATTTGGCCCGGATGTGTCCGGCATCGGCTGCGGCGGAAAAGCTTTCATAGGCGTCCGCAACATTGCCAGCCGCCTGTTGTGCGCGACCCAGCTGATACTGAAACCTGGCAATGTCGGGATGTTCGGCCACAGCTGCGGTACACGCCGCAAGCGCATTGGTTATGTTCAGTTCGTTGGGCAGTCTGAATACGCCGACACCGTTCAGGTCCAGAGCATCGCCAGCCTCAAGGTCGCAGGCATTCAGACCCAGCTCCAGAGAGACATCAACATTCTGGGCGGTTCGATCATCTGTAACGACCTCAACCGTGAACGTGTCAGAGAAACTGTCTACAATCTCTAACGCGCGGGTGTCCGAGATTTCGGGCGTATAGATCACGTCATTTGATTGCGAACGGCTGCCTGTATTCAGGCTGCCGCGATCAGGTGAATCAACAAGACGTACTGAGACGATGTCGTCACCCAAAGCCTGCTCAATGCGTTGCGTCAGTGGAATGGTCTTGTCAAACTGAAGACTCAGGTCCAGCGATTGCGAGCCAGTGCTTTCCACCTGAATTTCCGGAGTCTCGGCCTGCTGTTGGGCCAGATAGAACGGGCGCACCAAAGTCGAGCTTTCCCAGGGGATCTGCTTGCCTGACGTTTTCGAGTGGACCCGTTCACGGATGACAGGGAACAACTGCTGGATGTTGTGGAAGGGCGATGATTTCACTGTCTCCAGAACTGCCGCTGTATAGGGGCTGTTTTGACCCAAGTCGCCGTCACTGGCCACTGCTCCCGGCGACGTGGAATACGCGACCAGAGAATTCAGCGGTGTGCTGAACACGTCAAAGCCCGAGCGGGTTTCAAACAGGTTGGCGTCCAGATCAGCCGCCAGACGAAGATCCTGAAAGGGATTGTCCCGGCAGGAATCCAGAATGGCAACATGCGCAGCACTGCGCGCGGACAAGGTGTCGATTATGCGGTCCAGTGTCATGGTTGCCAGGGGAACATCGTAAATGCTCTCGAACTGGGCATCAACGGGCAGCAAGTAGTTCCGCCGCCCGATCTGAATACCGTGGCCCGCATAGTAGAAAAGCACATCCGCAGCATCGGGGATATTCAAAACGGCCGTGCGAATAAGCTCTTCAAACTCGCGTTTGCTGAGGTCATATCCGTCATAGACCCTGAAATCGAAGCTGCGCAGCATGTCTGCGATGTCTTGGGCGTCCTTGCGCGCATTGCTGAGATCACCAACAACGTCATAGTCCTGATTGCCGATGACAATCGCAATGCGATTGCCACCGACCGATTGCCCCAACGTATCGCCCACCGATTGGGCGTGAGATGCACCCGTTAGGACGAGTGCAACCAGAGCCGGGGTCAGAGCGCGCGCTGTTTTGCGCGCAAGGCTGTGCCGTGACATGTCGCGCCCCTTTTCAGATCAACCCCAGCTATCGCCACCGCCACCGCCGGTACCACTGCCACCGCCGGATCCACTACCACCACCGGATCCACCACCGGCACCGCCGCCGCCTGATCCGCCGCCGCTGCTACCACCGGCACCGCCGCCGCCTGATCCACCACCGCTGCTGCCACCGGAAGATCCACCGCTGTCGCCACCAGAACTGCCACCCGAGTCTCCGCCACCCGAGCTTCCGCCGTCTCCGCCTTCGCGGTCTTCGCCGCCAATGCTGGGCTGAGACGAAGCAGCGGTGCTTCCGGTTGATGCTGTCGATGCTTGCGGTGTCGCAACCGCACTTGCAGGTTGGACAGTTGATGTTGTTGGATTGACGACTTCGGTCTGCGACCAGGGAGAAGCACAGCCCGCAAGCGCAACAGCGCTGAGAACGATTAAGGAAGTAGATGTAATCCGCAACTTAAGTCTCCTCGTTAATGCGTCAAACAACCAGCGTATTATGTCTGTTCAGTTTGACCTTTGTACCTTGAATGCGTCGACTTTAGCGTGAAATGGCCGTGTGTATGTGACTTTTCTCACATTTGGCCTGTGATTGTGACACGCGCACCCAGCTTTCTTTCAGCTTTCGTTAATTTAACAAATGTGTTAAATAAGAATCATGACCAGTCTTGTACCCTCCTTTGCCGCCTTGGCCGACGAAACCCGTTTGTCGATTGTTGAACAACTTATGGACCATGGCGAACTGCCTGCCGGTGATCTTGTCAGAGGCAAAGGGATGTCGGGAGCCGCCATCTCACGACATCTAAAGGTGCTGCGACAGGCGGGCTTGGTGCAGCAACGGGTGCAAGGAACGCGGCGCATCTATTCGATCCAACCTGAAGGGCTGCGGGCCATTGCAGACTGGACCATTTCGAAACGGCAATTCTGGGAAACAAGCCTGGATCGTTTGGGCGATCTTTTGGAGCAGGAGACATCATGGCCGATTTAAAACTGGAACGGGATTTCCCGGTCAGCCCCGAAACCCTTTTTGCCTGGGTGACGGATGGGGCCAAACTGCTGCGGTGGTGGGGTCCCGAAGGTATGCATGTTCCCGAACATGATCTGGATTTCTCACGGTTGGGGCCGTGGTATTCTGTCATGCAAAACAGCGAAGGCCAGAGATACAAGGTTTCGGGCCAAGTGACTCATATAGACCCGCCCAACTCTGTCGGGTTCACTTGGGCTTGGCACGACGATCAGGATCAACGCGGCCCGGAAAGCCATGTGACCTTCTCGGTCCAAGCCACCAATGAGGGTGCGCGGCTGGTTCTGGATCACCGTGAACTGGCCGATGCCGACGCAGTAGCCAACCACACCAAAGGCTGGACATCTTCGCTGCGCAAGCTCGAAGCGCAGTGCCAATAGATTTCATCAGGGAGGAGCGATATGCCCCAATATTTATTTGTCTACCACGGCGGCGCGGCGCCACAGAGCCAAGCCGAGATCGATGCCACCATGGCCGCATGGGGCGCTTGGTTCCAGGGCATGGGCGACGCGGTCAAAATCCCGGGTAACCCGGTCGGGCAGTCCTATACTGTCAGTTCGAACGGCGTCGAAGACAATGGCGGGGCTAACCCGGCATCCGGTTTCAGCGTGGTCATGGCCAACTCGATCGACGACGCCAATGACATGGCGAAAGGCTGCCCCATGGTTGTGAATGGATCAGGCTCGGTTGAGGTGGCCGAGATCCACGAGTTCTAGGCCGGGTTGGGAAAGCCCGGCGCGGGCCGGATGATTCCGCTTTCCAGGCCACGGCGGCTGAATTGAGTGGCATTCATGAATTTTCTCGTGGCCGGGTGATCGGCCTCGAGCACACCAAGGCTCACCAATATTGCTGCAATGGCACATTCGCTGGCGCGGGTGGTGCCATCGGTGATCTTCAGCGCCACGCCCATCCGCTTTTCCGGGATAATGGCGACAAACACAGCCTCGGCCCCGGTCTTGATAGCGGCACGCCCGTCCATGGCGCGCATCAGCTCGGTGCAGGCTCGGGTCTCACCGGCCACAAGCTCGGGGTGTTTCACCATGGCTGCGGTCAATTGCTGTGCCGCATCGCTTGCCCGGTCAGAGCGATCAGCGGCCGATGCAAACCAGGCCATCGACCGTGCCAGTCCCAGAACCGAGGTGGCGAAATTGGGGGCCGAACAGCCGTCAATCCCGTAGCCTGGGCTTGTCTCGCCTGTGGTCTCTTCGACAGCGGACAGGCAGGCCTGTTGAACCGGGTGGTCGATCTCAAGGTATTCCGGCCCGGCCCCCATATGCTGAGCGAGCGTCAGAAACCCGCAGTGTTTGCCCGAGCAATTGTTGTGGATCTGACAAGGTGTGTCATCCGCCAGGATCAGCCGGTCGCGGGCGGCCTTGTCGGCAGGCTCTTGCGGACCGCAGCGCAAATCCGTTTCGCCCAGCCCCAAATGGTCGAGCCATGATGTCACGCGGTCGGTGTGTATCGCCGCGCCGTTATGCGACGCACAGGCCAAGGCCAGGTGTTCCGAATTCAATCCATATTTCGACGCCGCCCCAGAGGTGATCAGCGGAAGTGCCTGGATCATCTTTGCCGATGACCGGGGAAAGATCACCGCATTTGGATCGCCCCAGCTTTGTACGATCTGTCCGGTGTCATCGCAGATCACGGCGTGGCCGAGATGATAGCTTTCAAGCAATGGTCCGCGCCAAAGCTCGGTCATGGGTACTGGCTGCGTCATCTGGCCTCTCATTATTTGCGCAAAAATCTGCCAACCGCCCTTTCGCCTGTGGCGAAACCTGCGTTAGTGTGTGTATGTCGGCAATCATCGGAATGCGCAATGATCATAGACGAACCGGCAGGGTTCGCAGCCGTTCACGATGGGATTGAGGTATAGGTCGAGCTAGGAGGCTGGACACATGGGATTGAAACGCGCCCGCGTCATTGCAGGCTTGTTGATGGCAGGCTTGGCGACAACGGCCAATGCACAGCAGACAGACAGCACCAACCGCGTTGCGGTAAACACGGATTGGAGCGTTTTTGTCGAAGATGACCCGACCGAATGCTGGAGCGTGGCGACCCCCGATGAAACCGTAAACACGCGCGGTGGTCGCGTCGTTTCGGTTCGTCGCAGCGATATTCTGTTGTTTGTCGTTTTCCGCCCCAGCGAAAATGTGAATGGGCAGGTGTCATTTACCGGCGGTTACCCTTTTGCCTCGGGCTCGACAGTCAACGTCAGCATTGACGGTGAGCAGTTTGAGTTCATCACTGAAGGCGAATGGGCCTGGCCGGCAACTGAAGGGCAGGAACCCAATGTGATCGCGGCGATGAAACGCGGTACCGAAGCTGTCCTGACTGCCCGGTCCGAGCGCGGCACACAGACTAAAGACACGTTTTCCCTGCTGGGGTTCACGGCTGCTTTGGAAGATGCCGAAAAGCGCTGTGCCAACTGATCGAGTATAGCCAGGGCCGCAAACGGTTGCGGTCCTAATTTCGTACTTAGTTTCCAGATATTCAGGAAACTTGATCCGTATCAAGGCGACCTATTCGAATTTCTGAACTTAGTAGTTCAGAAATGAATAGGAGCTTTGCTGATGATTGATAAAACCCTGATCGCTTTGATGTTTGCGTCTGCCTTCGTTCTGACCGCATGTGAAAAAGAAGCGGATACCTATCCGGTGTCTGGTGAGCAATGCGGCCCGGAAGATCCGGTGAAACAGCTGGATGCGGATGACTGTTTTGTCCCACCGGCCGGGATCTAACGCCACCCGTCGGGCAACCCAGTCGCAGTGGTTCGAGATCAGATCCCGCGTTAGAGTTCCAAAGTCAGGTGCCTCAGAGCGCCTGGCTTTGGGAGTCGGAGGTTTAAACATGCGCTTTTTTCTGGCCGCTTTATTTGTTCCGTTCGCGGCATCGGCTGATCCAACGCTTGAATGCTCAGACGCAAGCTCTCAGGTCGAAATAGGCGCTTGCGTCCGTGATATGGAGCTTGCTGTGAACGACGCGGTTGAGGCCGCCCTTGGGATTGCGCAATCTTCGGCTCAGGAATTGGACGAGGTTACCGGGCGAGTGGTTGCATTGCCTGCATTGGTGGCGTCACAGACCGCCTGGATCACCTATCGTGACGCGCAGTGCGAAGCGGTGGGTGCGTCGTTCGGAGGTGGGTCTGGCACCGGAATCGGGATCACTGCGTGTCGGGTAGAACTTGGCCGCACCCGTGTGGACGAATTGTTGCAGTTTGCGAACTGAGCCGCACGATTCCTTTTGATCTTTCGGCGCGGTCCTATATAGAGGCGCATCCCAAGCCAGAATCCACCGAGATACGCCAATGTCGCCCAAAGCGCCGATCACTCAAGATGTCATGACCATCCCCCGCAAACTGCCTGAGGGGAAGATCAACCTTGTTGGCTTGACCCGCGATCAACTGCGCAGGGCGCTGATCGAACATGGCACGCCCGAAAGGCAGGCCAAGATGCGCACAGGCCAGATTTGGCAGTGGATTTACCAATGGGGCGTGCGCGATTTTGCTGAGATGACCAATCTGGCGAAAGCCTACCGCGCGCAATTGGCCGAAAGCTTTGTGATCGAAATCCCCGAAGTGGTCACGCGTCAGGTGTCTGAGGATGGCACCCGCAAGTATCTCTGCCGCATTGCGGGCGGGCATGAGGTCGAGGTGGTCTATATCCCCGAAGAAGATCGCGGAACGCTTTGCATCTCGTCTCAGGTGGGTTGCGCGCTGACCTGTTCCTTCTGTCACACGGGCACGCAGAAACTGGTGCGCAACCTGACCGCAGCCGAGATCGTGGGTCAGGTGATGATGGCCCGCGACGATCTGGACGAATGGCCAACCCCTGGCGCGCCCAAGGACGAAACGCGCCTGCTGTCCAACATCGTGCTGATGGGCATGGGCGAGCCGCTTTACAACTTCGAAAACGTCCGCGACGCGATGAAAATCGCGATGGACCCCGAGGGGATTTCCCTGTCGCGCCGCCGGATCACCCTGTCGACCTCAGGCGTGGTGCCCGAGATTGCGCGCACGGCTGAAGAAATCGGCTGCCTGCTTGCGATCTCGTTTCACGCCACCACGGATGAAACCCGGGATGTGTTGGTGCCGATCAACAAGCGCTGGAATATTGAAGAGCTGTTGCAAGCACTGGCCAGCTATCCCAAAGCCTCCAATTCCGAGCGCATCACATTTGAATATGTGATGCTGGACGGGGTGAATGACAGCGACGAAGATGCGCACCGCCTGATCGATCATATCAAGCGCCACAAGATCCCGGCCAAGATCAACCTGATCCCCTTCAACGAATGGCCCGGTGCGCCGTACAAGCGCAGCTCGAACAACCGTATCCGCGCTTTCGCCAATATCATCTACCAGGCGGGATACGCCTCACCCATCCGCAAGACGCGGGGCGAGGATATCATGGCGGCCTGCGGTCAGTTGAAATCGGCCACCGAACGCGCCCGCAAGTCGCGCAAGCAGATCGAATCCGAGGCGGGATTGGGCTGACTCAGCGGCCCGAACATTGAATTCGATTGTTTTAATGTGAATCGGGTTTTTTCGCGCGGTCTGTTTTGTTAACCTTCTTACAGTCAAGAAACAGGGTGTTCACCAATGTGCACAACCCGGTGAGGCACATGGACGAGGTCATGGAAAGATCTCATTCCATACCTAACCTTGATGCGAGCAGATCTGAAAACAGGCGAACCGATTGTTCGGATGGGCCCAGACATGATTGCAGATTATTCAAAACCCTTGACCGTCGCTGGTGTGCTTGGCGCGCTGGTCATTGGAATTTCCATTGCCGATGCGCAGACTTCTGAACAAGACGCGCATTTGACACTTGAGAATCCGGCAGATTTGACCAAGGACGAGGCGAACGCGCATTACCGGTCGATGTCGCGCAGATTGTCCCGGGGTTATGCAGCCTCGCAGATGGATCTGATCCGCAATTACCAAAGCTGGCCGCTGTTCAATGACGCACCCTATATTTCGGCCACCCATGGTCAGCGCTATGTGAACAGCTATGCCAACCGTGTCGCCGAGAACTATGGCACCATGCAGGATGGCGACGTTTTGCCGGTCGGGTCGGTCCTGGCCAAGGACAGCCTGACAGTGACGGATGAAGGCAATGTTCACCCCGGCGCGCTTTTTGTGATGGAGAAACTGCCCGCAGGCACAAACCCGGATACGGCGGACTGGCGCTATATCATGGTAATGCCCGATGGGTCGCTCTTTGGGGACACGATGGGCAATCGGGCATCTGCGGTGGCCTATTGCCATGATTGCCACGAAGCGGTCGCCGAACGGGACTATACCTTTTACGTGCCCGAAGAGTACCAGGTTGGAAACTGACCTTTAGGGACGATCCGATTCCGTCGGCGTGGTCACCCGCGCCGAAAGCGCGCCGTTTCGATAACTTCAACCAATTGTTTGCGCACCGGTTCCGGTTGCGCCTCGACCGCGTTCAATACCTCGCGCAGCTCCGCGCGCAATCCATGCATTTGATCGATCAGGGACATCATCATCGATAGGGCATCGGCCTCCATGTCATATTGCTCATGCAATTCGCAGGCCAGTTCCAGCCGGGCAACATCGATGCGTTGATAGACCAACCCTTGATCAGATTGCGCGGGGATCACAATCTCGGCGGCCAGATATTCGCTGAGACGGTCAGAGGTCAGACGGGTGACGGTTTCGATCAGTTCCTTCTCGGTCAGGGTCATGAGGGCATACCTTTCCGTGGATCATAGCGATGAGTCTCGCGCCAGTTCTCCATGAACTGCTTCAGCTCGTCATCGATCTTTTCGGGCATGGCGACGGTCAGTTCAATCAACTGATCCCCGCGATCAGTCGTGCCGCGTTTCTTGACCCCTTTGCCGCGCAACCGCAGGGTTTTGCCGCTGCTGGTGCCCGCCGGGATGCTGACATTCACGCCGCCGTCAATAGTTGGGGCCTGGACCTTACCGCCAAGAATCGCTTCATCAATGGTGATCGGCAATGTGATGTGGATGTCGTCCCCTTGTCGATCAAACACAGCGTGTTTTGCGACCGATACGGTGACCAGAGCATCCCCCGCAGGGCCGTTGCCATAACCCGGAGCGCCCTTGCCGCGCAGGCGGATGGTCTGTCCGTCGGTGATCCCGGCGGGGATTTTCACTTCGATCCGGTCGCCATCTGGCAAGGTCAGCTTTTGGCTGGCGCCAAACACAGCGTCCAGAAAACTGATCTGCAGGGAATAGTTCAGGTTGTGCCCGGGCGCATGGAACTCTTGGTGGCCCTGGCCACCAAACCCGCCGCGCCCGCGCATGAACTCGGCGAAGATGTCGGACATATCGTCTGGGTCGGCCTGACGCCCGCGATAGGGATTTCCGGCGGCTTCGGCATAGTCGCGGTAATACTGTTGCTGAGCCCGTTCCTGTCCAGAGGCGTCAATCTCGCCGTTGTCATACCGTGCGCGGGTTTCAGGGTCCTTCAACAGGTCATAGGCAGCGGCAGCGGCCTTGAACTTTGCCTCGGCTTCGGCATCGCCGGGTTTGAGGTCTGGATGACAGTCTTTGGCGATACGCCGATAGGCTTTCTTGATCTCGGCAGCGCTTGCGTCTTTTGCAACGCCGAGAACGGAATAGGGATCGTCGCTCATCTCACCTCTCGTCTATGTGGGTGGGGCTGATCTTGATGAAGGTGTTTTATCATGTGATTTCAACAGGTCAAAATGGCAGAGACACCGAATTGCCTCGCAAAATGGAATTGCCCTGCTAATATCTGCATATTTCGAATTGTCTACTGACGGAGATCGCCCCATGTCGCGCAGAATAAAATCCGCATTGGCCCTTTTGGTCGGGAACGCCATCGGGTTGTTGCTCGCTTCGCTGCTGCTGGCAGGCTTTGCGATCAAGCCGATATCTTTCATCGTTGTGGTGCTTGTCTTCACCGTGGTTCAGGTCGTGGCCGAGCCGTTGATCCTGAAGCTGGGTGAAAAGAAAGCGCCCGCGCTGAAAGGCGGGATCGCTTTGATCGTGACCTTTGTCGGGCTGTTGGTGACCGATCTGATTACGGCGGGGCTGACTGTTGGTGGCGTTTCCAACCTGTTGGCCGCGACCCTGCTGGTCTGGCTGGGGGCGCTGATCGCCAGCATCGTGCTGCCGATCTATCTGTTCCCAGAACTGCGCGAAGCTAAGAAAAAGTCATAAAGCGTTCAGGCTGGCTTCGATCGCTTGCCACAGTTCTTCGACGGGCTCACACCCAACCGAAAGACGAATGAAGGCTGGATCCACATCGTCGCCCCAGCGCGCGCGGCGTTCGGCGGAACTGTGGACGCCTCCGAAGGATGTGGCCGGGCGAAGCAGGGGGCAGGCGTTGATGAACCTCTCGGCCTGGTCCTCGCTGTTCAGCGTCAGTGACAGAAGAAACCCGAACCGTTGTGTTTGTCGTTGTGCCAGCGCAAAGGACGGATCATCCGGCAGGCCGGGATAGCGGAGCTGCTTGACCGCCGGATGCGCGGCCAGCCGTTCCGCCAGAACCTGGGCCGAGCTGCACATACGGTCGAACCGAACATCCAGCGTTTCCAGTCCGCGATGCAGCAGCCATGCCTCATGCGGGCCGGGAATCGCACCCGAGACGCGCCGCCATTCCTCGACCCGCTCCATGATCTGGTCATTGCGGCTGGCGACGTGCCCCATCAACAGGTCGGAATGCCCACCCATCGCCTTGGTGTCTGACGACACGACGATGTCGATCCCCAGATCCAGAGGGCGCTGGCCCAGCGGGGTCAGCGTGGTGTTGTCTGCGATGGTCATACCGCCAGCGGCGCGGACCTGTTCGGCAACGGCACACAGATCGATCATGTCCAATCCGGGATTCGACGGACTTTCGACAAAGACCACGTCGAATCGGTCAAATCCACCATCTGCAAAAGCGGTGGTCGGCCGTTCTTCGACCACGACCCCCAAGCCAGACAGGAACCGATCCGCCAGCAGGCGGGTGACATAGTACCCGTCGGACGGGATCAGCAAGCGCGACCCGGCCCGGACGGTGGCAAACAGCGCGGCCGAAATGGCGCCCATACCAGAGGGGAATGTCAGGCACGGCGCGTCCTCGAGATGCGATAGGACATGTTCCAGATGCTCCCAGGTCGGGTTATCGACCCGGCCATAACTGGCCTGTCCTTCGGGTAACCCGGGCAGGTGATACATGCTGCTTTGGGTCAGAGGCAGCGCGACGGGCTCGCCCTTGTTCAGCGCATTGCCGCGAAGGTGCAGCATCTCTCCGGTCTTGGGGGCCATGGCTTAACGTCCCGGTATTGCGTCGCGGGGTGGAGCGGGCTCCCAATTCTCGATGATGTCGACCGCTTGTTGCGCGGTGTCGACAAAGCGGAACAGGTCCAGATCCTCGTCCGAGATCGTGCCGGCATCTGCCAGCGCGGCCCAGTTGATCACCTTCTCCCAGAACGCGCGGCCAAACAGCAGAAAGGGCACGCGTTCCATCCGGCCGGTCTGGATCAGGGTCAGGGATTCAAAAAGCTCATCCAGCGTACCAAACCCGCCTGGGAAGATGGTGATGGCACGGGCTCGCATCAGAAAATGCATCTTGCGAATGGCGAAATAATGGAAGTTGAAGCTTAGCTCGGGCGTCACATAAAGGTTTGGCGCCTGTTCATGCGGCAGCACGATATTCAACCCGATAGAAGAGCCGCCTGCATCCAGCGCGCCGCGGTTTCCGGCCTCCATCACACCGGGGCCACCCCCGGTGACGATGACGTTTTCGCGTCCGCCGGTTTCATTCGATTTCTCTGTCATCAAACGGGCGAACTCGCGCGCCTCGTCGTAATACTCAGACAGAGCCGCCAACGTTTCTGTCCGCGCCGTGTGCTTTTGCGACGGTTCGGGAATGCGCGCCCCGCCAAACATCACGATGGTCGAGCTGATTTCACGCTCGGTCATTATCATTTCGGGCTTGAGCAGTTCCAATTGCAGGCGCACCGGACGCAGCTCGTCGCGGCACAGGAACTCATCATCAGCAAAGGCAAGGCGATAGGCGGGTGAGCGCGTCTGCGGCGTGTCCGGAACCTCGCTCGCGGTCGAACGGTCGGTTTGCGCGTCGCGGAACGGGCTGTGACGGTCTTCTTTCATAGGTAGTCGATCCCTGCTTGCGTGTTCACAAAACAGCTATAGGGTTCGCGGGCAGAGTGCCAGTCACGGAAAGACAAGAATGGATTGGAAAACCGAAATATTGAAGGCGCGTGAACGAATTGCGGGCTATGCGCAGGTCACGCCGGTGATGGAGAGCCGCCTTTTGGGCGATCCTATCGAGATGAAGCTGGAGCAGATGCAGCATACGGGCAGCTTCAAAGCGCGGGGCGCTTTCAACACCTTGCTCAGTTCGGATGTGCCGCAGGCGGGCGTTGTGGCTGCGTCAGGTGGAAACCATGGGGCTGCGGCGGCCTATGCCGCGAAAACGCTTGGCTATCCGGCCAAGATTTTTGTCCCGGAACTTGCAGGCCCATCCAAGATCGCGCTGATCAAGCAAACCGGTGCCGATCTTAGCGTTGTGCCCGGGGAATACGCCAACGCGCTGACAGCGGCTCAGGCTCATGAGGCCGAAACGGGGGCCATGCAGATCCACGCCTATGATGCACCGGCAACCGTGGCCGGGCAGGGCACCTGTTTTGCCGAATGGGACGCGCAGGATCTGCAAGCTGACACGGTTCTGATCGCCGTGGGCGGCGGCGGGCTGATCGCAGGGGCTTTGGCCTGGTGGCAAGGTGCGCGCAAGGTTGTCGCGGTCGAGCCGGAAACATCCTGCGCGCTGCATACGGCCTTGCAGTCGGGTGCGCCGGTGGATGTCTCGGTCTCGGGCATCGCGGCCAATGCGCTGGGTGCAAGGCGGATCGGGTCGATCTGTTTTGAGTTGGCGCAAGGCATGACCTCTGTTTTGGTATCAGATAATGCGATTGCCGAGGCGCAAAAACTGCTATGGCAGGCACATCGCATTCTGGTGGAGCCAGCGGGGGCCGCCGCTTTGGCAGCCCTTTTGTCCGGTGCGTATCAGCCCCAGCCGGGCGAGCGTGTGGCCGTGTTGGTCTGTGGTGGCAACATCTCACCGGATCCGTTGGCTGCGTGAGCCGCGCGATCAGCCGAACTCTGCGTCGCATTGCGGCCGCTTCGCCGCATGCTTATACGCACACCCAACGTGAACAGATTCTGCAAGGAGCCCGCATATGTCGAATGCGCAACTGGAAGCCGCCATCGAAGCCGCCTGGGAGGCGCGCGACACCATCACGCCCGCAACCACGGGCGAGCAGCGCGAAGCCATCGAAGATACGCTGAATGCGCTGGACAGCGGCTCGCTGCGGGTGGCTGAAAAGCTCGGCAGCGGTGATTGGCACGTAAACCAATGGGCCAAGAAGGCGGTACTGCTGGGCTTTCGCATCAAGGATATGGAAATTCAGACGGGTGGTCCGCAGGACAGCGGCTGGTGGGACAAGGTCGACAGCAAGTTCGCCGGTTGGGGTGAAAACCAGTGGCGCGCTGCCGGGTTCCGCGCCGTGCCGAACTGCGTCGTGCGCAAGTCGGCCTATATCGCGCCGGGCGTCGTGCTGATGCCATCCTTCGTCAATCTGGGCGCCTACGTGGATGAAGGTACGATGGTCGATACCTGGGCCACTGTTGGCTCCTGCGCGCAGATCGGCAAAAACGTGCACCTGTCGGGCGGCGTTGGTATCGGCGGTGTGCTGGAGCCGATGCAAGCTGGGCCTACCATCATTGAAGACAACTGCTTTATCGGCGCTCGTTCCGAGGTGGTCGAGGGCTGCATAGTACGCGAAGGCTCGGTTCTGGGCATGGGCGTGTTCATCGGCAAATCCACAAAGATCGTGGATCGCGAAACCGGTGAAGTCATGTATGGCGAGGTTCCGCCCTATTCAGTTGTGGTTGCGGGCTCGATGCCTTCCAAGAACAACGTCAACCTGTACTGCGCGGTGATCGTGAAGCGTGTGGATGAGCAGACGCGTTCAAAAACCGGGATCAACGAACTGCTGCGCGATTGAGCCAGCTATCTGACTCAGAAAGGCCGGTGCGTTCTTGCACCGGCCTTTCTTTCTTGCATTTACAAAAACAGCAAGTACCTCACTGTTTTCTCAGGAAAGCGTTTGAATTAGCGGTCCTCGCCCGGGCGTTCTACTTCTTCTTTTTCTTCCTCGTATTCTTCCTCGGACCTTTCGCTTTCTTCTTCTTCGCTTTCTGACTCTTCCTCAGACTCAGGAGCTTCTTCTCTTACCTCTTCTGCGCGTTCCTCTTCACGCTCTTCTGAGCGTTCTTCCTCACGCTCCTCCTCGCGCTCTTCCTTTGGAGCTTCCTCACGTTCTTCTTTTGGAGCTTCCTCACGTTCTTCTTTTGGAGCTTCCTCACGTTCTTCTTTTGGAGCTTCTTCACGCTCTTCTTTCGGAGCTTCTTCGTATTCTTTTTCGACTTCTTCTTCGCGTTCTTCTTCACGCTCTTCTTCACGCTCTTCTGCGTACTCTTTTTCTACCTCTTCTTCGCGCTCTTCCTCACGCTCTTCTTCCCGAGCTTCTTCGCGTGCTTCTTCCCTGCGCTCGCTCTGCTCACGCTCTTCGCTGTCACCTTCAGCATAGGCAGCTGTTGCCGAGAAAAGTGACAAAGCACCAACGGCTGGCGTCAATGAAAGAGCGATCAGGCTTGCGGTGGTTGTCAGCAATTTAGAGAGAGTAGTCATCTTAAGGTCCCTTCAGAAAAAAGTTTTATTTAATAGTAGGATTGAGCGTAATTTTCAGTCGGTCAGATGAAGTAACTGCACCGCGCATTCGCTGTGATATGAGCTATTTGTTGCACAACAAGGTTGGCCTGATCGGCGAAAAACCGCCGTTTTCAACCTCGCGGATTCTCTGCCTCAAAATGGACAATTTCTTGGAGAGAGCCGAATTGTTTCCCGAGTCGAGTCGATTCTAAGAGGTGGCTGATCTCTTCTAGCCACTCCGACAATATCCAATTTAGGAACGCGCAAAGATCCTGACACCCAAAGAAAAGTTGACCGCCCAGATCTGCGAACGTAAGGCAAGCGGCATGGAAAAGAAAAAGAAGCCTTCGCGCCAGCAGGTGTACACTTTGTTGGTTCAGATCGGTCGCAAGGACGGTGACGGTTTGCCCGATCACGCGACGGGTGCCGCGTTGATCTGTTACGCCAGCGGTGTCGACGAGGCCGAAGCGGTACGTGAAACCGTGGCGATCCTAAAGCAAGCCGATACGGCGCCACTGGACGTTACGGGCTATGGCACTTTGGCAGAACGTGAAGCTCAGGGGCACGAGATCGAACCTGATGAGCGCGCTTTGATGCAGCGCGCGTTGGACGAGAATGCCGTTATTGTCGCGCAGATGACACCGTTCTTCGACGACCAGCCGCAAGCCTAGTTCCGGCTACCGAACCATTTTCTGTAGATGTCGTCGTAGGTGCCGTCTTCTCGCAGGGCCAATAGTGCCTGGTTGACCTCTTCGACCAGGGGCGAGCCGGTTGGGAAGGCGATCCCATAGTTTTCGCGCAGGAACACGCCGCCTGTGGTGGTGGCAATGCGTCGACCTTCATGGGTGGCATAATAGGACAGGATTGGCGCATCAAAAATCACCGCATCCAAGTCCTTGGCCTCGAAAGCTGCGATCAGTTCAGTCAAACCTTCGTAACCGGTGAACTCGATCTCGCGGCGGTTCAGAAAGCTCGCGGCTGTCGACCCATTGATGGTGCCAACTTGCTTGCCATAGAGGTCGTTGACCGAGTTCACACTCCCGCTGATAGCCTCGACCGTCATGACCGAGGTGATGCGCGCGGTAAACACGGACACGATGAACAAGGACGATACCACAAGCACGACACCCAGCATCCGCCCAAACGCCGTGCGCGGCATGCGCTCTTCAAATCCGCCATTCACAACTAGGTTGAGCGCCCACCAGAACGAAGGAAACCAGGCTTCGTTCAGCTTGCGATCAAAATAGGGCTGAGCACGCCGTTCAAAGCCCCACATGAGCATCCCGCCACCCAACAGAATGGCAAAGGCCAAGCCAATCGCGATAAAGAGTTCGACCGATAACAAAGCCTGCAGCAGTGACGGGCTGCGAGCGGCTTCGGACGGGATCATGATTTGCAGCCCGGATTCAAAGATCGGCTGGCTGAAATCCATCTGTGTTTCGCGCGTGGCTGTAATCGAAATATTTGCAATCGCCAGATCGGCAGTGCCGTTCTGAACGGTTTCCAACATATCACCGAAGCCTTCGACGCGGTTGATCTCGTAGTCCCAGCTCAACGACTCGGCCAAAGCAGCCAGCAGGTCCATCGAAAAACCAACTTGGGCCCCGTCTTCCACATAGGAAAACGGAGGTCGGGTCACTGTGGTGACCGTAAGAGTCTGGGCCTGGCTTTGCTCGGCGAGAAGCATGAACGTCAGGCTGAGCAAAGCGAAAAAGAGTCGTTTCATCGTAGGCTTATCTGTTTGGCGGCGCTGTAGCGCAATTTGGCGGGGTACGGCAAGTACATCGCCGCGTAAGTTAATGCGTTTTTTAATGTATCCACTAATGCGCGAATATGCGTCTTACACGTAAATTCCCCTGTTGGGCTTGGCATTCCGTACAATTCATTGAATCTGTGCGTGAACTCGAAGCTGATTCACGAATACGAGGCGTTTGATGACTGATCCCGTCCGGTTGACCGCAGAGCTGGTCCGTTGCCCTTCCGTCACACCTGAGGAAGGCGGTGCGCTGGTCCTGCTGGAAGAGCAACTGACGGATGCGGGTTTTGAATGCACCCGCGTCGATCGAGGCGGCATCGCAAACCTGTTTGCGCGCTGGGGTGAACAGGGTCATGTACAGACCTTTGGCTTTAACGGTCACACGGATGTGGTACCCGTGGGAGATGCGGCCGCGTGGACAAAGCCTCCGTTTGGGGCCGAGATACATGATGGTATTCTCTATGGCCGCGGTGCGACCGATATGAAATCCGGTGTGGCTGCCTTTGCTGCGGCGGCGATTGATTTCGTGCGGGATACGCCGCCAGACGGGGCTGTCATTCTGGCCATAACTGGCGATGAAGAGGCTGACGCGCTGGATGGCACCACCGCACTGCTTGATTATATGGACCAGGCCAACGAGCGCATGAGCGTTTGTCTGGTGGGCGAGCCGACCTGCCCCAACCATATGGGTGAGATGATCAAGATCGGTCGCCGGGGATCGATGACCGCCTGGTTCACGATCACGGGCGTGCAGGGGCATTCGGCCTATCCGCATCGCGCTAAGAACCCCCTGCCCGCAATGGCGCGTCTGATGGATCGCTTGGCCAGTCACGAGTTGGATCAGGGCACCGATCATTTTGATGCTTCGACCCTTGCGGTTGTCACTATTGATGCAAGCAATCCGGCGACCAATGTGATCCCGGCGCAGTGCAGCGCGACGGTCAATATTCGGTTCAACGACACCCACACGGGCGCCAGCCTCAGCGACTGGTTGCGGTCCGAGGCCGCGCGGGTGGCAGAAGAGTTCGACGTTGAGGCGGATGTCAGGATCAAAATCTCGGGTGAGAGCTTTTTGACCCCGCCCGGTGCGCTGTCGGATTTGGTGGCAAAAGCTGTCGAGGCCGAAACCGGTGTGTCGCCCGAGCTTTCGACCACCGGTGGCACCTCGGACGCGCGGTTCATCAAGTCGCACTGCCCTGTGGTCGAGTTCGGCCTGGTCGGACGCACTATGCACCAAGTGGATGAAAGCGTTGAGGTTGCTCAGATCGAACAACTCAAAGCGATCTACATGCGTATTCTGGCGGATTATTTCGCCTAATCCATGCAGCGCACTCTTGTCATCATGGTCAAGGAACCGCGCCCGGGGCGGGTCAAAACGCGGTTGGGTCGCGATATCGGCATGGTCGGAGCCTCGTGGTGGTTTCGGCACCAGACCCGGACGCTGATCCGCCGGTTGCGTGACCCTCGTTGGCAGATCGTCTTGGCCGTGTCCCCGGATCGAGAGGGGTTGATCAGTCGCGTCTGGCCCGCTGATTTACCGCGCGCCGCACAAGGGCGGGGCGATCTGGGTCAAAGGATGGGGCGTATGTTGCGCTCGATGCCAAAAGGGGCGGTTTGCCTGATTGGTGCGGATATTCCGGGCATTACCCCAAGCCATATTGCGCGGGCGTTCAAGGCATTGGGGCAGGCCCAGATGGTGTTTGGACCAGCCCCGGATGGAGGTTATTGGCTGGTTGGCGCGCAACGCTATGCCGCTTTGCCGCGCGGTGTGTTTGATAATGTCCGGTGGTCAACCGAATATGCTCTGGCAGATACATTGGCCTCGGTTCCCGGCTGCCGTGTGGCCTTGCTGGATCACTTGCGGGATGTCGACACAGTGGCCGATCTGAAAGCCTGACAGTTTTTGGTCATGACGCGGTCGCAAACGCATGATACGCCGGGGACATGAGTCGTATTCCCACGAAGCAGGAGGTCCTCGACTGGATCTCGGCGAACCCTACCCTGACCTCGAAACGCGATATCGCCAAGGCCTTTGGCATCAAGGGCGCGGATCGGATTGATCTTAAGCGTATCCTGAAAGAGCTGGAGGCCGAAGGCCATCTGGAAAAGCGCAAACGCAGCTATCGCGACCCTGATCGTCTGCCACTGGTCAGCGTGTTGCAGGTCAAGGCTCCGAACGCGGATGGCGACCTGTTCGCGCGCCCGCTGGAATGGCATGGCGAAGGGGTTGAGCCTGTTGTTCTGATCATTGCACGCGCCAGTGATCCCGCGCTGGGCGAGGGCGACCGGATTCTGGCACGGCTGACCGTGGTGCATGAGGAAGACCATAATTACGAGGCCCGGCTGATCCGTCGTATCGGGACCAACCCGCGCAAGATCGTCGGCATCTTTCGCAAAGGGGCCGAGGGCGGGCGGATTGTGCCCATCGACAAAGCCGGATCAACCGAGTGGCTGGTGCCTGAGGGCGCTGTGCTGGGTGCGAAGGATGGCGAATTGGTCGAAGCCGAACAGGCCGGACCCAAAAACCGTATGGGATTGCCCCGCGCCCGCATTGTAGAACGGTTAGGCGATCCGGCAGCCCCCAAGGCTGTGTCGCTTATTGCGATCCATCAGCACGGTATCCCCGATGATTTCCCCGACAAGGTGATTGCCGAGGCAGACGCCGCCAAGCCTGCTGGCCTGAAGGGGCGCGAAGATCTGCGCGATATGCCACTGCTGACCATCGACCCGTCAGATGCGCGCGATCACGATGACGCTTGTTACGCTCATGCCGATGACGACCCGAAAAACCTCGGCGGGCATGTGATCTGGGTCGCTATTGCTGACGTTGCCGCTTATGTCACGCCCGGCACCGCGCTGGATCGTGAGGCGCGCAAGCGTGGCAATTCCAGCTATTTTCCCGACCGGGTGGTGCCGATGCTGCCGGACCGGCTGTCTGGCGATCTGTGTTCCCTGCACGAAGGTGTCCCGCGCGCCTGTATCGCGGTGCGGATGCAGATCGATGCGGATGGCAACAAGATCGGCCACCGGTTCGTGCGCGGCCTGATGCGCTCGGTTGCGTCGTTGCATTATGCCGAGGTGCAAGAGGCAATCGACGGCTCCCCCAATGACCGTACCGGGCCGTTGCTGGAAACGGTGTTGAAGCCGCTTTATGCCGCTTATGCGGCGTTGAAAAAGGCGCGGGCAGAGCGGCAGCCCTTGGAACTGGACCTGCCGGAACGCAAGATCGTGTTGAGCGATACGGGCGAAGTGACCAGCGTGGCGTTCCGCGACCGGCTGGATGCGCATAAGCTGATAGAAGAGTTCATGATCCTCGCCAATGTCGCCGCGGCTGAGACTCTGATCGCCAAGCGCCGCCCATTGCTGTACCGCGTGCATGAAGAACCCGCGCCTGAAAAGCTGGAAAGCCTACGGGAAACGGCGCAAGCGGCAGGCTTGAATCTGGCCAAAGGGCAGGTGCTGCAAACCCGCCACCTGAACGCGCTGCTGAACGCCGCTGCCGGAACCGAAGATGCCGAGCTGATCAACCTGACCACGCTGCGGTCCATGGCGCAGGCCTATTACAACCCCGAGAATTTCGGCCATTTCGGCTTGGCGCTGCGCAATTATGCGCATTTTACCTCGCCGATCCGACGGTATGCTGACCTGATCGTGCACCGCTCGCTGATCTCGGCCCATGGCTGGGGCAAGGATGGGTTGACCGAGGACGAAATCACACGGCTGGACGAAACGGCAACCCATATCTCGGACACGGAACGCCGCTCGATGATGGCCGAGCGTGATACCACGGATCGCTATCTGGCGGCCTATCTCAGCGAGCGGGTGGGCAATGAGTTTTCGGGCCGGATCAGCGGCATCGCCCGGTTCGGGGCCTTTGTGAAGATGGACGAAACCGGAGCGGACGGACTGGTGCCTGTGCGGTCGCTGGGGCGGGAATTCTTTCACTTTGATCGTGAGGCGGGGACCTTGATGGGTGCTGATACCGGGCTGATCATCGCCATTGGTCAGCGTGTGACCGTGCGCCTGACCGAAGCCACACCCGTGACCGGCGGGCTGGAACTGGAGTTGTTGTCCATCGATGACAAGGCCCTGCCTCGCGGTCGCAGTCCTGCCGGGCGGTCTACACGTCGCAAGGCGGTCAGCACAAAGCGCAAGAAAGACAAGACCAAACGCAAGGTCGAACGCAAACGCCGTCAGAGATGATAGGTGAGCGCACGTGCAATCAACCAGCCGTGACGGGTCGGGTCGATTTGCGCGGGATCGTCGAACAACACAGCCCGGTTGCCATCGATCCGGTCATCGCCGGGAAAGGCTGTGGTGAAATCCCCCATCAACCGACTCTGGCAATGCACGAACAGGGCGAATGATGCGGATTTGTGGCTGCCCAGCCGGATCGTAGATCCTTTGGGCGCAAGATAGGCGGGCTGACCCCAACGCAGAGCCTCTTGCAGGGGTTGCGCAGCGGGTAGGGACGCGGCTGTCTCGAAAACAAGCGCGCGCAGGGCCATGGCACCCGCGCGCGTGTCTTCGGGCAGCGCTTTGAAGGCATTTGCCACTTTGGGGTCGTCAAAGGGCGTCATAGCGGTATCGCCTGCTCCATCCGGTCCACATAACTGTTCAACAGGTTATCCTGTTTGATCCGTCGCGTCAGCGGCGTGTCTGCGGGTGTGGCGCGCATTGCAGCCAGCATTGGGCCAACGCTCATGTCGGCGGCGGTCGGTGTGGCGCCCATCAGGTAAGGCGATTGCCACAGATAGGCAGAAATCGCCTCGAGATCATGTTCCAAGCGGTCTTGCCTTTCGGCCTGGGAAAACCGCCCGATCCCTTGCGCCCGTGTGCCTTTCAGAACCGATCTGCGGATCGCATTCGAAACAGGCCTGCGGATCAGAGAGGGAATCTCGGTGAAAAAGGTCTCACGCAGGATCGGCCACACCTCATCATTGCCCCAGCGATCCAGAACGATGTGGAAATACAGATGTTCTTCTGCAAGCCGTATCAACCCGCGCGATTGGGCTTTCTGCACGTCGGTGAGCCCCGCATCGAAATCCACACCTTGAGCCTCTAGCCAGTCACGGATCGAGTCGCTGTCGGGCACCAGGCGTTCAGGTGTGCGCAGCACCGGGAGTTTCTGATGCGGCATCTGGCGGGGATCCAGCATGTCAAAGCGTCGCCAATGCTGGCCTGCAAACTGCAGCATCAGCGCGGTCTTTACGCAGAACGGGCTGGCACTGTACTGGCCAAAGGCGGACGGGAAGGTAAGTAGGGTCAACATCGTCAGCTCCATCTTGAGATGTGATATGAATATGTTTGCCTGATGACAGAAAGTGTCATCAAGACTAAGGTACGTTCTGATATGTCCCGTACCGCCCGTCTCTTCCAATTGATGCAAGCCCTTCGATCTGGGCCCTCGCCGAAAACCTCGGTTCAACTCTCGCAGGATCTGGGGGTCTCGGCCCGGACCATCCACCGAGATATCGACGCGTTGCGCGGGCTGGGTGCGGTGATCGACGGAGAAGCCGGATTTGGTTTCACCCTTATCGAAGACGCGACCTTGCCGCCTTTGGGGTTCACAGATGATGAGCTTGAAGCGTTGGTGCTGGGTTTGCGTGAAGTTCAGGCGATTGGCGATCCGGGCCTGGCCGACGCAGCTGGTGCCGCTTTGCGCAAGTTGCAGGGGCGATTGCCACCAAGACAGTCGCACCGCTTGAGCCATGCAGTGTTGGCAGCGACGCGATTTTCCCGCCCCGCGAAACCGACAGTTGATGTCAGCGCCTTACGTCAAGCCACCTGGGATGAGCGCGTCATAGCATTTTCATATGCTGATGCCAAAGGCGACGAGACAGAACGCAAGGTCAATCCTCTGAGTATCGTATACATGGATCGCGCCAGCGTGTTGTTATCCTGGTGTCACCTGCGGCAGGATTTTCGTGTCTTCCGCTTGGACCGGATGCAGGCAATGTCCGTTCTGGATGAAAGCTTTCGGCCCAATCGGATACCACTGCTGCGCAAGGCTTTGGCGCGCTTGCGGGCCGAGCGCGAAGCAAGATCCTGCGAGGCGGATGTCTGAACGCTTTGTCCGATTCAACTTTTGCGCTATTCTTGAGATGAGCAGTAATCAGGAAAATCGGAATGCGAAAATGCATAAGCGGCGTTATGACCGCTGCATTATGGGCATCCATAGTGCAGGCGGATCTTCCCAATTCATCCCTTCGGCCTCAGGTGCGGATCACCGACGAGACCGCCCGATTGGCCTCGGCCGATCTGACCGCGTCGATCAGGCCGGTATTGCGACCTTCGGCTGAGGTTCGGCGGGTGTCAGTTGAAAGCAATGCCAGGTTTCAGGCCTGGGTCAGCGCCTTTCGCGGTCGCGCAAGCGCGCAGGGGATATCACAGGCTACTCTGGATGCAGCACTGGCGGGTATCACCTATGACAAAGACGTCATAGAGCGCGACCGCAATCAGGCCGAATTCTCGAAGCCGATCTGGGACTATCTGGGCTCGGCGGTGTCAGACCAACGGATCGCAAATGGCCGCGCGGCGTTGGAGCAGCACCGACGCGTTCTGAACCAGATTGAACGCCGATATGGCGTCGAGAAAGAGGTTGTGACGGCGATCTGGGGCCTTGAGACGTCGTTCGGCAGTTTCCGTGGCAACAACCAAACGATCCAGTCCCTGGCAACGCTGGCTTTCGATGCCCGGCGGGCGTCTTTCTTTGAAACGCAGTTGGTGGCTGCCCTTCAGATCTTGCAGTCCGGGGACACAACACCGGCCAACATGCGCGGCAGTTGGGCCGGTGCGATGGGGCATACGCAGTTCATGCCGACCTCGTATCTTGAGCACGCGGTTGACTTTGATCGCGACGGGCGGCGCGACATATGGTCGGATGATCCCACTGATGCGCTGGCCTCGGCTGCGTCATACCTGGCCCGGCATGGTTGGACCAAGGGCCAGCCCTGGGCCGTTGAAGTGCGCCTGCCACAGGGGTTCGACTATGCCACGGCGCGGCGGGATTTCACTTTGTTACCGTCCGATTGGGCCGCGCGGGGAGTGCTTGCCAAAACCGGCCAACCGGTGCCGGATCACGGCGAGGCCGCGATTCTGCTGCCAGCGGGCGGACGCGGGGTCGCGCTGATGATCTTTGACAATTTCGGGGTCATTGAGCGGTATAATGGCGCAGACGCCTATGTGATCGGGATCGGCCATCTATCCGACCGATTGCGCGGAGCGCCCCCGTTTCAGGGCGCTTGGCCAAAAGGGGATCGGATCCTGAGTTTCTCGGAACGCAAAGAGCTGCAGCAGCGCCTGACGGAAGCTGGTTTCGACACCAAAGGCGTCGACGGGCGAACCGGTCCGAACACCATCGATGCCGTACGGGCATATCAACTCGCGCAAGGCCTATTACCCGATGGTTACGCGTCGTTCACCCTGTTGGAACGATTGCGATAAGGGGAAGGGGGGCATTGCCGCCGTCGCCTCACCGCGCCCCGCCCCGTGGTATTTTTGGCCAGATGATGCTGTGCGGATTAAGACGCCGCCTGCATCAAACCTTGTGCGATGATCTCGGCGTGTGCTTCGTCCAGCGATTTGTGGATGCGGACGAACATTTCGTCGATATCGGCAGGTGTCAGGATCAGCGGTGGTGAGATGATCATACGGTCGCCCACATGGCGCATGATCAGGTTGTTGGCAAAGCAGCGGTCGCGGCAGATGTACCCGATAGTCCCCGGTGCGGATGCGAATTTGGCGCGGCTGGCCTTGACCGGTGTCAGCGCGATTGACGCCATCATGCCGACGATCTTTGCTTCACCCACCAGCGGGTGGTCAGCCAGCGCCTCCCATTTCTCTTTCAAATAGGGCGCTGCCACGTCGCGAACGTGCTCGACGATCTTTTCCTCTTCGAGGATACGCAGGTTCTCCAACGCGACAGCCGCAGCGACCGGGTGGCCGGAATATGTATAGCCGTGATTGAACTCGGTGCCGCCGATTACCTCAGCAATCTCGTCATTGACGATCGAGCCACCGATAGGCGCGTAGCCCGAGCTGAGGCCCTTGGCGATGGTCATGATATGGGGCTTGATGCCGACGGTTTGTGATCCGAACCAGTTGCCGGTGCGACCAAATCCGCAGATCACCTCATCCGCGATCAGCAGGATGTCATACTTATCGCAAATGCGCTGGATTTCCGGCCAATAGGTGTCGGGGGCGACGATTACACCGCCTGCGCCCTGCACAGGCTCGGCGATGAAGGCAGCAACGCGGTCTTCGCCCAGCTCCAAAATCGCCTCTTCCAACTCGCGCGCGCGGGCCAGGCCGAAGTCTTCGGGTGACATGTCGCCACCTTCGGCCCACCAGTTGGGCTGATTGATGTGATGGATGTTTGGGATCGGGATGCCGCCCTGGGCATGCATACCAACCATGCCGCCCAGTGAAGCAGAGCCCACGGACGAGCCGTGATAGGCGTTCTTGCGGCTGATGATGATATTTTTGTCGGGCTGGCCCTTTTCTGCCCAATAGGTGCGAACCAGACGGATGTTGGTGTCGTTTGCCTCGGACCCGCCCGCGGCGAAGAAAACGTGGTTCAAATCACCCGGAGCCAGCTCGGCGATTTTTGCGGCCAAAGCGATGGCGGGCACATGGGTCGTTTTGAAAAACGTGTTGTAATATGGCAGCTCGCGCATCTGGCGCGCGGCGACGTCGGCCAGCTCATCCCGACCATATCCGATATTGACGCACCACAGACCTGCCATCGCGTCTAGAATCTCTTCGCCTTCGCTGTCCGTCAGATAGACACCTTTGGCCCGTGTGATGACGCGGGCGCCTTCTTGCCCCAGCGCGCCATTGGCCGAAAACGGGTGCATGTGATGGGCCGCGTCCAAGGCCTGCAGTTCGGCGGTGGGCATGTGGTTGGTGATGGGTGTCATTGGTTTGGTTCCCGCGAAAGAGGTTTGTCGCAAGAATATGATCAAATTTTTGAGTGTCAAACAAATCGTGCTTTGGTCACGATCCGCTGAAGGTGCCGACCATCAATTCCATACCCTGCCGTATATCATCAGCCGTGGCCTTGGCTGCGGCTTCGACATCCCGGGCGCGCAGGGCCGTCAGGATTTCCTTGTGCCGGTCCGGCAGGCTTTGCGTGCCAAAACGGCCACAAACAACGCGCATGGACGGTCCAAATCGCAACCAGAGCCGACCCGCCAGGTCCGCAAGAATCGGCGCTTCCGCCGCAGCGTACAAAGACTCGTGGAACGCGTGGTTCAGGCGCAAGTAGCTGCTGACATCTCCCGCAGTGATCGCGGCATCAAGTTGCTGGTCGATTTCCTCCAGCCGGTCGATCTCGACCTTTGGGATTTGCACGGCGGCGCGGCGGGAAATCTCTGATTCTATTGATATTCTTGCAAATATGATCTGTTCGACTGCAGAATCGTCCAGTTCGGGAACGCTGACCCTTCGGTTTCCCTTGAAGATCAGTGCCCCGTCCGAGATCAGACGGCGAATGGCCTCGCGCACAGGGGTCATCCCGGCGCCGAGTGATTCGGTCAGACCTTGAATGGTAATGGCCTGACCGGGCACGATGTCACCGAACAGAATCTGCGATTTCAGTTCTTCATATACAATTGTGTGCGCGGGCAGGTTTTCGTCACGCGTTGTGCCCTCGCCTGCCTTTTTTTTGATCAAATTCAACGGGTGTGTCCCAATTCATGTTGTCCTGTCTTGCCAGGAATTCGGCCTCGTGAAAGCATAGCTTCCGTGGGCGGTAAAAGCAAAACTTGATCAAATCATACAAACTGTGACAAGTTTCCGCAAAATTAATGGGGAGAAGAAGATGAAGAAGACTACGCTGATGTTGACAGCGATCGCTGCATTGGGGACTTCGGCGGCTTTGGCCGAAGAGGTGCGCGTTTACAATTGGTCGGACTATATCGACGAAGATCTGCTGACCAAGTTCGAAGAAGAGACGGGCCTGACCCTGATCTATGATGTGTTCGACAGCAACGAAGTATTGGAAACCAAAATGCTGGCCGGTGGATCCGGCTATGATGTTGTGGTTCCCTCGGGCACATTCTTACAGCGTCAAATCTCGGCCGGTGCGTTCCAACCACTCGACAACGCACAACTGTCGAATGCAGGCAACCTTTGGGATGTGATCCAAGACCGTACGGCAGGCTATGACCCGGACAACGCGTATTCGATCAACTATATGTGGGGCACCACCGGAATCGGTGTGAACGTTGGCAAGGTTCAAGAGGTTTTGGGAGCCGATGCCCCGCTGAACAGCATGGAACTGGTGCTCAATCCTGAGAATATGGAAAAGCTGGCCTCTTGCGGGGTGCATTTCCTGGATGCTCCGTCCGAGATCATTCCTATGGTCCTGCAATATCTGGGTGAAGACCCCGACAGCCACGATACAGACGTGATCAGCAAGACCGAAGAGGTACTGACTGCGGTTCGCCCGCATATTCAGAAATTCCATAGTTCTGAGTACATCAACGCGCTGGCAAATGGTGACATCTGTGTGGCTGTTGGCTGGTCGGGGGATATCCTGCAAGCACGCGACCGCGCGGCAGAGGCTGAGAATGGTGTCGAGATTGAATACCATCCCTTCGCCGAAGGCTCGTTGATGTGGTTCGACCAGATGGCCATACCGGTCGATGCTCCGAACCCGGAAGGGGCGCATAAGTTCCTGAACTTCATTCTGGATGCCAACAATATGGCGGCGGCGTCGAACTATGTGTACTACGCCAACGGCAACAAGGCCTCGCAAGAGTTTCTGGAAGAAGACGTGATCGGCGATCCGGCGATTTACCCGGATGATGCGACGATGCAGAACCTCTATATCACCACGCCCTATCCGCAGAAGACTCAGCGTGTGGTGACCCGTCTGTGGACCAAGATCAAATCGGGTACCTGATCCGGTTTCTCTGCGCAAGGCGATCCGCTCGCCTTGCGCGTTTTTCGTTCTGATCGACAAACGGGGGCTGATTTGAGCGCAACTGTCTTTGCACCGTGGGATGACCCGCAAGCTGAACCGTTGATCCAGTTTCAGAACGTATCCAAGCGTTTTGGCGATTTCACGGCAATCGACAACCTGTCGCTGGACATTTTCGAACGAGAGTTCTTTGCCCTGCTTGGCCCATCAGGCTGCGGCAAGACCACCATGATGCGGATGCTGGCCGGGTTCGAAAAGCCGACTGATGGCCACATTCTGCTGGGCGGACGCGATATCGACCCGGTGCCACCGAACAAACGCGCTGTGAACATGATGTTCCAGTCCTACGCGTTGTTCCCGCATCTTAGCATCTGGGAAAACATTGCCTTTGGTCTGCGCCGGGACAACATGCCCAAGCACGATCTGGAAGAGCGCGTCGAAGAGATGCTGCGCCTGACCCGGCTTGAGAAATTTGCCCGCCGCAAACCGCATCAAATCTCAGGCGGTCAACGGCAGAGGGTTGCTTTGGCCCGCTCATTGGCAAAGGCGCCCAAGCTGCTTTTGTTGGACGAACCCCTTGGGGCGTTGGACAAGAAACTGCGACAGGATACGCAGTTTGAATTGATGGATATTCAGGAAAAGACCGGTACCACTTTTGTGATCGTGACCCACGATCAGGAAGAGGCCATGACCGTTGCCAGCCGTGTCGCCGTTATGGATCAGGGCCAATTGATGCAGGTGGCGACACCGGACCGGATATATGAAACCCCGGCTTCGGTTTATGTGGCTGACTTTATTGGGGACGTGAACATTATTCAGGGCCGCGCGACGGCTCAGGGCGACGAAAGCTATCAGGTCGACTGGGCCGAGGGCCAGCCGGCCTTGCTGGCCAAGTCGGCGACCGCGTTTGACACGGGCCAGACCTGTCATTTGGCCATCCGCCCGGAAAAGGTGGCGATCTCGGCCGACCGTCCAACGGATGCCGTCAACGCTGTGCAGGGTAAGGTCCATGACATCGCGTATCTGGGCAATCTGTCGACCTATCATGTGCAACTGGCCGACGGCACGATCATCAAGGCGCAGACGGCTAACACCCGCCGCATCTCGCGCCGGTCCTTTACCTGGGAAGACCCGGTCTGGCTGTCCTGGACAGCGACGGCAGCGGTCTTATTGGCCAACTGATGCGCCGGGCCCTGCTGATCGCGCTGCCCTATGTCTGGTTGCTGGTGCTGTTTCTGGTGCCGTTCCTCATCGTCCTGAAGATCTCGCTGTCAGACACTGAACTGGCCATTCCGCCCTATACGCCGACCCTGGATCTGACCCAGGGATGGGCCGGGATAAAGGATTTCTTCAGCCAGCTGGATTTTGAAAATTTCGTCTGGTTGACCGAGGACGACCTCTATTGGAAAGCCTATCTCTCCAGCGTCAAGATCGCCGTGATCTCGACCTTCTTTACGCTGTTGGTGGGTTATCCGATTGCCTATGGCATGGCGCGCGCGCCCGAGGAATGGCGCCCGACCCTGATGATGCTGGTGATCCTGCCTTTCTGGACCTCGTTCCTGATCCGCGTCTATGCGTGGATGGGCATCCTGTCGAATGAAGGTTATCTGAACCAGCTCTTACTCTGGACGGGCATAATTTCGACCCCATTGACCATTCTGAACACGCAAACGGCAGTCTATATCGGCATCGTTTAC
Organism: Ruegeria sp. HKCCD7255; assembly: GCF_013031565.1. Classification (NCBI taxonomy): domain Bacteria; kingdom Pseudomonadati; phylum Pseudomonadota; class Alphaproteobacteria; order Rhodobacterales; family Roseobacteraceae; genus Ruegeria; species Ruegeria sp. HKCCD7255. The sequence goes on along the minus strand of NZ_WQAG01000006.1, from coordinate 84,609 downwards.
ACCTATCTGCCGTTCATGATCCTGCCGATCTATTCCGCGTTGGAACGCATGGACGGATCGCTGATCGAAGCCGCCGAAGATCTGGGCTGTTCGCGTGCGCAAGCCTTTTGGCTGGTGACTGTACCCTTGTCGCGCCCCGGTATCATCGCAGGCTGTTTCCTGGTCATGATCCCGGTGATTGGTGAGTTCGTGATCCCCTCGCTACTGGGCGGCTCAGGCACGTTGATGATCGGCAAGGTTCTGTGGGAGGAGTTCTTCTCGAACCGAGACTGGCCCGTGGCCAGCGCCGTGGCGGTGGTGCTGCTGCTGATCCTGATCATCCCCATCGTTCTGTTCCAGCGCAACCAGCAAAAACAGACGGAGGCCGATCAATGAACAGGCTCAGCTGGTTCAACGCTGTCTCTCTGACGCTGGGATTTGCCTTCCTCTATATCCCGATGATCATCCTGATCATCTTCAGCTTTAACGAAAGCAAACTGGTTACGGTCTGGGCCGGGTTCTCGACGAAATGGTACGGCGAACTGGTCCAGAACGAGGCGTTTCTGGATGCGGCCTGGGTCACGATCCGCGTGGCGGTCTTTTCCTCGACGCTGGCCACCATTCTGGGCACGGCCGCGGCCTATGTTCTGGTGCGCGGTGGGCGATTCTTCGGTCGAACACTGTTTTCCGGAATGATCTATGCGCCACTGGTGATGCCCGAAGTGATCACCGGCCTGTCGTTGCTGTTGCTGTTCATCGGCATCGGGCTGGATCGCGGCATCCTGACCATTGTTCTGGCCCATACGACCTTTTCGATGTGCTTTGTCTCGGTTGTGGTCTCATCCCGTTTGGTCACGTTTGACCGGTCACTGGAAGAGGCCGCGCTGGATTTGGGGTGTTCGCCGGCACAGGCATTCCGGTTGGTGACCTTGCCGATCATTGCACCTGCGGTGATTTCGGGCTGGTTGTTGGCCTTCACCCTGTCGCTGGACGATCTGGTGATCGCGTCTTTCACTTCGGGGCCGTCAGCAACAACCTTGCCGATCAAGATATTCTCGGCTGTGCGCCTTGGGGTCAGCCCCGAGATCAATGCGCTGTCGACCTTGATGATCGCAGCAGTGACGATCGGAGTGATCACAGCTTCATTGGTCACCAAACGCGCCATGATGCGGCAAAAACAGGATGAATTGGCCGCCGCGCGCACCGAATGAAACGGATATTTCCACCTTTTGCCTATGGCCCGAAACCACGTGCCGGGTGTTGGTGGGATGAAACCATCGCTGCCCCGGACTGGCCGTGCCTAAAGGGCGATCTGAACACCGATGTTGCGATTGTCGGGGCCGGGTTTACCGGAGTATCGGCTGCGTTGCACTTGGCACAGGTTGGGGCCCGCGTCGTGGTGCTCGAGGCCGGAAGCCCGGGATGGGGGGCGTCGGGACGCAATGGCGGGTTTTGTTGTTTGGGTGGGTCCAAACTTGGCCACGCATCGATGGCACGTCGCTATGGGCCTTCGGCGGCGGATGCCTACGCAGAAGCCGAAGCTCAGGCCGTCAATCTGGTCGCGGATTTTTTGGCGAAACACCAAATCGAAGCCGACACGCATTCCAAGGGAGAAACTCAGCTGGCCCACACACCCCGCGCGATGGAGCGATTGCGGCGCTCGGCAGCGGACGGGGGGGTTTTGCACGAACGCACGGATTTACCTCACCTGGGTCTCGGGGGCAGGTTCTTTGGCGGATATACGCTTCAGACTGGCTTTGGCCTGAACCCCCGAAAATATCTGTTTGGTTTGGCAAAGGCGGCACAAGTCCAAGGCGCTGCTTTTTACCATAACAGCGCAGTACTCGACATTGGAAAGCAGCGAGGCGGCTTTGACCTGACTACGCCGCAAGGCAAATTGCGCGCTGGGCAGGTGTTGATCTGCACCAATGGGTATTCCAGCGAGGATATCCCATCATGGATGGCTGGGCGTTATATGCCGGTGCAATCGTCGATCATGGTCACCCGCCCTTTGACCGAGCAAGAGTTGCAGGATCAAGGTTGGACAAGTGATCAGATGTGCTACGACACGCGACATCTGTTGCACTATTTTCGTTTGATGCCAGATCGTCGATTTCTGTTTGGTATGCGCGGAGGTCTTCGGGCGTCTCCGAGGGCCGAAGCAGGAACGATGCGCAAACTGCGATCAGACTTCGCAACCATGTTCCCCAAATGGGCTCAGGTTGACGCGACCCATAGCTGGTCAGGCTTTGTTTGTATGTCGCGCGATCTGGTCCCTTATGTTGGGCCCGTGCCCGGCCAACCCGGGATGTTCGCAGGCTTTGCCTATCACGGAAATGGCGTGGCGATGGGGACCTATTGCGGGCGCGCTCTGGCGCGGCTGGCCTTGGGGCAACAGACGGACCTGCCCGCGCCTTTGGCTCAAGTACCCAAACGGTTTCCGCTTGGCCGATGGCGACGGGCGTTGATGCCAATCGCCTATGCGGCGCTTACCTTAGCCGACCTCTGAGTTGCGCAGTGCCTCGAGTTCCAGCTCAAACCCTTGTTGGTAGTCCGGTGCTCCGGTCTCAATTCGCCACAGACAATAGGCGGCCATACGCCACGCATACCACGGCTTTAGGGCTTTATAGCGAGCAATGATGTGCGGGTCGGCGTAGGCCGTAAGGAACCGCGCCACCTCGACTTGCGTCAAAGCTGCGCCACGATAAAGATGCTGCATCGCCGGGGACAGAAACAGAGCCAAATCTTCGGACGGGTCCCCAAGGCTGGGGCATTGCCAGTCGATCAGTGTCAATCCGGCTGGGGCGACGAGGATGTTGCCCGGAACCGGATCTCCGTGGATAAGCACAGGGAGGGGCGTCGGGGCGATTTCGCCTTTTGGTTCTTGTCGCGCAATGTGTGTGGACTGCTCAGACCGACACAAACGAAGGATCGCGCGCGTTTGAGCTGCCAGCGCTGCGCTGCCATTGCGGCCCTTGGGGGCGGCGACCTTTGGTGACAAGTTATGCAGCTTTTGCAGAAGCTCGGCTACAGGTTCCGGATCTTGCTCCCATGGTGTGCCTGCGGCGTGATCATAGTAGACCCAATTGTCATTTTCGAACCGCCCTGTGGCGCGCAACTCGGGCACGAAACCCGAAGTGCTCAACGCCTGAAGGCAGGCTGCTTCAAGCTGCGCATCATTGCGAAACATCGGGTTCTGGAAATCCGTTTTGTAAAGTTTCAAAACGGTGTCTGACCCTTTGCCCAGGACCTTCCAAACCTGATTGGTGCGCCCGCCATAGAACATTTCAAAGCGGACGCCCTCGTCAACCAATCCACGCGCACGCAGTTGGGGTACGAGGCCCGGGGGCGGAGCAAGAGGGTCGGTCAGGGCGGCCACCAACAGCTAGGGTCGACTTTTGTTTTGCCACGTTCTGACCTGCCATTCGCTTTAGATCAAGCGCTTGCGCGCACGCCCGAGATTGAATCGGCCGCAATCGTTGCGCCGCTGTCCAAGGTAAGCACGACCGACCCACCCTCGACCTGCGCCTCGACTACGCGGCTATATGAGGCCACCGGGCTGGTTGAGATGATCTCACCGTTCTCATAGCTTTCCAACGTTGCGGAGTAGGACCCCGCCGAAAAGGGCGCGCCGCTGGAATCAACTCCGGCCCATTGGAATTCGTTTTGGTCTGGCGCAATGGCCGCCGTGTCGACCACTTCGCCAGATGCGTCGCGGATTACCAGTTTGACCTGATCTGCACTTGCATCGGCGGCTGCGGTCAGGGTGATGGGTTCATCGGTGAACTGGAACGCAGCTGTCGAGCGGACATCAACTCCGACCCAGTTCCCAAGCTCTTCCAGATTGATGCTGCCCAAAGCCAAGGCCAGTTCTGACAGAAGATCATTGGTCTGCACCTGCTGTTCAACCATCGAGAACTGCGCCAATTGCGAAGCGTATTCCGACGAATCCAACGGTTCAAGCGGGTCCTGATTTCGGGCTTGTGTGGTTAGCATAAGCAGGAAGGTTTCGAAATCCGAGGTCAGCGCCGAGCTGTGCGCATTGTTGGCCGGCGACTGCCCGGTGTTGGATTGCGTCGTCGCGCTTGTCTCAGAGATCATCGGTCAAAGCCTCATATCAAGGCCCCGATCGGGGCCGGTTTTAGGGGGAGGCGCAGTCGTTTCGGCCTCGTCAAGTTGAAGAGCCTCGCTGGTTGCGGCGTCCTGAGCAGTGCTGTCACCGCCCTTTCCGGTGTTATTCGACATGCCAAGATCAAAACTCAGATCGCTGTAGCCCAGCTTTTGAAATTCCGAGGACAGGACAGCCAAATGTCGGCGCATCAGGTCCAGTGCTTCGGGTCTTTCGGCTGCGATTGTCAGTTGAAACCCGTCCTCGCGCCCGTTCAGTATGATCGAGACGCGGCCCAGTTCTTCGGGGTTGAGCGCAATCTCGATCGCCCCGGAGCCAGGCTTGGCCGAAATCGCCGCAGCCATTTGCCCTGCGATAGCCCGCGCGGTATCAGCGCGGGCCGTGTTCATCATCTGAGACGCAGAGAGATCGCGCGCAACTTGGGTGTTCAAGGTCTCTTTGGCCGAGGCGGCCCATTCTCCCTCAGAACTTTGCATCGGGTCCGCGCGGAGTTCAAACATCTCGACTGATCGCGCCATAGTGGGCGCCACAGGTTTTTGAACTTGCGGCATTTCAGGCTTGATCGGCTCAATCGGTTGCGAAATTCTTCGGATAAGCTCGACGGGTGGGGCCTCAACCGGCTTGGTTGTCTTCGCGGTTGGTCTTGCCATGTGGTTATTGGCCAACGCAGTCTGAGCGTTGCTCAGCCCGAACGCAAATTCGAAGATCTGCGGGTTTTGCGGTTTGTTGGGGGTCGTTTCGAATTCGGATCGATCGACTGGTCGAGTTTGGGGTGAATCAGCGGGTGTTGCTGCGTTTTCTGACCGTAAAGCAATGGCGGTTTGAGCGACCGCAGGCTTGTCTGAACTTTCTGTTTCCAGTCCCGTCAGATCATTATGTTCATGTGGCTCACCAAAAGGTTCTGTTGGCCCGGTTGCGATGGCTGCAATCTGGATCTGCGGTTCATCGGTATCTGTTGCAGCAGGTTCGAGAGCCGCAAGATCGTCGGATGGTTCCTCTTCTGTTTCGGGCGAAATTGGCGTGATCGTTTGCGCGACATCCCGTTCTTCGATCAAACCGACTTTTTCCAACACATCCGAAAAGGCCGGATGCGTAAGCGCATCGTCAGTCTGATGCTTAGGGCCCCCAGAATTGGAGGCTGCGGAAAGCGTAGTCAGCATGGCTGTCAGAGGGTTGGGCATTTTGCTCCGGCTCCGTTGGTCTGACGGGGAAGATGACCGCAGGAAGTTACGTTTATTTTAACCGCTTTCCTCTTTGATCAAGAAAGTTCGAAGCAATTTTCGGAGAACCCGATGAAAATTCCGATGACCATTCAGGCTCACCAGCATTCGGCAACGCAGTCCCCTCTTCAGCAGGCCGTGGTCGAGCTTGAGGCCACGTTCCTGGCCGAAATGTTGAAATCCGCTGGGCTTGGAACAGCCCCTGAAAGCTTTGGTGGTGGCGCGGGCGAGGACCAGTTTGCCTCGCTATTGGTCCAGCATCAGGCGCGGCAGCTTGCGCAATCTGGCGGCATTGGTCTGTCGGAGGTTCTGTTTGAAGCAATGAAAGAGAAACACGATGTCGAATGATCTTATCAAAGCCTTGGAGGAGGTGTTGGACCTTGAACGCTCGGCTCTTGTTCAGGGTGACCTGGACCGCCTGGGGAATATGGTGCCTGAAAGAGAGAAACTGATCGGGGCTATTAATGAGTTGCAAGTGCTCGATAGTGACGAGTTGATCCGGGTGCAAAAGAAAGTGGCGCGCAATCAGGCTCTGTTGAACAGTGCAGCAGACGGGATTCGCGCAGTGGCAAACCGAATGTCAGAATTGCGCCGCGTGCGTCAGGAATTCAGCGCCTATGATGCCACCGGCCAGCGCAGCGATTTTGCGCTGCGCCAGAAGGCAAAGCTGGAAAAGCGCGCTTAGTGACTGAGTTGAATAAAATCCGAGATTTGAGGCGGGTGCATCTTAGCACTCCGTTAGGGGATCAAGGGCAATGGTGTCGCTGCACCTGAAGACAAGGTGGCGCGCATGCCAATCGGCTCGACGCAGAGGTCAGAACGACAGAATGCCTGCCGCTGAGGTGGGGTTAGCATCGGCGCGAAACGCGCCTGAACTTAAAAAGGATAACAAATATGTCCAGCATTCTGACGAACAACGGCGCAATGGTTGCGCTGCAAACGCTGAAGTCGGTCAACAAGAACCTGGCTGATACCCAAAGCGCTATCTCGACCGGTAAGGAAGTTGCCACAGCCAAGGACAATTCAGCCGTCTGGGCGATTTCCAAGGTTATGGAATCGGATGTCAAAGGCTTCAGCGCCATCAAAGACAGCCTGGCACTGGGTGAATCGACCGTTGCGGTTGCACGAAACGCATCCGAAACCGTGACCGACCTGCTGACCCAGATGAAGGAAAAGATCGTAGCGGCGCAGGAAGACAACGTTGATCGCAGCAAGATCAATGCCGACGTGACCGCGTTGCGCGATCAGATTGCATCGGTTGTCGGTGCGGCGCAATTCAACGGCCTTAACCTGGTTGATGGCAGCGCCGGCACTGTTTCGGTTCTGTCTTCGCTGGATCGTGACGCGGCCGGTGGCGTGAATGCGTCGTCGATCTCGGTTGCCAGCCAGGATCTGTCCATCGGTGGCTGTACCGCCAAGGGCGTTCTTGCGGGGTCCGACAACGCGACAACCGACAACGATGTTGCCGGGTTCACATTGAACCGCGCTACAGACACCGGTGACATTGTTATCGACAGCTCGACCGACAATTTCGAGGTCGGTGACAGCGTTTCGATCCGCGTGGGTGATCAGGAGGTGTCCTATACAATCCAGGCAAGCGATCTGGATCCGTCGGGTACTTATGATGAAAACTACACCGACGCTTTGGTTGCTGTGGGGCTGAAAAACCAGATTGATGCGCTGGGCATCACCGGTCTGGCGGCTGACTACGACTCGTCTGGTGCGCCCAATACTATTGCGTTCGCGACGGGTACTGCGGCTGCTGGCGCTGACGCAGATCAGGATATTTCGATCACAGCGCAGTTCACCAATGCGGGCTCTGGTGGCCTCGGTGCGCTCAGCTCGATCGACGTGTCAACTGGTACCGGTGCAACGGCTGCGCTTGGTACAATTGAATCCCTGATCGACGCCTCGATTGATGCAGCAGCGGCCTTTGGTTCGGTGCAGGGTCGGATTGAGACGCAGCAGGAATTTGTGTCCAAACTGACCGACTCGTTCAAATCGGGTATCGGGTCGCTGGTTGATGCCGACATGGAAGAGACCTCTGCTCGTCTGCAGGCCCTGCAGGTTCAGCAGCAGTTGGCGACTCAGTCGCTGTCGATTGCCAACCAGGCGCCACAGTCCATCCTGTCACTGTTCCGCTAAGTTTGGAACTGAACCGGGGCGCGCCCGTCGCGCCCCGGATTTGAACACCCCCAGATGGACGATTGGAAGGATTTCAAGTGACTCTGCACGCCTATGCTCAGACAGCCTATGCGCAAGCTGCGGCTCCGACCCGCACCCCTCGTGATACGGAATACGAGGCGATTTCGAAAATTACGCATCGGTTGAAGGCTGCGACTGCGCTCAGACAAAAGAACTACGCTGCCTTTGTTCAGGCTGTGCATGAAAACAGACGGCTTTGGACTGTGCTGGCAAGCGGGGTCATGGACACGGGCAATGCGCTGCCAAATGATCTTCGCGCACGCATTTTTTTTCTGGCCGAATTCACCGAGCAGCACAGCAGTCAAATCCTGAGGAACGCGGCCTCGGTCGAGCCACTGCTCGATATCAACATGGCGGTTCTGCGTGGCTTGCGTCAAAGAGGAGCAACGGGATGAGTGGACTGGTTTTGAAATTGGCCCCGAAAGAACGGGTTTTGATCAACGGGGTCGTCATCGAAAATGGCGATCGTCGCAGCCGGTTTTCGATCATGACCCCGCAGGCCAATGTGCTGCGTCTCAGGGATGCCATCCATCCCGAAGAGGTCAACACCCCTGTGCGCCGTGTCTGCTATGCGGCTCAACTGGTTCTGTCGGGCGACACAGATCCCAAAGATGCGCGCCAGCAGTTGTTGCGACGGGTTGAGGAGCTGAGCCAGGTGTTCACGGATGCCGACAGTCGTCGTGTCCTTAGCGAAGCGACCGAGGCACTGGTGGCCGAGCACTACTATAAATGCCTCAAGTCTCTGCGGTCTCTTCTGCCGAGAGAAGAGCGTTTGATGGCCTATCACCAATGACCTTTCAACCGGTCATACCCACGGGCGGGATTGTCGGTTGGCGCTTTCTGCAACGGACCTATGATGCGCAGTACGATTGCTTTTCGGCATCTGCAGTGAACCAGCGGGATACGAAGTATTTTCTGGAGAATATTAGCAAGGTTCAATCGGCAGAAGATCTGGTGTCAGATCGACGGCTGTTGCAGGTCGCTCTGGGCGCTTTTGGTCTGCAAGACGATCTCAACAACCGGTTTTTCATCCAAAAGATTCTTTCTGATGGCACCAGCGCAGATGATGCGCTTGCCAATCGGCTGGCCGATAGCCGTTATCGCGATTTTGCCGATGCGTTTGGCTTTGGGCCTGGTGACATGCTCAAGACCGGGCTGATCACCAATATGGAAAAGATTGCACAAGACAATCTAACCACGCGCTTTGAAGTTGCCGTCGGGCAATCGAATGACACAATGCGGGTTGCGCTTTATGCGCAGCACACTTTGGCCGACCTCGCTTCAGAGCCCGGCAGCGACGATCAGAAATGGTTTTCAGTCATGGGCTTGCCAGCTATCAGATCGATGATGGAAACCGCGCTGGGGCTGCCATCCTCATTTGCTCAGCTGGACTTGGATAAACAGCTTGAGGTGTTCCGCGACCGCTTGTCTCGCACAACCGGGTCCAGCGAGATATCTCAGTTCACCGACCCTGAAGCTATTTCTGACTTGACGGATACCTATCTTGCGCGCGCCCAAATTGCAGAGGTACAGGCCAGCATTTCACCGGCGCAAACTGCGCTGATCCTGTTGGGCGCTGGCTGAGCAAAGGGCATTATGGCCTCGGGCCGCTTGAGAAGCCGAACGAGGTATAGCTATAGGTGTGCACGGCGCAAAAGTGGACAAGGTCAATGCCCTAACTGTTCTTCAACAGCCGTGCGCAAGGCGAACGAGGCGATCGGCTGGGACACATTGTGCAGAGTGACATCACCAAGCGGTATGGCATCCTGACACGCCGGAGCGATATCTCCAGACACGACAATCGAGTGCCCGACCGATTTGCTGTATTCACCAAGTCGTGCCGCGACATTGGCTGCGTGGCCGATCACGGTGAAATCCAACCGCTCTCGCGAACCAATATTGCCAAAAGTGACCTGACCGAAGGCGATCCCGATCGAACAGTCCAGTGGTTGGCCCGGCGCGGTCTGGCGCAGCTCTGCCAAACGTTCCACGATTTCACGGGCCGAGCGCTGAGCGTTACCGCGCGCTGCCTCCGGATTGTCGCCAGCAGGGAACACTGCCAGAACAGCATCGCCGATGAACTTCAGAACCTCGCCATCGTTTTCGTCAATAATATCCGACACGGTTTCGAAGAACGTATTCAGCAGGTTGATATAGACATCGCGGCCCAGCGACTCTTCCAGGCTGGTCGAGTTGCGCAGGTCGCAAAACATGATCGCGGCATCAATATCGTCGCCATCCCCGCGACGAATCTCTCCACCCATCACCCGCGCTCCGGTGCGTTTGCCGACATAGGTTTCCAACAGGACCTGTGCGTTTTCGCGCTGCATGAAAACCTCATAGTATCGCGCGATCACGGTGGAACATTCAAATACAAGGCCAAGATTGGCGGTTGTAAATCCGTCAGGATGATCACTGGTCAGCGTTAGGACATTGATACGACCATCCGAAAACGGCAGCGGCATCGCAACGTAATCTGTCGCGCCTTTGGCGCGCAGATCCTCGACAATCGGGAAGCTGTTGTCAGGGCTGTCACTGATCCGTTGACGAATGCCCCCCAACCCTTCTGAGACATGGCGCAGAGGACTGTTGATAAAGGCCGGGTGATCATAGATTTCATAGGTCGGTACGTTTGTCGAAATCTCGCCCGTGCTCTTTTCCCAGATATAGTGTTTGCCAGCAATCAAGGGATGGAGCGACCAGGCCAGAATACTGAGCCGCTGGATAGCAATGCCGTGTTCCGACATCTTTTCAGCCAGTGCCTTTGTGAATGTCTCGGGCGTTTTGAATTCGGATGCGCCACGCATCAGCCAGTCGATCAGCGGACCGCTGATATTGCTGTCATCTGGGTCGCGCAGCGTGTTTTCGCCAAGATCGATCCGGGTGACGGCGTCTGGCATAAATCCCACGTGGCCCTGAATGTCTTTGCTTTCCGGCAAAGCATCATCATAGACCCAAATCGAATTGGTCAGATGTTCGTTGGACACGCTGATGTCGTGATATTTTGCCGTCCCCTTGAACGGGCAAAATGTTTGCAAATCGGTCTCGGGGCCGAGTTCGATACACAGGTCTTCGCGTGGGATGTAAATCGCGGGCGGTAGCCGCGTTTCATACATCACCTTCGCATTATGGCTTTCGGCCAACAAAATCTGACCACGGTAAACCGCGACGCGTCCCTTCAGGGCTTCGATCGAGATGCCATATCCGCTGGTCTTTGGTGTGGCGTGGACGTTCATAGCTGACCTCCCGTGCCCGAGCGGTATAAGAATGGGGCCTGCGGACCGCTTTTCCAAGAGGGAGATTTGCCGAAACTCACAGCGTCTGCCAGATCAAACCATCTGGATGACGTCTTTTTCGATCGAAAGCATATAGCCCTTTTTCGCGATATTCTTGACCAGCAACTCGCTGACCATCTGGTTGCCTAACGCATCACGCAACCGTTTGATCCGAGTGGCCCCGGCGGCCTCATCGCAATCGGCAGCGTCCTTGCCGGAAATCACCGCTTCGATTTGAACACCCGAAAGCACTTCGTCATCCAGTCGCGACTCGGCCAAAACCGACAGGGTTTCCATCGCGGCAGGTGTGAGTTTGAAATCCATGTTGTTGAGGTAAACGGTGTTTTCCTCACGACTGATCAACAAGGATGTCACCTGAATCCCCGTCCGCTCGATCTGGGCCATTCGGCGATTCAGCAAGACGAGCATGACGAGAAAAACCAGGGCCGCAACCAGCATGGCTGTTGCAAAGACCAAGAGAACAAAGATCACCATCCGATAGCTGGTCAGTGTATCGGCAAAGGCGGTGCCTGATTGCGCCAGAATCTCAAGCAGGCGAATTTCGGATTGTGAGGTCAGATCGGTTTCGACAAACAGCCGTTCGACCTTGGCGTTAAAGGCATTGGCGTCGGGCAAGGTCAGAAACAGAAAAACCGCGGCAGTTGCAAGAATAGCGACAATCGCGGCGATACCAAAGCCAACCAAGCGCGTGCCAGACCGCCGCGCGTCAGAAACGGAGATAGAATGATCCGGCATTGGCCTTCCTTTGATCCAACCCTTCGGGCCCGAAAACGGACATGACATTCAGCAAGGTCCAACCATTCGACTTCAGCCGCTTGGCAACTTCGGATTTGGCCTGACCTTTTTTGCAGGCCGAAACCTGCATGACGCCATAGTGCAGCTTTAGAGGATTATCCTTTTTGGCTTTGTAATCAGCATAGCAATCGGCTGCCGAGGCAGCGGAGCCAATCGATATCAGGGCCAGGACAGCGAGAGAAGAGAGGATCTGTTTCATGGGCTGCATCCTGCGCACGGCTTGGCAGATATTCAATATCATAACGGGATTCGGGGCGCTGATATCGGATAACAAAACCGCGTTATTGCCTGTCTGACAGGGGCGGTCGCAGGGTCGGGACATCAGATTTGCGGTCTGCTCCCTGACCGCTTCAAACGACCCGAAAGGACAAGGATCATGCATCGCAAATTCATCGCCTTTGTTGTTGCCTCGGCTATGACCATAACCGGCATTTCCGCATCGCAGGCCCAGGCTGCCGACGGCAAGGATATCCTGGGTGGATTGGCCGCGATTGCGCTGCTGGGCGTGGCGATCAACCATTTCTCGAAACAGGAACCATCCCGACCGAGCTATAACGTGACTCGCCAGCCCGCACCGGTTTACAAGCCCAAGGTTCATAAACCACATGGCCACAAGCCTCATGCGAAACCGCATCACGTGCGCCCGCTGCCCAAATCCGTTGCAAAGTACAACCTGCCGCAGCGTTGCTTGCGAACCTTCAAGGGCGCCGGTCATCACCGCCCCTTGTTGGGCGAGCGCTGCCTGGGAAAACACTACAAACACGCAAGTAGCCTGCCCTACCAGTGCAAGGTCGGGTTTTGGAATGGCAAGCGCGTCAATCGCGGCTATGAACCCGCTTGCCTGCGCCAATACGGGTATCGTGTGGTGTACTGATTTTCGACCTTCGAGCAGGCGCAGCGCCACAGAACGCGCCGCGTTGGAAGAGGGCATCCCCTGGGGGCCCTCTTCTTTTTTGGGTTGCTTCATAGGCCGAAACGCGGTTTGCCAAAGGCATGACGTTGCCGAGTTTTGATCTTGAGACCGCCCTGCGTGATCGCGGGCACCTGAGAATTGCCGGTGTGGATGAGGTCGGGCGCGGGCCTTTGGCCGGGCCAGTGGTTGCGGCGGCGGTGATCCTGAACCCTGATGATATTCCCGAAGGGCTCAACGATTCCAAAAAGCTGACAGCCAAGCGTCGACAGGCTTTGGACAAGGCGCTGCGCGAATGGGCGGAAATTGCCATAGGCGAAGCTTCGGTTGCCGAGATTGATGAACACAACATCCTGCGCGCGTCTCATATCGCGATGATCCGCGCCGTCGAAGCGCTGAACCCGGCCCCGGATTATTTGCTGATCGACGGCAACATGATCCCACGCGGTTTGAAAATCCCGTCGCGAGCGGTGGTGAAAGGCGATGCGCAGTCACTTTCGATTGCGGCGGCATCCATAATTGCCAAGAACTGGCGCGATCAGGTGATGGTGGATTTAGCGCAACAGCATCCCGGCTATGGCTGGGACGCCAACGCGGGATATCCGACAAAACAACACCGCGAAGCGCTGCAAAATCTTGGTGTGACCCCACATCATAGACGTTCGTTCAAGCCGGTGCACAATATCTTGTATCAAGAGTAAATCGTAAGTCACTGATTCAAAAAAGAATTTGACGGCGAATCATCTTTGAATCATCCTTGTCTCAACCAAATGAGCGCAAAAGCGCCGTGGAACCGAGGCAGTGATATGACCAAAATCAAGACAAAGGGCGCAGCTGCGCTCCCTTTAAACACGATCCTTTCCGGCGACTGCATCGAGGCGATGAACAGTCTGCCCGAGGCGTCGGTTGACCTGATTTTTGCAGATCCGCCCTATAATTTGCAGCTGAAAGGCCAGCTACACCGCCCGGACAATTCTCAGGTGGATGCGGTGGATGATCACTGGGATCAGTTCAGCAGCTTTGGTGTCTATGATCAGTTCACCCGCGCCTGGCTGAAGGCGGCGCATCGTCTGCTCAAGCCGAATGGCGCCATCTGGGTGATTGGGTCCTATCACAACATTTTCCGCGTGGGCTCCGCCCTACAAGACGCAGGCTATTGGATCCTGAACGATGTCGTATGGCGCAAGTCGAACCCGATGCCGAATTTTCGTGGCAAGCGGTTTACGAACGCGCATGAGACGATGATCTGGGCCAGCAAACGCGAAGGCGCGAAATACACCTTCAACTATGAGGCACTGAAAGCGTTGAATGAGGGTGTTCAAATGCGCAGCGACTGGGTGCTGCCGATTTGCACCGGGCACGAGCGGCTCAAGGATGAAAACGGTGACAAGGCGCATCCGACGCAGAAGCCGGAATCACTGCTGCACCGGGTGCTGATCGGCTCGACCAATCCGGGGGACGTGGTGCTGGATCCGTTCTTTGGGACCGGAACAACCGGGGCCGTGGCCAAGATGCTGGGGCGCGAGTTTATCGGGATCGAACGCGAGGAAAGCTATCGCAAAGTGGCCGAAAAGCGTATCGCCAAGGTCCGCAAGTTCGACCGCGAGGCACTGGAGGTCAGCACCAGCAAACGGGCGGAACCGCGCGTGCCCTTCGGCCAACTGGTCGAACGCGGCATGTTGCGACCGGGCGAAGAACTGTATTCCATGAACCAGCGCCACAAGGCAAAGGTTCGCGCCGATGGCACGCTTGTGGGTGACAACGTCAAAGGCTCGATCCACCAGGTCGGCGCGCATCTGGAGAATGCGCCGTCCTGCAACGGTTGGACCTATTGGTGCTTCAAACGCGACGGCAAAACTGTGCCCATCGACGTGCTGCGCCAGCAGATCCGAGCCGAGATGCACAACTGAGTTCAACGATACCGCCCGTGCCTGTGGCCTGACACAAGGCACGACCAACTGCCCCGCCGATTTCGGCGGGGTCTTTTGTTTTCCCCCCAACGGTGATTGCATAGGGCAAGTGCAAAGCTCCTCGAAAGGAGATCCGAGTCGTGACCGATTCAGCCGCCAGCCCAAGCCGGGCCAGAAGGTTCTTTGTTTCGCAACCGGACGAATATGACCTGGACAACAAATACACCGAGGCCGCGTTAGAGCGCCACAAGCGCGAAGGGCTGGAACTTGCCGTGCGGGCGCGGTGGGTCGCCATGGGGTTAACGGGGATACTGCTGATCTTTCTGAACCCCCAATGGGAGGTTCTTTGGTATCACTTTATCCTTTTGCTGATCTGCGCCAATGGCTGGCTGATCCAAAGAGCCGGGCGCGTGGGGCAATCTCGGATCGAGCTTTTGCTGATCTTTGTCGATCTGCTGATCATGACGTTGGGTATGATCGTACCAAACCCATTCAGCGATGATGTGCGGCCCTTGGCCACGCAATACAGGTTCGACAATTTTCAGTATTTCTTCATCATCCTGGCGGCCGGAACGCTGGCCTATTCCTGGCGCACGGTTGTGGCCATCGGTTCGTGGACGGCCATGATGTGGACCGTTGGGTGGGTCATCGCCTGGTGGGTGTCGACCCCTTTCCCGGAACTGGGCGCCCGTATTCACACGGCGCTTGAGGGATATCCCGATCTGCAGGTCATGTTAGACCCCAACAGCTTTATGGTGCCGCAGCGGGTTCAACAGGTCATTGTATTCATCATGGTGGCCGTGACGCTGGGCTTGTCGATGCGCCGTTTGAACCGGCTCTTGCTGAGCAATGCCGGGTTGGAACGGGAACGAGCCAACCTTTCACGATATTTTTCGCCGAACGTCGTGGAGGAACTGAGCCAGAATGACGATCCGTTGAAACAGGTCCGCAAAGAGAATGTGGCGGTGTTGTTCATCGATATCGTCGG
Source organism: Ruegeria sp. HKCCD7255 (assembly GCF_013031565.1). Lineage (NCBI taxonomy): Bacteria > Pseudomonadati > Pseudomonadota > Alphaproteobacteria > Rhodobacterales > Roseobacteraceae > Ruegeria > Ruegeria sp. HKCCD7255. The sequence goes on along the minus strand of NZ_WQAG01000006.1, from coordinate 69,177 downwards.
GTTTACCAAATACGCGGCGGGGCGTGATCCGTATGACGTGATCGAGGTTTTGCGCGGGTTTCATGCCCGTATGGAACGCGAAGTCTTTCGGCACCATGGGACGCTGGACAAATACCTGGGTGACGGGCTGATGGCGACTTTTGGCACCCCCGTGACAACGCCTTTGGACGCGCGGAACGCATTGTCCTGCGCCCGCGCGATGGCGGATGTCGTCGATCAATGGAACCTGGATCGGCGCCGGGCCGGAGAGCCCGAGATTCACATCGGCATCGGAGTGCATTACGGCGCGGTCGTTCTGGGTGACATCGGCGCAAACCGATTGGAATTCGCCGTGATTGGTGACGCGGTCAATGTGGCGGCAAAGCTCGAGGCCCTGACCCGAGAGGTACATGCTCGTATCGTCATCAGCGACGCGGTACGTCTGCAGGTTATGCAGGAAGATCCTAAGGCCGAGCCCTTGATGGCGGGATTTGCGCCGCTCAAAGCGCAGGCTGTTCGTGGGATTGCCACACCGATGGATGTCTGGGTGGCTGGGGCAGAGGGGCTCCCGCCCGGAGCGCCTTCATCATAGATGCAGGCCCTCCCGTTGGGCCGGGCAGCGCGCTTGCGCGCGCTGTGGTCAGGCGTGGGGCTGCGGGTTTTCGCTTTTGTTGTAGGGCTGCCAATCGGTGATTTCGGGATAATACTGCTTGCGCCAAGCCCGAACCCTTGGGTTCATGATCCGACGCCAGAGTGGTGGTATCATCGCGGCAATGGTCATGACCGGATAGCCATGGGGCAATTGTGGTGCAGCGTCCTGTGAATGGTGTTGCAACAGGGGAAAACGACGGTTGGGCTTGTAGTGGTGATCCGAATGGCGTTGCAGGTTGATCAGCAACCAATTGGACGCTTTTTGTGAAGCGTTCCACGAGTGGCGCGGACGAACATGTTCGTATTTCCCCTCGCCCAAATATTTGCGGGTCAGGCCGTAATGTTCGACATAGTTCACCAGCTCAAGCTGCCAGATCGCGGTTCCGGCCTGGATGAGGAACAAGGCGAGGCCACTCCAACCTCCGATCAGCAGGGCCAGTAGCAGCATTCCCGCTTGCAGGGCCCAATAGCGCCAGAAAGGGTTTGCGGGGTCAGTCCAAGGCCGGTCGTTGCGCCCAAGCTTGTCGCGCTCGGCCTGAAACGCGGACAGCAGGCTTTGTTTCAGAACCCTGGGGTAAAACCGGTGAAACCCTTCGTTATATCGGGCGGTTACCGGATCGCGTGGCGTGCCGACATAGCGGTGATGGACCAGCAGATGCTCGGACCGGAAATGGGAATAGAGCACCATTGCAAGCAGGATATCCCCCAACCAACGCTCAAGCCGGTCTCTCTGATGCATCAGTTCGTGGCTGTAGTTGATACCGATCGTACCTGAGATGACACCCATCCCAAAGAACAGCCCGATCTTTTCAAGAACCGACAGATCCGAGCGGGTGGCATACCAAATCAGCCCGTAGAGGGTGAGAAGCTGTACTGGCACCCAGAGCTTGGTCAGCAAGATATATCGCGGCAGCACACTATCGGGCGTTTTGGGGTCTGCGTTTTCAAGATTGAGGCCAGTCAAGCGGTCGAGCACCGCAAAGGCCCACCATGTGGACAGAGGCACTAGCGCGACCCACCATCCGCCAGCCAAGGCCGTTGCCCAGATCAGGGGGATCAGCAGGTAAGAGACCCAGAAGGGCAGGGCAGATTTCCATTGGGAGAGGGTGCTGGTAGTTGTCATCGGCGTACTCGGATCAAGTTATCCCAGCTAGCCATCTCTTTCGCCCGGGCACAACGGGTTAATTATGGGGGTCAGCGGTCGCGCCACAGGGCATGGGCCTTGCGCATGACTGTCGGCAGGTCGCTCGGACGGAAGGCATGCTTTTCGATCACCAGCAACGCGTCGCTTTGAAAACTGTGCGGAAGATCCGCGCTCCAAACCTGCAGGATCAGGTGGAAATGGGTGAAGGTGTGTCGAACCTCACCTGACAAACGCTGCCAGTTGGCGGTGAAAGGCGGGGCTTCGGCAGGGGCTTCTGACCAGTCAGAACCCGGCCAGCCCAGCATCCCACCCAAAAGCCCCTTGTCAGGGCGGCGTTCCATAAGCAAAGCACCGTCCGCGCGGCGCGCGATATAGATATGGCCACACCGTGTGGGTTTGGGCTGTTTCGGGGTCTTTTTCGGCAGTTCCGATTGTGTACCGGCGATGCGCGCCCGGCAGGGTTCACGCAGAACGCAGATCCCGCAGGCCGGGGATTTGTGGGTGCAAATCGTGGCCCCCAGATCCATCACAGCTTGTGCGTAATCCCCCGGGCGCGCGTTGGGTGTCAGGGCCTCGGCTTTGGCTTTGAGGATCGGTTTCGAGCCCGGCAGAGGGCCGTGGATATCGTATAGCCGCGCCATTACGCGTTCGACATTGCCGTCCAGAACCGTCTCGGGGCGGTCAAAGGCAATCGCTGCAATCGCCGCAGCGGTATAGGGGCCGACACCGGGCAATTTCAGCAGTTCGTCATATGTGTTGGGGAATTGCCCCCCGCGTTCATCGGCAACCACGCGCGCGCATTTCAACAGGTTCCGCGCTCGCGCGTAATATCCCAGCCCGGCCCATTCGGCCATCACGTGATCATCGGGGGCTGCGGCCAAAGCGGTGACGTCCGGCCAGCGTTGGGTAAACCGTTGGAAATAGTCCCGCACTGCGGCCACGGTGGTTTGTTGCAGCATGACCTCGGACAGCCAGACGCGGTAAGGGTCGGGCTGCACACCTGCGGCGCGCTCACCAGGCCCAATGCGCCAGGGCATCTCGCGCGCGTGGCGGTCGTACCACAGCAACAGAGCGTTGCTCACGTCAAATTCAGTGCTGTCACGCAAGATTTATCCATCTCCCTGTCGGGTTTTACTGGCACCCGGGTCTTTGCCCATTACAATAGGTGTGCAGGAGATGGAAACCAGATGCAGCGCAGACGTTCTTCGACCCGCGGGTTCAAACGCACCGCGACTTTGCTGAACGACCAGATTAGGCGGGCCGGTGAAAGCCGGGGCTTCGCCGTGTCGCGCCTGTTGACGCATTGGGCCGAGATCGTGGGCCAGGATATCGCCGCCGTCGCGCAACCCGTGAAAGTGGGTTATGGCAAAGGCGGTTTTGGCGCTACGCTGACGGTGTTGACCACCGGACCACAAGCCGCGATGCTGGATATGCAGCGCGAGCAATTGCGCGACAAGGTCAACGCTGTTTACGGGTTCAACGCCATCAGCCGGGTGCGCATCACCCAGACCGCTCCGACCGGATTTGCCGAGGGGCAGGCCAGTTTCGATCACAAGCCGAAACCGGCGAAACCCAAACTATCCCCCGAGATCGCCGCCGAGGCGGACAAAGTGTCACGCGATATTCACGATGGCGATCTGCGTGCGGCCCTTGAACGATTGGGTCGCAACGTTTTATCCAAACAAAAACGCTGAGAAAGGGCTGAGAATGAGCCGTATTGCATTGGGAATTTGTGCGGCTGCTGCCGTGGCCGCAGGTGGCTATTGGCTGTCGTCGTCAAGCTCGTCGCCAACCGCCTATCCGCTGATCAGCAGCGCTCAGGCACAGGAAACCGAACTGGATACATCGACTATTGTCGAAATGGTACAAGGTGCCGAGGATGCGCCAGTCGAGATCATCGAATACGCATCCTATACCTGCCCGCACTGCGCCAATTTCCACAAAGGTGCGTATAAGCAGCTGAAGGAAGATTTCATCGACACCGGCAAGGTCAAGTTCATCTATCGCGAGGTGTATTTCGACCGCTATGGCCTGTGGGCTTCGATGGTGGCGCGCTGCGGCGGGCCCGAAAAGTTCTTTGGCATCACCGACCTGATCTATGAAGGGCAAGCGGAATGGACCAGCGCAGGGGGGCCGACCGAGGTTGTGGACGAGCTGCGCAAGATCGGTCGTTTGGCTGGCATCGACAGCGATCAGCTTGAGGCGTGCCTCCAGGACGGCACCCAGGCACAGACTCTGGTGGCCTGGTATCAGGAAAACGCCGAACGCGATGATGTGCGCGCCACGCCGTCCTTTGTTGTGAACGGCCAGAAGGTCAGCAACCAGTCTTATGACGAATTCAAAGCGCTGATCGAAGCCGAACTGGGTAGCTAACCCTTGCGCCCGGGTGGCCGTTCAGGTCTGCCCGGGCGTCACTTGGGCGAAGGGGCGACGTTCAAGACCATCTCTTTTACCCGATCGTGCTCTGCCACTTGCAATCGCACGGGCAAGGTGATGACCTTGGCCCGAAAGGCCCGGGGTAGGCGCACCGCATCCTTTTCCGTTGTCACCATTTGTGCCCCCAGCAAGCGGGCTTCATTTTCCAGCCGTGTCATTAACGCGGGTGTCAGAGGCTGGTGGTCTTCCAGGGCCTCGGCGCGCAGCAGCTCGGCCCCTTGTTGCCGCAATGTGCGAAAGAACTTTTCCGGGTGGCCGATTCCGGCAAAGGCCAAAACCTGCGTTGTGGACCAATCCATCCCGGTTTGCAGAGCGGTGACCTCGCCTTTGGCCTTTGGGATGGCGATCGCGCTCCCCCAGCTTTGTGCAAACTGGTCTTGTGCGTCGGAATCGCCCAAAGACAGCACCAAGTCGGCGCGTTTCAGACCGACACTAACCGGCTCTCGCAAAGGGCCTGCGGGGATGCATCGCCCGTTCCCGAAGCCATTGGCCGCATCGACGACGATGATCGAAAAATCCTTGGCGACCGTTGGGTTCTGAAACCCGTCATCCAACACGATGACCGTCGCGCCCGCCTCAACGGCGGCTTTGGCGCCCGCTGCGCGATCCTTGGCGACCCAGACTTCGGCGAAGGCGGCCAGCAACAGAGGTTCGTCTCCGACCTCAGCCGCGCTGTGTTGGTTGGGATCGACCTTCACAGGCCCGTCCAATGCTCCACCATGCCCGCGCGTGACCACATGGGGGTGGTGCCAACTGTCGCGCAACACCTCCAACAGCCAGATCACGGTTGGGGTTTTTCCGGTTCCGCCCGCGTTCAGGTTGCCGACACATATCACGGGAATACCGGGCCTATAGGCCTGTCGAGACGCGACCCGGCGCGCTGTGGCGGCGGCATAAAGGCTGCCCAATGGCGACAACAGCCGCGCGCGCAGTCCGGGATTGTCAGCCGGCATGTTCCAAAAGTCAGGTGCGCGCACGGTTGGCTCTTCCCTTGTCCAGATAGTGCTGGACCAACTCTATCAGATCATCTGTCTGCGGCGCACCTTCGGTCACCAATTCCCACCCCGCCAGTGCCATATCTGCCGTGCGATCCGGCGCCAGAAGGTCAACAACCGTGTCGCCCAGCTCTGTTGCTGTACGCACCGTCACCGCCGCACCCGCCGAATCCAGCCGGTGATAGCTGTCGCTGTGGTGGATGACATAAGGACCATGGATCACCGAGGACCCCAATGCTGTCGACAGCAAAGGGTTCTGCCCGGTCGCGCCGCGCTCCAGAGATGTTCCCATAAAAGTCACGGGGGCCACCCGGTGCCACAGGCCCAGATCCTCGTCCGATGCCGTCAGAATGACTTGCGTATTGTCTTCAATTTGTTGTCCTTCGTCCCAGTTGGAACAGCGCAAATCCATAGCCTCAAGCCGCCGGTTCAAAGGGTCGGCTTCTGCAGTGTCGGCAACATGCAAAACCAGGGCAAGCCTTGGCAACAGCCGCATGGCCTGCCGATGCGCGCTTAGCACGGAAATGAACTCGGTGTCCTGAACCCAAGCAGCCAGCCAGACGGGGCGACCGCCCAAAGCATGGTTGGTTTCGATCAACTCATCTTCTGGCCAAGGTTGGGGATCAGGGCTAATGCGCAGCGGTGAGGATACAGAAACCTTCGACGAAGCAATCCCATACCTTCGAATTTGGCGGGCCGTGTTTTCGCTGCAAGTCTCAATCCTGTCAAAGCAATCCAGCGTAAAGCGCGTGATATCCGGCAGCCAGCGCCCCGAGCGCGACATGACAAGATCGACGACGCCTTCGAGCAAGATCATCGGAATGGCTTTTTCTTCCGCGCGGTTGATCAGATTTGGCATCAAGCCACCGCCGATCCAGATGCAAAGATCTGGCTGCCAATGGTCCAGAAAAGCGCGCGCCGGTCTTGGTTGATCAGGCGGTAGCGGTACAACTGGCCACAGGCTGTTGGACCAATCCGAAATGTTTGCGTCAGACGGGGCGGTCAGTAAAAGCGAAACATCCGGTCGTGCAGCCAGAAGCCTGCTGGCGAAGTCTTCGATCACCGGCAATTTCTCGGGGCTGTTCAGATGCAGCCAAAGTAGCTCACCCTCAGGTCGCGGTGGCAGGTCGCGACCCATTGTCTGCGGCACACCCCAGGACAGAATCCGGTACGCCGCAAGGCTGAGAGAGCGGGGTTTGCTCATTCAGGCAACCCGGCGCTGGTTTGATCGAGTTGCCCAAGCAACACTTCATGCAGATGCGCGCCGGCGGCCAATACGCCGTTCAGGCGAGGATGCGCATTGTTGAACCGCAGCGCAGTGCCTTTACGGTCAGTGCAATAGCCACCCGCCTCACGCAGGATCAGATCCCCCGCGGCGATGTCCCATTCCCAGCTGGGTCGCAATGTCAGCATGCCGTCAAACCGGCCCTGCGCAACAAGCGCCATCCGATAAGCCAGTGAAGGGCGATAGACTCGCTTGAATTCCGGTACATTCCCGGCTTGCCAGTGGTGGGGTGCAAGGTTTGGCTTGGCTGCAAGCACCTCTGCTTCGGTCAAACCCCCAGGCTCCGAAACTTGTATCGGAGTTCCGTTCAGCGTGGCGCCCTGCCCAGCGGCGGCGGCGTAAAGAAGATCACGCATCGGCAGATAAATCACAGCAGCGGTCACAATGCCATTTTCGGAAATGGCGAGCGAATGGGCCCAGGTTTTTGACCCTTCGGCAAAGCTGCGGGTGCCGTCAATCGGATCGATGATAAAAACCGCGTCTTTGCCCAGTCGGTCGTCCGTGTCTTCGGTCTCTTCGCTAAGCCAGCCATAGCCGGGTCGCGCGGATTGCAGCTTGCGCTCCAGCATTTCGTTGACCGCCAGATCCGCCTCGGTCACTGGCCCTGCACCGTCGGGCTTGTCCCAGCGCTGCGCTTGTGGGCCCGAATACCGCGTCGCGATTTGCCCCGCTTCCTGTGCGGCGTCGATCAGCAGTGACAGGTCAGTTGCCGGCAAGTGTCATCCCTTCGATCAGGATCGACGGAACCACCCGCGACAGATAGGTCCGCGCGTCATTGGCCGGGATGATGCGCATCAGCATATCGCGCAGGTTGCCCGCAATTGTACATTCGTTGACGGGATAGGTGATCTCACCGTTTTCAACCCAGAACCCAGATGCCCCGCGCGAGTAATCTCCGGTATTGGGGTTGATCGTCGAACCGATCATCGACGTCACCAAAAGCCCCGTACCCATGTCGCGGATCAGGTCTGCGCGGCTTTGGTCGCCTTGTGTGAGGGCGAGGTTCCAATTGCTGGGAGACGGTGGGCCAGAAACACCCCTTGCTGCATTCCCGGTTGACGTCATTTCGAGCTTTCGGGCGCTTGACAGGTCGAGCGTCCACCCGGTCAGCACACCGTTTTCCACAATGGCGCGGCGTTGGGTCGGCAGCCCCTCGGCATCAAAGGGCCGCGAACCTGATATGCGCGGGCGGTGGGGGTCTTCGATCAGCGACAGTGTTTCAGGCAGCACGTGTTCGCCCAGACTGTCCTTCAGCCACGACGCGCCTCGCGCAATTGCGGCACCATTGCTGGCCCCCAGCAAGTGGCCGATCAGCGACGAGGAAATGCGTTCGTCAAACAAGACAGGAAAGCTCCCGGTCTCGGGCTGCCGTGCGCCCACCAGCGAAACGGCTCGTTCCCCAGCAGACCGCCCGATCTCGGACGGATCGCGCAAATCGGCCTGAAAACTGCGGCTGTCTCCGTCATAGTCGCGTTCCATCCCGGTGCCTTCACCAGAAATGGCAACGCAGGATGTGGACCTGCTGGTCCGCGCATAACCGCCCGAGAAGCCGTTGGTCGCAGACAGGTGAACCCGGTGCATGCCGTAGCCCGCCGCTGCGTCCGAGACCTGACTGACACCTTCCACTGCCATGGCCGCAGCCTCGGCTTGTAGCGCATCCTGCATCAGCGCTTCGGCTGTGGGCTCTGGTGATGGATCACAAAGCTCTAGCGCGTTCAGATCCCAATCTTGAATCAGCTGGTCTGCAGCCGCCAGCCCGGTAAACGGATCCTCCGGCGCTTCCTTGGCCATGGCCACGGCCCGCTCGGCCATTGCGGCCAGAGTTTCGGGGCGGCTGTCCGAACTGGACACGATCGCCTGCTGTTTGCCCAGAAACACCCGCAGACCCAGATCCGTGCCCTCGGCCCGTTCGGCGTGCTCCAAAGCCCCTTCGCGAACTTCGACGGAAACCGAGGTGCCGTCGATCACGATGGCGTCTGCCGCCTCGGCCCCGGCCTTGCGCGCGGCGTCCAACAACTGATGGCTGATGTCTTCGGGTGTTCGGGTCATGCGGCCTCCGGTCTGATTCAATTGGACCTAGCCTTGCGCGGGCAAGCCCGCAAGGGTCGAAGCCAATTTACCGGGCGTTTTGCCGGGCTATCCACAGGGTTTGACAAACAGTTGAGATATAGCCGCGCCGGTGCTTAGCCGCTGTTGAAGTTGAAACGATCAGATGTTTCGCGATTACCCGCGACACGATGGATTCTGCGGGACCGTTTGAACCCGGCGGATATCCAAGAAAGTTGGTCTGGAGATTCATATCCGCAAGATCGCACTGCAGGGTTCTGTTCGCTGCGTCGTCTTGGGCGACGTTAGGAAAAGATTGGGGAAGGCAGGCACTCCGCCTTCCCCGAGAAATTACTTCAGACGCTGGCCATTCGCGAGGATCTGGCCATCCTCGGTGAATTCAATCTTTGAATTCAACGTGTCGGGCTCTTCGCCCGGTACGGCCATTAGACCCATCATCATACGCGCCCCAAGCGCGTCATTCTCGGTGATCAAACCCATACCGATCAACTTGTCGATCAGTGCGTTGGCGCCCACCAATTGCAGATTGGCGACACCCGCAGGCGTCGGCATCCCGCCAAAGGCCTGGGTGTTGGTGTTGTCAAAGGTGAAATCGCCATCGCCGGTCAGTTTGGCGCCGACGAGTGACACAAGCAGTTCGTTGATTTTCAGCGAATGCAGTTCACCTGGCGTTACGTCGCCGGTTGCGAAGGTTTCGACCGCTTCCTCGTCCATGAAATCAACCAGAACCTTCCCGGTTCCGCTGGTGTCAACGACAATGGTCGCGGGATCGCGTGGTAAGGATCCTGCCGGGTCAAACAGGCTCCACAGGACATCCGACATGGTGAAATCGGTGAGGTTCATGCCGAAGCTGAACGATTGAACTTCGTCCGAGGCCATCAGCGGGAAGTCGAATTTGAATCCCGCCTTTTCCATCGCAACTTCAATCGGGAATGGCAGATCAGCTGTGGTCACTGCGACTTTGGCGCTGTTCTGTTCAACATCGTAGGCAAGATGTCCCGCGTCGATGCTGCCGGCAAGGCGACCACCCTCGGAACTACTGCTCAGAGAAAAGCTTTCGCCTTCGGCAGTGCCTTGGATTTCCGCACTGCCTGACCCATAGGTGAAAGAGCCTTCGCCCGAGAAACCAGCGTCATAGAAGGCCTGAACATCGGTCGCGTCCACATTGGTTGGAATGGTCGATTTACCTTCCATCACCAATTGTCCCATTTGGCCGCGGATCTGTCCGGCGTCATCGCTTTCAGGATCGTCGAACACAAATGCGTAGGTGGCGTCACTTGCTGTGAAGCTTTGATCAACATCGCGTTTTTCGCCAACCAGCATGCGGGTCTTGCCCGTCACGTTATTGATAGAAATATTCGCGCCCATAGCGTCTTGCGGAATGGTTTCGTCGCCAACCGTGATTGAAGTCAAATCCAGGGTCAGGTTATCCGCGATATAATCATAGACGATATCTTCGGGTGTTCCGGAAACGTCCATCGACAAACCGGAATTGGTATACTGAATTTCAGCAGAAAACTCTTCACCTTCTCCGGCGCCGCTCAGAACGATCGGAAAGCTTTCGGGGAAGGTCAGGCTGACTGTACCGTCGCCATTTTCCGTCATGGTCATTTCGGGCATGGTGATTTCGATCTGCCCATCGGTGTCTGGCAAATCCAAGGCCATGACCATGTTCGAAATTGTCGTGACATTGCCCGACGTGGCCTCGTCGCCGGTGACAGTGTACCCGACGCTGGCCATGTATGATTGCCAATCGGCCCAAACATCCTTGGCGGTGACGTCAGCAAATGCGCCTTGTGCAACCACAGCATAGGCCAGTACCGCGCCGCAACTGCGGTGGAGGAAAACAGACATAGGAGAACCCTTCTCAATCAAATTTGACGGCATCGTCGTGCCTGCCGATAGCGCCGTCAAGGGGCAAGGGGTGGACCTATTCCCCTTTTGCACGTTACGACTTGGCGAAGAATTTGGATCCAAGGGATTAGCATATGTCGATGCAGGGAAAAACTGTACTGATTACGGGCGCCAGCCGCGGTATCGGAGCTGAAGCAGGGCGCGTATTTGCCGCAGCAGGGGCCAATGTGGTTCTGGTTGCGCGCAGCGGCGATCAAATTAACGCCTTGGCGGCAGCGCTGGGCGAGAATGCAATGGCGCTCAGCTGCGACGTGAGCGATTTTGCGCAGGTCGAACAGGCGGTCGCTGATTGCGTTGACCGGTTCGGCGGGCTGGATGTTCTGGTCGGCAATGCCGGGGTCATTGATCCGATTTTTCATATGTCCAATGCGGATGTGGCGGCTTGGAGCGCGGCGATTGACATCAACCTGAAAGGCGTCTTCTACGGAATGCGCGCGGCATTGCCCGTCATGCGCGCGGCTGGGGGTGGGACGGTGCTGACCGTGTCCTCGGGTGCGGCCTCGAACCCTGTTGAGGCCTGGAGCCATTATTGCGCGTCCAAAGCCGGGGCCAAGATGCTGACCGAGTGCCTGCATCTGGAAGCGGCGCATCATGGTATCCGCGCGATGGGTCTTTCCCCTGGTACGGTCGCGACCGATATGCAGCGGGTGATCAAGGCCAGCGGCATCAATCCCGTAAGCCAACTGGATTGGGATGACCATATCCCGGCTGACTGGCCCGCCCGCGCGCTGCTTTGGATGTGCACGGAGGATGCGGATGAGTTTCTTGGCACCGAGATTTCATTGCGCAACGAAGACATTCGGGCGCGGGTCGGTCTTAAGTGATCGAACTGACCAAGGAAGACGGGCTTTGGATTGTCACGCTGAACAACTCCGATAAGGCCAATGCGCTGACCGGCGCGATGCTGTCCGATCTATTGCAAATTGCCCAAGATGCGACAGAGGCGCGGGCCTTGATCCTGACAGGCAAAGGCAGGGTATTCAGCGCCGGGGCTGATCTGGATGAGGCACGCGCAGGGCTTGCCACATCAGACCTGTGGGAAAAGCTGTCGGGCGCGATTGCTGCATTGCCTTGCCTGACGGTCGCTGCCCTGAACGGCACGCTGGCCGGAGGTGCCAACGGCATGGTCTTGGCCTGCGATCTGCGCATCGCTGTACCCGAGGCCAAGGTGTTCTACCCGGTGATGAAGCTGGGCTTTTTGCCTCAGCCCTCGGATCCAAAGCGTATGGCCGCCTTGATTGGCCCGGCGCGGACCAAGCTGATCCTGATGGCCGGACAAAAGATCACTGCAGCCGAGGCCTACGAGTTTGGCTTGATTGATCGCGTCGTCGAGCCTGACGCTTTGATGCCAACGGCGCGCGCTCTAGTGGCCGACAGTCTGGCGGCCAAACCTGAGATCGCGGCAGGGATCGCCGAGCATTGCCGATGAGGATGTCGGCCCTAAAGCTGCGCGTGGCCGATCCGGAAGTATTGGCCAGGTTCTACCGCGATCTGCTGGGCATGCGGATCCAAGCCGACGGTGAGGCCCGGCGCGTCGGCTATGCCGGTGTGGACGCTGATCTGCTGCTGCTACCGGGTGGTGGAGGCTTCACGGCGGATCGGGGTCAACGGTATTGGAAGATCGGAATTACCTTGCCGAATGTCGATCTGGCGGCCCGGCACTTGAACGACTTAGGCGTTCCGGTCAGCACCCCACGCCAGTTTCAGGACATCGGCTATATGTGCCACCTGAGTGATCCCGCAGGGTTCGAGATCGAACTTTTGCAACAGGATTTCGAAGGCAATCGGCCTGAAGGTGCCGGCGATCCTGATGCCCCATTCGCAGACGCCACGATTGGCCAGATCACCCTGCGCACCGGTGATATTGCGGCAGAGGACGCGATATGCCGTCGTTTGGGAATGCGCCTGCTGTCAGTGCAGGATGTGGCGGATTATGGCTTTGATCTGCATTTCTATGCCTTCACCGACGAAACTCCACCCGATGCCGATCTGTGGGCCGTGGAGAACCGCGAATGGTTGTGGAAGCGTCTTTATACAACCTTGGAATTTCAGCATATTACCGATGCGCAATTTGCGCCGGTGCCTGACTATCAAGGCATTGAAATCGAGGGCCGCGACACACCGATCTTTCGGAACTAATCACCGCCCCCGCCGCTTGCCCGGCACTTTCGACTGAAACCCGGGCGGGCGTTTGCGCACCCAGTTCAGAAATTTCTCAAGCCGGGGGTGGCCGCGCAGGCTTTCAACCGTGTAGTAACTGCGGGCCAGCTCGGCCTCAGTCAGGGTTGCGTGCACTTCCTTGTGGCAAATCTTGTGCAGCAGAACCGTTGGCCCGCCCTTGCCTCCTTTGAGTTTTGGGATCAGATGGTGCAGGCTGCCACCGCCCTCGGGGATCGGGCGGTCGCAAAGCGGGCAGGTCGGTGTACCATCGGTCATCGCAAGAAACTCGCGTGGAAACAGGGCGAAGGCAAGAGGGCAGCAATGGCGCAGGCAGTGGTGATCGGGGCAGGACCCGCCGGGTTGATGGCCGCCACGCAGCTGGCCGCTGCCGGGCACAGCGTTTTGGTGGCCGAAGCCAAGCCTTCGGTTGCTCGCAAATTCCTGATGGCGGGAAAATCGGGCCTGAACCTGACCAAAGACGAGCCCTTTGACAAACTGATCAACGCCTACGGGCCAGCCGCGGAATGGCTGCGACCGATTATAGGCGAAATGGATGCCAAAGGCGTTCAAGATTGGGCCCGTGATTTGGGGCAAGAGCTGTTCAGCGGATCAACAGGCCGGGTGTTTCCGACGGTGATGAAAGCCTCGCCGCTTTTGCGAGCGTGGCTGGCTGAATTGACCAACGCAGGCGTGCAGATCCAAACGCGTTGGCGCTGGGCTGGATGGGACGGCAAAGACCTTCTGTTTGAAACACCTGAGGGCGTGCAGCACATTCAGCCGAATGCCACTGTTCTTGCGATGGGCGGGGCCAGCTGGGCGCGGTTGGGTTCGGACGGTGCTTGGGCCGAGCTTTTGGCGCAGCGCGGGGTTTCCTTACAGCCGTTTGCCCCAGCAAACGCGGCCCTGTCGATGGATTGGAGCCCCCATATGCACCCCCATTTTGGGTCTGCGCTGAAATCAGTGCGCTGGAGCGCGGGGTATCAAACCAGTCGCGGAGAGGCCACGATTTCCGCCAAAGGGCTGGAGGGTGGGGGGCTCTACCCGCTGACGCCAGAGTTACGCAGTGGTGCGCCCTTAGTCGCCGATCTTCTTCCCGACGTGACGCTGGACGTCCTGCGTGATCGTTGGCGGGCAAAGAAACCCAAGGCGACGCTGACCCATTGGTTTAAGAACACGCTGCGGCTGACGCCTCAGAAAATCGCTTTGTTTCACGAGATGTCCAAAACCCAAGGAACGGCACAGGACGTGCCCGAGCTTCTGAAACACCTGCCAATCCACCACGCCGGTCTGCGCCCAATGGATGAGGCGATCTCGACCGCTGGGGGGGTGACGCGCGACGCGGTGGACGACACTTTGATGCTGAAAGCTTTGCCGGGCGTGTTCTGCGCCGGGGAGATGCTGGACTGGGAAGCGCCCACAGGGGGCTATCTGCTGACGGCCTGTTTGGCCACCGGGCGTTGGGCGGGGCGCGCCGCCGCAGATTGGCTTGATCAGCGCTTGCCGGGTTAGGCTTTTGCCGGCATCTCGGCCATTCTCATATGGGCCGGTCGCGCGCGCATTTCTTTGCCATAGGCGCTCAGAACATCCGAGTTCAGGGGGAAGCCAGAGTTTCGGGCCCAGCTCATGCAGTGGATCAGCAAGATATCGGCGATGGTCATCTTGTCGCCCATCAGGAACGGCCCCTTAAAGCGCTTTTCCAGCCGTTGGAAATTACGATCAAACTCCCATTCGACTGACGCGCGAATGGCCGGGACCCGCTTGTCTTCCGGCAGTATGAAACTGTGGCGCGCAGCCACCCACAAAACGGCGTCGATCTCATCCAGAATGGTGTGGAACAGCGCATCTTGCTCGGCCCGCTCAAGAGTGCCAGCCGGATAGGTCAAGGCCCCATGTTTGTCCGCCAGATACGTCATAATGGCTGAACTGTCGGAAATGGCGCGGTCACCGTCGATCAGTACCGGAACCTTTCCCGAGGGGTTCAGGGCCCAGATTTCGGGTGTCCGAGGCGCAGCGGGCTCTAACTCATATGGCGCGCCGATCTCTTCCAACATCCAGATCACCCGCGATGTGCGGGTCATGACGGGGCCGTAAAGCTTGTACATGAGTCTATCCTGCTGATTGCCTTTGCGCAATGTGCTGACGCTAGGGGCCGGGTCAAGCGAAACCCTTTCTCAGCGCGACCGCGCAAGCATCGCCAGGCGGATCATGGCACGCTCGACCAAGGCCATGGCCGGAGCGGTTTGCCCGGCCGAGCGCAGCGCCAGGTCGGTATCTGTCAGAACGCTAAGCGCGGTCTGCAGTTTTGGTGCCCCCCACCCCTGCGCCTGTCGCAAGATCCGGTCCCGCCGCTTGCCATAAACCGGCGGGCGCAGTTTGCCGATTCCCTGGGCCGCACCGCCCGGGTCCGACGCACAAGCGTAAAGCGTGCGAAAATGCCGGGTCGCCCCGATACACAACGTGACCCCATTGGTCCCTTGCGCCTGCAACCGGCGGATCAGCGGCCCGATCTGACCGGGTTGCCCTTCGGCCACCACGTTCAGAACATCGTCCAGGGCTGCCTCGTTGGATTGCGGTGCGCAGGCTTCGATGTCATCAATGCTCAACGCGCTGGGGTCATCCCGCTTGTAGAGCGAAAGCTTTTCGACAGTCTGCGCAAAATCACCGGGGCTGAGGCTCACGGCCAGCTCACTTAGAGCTGCCATCATGTCGCGCGGTACATTTTGCAACCCGGCGGTGCTGACAATACGCTCAACTTCGGCGCGCGACGGGGGATCATCATAGATACCAACGGCATAGGCGTTCGCGTGGCTCTCGAATGCCTTGCGAATCTTCGAGCTGGGTTTGAGTTGACCAGCTGTCACGATGATCTGCGCGTCGCCGGGGGCCCAATCCTCCAGCGCGGATATCAGTGCCGGGGCTACTGCGTCGGTCGTGTCTTCGACAAAGACCGCACGCGGGCCGGGAAAGAACCCTACCGCTTTGATCGCATCAAGCACCAAAGTTGGGTCGCCGCGCAGATCTGATCCGGGCATCCGTGTCAGACGCATCTCTTCTTCAGCCCCGGGGCCGAGCAACGCGGCCAGCACCTGTTGACGTTTCAGAGCCAGGCGCATGCCATCTGCGCCGTAGATCAGCAGACCTGTTTTGCCTGCGTCCGGCTTGGCGAAATACCCTTCGGCCTCACGCGGGCTCAACTTCATGAGGCAAGACCGGGCGTAGCATAGAGGCGATTCACGATTTGATCTGACAGAATCACCATCAGCCGCTCCCGCGCCGCGCGTTCATCGGCCAGTGCAGATACGGTCGAACCCGCTGCTGAATAAGACACAAAATCCGACACTTGGCCCGATGCCAGAACCTGACCGGTATCGGATGAGGTCAGGGTGAAATTGGCACGGCCATCGATATTGAGCCGATCTGTCTCGTTTGATGTTGTGATCGAAGCTGCCCGCGTGTTGGTCGTAACGTTCACTGCAAGGGCAAAGTCACTGGTCGATGTCGCGCTGCGACCCAGACGACGCTCAAGGCTCTGCACCAGCAGGAAGCTTTCGACAGAGTTTGGTGCAGATACTTTCACCCGTCCGTTCAGCGTATCACCCGCGCCGCCCGGCGCATAAACCGGCTCGAACCCGCAGGCGGCCAGCGCCAGCGGCATAAGCAACAGGGATCTGCGGTTAAACGACGACATTCACGATCCGGCCCGGAACAACGATCACTTTCTTGGGTGTGGCACCATCCAGCGCCCTTTGCACAGCTTCGGTGCTGAGCGCCAGTTTTTCAACCTCGTCCTTTGGCAAATCCTTGGCCACGCTGATTTCCGCGCGGCGCTTGCCGTTGACCTGAATTGGCAAGGTCACCGTGTCATCGACCAGCATCGCCTCATCTGCGACAGGCCAGGGGGCCGTGGCAACGAGCCCTTCGCTGCCCAGCATCTGCCAAAGCTCTTCGGACAGGTGAGGTGTCATCGGCGACATCAGTTGCGCCAGGGTTTTGGCGGCCTGGCGTTTCGCATCGGTCCCGGCCTTGGACTTCGCCAATGTGTTGGTGAAGGCATAGAGCTTGGCGATCGAGGCATTGAAGCCAAAGGATTCGACGCCGCCCGACACGTCGTGGATGGCCTTGTGCATCTCGCGCAGCAGGGTTTCGTCCTCTGCATTGGCGGGAATGTCTGAGTCGACGATCTCGGAGGCTATGCGGTGCACACGGCTGAGGTGCTTGAAAGCGGCTTCAGCGCCCGACGCGGTCCATTCCACGTCGCGCTCGGGTGGCGAATCGGACAGCACGAACCAGCGCGCTGTGTCGGCACCAAAGGCGGAGATGATGCTGACGGGGTCGACCACATTCTTTTTGGATTTCGACATTTTGGCCGAAGGGATGATCTCGACCTCGGTGCCATCTGCCAGCTTACCATCCGTTACCTCTTCGGGCAGGTGATAGACGGGGCGGTCGTTTTTGTCCCTAGTCTGGTAGATCTCATGCGTCACCATTCCCTGCGTAAACAGGGCATCAAAGGGCTCGATGGCTTTTTTCGGCAGATGTCCGGTTATGTTCATGGCCCGCGCAAAGAACCGCGAATAGAGCAGGTGCAAAATCGCGTGCTCAATACCGCCAATATACTGATCGACATTCATCCAGTATTCGGCCTCGGCCAAATCGGTCGGGGTTTCGGAGCGGGGCGCGGTGAAACGGGCGAAATACCAAGACGAATCCACAAACGTGTCCATCGTGTCTGTTTCGCGCTTGGCAGGCGCTCCGCAGGACGGGCAGGCACAATCGCGCCAGTTCGGGTGGCGGTCCAACGGGTTGCCTGGGATCGAAAAGTCGATCGGATTGCCATCGCCATTGTCGTAGGGCAGCTGGATCGGCAGGTTTTCTTTCTTCTCGGGCACCGTGCCGCACGTATCGCAATGAACCACGGGAATCGGGCAGCCCCAGTAACGCTGACGGCTGAGGCCCCAATCGCGCAGGCGGTATTTGGTTACACCTTCGCCCCAACCGGCCTTTTCGGCGAAATCCACTGTTGCGTTGATCGCTTCATCTCCGGTGGCTTCGGTCAAACCAGCGAAATGGTTCACCCAGCGGACCTTTTCGGTCTTGGGTGGCACAAAAGCGATTTTGTCGACGGGTGTGTCGTCCTCGAGCGCAAAGAATGTATCTATCACCGGCAGGTCGTATTTCCGGCAGAAATCCAGGTCGCGCTGATCATGGGCCGGGCAGGCAAAGATCGCGCCAGTGCCATAGTCCATCAGGATGAAATTGGCGATCCAGACCGGCAGTTCCCAATTCGGATCCAGCGGGTGCTTGACCTTGATGCCGGTATAGTAGCCCAGCTTCTCGGCCGTCTCAATTGCCTCTTCTGTCGTTCCGCCTTTGCGGCATTCGGCAACAAATTCAGCGACTTCGGGGTTTTCGGCCTCAAGCTGCTTGGCAATCGGGTGATCCGGTGAAATCCCGACGAAAGACGCGCCCATCAGAGTGTCGGGCCGAGTGGTGTAGACGGTGATCGGTTCCTCGCCATCGGTGCGTTCGAACCCAAATTGCAGACCACGCGATTTACCGATCCAGTTCTCCTGCATCAGCCGCACCTTGGCAGGCCAGTTCTCCAGCGTGTCGAGTGCGCTCAGCAATTCCTCGGAGTAGTCCGAGATCTTGAAGAACCATTGTGTCAGCTCGCGACGCTCCACCAAAGCGCCCGAGCGCCAGCCACGGCCGTTTTCCACCTGCTCATTGGCCAGAACGGTCATATCGACCGGGTCCCAGTTTACCACCGCGTTCTTGCGATAGACCAACCCGGCCTCGAGCATGTCCAGAAACAACGCCTGCTGCTGGCCGTAATATTCCGGGTCGCAGGTGGCAAATTCGCGCGACCAATCGATCGACAGACCCAGCGGCTTCATCTGCCCACGCATGTCGGCGATGTTGCTGTAGGTCCAGTCTTTCGGGTGGCCGCCGCTGGCCATTGCCGCGTTTTCGGCAGGCATGCCAAACGCGTCCCATCCCATTGGGTGCAGCACGTTGTGGCCGGTTGCCAGCTTGTGGCGGGCGATGACGTCGCCCATCGTATAGTTGCGCACATGCCCCATATGGATTCGGCCAGACGGGTAGGGGAACATCTCAAGCACATAGTATTTCGGCTTGTCCGCCTTGTGGTTGGCGACAAAGATTCCGGCCTTCTCCCAGGCCTCTTGCCATTTTGCTTCGATTTCGTTGGCCGAATAGCGCGACATTGTGCGGTCCTTGGTGAATGAAAACGCCGGGTGAGAACCCGGCGTGGTAATAGTGTGATTTTCGGCGGGTTGCTAGAACTTACTGTCTGCGATGCGTAGCTGGCGGGCACGTGACAGAATCGCGTCTTCAACCGCACGCGTGGTTGCGGCACTCACAGGTGCGCCACCGCTGGTTTGCAATGCAACCGAAAGCGAGCGCGCCGCAAGCGCAGGATCGCTGATATGTACCGTGGCCCGATATGAGCGCCCGCCACCGGGCGGTGTGCCGTAGCCGGTAACAATCACGCCGGTGAACGGATCAACCTCTTGAATCGGCAGGAAGTTGAGAATATCCAACGATGCCGTCCATAGATACCGGTTCACGTTGGTGATCTGCTCATTATTGTTCGGTCCAAAGACATCCCATATCGACGTACGATTCGGATCATTCAGCTCACGCTCTTCGGTAGAACTGCCGTCGGCTGTTAAAACACTGGCATCCCCGGGGGGCGGGGCTCCGCAGGCTGAGACCGTGACGCTTGCAATCACCAAACCCATAATCGTCATCAGGCGCATCGTCAGAAAGTCCTGTATCGCTTGTTTTAACTTGTTCGCCATACTCCTAGAGAAGGACCTGACCTGCAACAAGTGTATTCTTTAAATGCTTGCGCGCCCGAAGGCGTGAATGCGGTCAAAACCGACTGTGACATCCTTGCACCAATTTAGGCCGAAAGACGGCAGTCCTAATATGCCAAGCTTGCGTAAAGGGGGGGAAAAGAGCGAAACGGTTCCCGTGCTGAGACGTGTGCTGTGCGCTCGTCGAGTAGAAAAACTTTTAACCGAGGGAAACAAGATGAAAAAAGTTCTCTTCGCAACGACTGCGCTGATTGCCACCGCCGGCGTTGCATCCGCCGAAATCAACTTCAGCGGCCTGGGCCGTTTTGGTATTGGCTACCAAGAAGACCGCATTGGTTCGGTTCCGAACATTCCGACAACCACCGGTCAAGGTACAACAGCTGTTGTTGACACCGACGACACAATCCTGATCTCGCGCTTCCGTCTGAACATCGACGGGAATGCTGAAACTGATGGCGGCGTTGAATTCTCGGCTCGTGTTCGTCTGCAAGCTGACGAAAACGCCGGCAACGGTGAAGCCAACACCGCTAGCCTGAGCGGCGCGCGCTTCTCGGTCATCTACGGCGGTTTGCGTGTTGACGCTGGCAACGTATCGGGTGCCTTCGACAACTTGGCAAACTACTACGGTAACGAGCCTGGTCTGGAAAGCTTCATCGGTCAGTATTCGGGTGTTAACTACAGCTTCCTGGCCTTCTCGTCGACTGGCGCCGGTTCAAACGCCGTGTTCTTCCAGTACGCAGTTGGTGACTTTGCATTCGGTGCTTCTTACGACCAGGCAACATTTGCCGTTGGTGGTGTTCCTCAGGACGCAGACCGTTGGGACGTGAGCGCGACCTACACCTTCAGCAACGTCACTGCCGCTCTGGCTTATGGTGAAACTGATGCCGGTTTCGGCGGTTCCAACCCGAGCTTGCTGGTTCTGACCCTGGGTGCCGAATTCGGCGATTTCTCGGGTACAGTGTTCGTAGCTGACGACCAAACTCAAATTGCTGCCACAGATGGCACTGCATGGGGTGTGTCGGCAGCCTTCAACGTTGGTTCGGCTCTGACCCTGACCGCTGCTTACGGCGACGGTAACGCAGACGCAGACACCCAGCAGTACGGCATCGGCGCCATCTACGACCTGGGTGGCGGTGTATCGCTGCGCGGTGGTGTAGGTGTAAGCGATTGCGACATCTGCGCGGACTCTTCGACACGTGCGGACTTCGGTGTTCAGTTCAACTTCTAAGTTGATCTAGACACAAAGTTCTGGGGCAGGTCTTCGGACCTGCCCTTTTCTTTTGCCCCAGCATCGTGTTTCTCTGCAGCAAACACAGGACGAGGGGCAAATGTCGCTGCAGGAAATCACCAAACGAATCTCGAATGCCGAAGCCGCCGCCGGGCGCGCATCGGGCTCTGTTGATCTGATCGCAGTGTCCAAGGTGCAGCCAATTGAGCGTGTCGAAGCCGTGTTGCAACAAGGCCACCGGTGTTTTGGTGAAAACCGAGTTCAGGAAGCCGCGACTAAGTGGCCCGATTTCAAAGAGCGCTTTGACGGTATCGATCTACACTTGATTGGCCCTTTGCAGACAAACAAAGCGCGCCAAGCAATGCAGCTTTGCAACGCCATCCATTCGGTCGACCGGCCAAAATTGGCCAAAACTCTGGCGCGCTTGGCGCAAGAGATCGGGTCCTGCCCTAACCTTTTTGTTCAGGTAAACACGGGCGAGGAAGAGCAGAAGGCGGGAATACTGCCTGCAGAGGCTGACGCTTTCATCACTGAATGCCAAAACCTGGACCTGCCGATCCGAGGTTTGATGTGTATTCCGCCAGTCGATGAAGAACCTGCGCTACATTTTGCCTTGCTGGCCAAGATAGCAGAGCGCAACGGTTTGACCGGACTTTCGATGGGCATGAGCAGCGATTTTGAATCGGCTATTGCGCTTGGCGCGACCCATGTGCGCATCGGCTCGGCCATTTTTGGTGCGCGGGTCAGGCCCGAGTCACAATAACCCGCGTGCCGGGTGACACATGTCGCGCGATCCAACGCAAATGGTCACGTCGAAAGGCCAGGCACCCTTCGGTCGGATAACCGCGCCGCCGCCATTGATGCAGAAAAATCGCTGATCCGCACCCTGGAACCGCATTGGGCCAGTTCCAATCCGTCAGCAACACCAGATCATATAGAGGGTCCGCACGGCGCAGTTTCTCATGGCTGTGCGGATAGGGTGCCCGGACCCAATGGTTATAGGCCACATCCCTAGAATCATCCGACCAAAGGTCACCGGGGCCAATCGGTTTGGCCCAAGATGTTGGCTGCGCCAACCGGTCGGGACGATAGAGCATTCCGACGATGCGCAATACGCCAGTGGGCGTTGCCCCGTCACCTTCACGCTTTTCGTTGCTTAGACCACCTTTGCCGATCGAGCAGGGGAACATCCGTCCAAGAAAACGCACGCCTTTCGGCGTCAGAACCAGATCCGCAGGACTCACAACAGATGCCCGGATTTCGCTGCTTTGGTCGCCAGATACGCACGATTATGCGCTGTTTCGCCAACTTTCAGCGGGACGCGTTCGGTTACAGCAATCCCTGTGCGTTCCATCATCGCAATCTTCGCCGGGTTGTTGGTCAGCAACCGTACGGCCCCAAAACCCAGCGACTTCAGAATATCCGAACCAAGGCGAAAATCGCGCTCATCATCCTCAAACCCAAGTCGATGGTTGGCCTCAACCGTGTCGAAGCCCTGATCCTGCAGAAAATAGGCCCGCATCTTGTTTGCAAGCCCGATGCCACGCCCTTCCTGGTTCAGATAGAGCAGAACCCCTTCGCCCTCGGACCCCATCTGAGCCAGCGCGCCGCGCAGTTGCGGGCCGCAATCGCATTTCAGGCTGCCCATCAGGTCACCTGTAAAACAGGCCGAGTGCAATCGGGCCAAAACCGGTTTGCTGCGGTCGGGGCGGCCTATTTCAATGGCGTAATGTTCCTCACCACCGTCTTCTGGACGATAAACATGCAATCGTCCGGCCTCGGACACCTCCATCGGCAGCCGCGCGGCGACCACTTCGCGAAGGGGGCTGCGATCTGCCAGATGCGGGGCCGCGCGCGTATGATCAATGCAAGTCAGGCCGTGGGCGGCTGCAAAACTGCGGCCATCCTCGATGGGCGCGATGACCGCCGCTGGCAGGATTCGCGCTGATTTGGACAAAGCAATTGCGATGCGGTGCAGGTTGGCATTGCCCAGCCGCTCGGTCATCAACGGACCCTTCATCGGGGTATTCAGGTCATCAGACGGATCAGCCACGGCCTGAACCCATGCATGATCAGCATCAGCCGGAATCATGACGCGCGCCAGATCGCCATCATACGCGCGTGCTTTGAGGGTTTCGGCCCGCCTTCCTGTGATCGCCACCACCAGGCTATCCCCGAGGGCGCGCAGGTCTGCAAGACGCTGCGGGCTGAGTGTCTCGCACGCCACGGCCAGAACGCTGTTTCCAGTATCATCCACCAGCACGACTGGAACGCCCATACGCAGATCAGCCCGCGCGCGCGCCAGCAATTCGGTGATGTCCGGAATAAGACTCATGCCTGTTACCCTGTAACGTTTCGCTCATTTCCTAGCGGGATTGATCAGAAATGTGAAACATTTCCTATACATCAGACACGAGGGCGTGAGACCGTTGCAGTAAACCTTGTTGATTGACGCGAGCGCACGCAATTGATTGACAGGACGAAGGAGGACCGGACATGGCTCAGCTCAAGAAAATCCTGCTGGTGGATGACGATGAAGATCTGCGCGAGGCGCTTAGCGAGCAACTTGTGATGACCGAAGATTTCGACGTTTTCGAAGCATCGGACGGAGCATCCGCAATGGAACGCGCACGCGAAGCGATCTATGACCTGGTCATCCTTGATGTTGGTCTTCCCGACACAGACGGTCGTGAGCTGTGCCGCCTGATGCGCAAGCAAGGCGTCAAAAGCCCGGTCCTGATGCTGACAGGTCATGACAGCGATGCGGATACGATCTTGGGTCTGGATGCGGGTGCCAATGACTATGTCACCAAACCGTTCAAATTCCCGGTTCTTTTGGCCCGTATTCGCGCGCAACTGCGCCAGCATGAGCAATCCGAAGACGCCGTCTTTGTTCTGGGCCCCTATACGTTCAAGCCAGCCATGAAAATGCTGATCACCGAAGATGACCGCAAGATTCGTCTGACCGAGAAAGAGACGAACATTCTGAAATTCCTCTATCGCTCGACCGATGGCGTGGTGGCCCGCGATGTGCTGCTGCACGAGGTCTGGGGCTATAATGCGGGGGTTACAACCCACACATTAGAGACACATATCTATCGCTTGCGGCAGAAAATCGAGCCTGATCCGTCGAATGCGCGCCTTTTGGTCACAGAATCCGGCGGATATCGTCTGGTGTCTTGATCCAAGCTAGAATGATGTGGATCAAAGTGATACCGTATAGGTGAGATAACATACCCCATCCCGCGCATGTCCGGGTTATGACATGTACCTCCCTGTTGGACTGCCGGGCCTGATGGCCCGGCTTTTTTTGTGCAAACGGCTTCGTAGCATCGTGTATTGGCGCTAAGTATGGGTATAAACAATGGGCGAATACTCAAGTTTTGGCCTGACTCAAAGATTTTGAAAAGATCGCCTATTGCGCGTATATCTATATGATTTTCATGAGAAAAAATTGCCCGTTTCACTGCGGCGGAACATTTTCACTACGAGAAAAAATTCAAATTGCAGATGGCGGTGACAAAAAATGCAACCATTGTGGTCAAAGCGTTGAAATTCCGTTTTGGGCGGACTTCATTCTCGGAATGTACACAGGTTTAGTGCCCTTCTTCTTTTTCGGGCCTCTGATCATTTTAGTGCTCATAGGAATGTATGCAGCTGCATTTGGCCTTGTCGGGTTTGTATTATTGATTTGGCTGTCTATCGTCTGTGCAGCACCAATTCGAAAACACGAGAAAGTTGTTTGAATTCATTACTGTAGA
The DNA here is from genome assembly GCF_013031565.1 of Ruegeria sp. HKCCD7255. NCBI lineage: Bacteria > Pseudomonadati > Pseudomonadota > Alphaproteobacteria > Rhodobacterales > Roseobacteraceae > Ruegeria > Ruegeria sp. HKCCD7255. The sequence continues at coordinate 44,715 of NZ_WQAG01000006.1, read as the reverse complement.
TACAGTTTGTATCCATGCAGGTATCACAGGCAGTCTAACCTTCATCAGACGGAATGGCGCGTTGATACAGGTGCCATGTAGTGTGACCCAAGATCGGAAGGGTGAAGATCAGGCCCAGAAAGGCCGGTACCAGTGAGAGCAGTACGGCGACCGAGATAATCGCAGCCCAGCTGAGCATCACTACCGGATTTTCGGTGACCACACGGACCGAGGTCAGCATGGCGGACACGAAATTGGTATCTCGGTCCAGCAACATGGGCATGGCAACTACGGTGACCGAGAACAGTACCGCAGACAAAGCCGCGCCGACGCAGGTTCCTATGGCAAGGAAGGTCCAGCCTTGCGGTGTAAGGAATACAGTGTTCAAAAACCCGCCAAAGTCCGAAAAGGACGCATCCTGCAGAATAATCGCCAGCCATAGCCGGATCTGGTAGGTCCACACCCAGAAAATGAACAGGGTAACAAAGGCCATCCAGCCCATCTCGCGCTTGCGCTGTTTGGCCATCACGGTCAGGATCTCTGCCCAGCCAAACGGCTCTCCGGTCTGCAATCGTCGTGACATTTCATAAAGCCCGGCAGCCGCGAAGGGTGCGACCAGTGGAAAACCGACCGCAGCGGGAATGATCATCCAGATCTTGCCAAGCCAGACCAGGCACCACACAAACAGAATCCCGAAAACCGCATAGAACAGGCCGAAAAAGCCGCTCATAAAAGGGCGCGCCAGAAAGTCGGCAAACCCAGCCTTGAGCGAGGCAGTGATATCAGCGGCGGTCAAACTGTTGACCTTGTATTCACCCGGTCGCGGTGCACCCGTGTCCTCGGGTGGGGTTGCGGTCTTCGATGTCATGACACGCTCCTCCATATGGCGCTGAACGATGTGTCTGTTGGCCGGGTGGATAGACCGACCCGTCTAGTAGTGTGCCTTAGGGGTTCATTTTGAGCAAGTGAAGCGGCTTTGCGCAGACCTGCCGGGTGCAGTGTCACCGACGGTCTTTTCTCATGGCAACCTCTGCTACACCGCGTTAACCTCCGGCCAATTGCGACAAAGGAATCCTCCGCTATGCCCTTTACCCTTGCCACTTGGAACATCAACTCGGTCCGATTGCGAGAGCCTATCGTGCTGAAATTGCTGGAAGAAGAGGCCCCGGATATTCTGTGCCTGCAAGAGTGCAAGTCGCCGGTCGAAAAGATACCGACCGAAGGATTTGCCGCGCTGGGCTATACGCACATGATTGCGCGCGGACAGAAGGGCTATAACGGTGTCGCCATCCTGTCGCGCCTGCCGATTGAGGAAGTAGGCGATAAGGATTTCGCCGGCCTTGGCCATGCGCGCCATATTGCCGGACGGTTGGATAACGGAGTGACCATTCACAATTTCTATGTTCCGGCAGGGGGCGATGTGCCGGATCGTGAGGTGAATGAGAAGTTTGGTCAGAAACTCGACTACCTCACCGATATGCGCGACTGGTTCCACAGCGAGAAGCCTGCAAAATCCATTCTTGTGGGCGATCTGAACATCGCCCCGCGCGAAGATGATGTATGGTCGCATAAACAATTGCTGAAAGTCGTCTCGCACACGCCGATTGAGGTCGAGCATCTGGCCGAGACGCAAGATGCTGGCGGTTGGGTCGACATAACGCGGCAGGACATCCCCGAAGGTCAGCTTTTTAGCTGGTGGTCGTACCGCGCGCGTGATTGGGATGCGGCGGATAAGGGGCGCCGCTTGGATCACGTCTGGGCCACGCCCGATATTTCGAACGCAGGCCATTCCAGCCGCATCCTGCGGGACGCACGCGGATGGGAAAAACCCAGCGATCATGCACCTGTTTTCGCGACATTCGACGTCTGAGACCTAGAAAAACACCTATTTGCGCCTTGGTTTCCGCGACAGGCGGTTGCATATAAGGCGCAAAGACGAACCTGAAAGTGAAAGCCATGGACCTTCTGAACGGCGCAGACAGCACCCCAGCCAGTGATTTGATCAAGGACGGAACCGAAGCCACTTTCATGGCCGACGTGGTCGAAGCCTCGCAAGAGGTGCCGGTGATCGTGGACTTCTGGGCGCCGTGGTGCGGCCCCTGCAAGACGTTGGGCCCCATGTTGGAAGAGGCCGTAACCGCCGCCAAAGGTGCGGTGAAGATGGTCAAGATCAACGTGGACGAGGCGCAGATGATCGCCTCGCAAATGCGTATTCAGTCGATCCCGACCGTTTATGCATTCTCGAAAGGTCAGCCGGTGGATGGTTTTCAGGGTGCCGTACCGGGGTCCGAGATCAAGGCGTTTGTTGATCGTATGATCGAAGCCGCCGGTGGTGAGAGCACAGGCGGTCAGCTTGAGGATGCGGTGCAAGCTGCCGAGGAAATGCTGGCCGAAGGCGCTGCGGTGGATGCTGCGCAGACATTTGCGGCCATTTTGGGCGAAGATCCCAACCATGCAGGTGCTTATGGCGGCCTGGTCCGCTCGCATATCGCCTTGGGCGATCTGGAACAGGCCGAGGCCATCCTGAACGGAGCACCCGCAGAGATCTCGGCAGCCCCCGAAATCGAAGCCGCCCATGCGCAACTGGAGCTTGCCAAACAGGCTGCGGACGCGGGCCCTGTGGGCGAGCTGACCGCCGCGGTCGAGGCCGAGCCGGACAATCATCAAGCGCGGTTTGATCTGGCGCAGGCGCTACACGCCAATGGCGATGTAGAAGAGGCGGTTGCGCAATTGCTTGAGCTGTTCCGGCGTGACCGCGAATGGAACGATGGTGCGGCCAAGGCGCAGCTGTTCACGATCTTTGATGCGCTCAAGCCCAATGATCCGGTGGTGCTGAACGGGCGTCGAAAACTCAGCTCGATGATATTTGCCTAAATCGTGATCAGGGCTAAGTTCGATGCTATGATGCATCCCGCCGATCTGCCGGACACAGTTTCCGTATTTCCGCTGCCCGGGGCCGTACTCTTGCCCCGCGCGCGCCTGCCGCTGAACCTGTTTGAACCGCGCTACCTGCAAATGTTCGACGACGCGTTGAAGACGCCGGAGCGCATGATTGCGATGGTGCAGCCAAGCCCAAGTGCAAGCGATGAAAAGCGATTGCACAAGATCGGATGCGCCGGGCGGGTCACGCAGTTTTCTGAAACCGAAGATGGGCGGTATCTGATTACGCTCACCGGGATTTCGCGGTTTCGCATTCAATCCGAGTTGGACACATTTACCCCCTATCGGCGCTGCGCCGTGACCTGGGAGGGGTTCGATCGGGATTTGGGCAAACCCGAATCTGACACTGGCTTTGACCGCGTTTCTTTCATGAGTTTGCTCGAGCGGTTTTTTACGTCTCGCCAGCTGGCCACCGACTGGGATACCATGAAACACGCGGATGACGAGCTGCTGGTCAACTCGTTGTCAATGCTTCTGGATTTCGCCCCCGAAGACAAACAGGCGCTGTTGGAAGCGCCTTGTTTGCGGACGCGGCGCGAAACGCTTGTCACCTTGATCGAATTTGCTATGCGGGGCGGCACCAACGAGGAAAAATTGCAATGACCGACGCCGAACACGCTTTTGACCGCCACATGCTTGAGGCGCTGATCTGCCCGCAGACCCATACGACCCTGCATTACGATGCTGAAAAACAAGAGCTGGTGTCAAAAGCCGCCGGGCTGGCCTTTCCGATCCGCAATGGCATCCCGGTGATGCTTGTGGATGAGGCGCGCACGCTGGACTAAATCGCACGCCCTTGCAGCAACTTGGGCAGGTCGCCGGTCAAACCTGCGGCCTCGCGCACAAACCCCCGGCGCAGGCCCGGCAGGGATCCGACGATCCCCATGCCGATGTCGCGCCCAAGGCGCAGCAATGGGTTGTCGTTGGAAAACAGCTTGTTGAACACATCCGTCGCCATCGCCAGTGACGCCGTGTCAAACCGTCGCCATTCCTGATAGCGCTCCAGCACCAACACCGATCCGATATCTTCTCCGCGTCGCCCGGCGAGGGTCAGGACCTCGGCCAAAGCGCCCACATCCCGCAAGCCGGCGTTCAGGCCCTGACCCGCGATCGGGTGCATCCCATGGGCGGCATCGCCAACCAGGGCCAGCCGGTCGGCAATGAACGCATTGGCAATGGTCAGGTTCAGCGGATAGGTAAAGCGGTCGCCTGCCAGCCGGATATCGCCCAGGAAATCCCCGAAACGCGGGCGCAGAACTTCAAGATATGCGTCGTCAGACAGCGCGTTGATCTGTTGCGCGGCCTCTCGGGTCTCGCTCCAGACAATCGAGCTGCGGTTGCCCGTCAGGGGCAGAATGGCCAGCGGCCCCGGGGGCATAAAGAACTGATGCGCGATACCATGATGCGGTAAATCGTGCTCGATGGCGCAGACCAGCGCGGTCTGGCCATAATCCCAGCCTGTTCGTTTGATCCCCGCCCGCACAGCAGTCCCGCTATTGCGCCCATCGCATCCCACCAGCACACGGCCCGTTAGTGTCTGCCCATCCTTCAGCGTCACACTTGCGCCATTGGTGTCGATCTGCTGCGCGGTTACGGATGTGCCGTTCACCAGAGTAATCCGCGGCTCGACTGCCATCGCGTCCAGAAAGGCGCGGCGCACGTGGCGGTCTTCAACCATATAGCCCATCGGGCCCTCTTCGATCTCGGCATGGTCGAAATGCATAAAAAAGGGCGAAGGGCCCGCGCCTGCATGACCATCGGTGACCTTGATCTCAAGCATGGGCTGCGCATGATCCTCGACACGCTCCCAGATGCCGATTGCGTCTAGCAAACGCTGAGAGGCGAGCGCCAAGGCATAAGCACGCCCGTCAAAGGCAGCGTTCTTGCGCACCTTCTCGGACAATGCATCGATCACCGTGACCGAATGCCCGGTTTGCGCCAAAGCCAGGGCCAGAGCAGGACCGTTCAACCCACCGCCTACGATCAGAATATCAGAACCAAATGTCATGCCCTGCAATATGCGCGCCCTTTCGGGATTGTCCATGTGCAGTCCTGTCGCTACCGTCGCGAAAAGTCAAAAAGCAGGAGGCGTTGGGATGCAGGACTGGTTGACCATGACAGCGTGTGATTTGGGTCGTGGGATTGGCATGGGTCAGATTGATCCGGTCGAGCTGACCGAAACCTACCTGTCGGCCATTGATGACCATCCGCATCGCGACCGCATCTATGCCCGCGTGACCCACGACCGGGCCCGGGCCGAGGCCGCAGCCGCCGCGGAACGCGCCAAGACAGGGTTGCGCCGGTCATTGCTGGACGGCGTGCCGATCAGCTGGAAAGACCTGTTCGACACCGCAGGCATCGGAACCGAAGCGGGCTCGGCCTTGCTCAAAGGTCGTATTCCGGATGCCGACGCTTTGGTTTTGCGCAACGCGACGCAGATGGGCACGGTCTGTCTGGGCAAAACCCATATGAGCGAGCTGGCCTTTTCTGGCCTTGGCCTTAACCCGATCACGGAAACACCTCCCTGCGTGAATGACGAGGCGGCTGTTCCGGGCGGATCCTCATCGGGGGCCGGGGCCTCGGTTGCTTGGGGGTTGGCGGCCTGTGGCATCGGTTCGGACACGGGCGGGTCAGTTCGGATCCCGTCTGCGTGGAACGATCTGGTGGGGCTGAAGACCACCGCAGGGCGGTTGAGCCTTGAGGGCATTGTGCCCTTGTGCCTGCGCTTTGACACCGTTGGCCCGTTGGCGCGTTCAGTCGAGGACGCGACTCATATGCTGGCCGCATTGGAAGGCGGAACACCAGCGGACTTGCGTAGCGCCACGCTGAAAGGCCGCCGCTTTGCCGATCTGCAAAACGTCGCCAAGGACGACCTGCGCACCGCACCGGGTCAAGCTTATGAAAACGCACTGGCGAAACTGTCCGAAGCGGGTGCCGAGATCGTACCACTGGAAGTGCCCGAGCTGAACGACGCCATGGGTCTGACCAGCGTGATCTATACCGCCGAAGCCTATGGGCTATGGCGTGATGTGATCGAAGCCAACCCTGAGGCGATGTACCCCGAAATTCTGGAACGGTTCCGCATCGGGTTGGGCTATTCCGGCCCCGACTATGTGGCGGCCTGGGCCAAGCTGAAGGCGTGCCGCAACGCCTGGGACGCTGCCACCGCCGGGTTTGACGCGGTCCTCGCGCCTACGGCCCCAATTCTGCCGCCCAATCTGGAGCGGTTGATGAATGATCACGACTATTACGTTACCGAAAACCTCTTGGCTCTGCGCAATACCCGGATCGGGAACCTGATGGGGTTGGCGTCCCTGACTTTGCCGACCGGAACACCAAGTTGTGGGCTTATGGTGCTCAGCTATCCCAACTCGGAAGAGGCGCTTTTGCGCATTGGCGCAGCCATGGAATCGGCTTTGGCCTGAATGCCACAATCCCCTGATTCGGAACCTCTTTGTCTGGACGAGAAGGCGCGTGGGCTGTAACCTGCCTTTCAAACGGGGCGTAAATGATCCCGATATTGAGGCAGTACTATGAATTTCCCCGAGCGGTTTTCGAACCTTCCGGCATATGCATTTCCGCGCCTGCGCGCCCTGTTGGATCACCATCAGCCCGGCGGCGAAGTAGTGCACATGACAATCGGCGCGCCGACGCATGATTTCCCGGCTTGGGTGACAGATGTCATCATTGAAAACGCGGCCGGGTTTCAGGGATATCCTCCGAATGAAGGCTCGGCTGAGCTGCGAGAGGCAATCACCGACTGGATTCAGCGCCGCTATGGTGTCGAGATGGACCCCGATGCCAATGTGATGGCGCTGAACGGCACGCGCGAGGGGCTCTATAACGCCGCGATGGCACTTTGCCCCGAGCAAAAGAATGGTCAGCAACCCGTAATTTTGTGTCCGAACCCGTTCTATCAGGTCTATATGGTCGCCTCGCTTTCGGTTGCAGCGCAGCCCTATTTTGTGCCCGCCACCGCCGCGAACGGGCATCTACCGGATTATGCGGGCCTGCCCGAAGACATTCTGAACCGCACAGCGATTGCCTATATCTGTTCACCGGCCAATCCGCAGGGCGCAGTGGCGTCGCGCGATTATTGGGCCGAGCTGATCCGCTTGGCCGAGACCTATGATTTCCGGATCTTCGCAGATGAATGCTACTCCGAGATCTACCGGGATGAGGCACCAGTTGGCATACTGACTGTGGCGCAAGAATTGGGGGCTGATCCTGAACGCATTACCCTGTTCAACTCGCTGTCAAAACGGTCGAACCTGGCCGGTTTGCGGTCAGGTTTGATTGCAGGTGGGCCAAAGACAATCGACCACGTCAAAACCCTGCGCACCTATGCGGGTTCACCCCTGCCGCTGCCACTGCAGGCCGCTGCGGCCAAGGTGTGGGCGGATGAGGTGCATGTGCGGGAAAACCGCGCGCTCTATCAAGAGAAATACGCCATCGCCGATGAAGTCTTTGGTGGCGTGCAGGGATATATGTCCCCGCAGGCTGGCTTTTTTCTGTGGCTACCGGTCGAAAACGGCGAGGAGACCGCATTGAAAGTCTGGAAAGAAACCGGAGTTCGGGTTCTGCCAGGCGCATATCTGTCTCAAGGGGATCCGGGGCAAAACCCGGGCGAAGGCTTTATCCGGGCTGCTTTGGTGGCCCCAAAAACAGAGTTGCAGCGCGGGCTGATTACGCTGCGCGACTGCATCTATTCGTGAGGTACGAGGGCGAACATGGCATCTTATAACGCGCGTAATCGCGATCCATTGCTGGACAGCACCACTCAGGCCGCGCTGGAACGGCGCAGCAAGGAGCTGGTTGGTATTGCATTGATTTTGCTTGGTCTGGCCGCAGCTGCAATGATCTGGTCCTATTCTCCCGAAGATCCCAATTGGATGGTCTCGACGGACGCACCAGTTCAGAACTGGATGGGCCGGATCGGAGCGTCGATTGCAGCCCCCCTGTTCATGATTGTGGGCTGGGGCAGTTGGGGGATCGCTTTGGTCCTGATCGCATGGGGCGTGCGTTTTGCCGGGCATTTCAACGAAGACCGCGCCATCGCCCGCCTGATCTTTGCGCCGATCTGGATCGCTGTAGCCTCGGTCTATGCCGCCACGCTTGTTCCGGGTGCGGAATGGCGCGCCACTCACAGCTATGGTCTGGGAGGTTTGTTTGGTGACACCGTCATGGGTGCCTTGCTGACATTGCTGCCGATTTCTTCGCACTTCCTGGTCAAACTGATGTCGCTGGCGATGGCGCTGGGCATGTTGGCGATGGGTGCCTTTGTACTGGGCTTTTCAAAGGATGACGTTCGCCGGGGGTTCCGGGCGTTCCTTTTGGGGCTTGTCATGTCCTATGACATCCTGATGAACCTGTTGGGTCGCGGGGCTGCGGCCACCGCGCAGGCGGCGCGTGATCGCCGTGCCAAATGGGACGAGCGCAAAGCGTTGCAGGCCGAAGCCGCAGAGTTTGACGATGAGTTCGCGTATGCCGATCCGATCTTTGATGAACCGGACTTGACTGACGCACCCAAACAGGGGCTGTTGGCCCGGATGCCTGGCCTGATCCGCCGCCCCGATCCGATGCCCGAGCCCGAACTGATCGATCCCGAACCTATCGCTGATTTCGACGACATGCCCGGCGAGGATCGCATCCGTTCGAAAATCTCGGCCGCCGTACGCAATCGCAAAGTGGCTACGGGTGAGATGACGCCCGAGCCGGATCCGAACCTGCCGCTGACCAAAGGGCGCGGTCGTCGTCCCGATCCTTTGATCCTGAACGCGGGCCAAGGTGATGAATTGCCGCCCGAACCGCCCATGACAGCTGCCGGGTTGCCGCCCGAACCACCGGTTACTTCGGCCGCGACGCAGTGGCAGGACCCGTCAAGCTTTGCACCCGAACCCGACTTGGACGCCTACACAGCCGATCTGGATGATGATCCGGTCTTTGAGGACGATATCGAACCCGCGTTGCAACAGCGCCCGGCGATGAAGATCCCGGCAGCAGAGCCGCGCAAACCGGTTGTGGCGCAACCGGTGCGCCGTACGCCCCCGCCCTCGCGACGGGCACAGGCCGAAGCGCAACCAACGCTGTCTTTCGAAGAACGGCATTCCGATTTCGAGCTGCCGCCTTTGGGTCTGTTGTCAAACCCGGCCAATATCCAACGCCACCATCTGAGCGACGAAGCGTTGGAAGAAAACGCGCGGATGCTGGAAAACGTGCTGGATGACTACGGCGTCAAAGGCGAGATCGTCAGCGTCCGCCCCGGCCCCGTTGTGACCATGTATGAGCTGGAACCGGCGCCTGGCCTGAAAGCCAGCCGCGTCATCGGGCTGGCCGACGATATCGCGCGCTCGATGTCGGCCCTGTCGGCGCGGGTCTCGACCCTGCCAGGCCGTTCGGTGATCGGTATCGAACTGCCCAATGAGAACCGCGAAATGGTGGTATTGCGCGAAATCCTTGCCAGCCGTGATTTCGGCGATGGCAACCAGGCGCTGCCTTTGGCTTTGGGTAAGGATATCGGCGGTGAATCCGTTGTGGCGAACCTGGCCAAGATGCCTCACCTGCTGATCGCGGGAACCACTGGGTCGGGTAAATCGGTGGCGATCAACACGATGATCCTGTCGCTGCTGTACAAGCTGACACCGGATGAATGCCGCTTGATCATGATCGACCCCAAGATGCTGGAACTGTCTGTCTATGACGGTATCCCCCATCTGCTCTCACCGGTTGTTACCGACCCGAAAAAGGCGGTGGTCGCTCTGAAATGGGTCGTGGGCGAGATGGAGGATCGCTATCGCAAGATGTCCAAAATGGGCGTCCGAAACATCGCGGGCTATAACGGACGGGTCAAAGACGCGCTGTCCAAAGGCGAAATGTTCAGCCGCACGGTGCAGACCGGATTTGATGATGAAACCGGCGAACCCGTGTTCGAGACGGAAGAATTCGCGCCCGAGTCGATGCCTTATATCGTGGTCATCGTGGACGAGATGGCCGATCTGATGATGGTCGCGGGCAAAGAGATCGAAGCCTGCATTCAGCGTCTGGCGCAGATGGCGCGGGCCTCGGGCATTCATCTGATCATGGCCACCCAGCGTCCTTCGGTGGATGTGATCACCGGGACAATTAAGGCCAACTTCCCCACCCGGATTTCGTTCCAGGTGACCTCGAAAGTCGATAGCCGGACCATTCTGGGCGAGATGGGTGCCGAACAATTGCTGGGGCAGGGCGACATGCTTTATATGGCGGGCGGGGCCAAGATTACCCGTTGCCATGGGCCCTTCGTTTCGGATGAAGAGGTTGAAGAGATCGTCAACCACCTGAAACAGTTTGGCCCGCCGGATTACATGAGCGGCGTGGTGGACGGCCCGGCTGAGGAAAAGGCCGACAATATCGACGCGGTTCTGGGCCTGAACACAGGTGGCAACACCAACGGAGAAGACGCGCTTTATGATCAGGCGGTGGCGATTGTGATCAAGGATCGCAAATGCTCGACCTCATATATTCAGCGGAAACTTGCCATTGGTTACAACAAAGCCGCACGGCTGGTTGAGCAAATGGAAGACGAAGGTGTTGTTTCCGGGGCAAATCACGTGGGCAAACGCGAAATCCTGGTGCCCGAGCAGTAGGATATTTAATAACAAGGTTAAAACGCTTATCTGGGTTCTATGAAACAGATCGCTTTTGCCCTTGCCGTTGCGCTGATCGCCCCTGCCTCTTGGGCGGCTGAGAAGCTGCAACTGTCACAGATATCGAACTACCTCAACGACCTGACGACGGTTCAAACCACGTTTACGCAAGTAAACGATGATGGGTCGCTCAGCACCGGGCAGCTCTGGCTGGACCGGCCCGGCAAGATGCGGTTCGAATATGATCCGCCCAACAGCGCCGTTGTGCTGGCGCGTGCCGGTACGGTTCAGATTTTTGATCCCAAATCCAATCAGCCGCCCGAGCAATATCCGCTGCGCCGCACGCCCCTGTCATTGGTGCTGGCCCGCAACGTGAATTTGGGGCAGGCCAATATGGTGGTTGGTCATGACTTTGACGGCACGGCGACGATCGTCACCGCGCAGGACCCAAAGAATCCGGAAAACGGGCGGATCGAGTTGATGTTTACCAGCGATCCGGTCGAACTGCGCAAATGGGTGATCTATGACAGCGCGGGAACCCAGACCACGGTACTGCTTGGGGCGCTGACCGAAGGCGAAAGCTTTGATTCCAAACTGTTTTCCAGCGGTAAACGGGTCGGGTCAGCCAATCGCTGACCCAAGCCGATTAGATACGGCAGCTTGCAAGCTGGGCTTGATACAGTTGCGCGCGGGCATCCACATCATCAGCCACATTCAGAAGCCATGACTTCCGGTTATAGCTGCCTCGGGCAAAGCCAGCATGACCTTCGTGATAGGCCAGATACTGGTTGCGCGTGTCGCTGGGATGAATGCCGTTTTTCTCAAAGCTTTTATTCATATACCAGCCGATAAAGTCGGATGCGTCGCGGATACGATCCCGCTTGGCGCGCCGCTTGCCGGTTTCGCGCTGATATTGCTCCCACGTTCCATCCAGCGCCTGACCATAGCCATAGGCGCTGCTTTGACGTCCCATGGGGATCACGCCCAGAACATATTGGTGCGGCGTGCGCGCGTCATGGCGATACCGGCTTTCCTGATAGATCGTTGCCATCTGAACGTGAACAGGGACACCCCATTTCCGCTCGGTGTTTTTGAAGGCCTTGATATATTCAGGCTTTTCGCGCGCAATACTGCACGCGTCATTCAATCTGCTTGGTGGTTGCTTAGAGCCACCACCACAGGATGCCAAAAGCAGCACCCCGAAGAGTACGAAAAGAATTCTGCTCATGTGCCTCGTGCCTTTTTTCTTTATTCTAGCGCAGATTGAGCCTTTAGGAAATCACAATCGCTACAGAATAATTGCTAGAATTATCGGCAATGCCGCTACTGATAGCAGCGTCGACACCATGACCATGCCCGCAACGGCGTCAGAGTCGGCGTTGAACCGCTCGGCCAGCAGGTAAGACGTCACCGCAACGGGTGTACACATCTGCAACACCATCACGCCAAAGGCGATGCGGTCCAGCTGGAATGCTTCGGCCAATACCCAGCCCAGAACAAAGCAAACCAGGAGTTTCAAAAGCGACAACCAAACAGCCTGCCGCAGCTTTTGTGTTGTCAGGCGGGCGATCGCCACACCGACTGTAATCAACATCAGGGGCACCGCCATCTGGCCTAACAGATCCAGCGAGTTGGTCAGGAAGACCGGCGTTTCCCAACCTTGCCACAGAAACAACGCTCCCAAAAGCGTGGCCCAGACCATGGGTTCTTGCAAAGCTTTCCCAAACGCGCCGCGCCCCGCCACCAGATAGATTCCGTAGGTAAACGAGAACAAAGCCGTTACCGCAAGAAAGATAACCGCATAGCCAAGCCCCGCTTGACCAAATGCAAAGATACACAAGGGCAGCCCAAGATTGCCCGTATTGCCAAAGATCAGCGGTGCCAGATAACTGCGTTGATCCAACCCGGTTATCCGGACAAACACCCCAAATGCCACCGCCAGCGCCAAATGGCCTGCGATGGCTGCCAGTGTAAAAAGCGTCAATTGCCCTGCGGGAATACCGGTTTGCATCAACGCGACAAAGATCAGACTGGGAACGGCCAACGTCACCCCAAGCCGGGTCACAAATTGCAAACGGTACTCAAAACCCAGCTTGACCCAGATAAACCCAATCGCTGACAGCAAAAAAACAGGTGCCACAATTTCGAACACTGTCAGAATTAGGTTCACAGACTGTTTCCTTTGATTTTCGATGAATGATTGGCTTTTCGACCCGGAAAGATGTAGTAAAGCCTTCGGGGGCTGAAGCAATGCTAAAGACACATGCCAAATATCGCCTGGGACAGGTGGTCCGTCACAAAAAACATCCCTTCCGAGGGGTGATTTTTGATGTTGATCCAGAGTTTGCGAACTCGGAAGAATGGTATGAAGCCATTCCTGAAGACAGCCGCCCTATCAAGGATCAGCCCTTCTATCACTTGCTGGCCGAAAACGATCAATCCTTCTATGTTGCTTATGTTTCAGAACAAAATTTGATCGAAGACCAATCAGGCGAGCCGGTTGAACATCCTGATATTCCAAACATGTTCGGGCCATTCCAGGATGGGTCCTATCCTTTGCACTTTCAGTTGAATTGAATTTGCGGGTCAGGTCTTTTGCCCGACCCGCAGCGCTAGTAGCCCAAGGCGCAACCATCTTTTCTCGGGTCACTTGCCCCTTCCAATACACCGCTTTCATGGATACGGATGGCTTGGGCTCCGCCTAGTGGTGTTTCCGGAGTCTCGATAATGTGGCCCATTCCTGACAATTGTTCGCGAACACTGTCCGAATAGCCGCGTTCCATTTTCAACACTCCGTCAGTCGCAAACGCCCTCGGACCCGTCAGGTTGTCCTGCAAACCCATGTTGAAATCCACCATGTTCGACAGAAACCGTGCATGGCCCGTCGGTTGATAGGCCCCGCCCATCACGCCAAACGGCATCAGGACGCGTCCGTTTTCGCGCAACAGACCCGGAATAATCGTGTGCATAGGTCGTTTGCCACCGCCCAATTCGTTTGGGTGCCCGGCCTCAAGGGTAAAGCCCGCTCCGCGATTTTGCAGAAGAATTCCAAACTTGGGCGAGGCGATGCCCGACCCAAACCCGTGATAGATAGAATAGATCAACGACACCGCCATTCGGTCACGATCCACCACAGTGATATAAATCGTGTCTTTATGTACGGCCTCGGTCAGCTCAGCCGCCGCTGGCATCGCACGTTTGGGATCAATCAGCACCGCAAGCTTTGCCGCCGTCTCGGGTGCAAGAAAGTGCTCCATCCGACTGCTGTAATCCGGATCAGCTATGAAGCGGTTGCGGGCATCATAGGCCAGTTTCGTTGCCTCAGCTTCAATATGAACACGCTCTGCGCCCCAAGGGTCCATTCCGGCCAGGTCGAAATGCTTCAAAATGTTCAGCAGCAAGATCGCAGTGGCCCCTTGCCCGTTAGGCGGATGCTCCAACAACTCGAGCCCACCATAGTCGCCCGAGACGGGTTCGGTCTTAGTACACTGCGTGATTGCGAAATCCTGCTCGGTATGCAGGCCGCCAAACTCAGACAAGGCCGCCAGCATGTCTTCGGCAACCTCACCAGTGTAGAACGCGTCGCGCCCGTCGCGCGCGATGCGGCGCAACACCTCTGCCAGTCCGGGGCTGCGAAAGATGTCTCCGGTTTTCAGGGGCTTGCCTTGGTGCAGATAGTGATCCCGCGCCGCGCTTTGCAGCGTTTTCGCGCCATTTATCCAATCAAACGCCACCCGCTGAGCCACAGGAACTCCGGTCTCGGCATAATGTATCGCGGGGTTTAGAATGGCCTCTAACCCCAGCTTTCCTTCGGTTTCGGACAAATGGCAGAACGCGTCAATCGCACCGGGAACGGTGACAGCATCCGGGGTATTTAACGGCATGGCCGTCAGGCCCTTGTCTCGTAGCAAAGCGGCGTTCGCCGCTTGCGGAGCGCGACCCGAGCCATTGAGCGCACGAATCGTGTTCTCCCCGGGCCGGTTGAAAAGAACGAAACAGTCACCCCCGATCCCGGTCATCTGAGGTTCGCATATGCCGAGCAAAACCGCTCCGGCAATGGCCGCGTCCATCGCGTTGCCGCCTTGTTCAAGTATGTCGAGAGCCGCCTTTGCCGCCAACGGATGCGACGTGGCGCACATTCCTTCGGTCGCCAGAACCTCGGACCGGCCCGGCATATGTAAATCGCGCATCAGGATCCCTTTGCATTGATCAGGGCGAGCCTAAGATGCTGATCGAGAATGTCCAACAGATTTGGGGGGGGAAGTCCTCGACGCCGGTCACTGGGTGGGGGCTGTGACGTCCGGCGCCGAGGGAAGCTATCTGAGCTACCCTCTCTGTATGATTAGCATTTGCGGCGCCTCAATGGTCCGATCTGGGCGTTATTGTGGCCATTTCACGTATGTCATGACATTTCCGCGAAATCAAAGCTCAGAACCAGCCGATTCACACCCGCCTCGCGCTCATACACGACGTCGCTGGTCAATTGTCGGATCAGGAACCACCCGAATCCCCCTTCGGGCAGATCCTGCCGCGCGGTTTCGACCGAGGCTGCTTTGGCCTCTGGGATCTTTATGTCGGGCATCGGTTGGCCCGTATCGATGATTTCGATGTCCAGTGTATTTTTGCGCAGGCGACAATTGACCTGAATGTCAGCAGCATCAACGCCGGAATATGCATGTTCGACAATATTGTTGACGGCTTCGGCCAACGCGAATCTGACATCACCGACGCGATCCGCCTGCAAACCTTGTTCTGCAAGACATGCACTCAGATATGCGATTCCCGAGCTGGCCTGAACCTCAGTTGCCGAAAACGTCAGGTCCATGCAATCTGCTTTCTGGGTTGGCGTCAAAATGTTTCACTCCGGCCCGTGTGTCAGTCAGCCGCGACCGCATCCTCAAGAGAAGCAAAAAGCTTGAACACCGTATCCATCCGGGTCAGCCGAAACACCTTTTCGACCACCGGATGAAGCCCGGCCAGATCTAGCCGGCAACCGTCGTCCAGCTGTTTCATTGACGCAACGATGGCACCCAGCCCGCTGGAGTCGATGAATTCGACGACGGACAGATCCAGAATCACGCGTTTTGCCTTGGCTTCGGTGACACGGCGCATGTCTTCCTTGAATTGAATTGCCATAGCCGCGTCAATCCGGTCACAATTGACGGCGATAACCTGCGTGTCACCTGTTGTCGTACTGCTGAGTCCCATACCCGCGACCCCCGGATTTTGAAATCTATCGTAGAAATACGCTAGACGGGAATTCTTACCATTCGGTATCCAGAGTTCGGAAAGGCATGGGAGGCTTCTGATGAAAGACGTTGTGATCGCAGGTGCGGCACGCACACCGATGGGTGGCTTTCAAGGCATGTTCGACGGGGTGCCCGCAGCCCAGCTTGGTGGCACAGCCATTCGGGCCGCTCTGGATGGTGCAGGGGCTGCTACGGTAGATGAGGTTTTGATGGGCTGCGTCCTGCCCGCAGGTCAAGGCCAGGCCCCAGCACGTCAGGCCGGGTTTGCCGCGGGTCTGGGCGAAGACGTGCCTGCAACCACGCTCAACAAGATGTGCGGCTCGGGCATGAAGGCAGCCATGATGGCCTTTGATCAGATCGCGCTGGGCCATGCCGAAACCATGGTGGCCGGTGGCATGGAAAGCATGACTAGCGCCCCATATCTGCTGCCGAAAATGCGCGGTGGGGCGCGGATTGGTCATGGTCAGGTGGTCGACCACATGTTCCTTGACGGGCTGGAAGATGCCTACGACAAGGGTCGTCTGATGGGCACATTTGCTGAAGATTGCGCCGAAGCGTTCCAATTCACCCGCGAAGCGCAGGATGAATATGCGCTACAGTCCTTGTCGAACGCGCTGAAGGCACAAGACAGCGACGCGTTCAGCCATGAGATCACCCCCGTCACGATTGAGACCCGCAAGGGTGCCGTGGTCCTTGAGGCTGACGAACAACCAAAATCCGCTCGACCCGAGAAAATCCCCACCCTGAAACCGGCGTTCCGCAAGGACGGAACCGTAACAGCGGCCAATTCCTCGTCGATTTCGGACGGTGCAGCAGCGCTCGTTCTGGCGTCAACCCAAGCGGCCGAGGCGCAGGGCCTGACAGTCCGGGCCCGCATTTTGGGCCACGCAAGCCATGCACAAGCCCCCGGCCTTTTCACAACTGCCCCGGTTCCAGCGGCGCAAAAACTGCTTGAGAGTTTGGGTTGGAGCAAAAACGATGTGGACCTGTGGGAGGTCAACGAAGCCTTTGCAGTCGTCCCCATGGCGTTCATGCATGAAATGGGCCTGTCGCGTGATATCGTGAACATCAATGGCGGCGCCTGTGCCCTGGGCCACCCGATCGGAGCCTCGGGCGCGCGCATCATGGTCACGCTGCTGAACGCACTTGAAAACCGCGACCTCAAACGCGGCATCGCTGCAATCTGCATCGGAGGCGGAGAAGGCACAGCCATTGCAATAGAACGCGTTTGACCCTTCCTGTTGTTTTGAATACGGCAGGTGTTGGGGCCGCGGGCGCCCCGGAAACGTCAAAAAGCCATACCATGAATGTCGACTACGCAACGCTGTCCAAAACCATCGCCGCCCTGACCGAAGGCGAAACCGATCAGATCGCGCTGATGGCCACGATCGCATGCGAGGTGCATCACGCTGATGATCGGTTCGACTGGACCGGGTTCTATCGCGTGACCGAACCTGAGCTGCTGAAAATCGGCCCCTATCAGGGTGGCCATGGGTGCCTGGTGATCCCGTTTCATCGGGGTGTTTGTGGCGCCGCCGCGCGCACCGGTGAAACCCAGCTGGTCCCGGATGTCGAGGCCTTTCCCGGCCATATCGCCTGTGCTTCCTCCACGCGGTCGGAACTGGTTCTGCCGGTGCGAGATGCCAAGGGTGAGGTCATTGCGGTCTTTGACATCGACAGCGATCAGCCGGATGCTTTCCGGCAATCCGATGCAACTGCGTTGCAAGCCATTTTGGACGGCGTATTCGCGCGCTAAGCTACCAAAACGTGCTCGGAACGTTGCCAGACAAGACGAAATAGACCAAACCCGCCTGCACGCATAGAATCGCGTAAAGCCCAAAGCCAAAACGGGATTTGCGGGTTTTGTGCTTGAAAATCCAGCGACCCAGAACCGCACCGGGGCTGCCACCAAGCGCTGCAAGCCACAAAAGCCGACGCTCGGGGATCCGACGTTTCCGGCGACCCGCGCGCAGCTTGTCCCAGCCAAAGGCCAGCAAAGCCAAGGCGTTAACTGCCCACAGATACATCACGACGATCCATATGGTGACTGATTATCCAAGGTCACCCAAACACCCAAGTGAAAAAACGCTTGGAAATTTCATTGATTCGAGTCATCGTGAAAATCGACGGTAAAATTTCACGAAAGCCGGAGCCAGCTTTGAACACTCAAGCCCCCCATGGCGCCACGCTCGGAGCGGATATCCGCGCCCTACGCAAAGCGCGTGGGCTGACACTGACCGAAATCGCCGTGCGTCTGGACCGCTCGGTCGGGTGGCTCAGCCAGGTTGAACGGGACATGTCCGAGCCATCGATCTCGGACCTGCGCCAGATTGCTGAATGTCTGGGCGTGCCGATGTCGATGCTGTTTGCCCATTCCGCTGTTCCGGTCGAAGAGCAGGGCTATGTCGTGCGCGCCGGGTCACGGCGGCCGATGGGGTCGGGTGAGGAAGGGTTGATCGAGGAATTGCTTTCGCCCGATCTGACCGACGATTTCGAGATGGTGCATTCAACTTTCGAGCCCCACTCGAAGATGCAGACACCCGCCAACAGGCCAACTCAAGAGGTGGGCTATATGATCTCGGGCCAGCTGGATCTGACCATCGGTTCGCGGCAATTCACGGTCGGACCAGGCGACAGTTTTCGGATCAAACATGAACCCTATCACTGGGCAAACCCCTACAACGCGCCCGCCGTGGCGATCTGGGTCATTGCCCCTCCGGTGTATTAATGAACTTTGAAGCCTGTGCCATATCTGCCCGTTCTGGGCTGAAGTCCGACATCTGGGCCCCCCGTTTTATGGCGACCTGTTTCATCATCCATGGCGTGGCGCTGGGGATCAGCTCCACGCCCACAGCACGGGGGTAACGATATGTATACCGGTTCCTGCCTTTGCGGTGCGGTGGCCTTTACCATCGACGGCGCGCTTCAACGCCCTTCGGCCTGCCATTGCGGGCAATGCCGCAAACAATCGGGCCATCTCTGGGCCTCGGCCGTGGCCGATCAGGACGCGCTCAGTTTTACCGCCAGCGACACGCTTGCCTGGTATCGCGCCTCGGACATTGCGCGGCGCGGGTTCTGCAGCGCCTGCGGCTCGTTCCTGTTCTGGCAGCATAATGACGAGGACACGATTGCCGTCTCAATGGGATCGCTGGACGAGCCCACCGGCCTGAAACTCGCCCGGCACATCTTTGTCGCTGACAAAGGCGATTACTACGACATCAAAGACGACTTGCCCCAAGAGGCACAGTAATAGGGATCATGAAACATGAGTGACTTTCCGACAAAAGCCCGCGTGGTGATCATCGGCGGCGGCGTGGTGGGGA
Organism: Ruegeria sp. HKCCD7255; assembly: GCF_013031565.1. Lineage (NCBI taxonomy): Bacteria > Pseudomonadati > Pseudomonadota > Alphaproteobacteria > Rhodobacterales > Roseobacteraceae > Ruegeria > Ruegeria sp. HKCCD7255. The sequence goes on along the minus strand of NZ_WQAG01000006.1, from coordinate 25,599 downwards.
CCTCGTCCCTGTATCATCTGGCCAAGAAGGGCTGGACCGACTGCGTGCTGCTGGAAAAGAACGAGCTGACGGCAGGTTCGACCTGGCACGCAGCAGGCAATGTGCCGACCTTTTCGACCTCTTGGGCGATCATGAACATGCAGCGCTATTCGACCGAGCTTTATTCGCGGCTGGCGGATGAGGTTGATTATCCGATGAACTACCATGTCTCGGGCTCGATCCGCTTGGCGCATAGCAAGGAACGCATGCAAGAGTTCGAACGCGCCATGTCCATGGGCCGTTATCAGGGTATACCGATGGAGATGTGGACCCCGGAAGAGGCCAAGGAACGCTATCCGTTCCTCGAGATCCATGACCTTGAATGCGTGCTCTATGACCCGACCGATGGCGATATCGACCCGGCACAGCTGACACAGGCGCTGGCCAAGGGCGCGCGCGATATGGGGCAAAAGATCATTCGTTTCTGTCCGGCCACTGGGGTGACTCAGCATAAAGATGGAACCTGGACCGTGCACACCGACAAGGGCGATATCGCTTGTGACTATGTTGTGAACGCCGCCGGTTACTATGCGCAGCGTGTCGGCGAATGGTTCAAACCCTTCGGCGGACGCACAGTGCCAGCGATGGTCATGAGCCACCAGTATCTGCTGACCGACGAAATCCCTGAGGTCGAGGCCTGGTCCAAGGAACATGGTGGCAAGCTGCCGCTGCTGCGCGACGTGGATGTCTCTTATTACCTGCGGCAGGAGAAGAACGGGTTCAACCTCGGCCCCTATGAGCCCAACTGCAAAGGCCACTGGATGACCGAAGACGATCCGATGCCCGAGGATTTCTCGTTCCAGCTGTGGAATGACGATCTGGACCGGATCGAGGATATCGTCACCGACGCGATGGAGCGGGTGCCGCTGATGGCGACCTCGGGCGTGGGTCGCGTGATCAATGGGCCGATCCCGTATGCGCCGGACGGTTTGCCGCTGATCGGGCCGATGCCGGGCGTCCAGAATGCGTTTGAGGCGCATAGCTTCACCTTTGGCATCGCTCAGGGTGGTGGCGCAGGCAAGGTGCTGGCGGAATGGATCGTCGATGGCGCAACCGAATGGGATATGTGGGCTGTCGATCCGCGCCGCTATACCGATTACACCGATCAGGACTATTGCAACCAAAAGGGTATGGAGGTCTATGGCAACGAATATGCCATGCATTTCCCCCATCACGAATGGCCCGCTGCGCGGGACAAGAAACTGTCGCCAGTGCATGACAAGGTCAAGGAACTGGGCGGTGTGATGGGCGTCTATAACGGGTGGGAACGCGCCAATTGGTTCGCCAAACCGGGCGACGATACCTCGCTGGAGGCAACCCACACCTGGGGCCGCTCGGGCCCGTGGGAGCAGCGGATCAAAGAAGAATGCGAGGCCGTGCGCGATCACTGCGGCGTGTTGGACTTGCCGGGTTTCTCGCGCTTTATGGTCAGGGGCGACGGCGCAGCTGAGGCGCTGCGGGGTCTGGTCACGGGCGGTCTGCCCAAAGTGGGTCGGATTAACCTCGTCTATATCGCGGACGACCGTGGCCGCATCCTGACCGAGATGTCTTGCATGCGTTTGGGCGAGGATGAGTTTGTAATGATCACCGCCGCCACCGCCCAATGGCACGACCGGGATATCCTTGTTGCCGCCATGCCCGCAGGCGTCAGCGTTGAGGATGTCACCACGACCCGCGATACGCTGATCGTGACCGGCCCGAAATCGCGCGACATCCTGTCGGGGCTGACCGATGCCGACCTGTCCTTGGGCTGGCTGACCCATCAGGCCGCGACGGTGGCGGGGCAGCCCGCCTATCTGATCCGCGTTTCCTTTGCCGGAGAGCTGGGATGGGAAGTGCACGCGCTGAACGCCGATATGCCTGCGATCTATGATGCGATCCACAATGCTGGGGCCACGCCTTTCGGCATGTACGCGCTGAACTCGCTGCGCATCGAAAAGGGCTACCGCGCGTGGAAGGGTGATCTGTCGACCGACTATTCGCTGTTGGAAGGTGGTTTGGAACGGTTCGTCAAGCTGGACAAGCCGCAGGATTTCCCGGGCAAGGCCGCGATCCTGAACGAAAAACAGCAGGGTGTGAAGAAAGCCTTTGTTACTCTGACGGTCGAGGCTGGCGATTGCGACGCGCCTTATATGTCGTGCATCTGGCAAGGTGATCAGATCGTGGGTGAGACGACCTCGGGCGCGTGGGGATATCGTGTCGGCAAGTCCATTGCGCTGGGCATGGTCAAGGCCGAGCTTGCCAATCCCGGCACCGCGTTGGAAGTCGAGATCTACGGCCAGAAATTCCCCGCCGTGGTCCAGAAGGACGAACCGCTGTGGGATCCTGCAAACGAACGTCTGCGGGCCTGACAATGGCTGTGCCAAGCACCATGCAGGGTGTGTATCTGACCCGCCACGGCGGGCCAGAAGCCTTGGAATGGCGCGAGGATATTCCAGTGCCAGAACCGGGGCATGGTCAGGTGCTGGTCCGGGTTGCGGCTGCGGGAGTGAACAACACGGATATCAACACGCGGGTCGGTTGGTATTCGTCGGATGTGACTGGCGCGACCGATGCGGTGGATCAGGAAGTCGAGGCCGGTGGCTGGGGCGGGGCCTTGCAATTCCCGCGCATTCAGGGTGGCGATCTGTGTGGCATCGTCGAGGTTGCGGGGCTCGAGACCGGGTTTCAACCCGGCCAGCGCGTGACCTGTCCGATCAACCTACCGCGCCCGCGTCCCGGCAACCCGACGGGGTTTGTTGCGCTAGGGTCCGAGATCGACGGCGCCTTTGCCCAGTATTGTCTGGTCGAGGCCTCGGATCTCTATGATGTTTCGGCCTCTCCCCTCTCGGACGTGGAAATCGCCGCCATTCCGTGCGCGTTTGGCACTGCCGAGAATCTGCTGACCCGGGCCGGTGTAACCGCGGGCCAAAAAGTCTTGGTCACCGGCGCGTCGGGTGGCGTTGGCCTGGCGGCGGTGCAATTGGCAACGCTTCGGGGGGCGTCGGTCTGGGGCGTAACAAGCGCATCCAAAGCTGAAGTGGTACAAAGCCAAGGCGCGGTTGAAACCTTTGGGCGCGACGCCGCGTTACCAGCGGATATGTTTGACGTCGTGATCGACGTTGTCGGTGGTACGGCATGGCCCGGCTTGATCCTGGCATTGAAGCCCGGCGGTCACTATGCGGTCTCGGGCGCGATTGCAGGACCGATTGTGCAGGCTGATCTGCGCGACATATACCTGCGTGACATCACCATCCACGGCTGCACACATCAGGCGTTTGACGTCTTTGGCCGACTGGTCGAGATGATGAATGCCGGGCGGATCAGGCCCTTGATCTCGAAAACCTATGACTTGAAACAGATTGCCCGCGCGCAGGAAGACTTCCAATCCAAGGCGTTGCCGGGAAAACTGGTATTGATCCCCTAAGGAACGTGGAACATGGCAGATATCACTCTCTTGGATGGCTCAATCGGACAGGAGCTGGTTAAACGCAGCGGCAAGACGCCTACGCCGCTTTGGTCGACGCAAGTGATGATGGAAATGCCCCATCTGGTGGGCGACGTGCATGCGGAATACTTCAAGCGTGGGGCCACTGTCGCGACCACAAACACTTATGCCGTTCACAGATCGCGCCTTGAGCGGGTCGGAATGGAAGACCAGTTGCCCGATCTGATCAATGCCGCGTTGTCGCAGGCGGAACATGCGCGGGATCGAACGGGTGGGCGTATCGCCGGATCGTTGGGGCCACTTCTGGCGACCTACCGGCCCGACCTCAACCCCGACCCGGACGACGCCGCAGTGAAGTTTGGTGAGCTGGCGGTGCTTATGGCCGACCGGGTAGACCTGTTCCTGATTGAAACCGTGTCATCCGTGCAAGAGGCCGAAGGAGCCATGCGCGGCACGGCCAACCACGGCAAACCCGTTTGGCTGGCCCTGTCGGTTCAGGATTATGACGGCACCCGGCTGCGTTCCGGCGAGCCCCTGGTTCAGATCGCACCGGTATTGGACCGCTTTGCGCCCGAGGTGGTGTTGATCAACTGTTCCCGCCCCGAAGCGATTCCTGCGGCGCTGGATATCCTTGCAGGTTTGGGTCGCCCTTTTGGCGCCTACGCCAATGGCTTTACGGAAATCTCACAAGGCTTTCTGGAAGACGCGCCAACGGTTGACGCGTTAGAGCAGCGTCACGATCTTGGCCCCGAGGCTTATGCCGATCACGCAATGGCCTGGGTTGCGCAAGGGGCGACGATTGTGGGCGGATGCTGCGAAGTTGGTCCCGATCACATCGAAACACTGGCCAAGCGTCTTCGCGCGGCTGGCCATCGTATTGTCTGACAGGAAAGGCGTGGTGTGACGCACTCCCAAGACGATAGGCAGGCACATTTCGACATTCTTGTCACCTCGGGCTTTGTTCTGAGTGAATTGGCCGGAATTGTCGATGTTCTGCGCATCGCCAACCGGGTCTGCGCGCAACCGCCTTTTTCCTTCCGTTACGTCTCGACCAAAGGTGGTCCGGTTGCCAGCAGCGCCGAGGCTTGGGTTGACACGGTTTCTGTCAGCGCATCGCCCAAAGCCGATTACTTGTTTGTCATTGGCAACACCGACCCGGACCATCCCGATCTGTCCCTGACCCGGGTGATATCTGACTATACCCATCGCAATGCGCGGGTGTTCCTGTTGGCCGAGGCGGCCAGCAGGTATATCAAGGACAAAGGCGCAGAAAACCACGCAACCCATTGGGAAAATGCCTCATTCCTGCGTGAGCGGAACGCCGGGTTTGACGCCAATTTTACCATTGCCACCCAGCATGGCCCGGTGGTGACCTGCGCGGGAATGGGGGCCACTGTTGACGTTGCACTTGAGGTTATCGGCTGGCACATCTCAGGCGCGTCCAAACTGACCGTTGCGGATATCATGCTGCACGAAAACATCCGGGACTTCGGGTCGATGCAGCCATTTTCCGGTGTGAAATCCACCGCGACGGGGGATGCGGCGCTGGATCAATGCATTCGGATCATGCAGACCAATATTGAAGATCCGATCCCGATAAACGAGATCGTCTCGGCCCTTGGCCTGTCCAACCGGTCGTTGGAACGCAAGTTTAAATCCTATCTTGGCACCACTCCCAATGGGTTTTACCGCGAAATGCGGCTGGCGCAGGCCAATAACCTGTTGGTGAACACAACACTCAGCGTGCGCGAGATCGGTATGGCCTGTGGCTTTCCCAACGGGTTTTCAAGCGTCTACAAAGCTGTTTACGGCACAACGCCTTTCGCGCACCGACGCAAACGTCGCAGCGCCGCAGATCGGTGATTATTGCGGACGCCCTGACGTTTTTGATGGATTTTATGACGCCTATCCGTGGCAGATTGGCAAAAACCAAATGATGTGGAGTGTTCAGGATGGTCGATCTTCCCGCAAAGGCCCGCGTGGTCATCATCGGTGGTGGCGTCATCGGATGTTCGGTCGCCTATCACCTGACCAAGAAGGGCTGGACGGACGTCGTTCTTCTTGAACGCAAGCAACTGACCAGCGGTACAACATGGCATGCAGCAGGGCTGATTGCGCAACTGCGCGCGACGGCGAACATGACCAAACTGGCGAAATACAGCCAGGAACTTTACGGCTCGCTCGAGGAAGAAACCGGTGTTGCGACCGGTTTCAAACGTGTGGGTTCGATCACCGTGGCCCTGACCGAAGAGCGCAAGGAAGAGATTTATCGTCAGGCCGCCATGGCCCGCGCCTTTGGTGTCGAGGTCGAGGAGATATCGAACGAACGCGTGCAAGAGCTTTATCCGCACCTCAATCTCGATGGGGTCAAGGGCGCGGTTTATCTGCCACTGGACGGGCAGGGGGATCCGGCAAATATCGCCCTGGCGCTGGCCAAAGGTACACGGCAGCGGGGCGCAGTGGTGAAGGAACGCGTCAAGGTCACAGAGGTCGTCAAACAAGGGCGCAGGGTAACAGGCGTAGATTGGATCGCCGATGACGGCAGCGTCTCGGGCCATATCGAATGCGATATGGTGGTCAATTGCGCGGGCATGTGGGGGCATGAAGTTGGCCGCATGGCGGGTGTCAACGTGCCGCTGCACGCCTGTGAGCATTTCTACATCGTCACTGAAAATATCGATGGCCTGACCCAATTGCCGGTCCTGCGCGTGCCGGACGAATGCGCCTATTACAAAGAAGATGCCGGTAAAATCCTGCTGGGCGCGTTTGAGCCCGATGCCAAACCCTGGGCCGCGAACGGGATCCCGGATAGTTTCGAGTTCGACCAACTGCCCGAAGATTTCGACCATTTCGAACCGATCCTCGAAGCCGCTTGCGAACGGATGCCGATATTGACCGAAGCTGGGATCCACACCTTCTTCAACGGCCCCGAGAGCTTTACCCCCGATGATGCGTATCATCTGGGTCTGGCTCCCGAGATGGACAATGTCTGGGTTGCCGCCGGGTTCAACTCGATCGGAATCCAATCCGCAGGCGGCGCCGGTATGGCGCTGGCGGAATGGATGGACACGGGCGAAAAGCCGTTTGATCTGGGCGATGTTGATATCAGCCGGATGCAACCGTTTCAGGGCAACAAAAAGTATCTGTACGAGCGGTCCAAAGAGACGCTGGGCCTGCTCTATGCCGATCACTTCCCCTATCGCCAGAAAGCAACGGCGCGGGGTGTGCGGCGCACACCCTTCCATCAACATTTGCTGGACCATGGCGCGGTCATGGGTGAGCTGGCGGGTTGGGAACGGGCCAACTGGTTTGCTGATGAGGGGCAGGAGCGCGCCTATAGCTACAGCTGGAAACGCCAGAACTGGTTTGAGAACTCGGCAGCCGAGCACAGGGCCGTGCGCGAGAATGTGGGCATGTACGACATGTCGTCCTTTGGTAAAATCCGTGTTGAAGGACCGGACGCTGAAAAGTTCATGAACTATATCGGCGGTGGCGACTACTCGGTGCCCATCGGCAAGATCGTCTATACCCAGTTCCTCAATCGCTCCGGTGGGATTGAGGCGGATGTTACGGTCACGCGCTTGTCCGAGATCGCTTATCTGGTGGTCACCCCCGCAGCGACCCGGCTGGCGGATCAAACCTGGATGCGGCGCCATTCCGATGGCTTCAACGTTGTCATCACGGATGTCACGGCGGGTGAAGGTGTACTGGCGGTCATGGGGCCAAACGCCCGGGCGCTGCTTGAGAAAGTGTCGCCCAACGATTTCACGAACGCATCCAACCCGTTTGGCACCGCGCAGGAAATAGAGATTGGCCTGGGTCTGGCCCGCGCCCATCGCGTGACCTATGTTGGCGAGCTTGGTTGGGAAATCTATGTCTCATCCGATATGGCGGGACATGTCTTTGAAACCTTGCATGAGGCAGGGCAGGACATGGGGCTGAAGCTGTGCGGAATGCACATGATGGACAGCTGCCGGATCGAGAAAGGCTTTCGCCATTTTGGCCATGACATCACATGTGAAGATCACGTTGTGGATGCCGGGCTGGGCTTTGCGGTCAAGGTGGATAAAGGTTGTGATTTTATTGGTCGGGACGCGGTGATTGCACGCAAGGAACGCGGGCCCAAGAGCCGTCTTGTTCAGTTCAAACTGACCGATGCAGAACCACTCTTGTTCCACAACGAACCGATTCTGCGCGACGGGGAGTATGTCGGCTACCTGAGTTCGGGAAATTACGGTCACACACTGGGCGCCGCTGTGGGGCTGGGCTATGTCCCTTGCGAAGGAGAGTCAGCGGCGGATGTCCTCGCCTCAGGTTATGAGATCGATGTTTGTGGTGTGAAGGTGCAGGCCGAAGTGTCGTTGCGGCCGATGTATGACCCAAAATCAGAACGTGTGAAACTTTGACCCGGTGGCGGGGGCTCTGCCCCCGTCGCGGTAGTCCGCGACTCCCCCGAGGTATTTATAAACAGAAGAAGCAGGGGATCCATATTTCTTCTGTTTCCAAATACCTCGGAGCGCGAGGCAGAGCCTCGCAAAAGATTGAGCTTCTTTCCTGCCCTTCCTGGAATTGATCAGGATTTGTGAAGGGTGTCTTCACGGTTTCCGCAGTTTTCAAACATGCGTCGATTGCCTAAAGACAGGTTATATCAATCGGAGATCTGCAATGGTCGACGCTGCGACGCAGCCACAAAATACCGATACACCAAAAGGCTTGGCACTTGCGGTGACGGCGTATGTGCTTTGGGGCTTTTTACCGCTGTATATGAAAGCATTGTCTCATGTCGGACCCTATGAGGTTGTGGCGCATCGGATCATCTGGTCGGTGCCGGTGGCAGGTATGTTGCTTATCCTTTTGGGACGCACCAAAGATCTGAAAGCGGCGCTGGGTGATCCGAGGATGTTGGCGATGGCGTGCCTGACGGCGGCGCTTATCTCGGTGAACTGGGCAATCTATGTCTGGGCTGTCACCAGCGGGCATGCATTGGACGCAGCGCTTGGATATTACATCAACCCCTTGTTCAGCATAGCACTCGGCGCGGTTCTTTTGGGTGAAACTCTGAACCGGACGCAGGTGATTGCTGTGGGCCTTGCGGCGCTGGGCGTTCTGGTTCTGATCGTCGAGGCCGGAACGCTGCCCTGGGCCGCCTTGGGAATGATGTTGAGCTGGGGTTTTTATGCCTTTTTCAAACGTTCCTTGCCGATCGGCCCAAATCAGAGCTTTTTGCTGGAGGTTCTGATCCTTCTAATCCCGGCATTGGCCTATGTGAGTTGGTTGACCCTGCAAGGCGAGGGTCATTTCGGAGCAAGTGCAAATGACACGCTGTTGCTGGCCGCGGCCGGTATCGTGACGGCAGTGCCTTTGCTTGTTTACGCAAACGGAGCCAAGCTGGTGCGGTTGTCCACCATTGGTATTCTTCAGTACATCGCGCCGACGATGATTTTCATGACTGCGATTACCCTGTTTGGCGAGAAGATCGATCTGGGGCGGATGATTGCCTTTCCGCTGATCTGGGCGGGCTTGCTGGTCTATTCCATCCCGATGATCCGGCAAATGCGGGCTCAAACCTGAATGAGATGCGCGACCTGTTGTGCCCACAAGTGGTAGGCTCTGGGGCTAGGGTGGTAACCATCAGGTGCTGCGAGTGATGGATCCTCGGGTAGATCCAGCTGCAGGTGGCAGGCTTGGGGAAATTTGGCGATGGCAGTTTTCAAGCCGCGATCCAGCCGCGCAGCCTGTTGTCCCAGCACCCAAGCCAAAGGCTGCGGCAGGGCGGGAAAGCGCTGCATCTCTGGGACGCCAGTGACAATAATGCGTCGTACGGCCATCTTCTTGGTCAAATGCGCCAGCAGTCGCGTCTGATTGCGCTCGAATTCTCGGCGTGAGACAGCGCGGGTCACATCGTTCACACCCAGGGCCGTAACGGCCACGTCGAATGCGTGATCAAGGGTTTGTAACCGCGCCAGCGTGTCCTGGGTTGTGTGGCCCGTGGTCGCCTCGACCCTCCATTCAACCGTATAGCGGGGCGCAAGCGCCGCAACCAACTGCCCAGAGAGTGCCTGCGCCTGAGTACCGGCTCCGACGCCTGCAGCGGAACTGTCCCCTGCGACAAGCAGGCGCAATCGTGGACCGCGGCCCGAGCGGCCAGATCGCATTCCAGTTGGTTCGGGCAGTAAGGAGGCATTCCGGCGCACAAAGAAAGCCTGAGCCAGCAGAACGGGCAGCAGCGGAAGGCGCAGGATCTGATCGGCGGCTATTGGGCCCGGCATGATCAGCTTAGAGCATCTTTGAACTTGAGAAAGCGCGCGTCTTTCATGACCCGCGCCATCATAGCCTCGCGCAGGGCGCCGATCGTTTTGTAGGGACGCATGACCACTTCAAACTCTTGGATCAAACCGTCGTCGTTCAGGGTGATCAGGTCGACGCCAACGGCATCCAATGCACCAACCTTGCACTGAAATTCCAGCGCCCAATCCAGCCCGTCCCCCATGATCCGGCGATAGCGGAAGTCGGAAAACACCTGACCCACATGGCCCAAGACGGCGGCCACCGGTGCGCGACCCGTCCATGTGCTGTAATAGGTGGGCGGTGAAAACCTGACATCCTCGGCCAAAAGCGCATGGATCAGGGCTTCGTCGCCTTTGGCGACGACCTCTTGCATACGGACGATGGTCGGGTGCATGTGTCTCTCCCTTTGATTGGTGTCAGAGTTGCTGAACCCGCGCCTGCAGACAAGGACGACGTTGCGGGAGGAAGCTGCCTGGGTTAGGCAGGCGCGCATGAACGAGCCCTATGATCCTCCTCAGACACCTCTGGACGTGTTGCATGAAGATGCCCAGCTGATCGTTATCAACAAGCCCTCTGGCTTGCTGTCGGTGCCGGGGCGTGGCGCACATCTGGCGGATTGTTTGCTGACGCGTGTGCAAGCGGCATTTCCGCAGGCCTTGTTGGTACATCGTCTGGATCGCGACACGTCGGGCGTGATGGTCTTTGCTCAGACCCCGCATGCGCAGCGGCATCTGGGACTGCAGTTTGAGAACCGGCAGACCCGCAAGACCTATGTGGCGCGGGTCTGGGGGCGTTTAGAACCAAAGGCAGGCACGGTCGATCTGCCGTTGATCGTGGACTGGCCAAACCGGCCACGCCAGATGGTGTGCCAAGAGACAGGCAAAACAGCTGTGACCGATTGGCGTGTGGCGAAATATGAGCCTGAGTCAACGCGCGTGCGCTTGTTTCCCAAGACCGGGCGGTCGCATCAGCTGCGCGTCCATATGCTGGCGCTCGGGCATCCCATTTTGGGCGATCCGTTCTATGCGGAAGGCCCCGCCAGAGCGTTCCCACGCTTGATGCTGCATTCCGAGGAACTGCGTCTGAAGAACCCGGAAGGCGGGGTTGCGATGAAATTCCGCGCTTCTGCGCCGTTCTGATTTTAGTGACCCCATAGCATCTTGAGGTTCCCCAGCGACAGGCGCCATCGGCGCTGTTGCGGTCGGTGCGAAAGGCGTTGGCGGGCGGCGGCCAATTCCCGCTCTACCTCGTATGCGCGCAGGGTGTGATCCTGCGCCCAGCGGTCCAGTTTCAATGTCATCATCACATGATTGTCGCGGCTCGGCATTAGCGGTCTCCTCTATGTATTGGAACAAAGATTGTCGCATCACTGCTGACACCCCCCTGTCAGGGGGGTGTGCTAGACTGTCAGCAGTCTGTAAGGAGATCGATATGCGCCGTTCGACACGACTATTTGAAATCATTCAGATTTTGCGCGCCGCAGACCGGCCTGTCACCGCCGAGGCATTGGCAGAAAAGCTCGAAGTGTCAGTGCGGACTGTCTATCGTGACATCGCAGCGCTTCAGGCGCAGCGGACGCCAATCGAAGGCGAGGCCGGTGTGGGATATCTGATGCGGCGGGGATACGATCTGCCGCCGCTGAATTTTGATGCTGAAGAGGTTGAGGCGCTGTGGGTCGGTCTGTCGATGCTGGCGCGCACGGGTGACAGTACATTGCAACAGGCGGCGGATCGCGTTTGCCGCAAGATCGAGGCTTTGCGGGACCCTGCGGACTGGCTTCAGGTTGCGACCTGGGGCGCTCCGCTGGATGATCCGGCAAAGGGGTGCGTGACGATTGCGACCTATCGTGAGGCTATCCGCGCTGAGCAAAAGTTGCAGCTGACCTATGTCAACGCAGAGGGTGAACGCACGCAGCGGGTCGTGCGCCCGGTGGCGCTGATCTATCACATTGAATGCACCTTGCTGGCCGGATGGTGCGAATTACGCAATGGATTTCGGCATTTTCGGACGGATCGGGTTTGGGGCTGTACACTGATCGACGCGTATTTCTGTGGTCAGGGCCAGGCTTTGCGCAATATCTGGCAGGAACAGGATCGGGAGGATCAGATCACTGGTGCGGCCTGACGGGCAATGTTTCGCCGATCTCAAGCAATTGTTGCTTGAGCCGTGTTACATCAGGCGTGTTATACGTTCTGCAACGAAGCAAACCCGAAAAAACGGGTTCAGGAGCAGAAGGTGCACCATGGCGATTTCCAAGAGTATTTTGACAGCAGGTCTGTGTTCGACCCTTTTTCTGGCAGCCTGTACCGACCCGGGCACGTTGACGGCCCCGGGTGATCCGAACCAGAACGCCAAGCAAGGGGCAGTTTTAGGTGGGTTGATCGGGGCGGGAGTTGGCGCAATCGCCAATGACTCTGATCCGTTGTTGGGCGCTTTGGCCGGTGGGGCCATCGGCGCTGCGGGCGGCGGTCTGATCGGCAACCAACTGGACCGACAGGCAGCTGAGCTGCGTCAGCAGCTGGCCAATGATGGGATCACCATCGTCAACGCTGGCGACCGGCTGATCGTGACTGTGCCCAATGACATCACCTTTGATACTGACAGTGCCACGGTACGCCCGGCTTTGCGCGCGGATCTGGTGAAGGTGGGGCAGAATCTGGTCAACTATCCCAACTCGAACGTTCAGATCATCGGCCATACCGACAGTGACGGCGACGCGTCTTACAACTTTGGTCTGTCCGAGCGCCGTGCCAACGCCGTGGCTGATATTTTGCAGGCCAATGGCGTCAGCTTTTCGCGGATAACCACCGTGGGTCAGGGTGAAAACAACCCGATTGCGTCCAACCTGACCCCGGAAGGCAAGGCGCAGAACCGTCGCGTCGAAATTGTGGTCGTGCCGAACGCCTAAACAGCAGCCGAAAACGCGTTTCCGGGGCCGCAATCTGCGGCCCTTTGCTTTTGCACATTGACTGCGCGCTGGCAGCACTATGGTTCTGTGGCAAGACGGATAAATTGGGTCTGACCCAAAGGATGGAGATTTTCTGAATGTCTGAACCGACCTTGCTGTCCCTGTCGGGCTCGTTGCGCCAGAACGCAACAAATCGCAAACTGCTGCGCGAGGCGGCGCGGCTGTTCGATCCTGGCACCTATATCGAGGCTGATCTGAATTTGCCGCTCTATGATGGTGACCTAGAAGAAGGCCAGGGTGTGCCCGAGAAGGTTCAAGTGCTTGCAGACCAGATTGCGCAGGCGGATGCGGTGATTATCTCGACCCCGGAATACAACAAGGGCCCGTCGGGCGTGCTGAAGAATGCGTTGGATTGGGTCAGCCGCACCAAAGGGCGGCCCTGGGCAGACAAGCCGGTTGCGGTCATGTCCGCTGCGGCTGGGCGCGCAGGAGGGGAACGGGCGCAAATGGTTCTGCGGTCCTATATGGTACCGTTCCAGCCCCGTATCCTTCAGGGCCCCGAGATTCATCTGGCCGACAGTTCCAACGAATTTGATGACCAGGGGCGTTTGTCCAGCGAGCGATATGAAAACGCGTTGCAGACATTGATGCAAAAACTGCGCACCGAGGCTGGTTTCTGATCCACGCTTGCCGCGTCGCCTCACGGGGCCTAGGCTGCGGTCATGACGCAGTCTGAACCCAGTGAAATTCAGCATGACGTGATGGACCCGGCCCGCGCCGCTGCATTGCAGGCCGCGCTTGGGCTGGAGGTTACGGTTGCCGAGGGCTCGCCGTTGCCACCCTTTTTCCACCAGCTGTATTTCTGGTCTCCACAGCCACCGCATCGGTTGGGTCGGGATGGGCATCCCCGCGTGGGCGAGGGGATGATCCCCGACATGGGCTTACCACGGCGGATGTGGGCGGGCGGTCGATTGCAGTTTCACGCCCCCCTTTTGGCGGGCGTTCCGGCCGAGCGGCGTTCGTTCGTCGACAGCACCGAAACCAAGATGGGTCGCTCGGGCCCCCTGGGGTTCGTGATCCTGCGCCATGCCATCTGGCAGGCGGGCGCGGTACGTGTCACCGAATGGCAGGATCTGGTCTACCGCGAAGATGCCTTGGGCACCGCGCCCGAACCGCCTGTTGCGCGAACGGACGAGACAGACAGTCGGCAGGTCGAGTTCAGTACAACGCTGCTCTTTCGCTATTCGGCGCTGACATTCAACGGTCACCGCATTCACTATGACGCCGATTATGCAAAGGATGTTGAAGGCTATGAGGGTCTGGTCGTGCATGGCCCGCTATTGGCGCAGCATCTGATGCTGTTTGCGACCGAGTTGATGGGGCCGCTGACGCAGTTTCTGTTTCGCGCCTCGTCACCGCTTATGCATTTTCAGTCCGCGACCTTGTGTCGAAACGGGGATGAATTCTGGGTGCGTGGCCCGGATGGGCGGCAGTGCATGTTGGCCATCGCGCAATCAGAGTGAGGCTTCGGGCCTGAAATCTTCGGGGATCGCATCTTTGCCGTCCAGAACCAGATGCGCCATCACCTCGGCCACCTTGGGGGCCATGCCAAACCCGATCTTGAAACCGCCATTTGCGATGAACTGACCGGGATACAAAGGGTGTGCACCCAGCATCGGGGCGCGGCTTTTGCTGCGCGGGCGTACTCCCGCCCAACGCTCGATGACCTCGGCCCCGTGCAGCAACGGAACCGCCTGCATGGCGCGTTCGATGACCGTGTCCAACGCGTCATCGGTGCTTTGCGGGTCGTCATAGTCACGCTCTGAGGTCGATCCGATAGCCAAACTGCCGTCCGCATGAGGCACAAAATGGATCGCGTCGGCAAAGATCTGCGGCACGCACCCGGCGTCAAAGCGCAAAAGCGCCGCCTGACCTTTGACCCCGTTGCCGACCGTCTTGCCAAAATGCTGGCTCAGCTCTTGCAACCCGGCAAGGCCAGTGGCGTGGATGATGTGCCCGGCATCAGGGGCCTCGGCCACCACCTCAACCCCCATCACGGTCAACGCCGCAACCAGCGCAGCGCAGGCACGGCGCGGGTGCATGCGGGCCGACAACGTATCGAGAATGATATATCCCGTCGGGCTGGGCGGCGACCACGCGCCCAAATCCTCTGCCGCAACCACGCGCCAATCGGCCTTGCCCTGCCACAGGGTTGCGGCGGTTTCGGCTCGTGCCCGCGCCAGCCCAAGCGCGCGCGCATCCGCAATCGGTTGAAGCCGCCCAAGACGCCCGTAGCCGGCCGAGACACCGCCTGTCTCTTCGACCTGCTGCCAGAAGGATTCGGCCATGATAAGGCTTTCGAACTGAAAGGCTTTCTTGGCGTTCCAGTTCTCGGGCACATGCGGGGTCAAAGCGCCGACCAAACCGCCACTGGAGCCCGCGCCCGGGCCAAAGGGGTCGACCACTCGAACCCGGGCCCCGCGCCGGGCACAGGTCCAGGCGATGGACAGGCCAAAGATACCCGCGCCCCGCACCGTCACATCGACCATTGCCAAACCCCTTTTCCTTGTTCAGTGTCGCGCCGCTTAGCTACAGGATTACCCGATGGCAGACCAGCATGCCGAATTGTCGTGGAAAGAGGATCGGATCCCCGTATCGGATCGGTTCGACGACCCCTATTTCTCGTTGCAGAACGGATTAGAGGAAACGCGGCACGTCTTTCTGGCGGGCAATGATCTGCCAGCGCGTTTTGAACCCGGCTTCCATATTGCCGAGCTGGGCTTTGGCACCGGATTGAACATGCTGACCGCCTGGTCAGCGTGGGAGAGCTCGGGCCAGACCGGTGCCTTGCACTTCACCAGTTTCGAGGCCCTCCCGATGGCCCCGGTCGACATGGCCCGCGCTTTGCAGGCCTTTCCCGAATTACAGCCTTGGAGCGCAAGGTTTCTGGGCGCATGGAAAAGTGGGACCTGCGATCTGGGAACGCTCAGGCTCACGGTCATTGAAGGCGACGCGCGGCAGCAATTGCCAGCTTGGTCAGGTCAAGCCGATGCGTGGTTTCTGGATGGATTTTCCCCGGCCAAGAACCCCGAGCTTTGGGGCGAGGACCTGATGCAGCAGGTCTATGGTCACACGCGGGCCAAAGGGACGGCGGCCACATATACAGCGGCGGGGTTTGTGCGCCGGGGGTTGCAGGATGCAGGCTTTGCCGTCACCCGCAGCCCGGGTTATGGGCGTAAACGGCACATGACCCAAGCGGTCAAGCCATGACGCAGCAAAACAACGTCAGCGCCGGTATCGCCCTGATGATCGGGGCGACGGTCGTCTTTGCGCTGCAAGACGGTATCTCGCGCCATCTGGCGGGGACGTATAACACCTACATGGTGGTGATGATCCGCTATTGGTTCTTTGCGGCTTTTGTCATTGCGTTGGCGATGCGCCGACAAGGTGGGCTGCGTGCCACCGCCAGCACCAGACAGCTGGGTTTGCAAATCACGCGGGGTGTGTTGCTGGCGGGTGAGGTCTGTGTGGCGGTCTATGCCTTTACCATATTGGGGCTGATCGAAAGCCAGGCGGTGTTCATCTGCTATCCGCTTTTGGTCGCCGCGCTGAGCGGGCCCATTTTGGGCGAAAAGGTGGGCTGGCGGCGCTGGGCCGCGATTGGTGTCGGTTGCGTTGGCGTTCTGATCATCCTTCAACCCGGCATGGGTGTCTTTAACCCCTGGGCGGTGATCCCCCTGATCTCGGCCTTGATGTTTGCCGTCTATGGCCTTCTGACCCGCTATGCAGCGCGCCGGGACAGCACCACCACCAGCCTGTTCTGGACCGGCATCGCCGGAGCCATCGCCATGACCACAATAGGCCTATGGTTTTGGGAGCCGATGGTTCCCGCAGATTGGCTGTGGATGGGTCTGTTAAGCGTGTTGGGCGTTCTGGGGCATTGGCTGCTGATCAAATGCTATGACATGGCCGAAGCCAGCGCCGTTCAACCTTTTGCCTATTTTCACCTGCTCTGGAGCGCAATTCTGGGGATCACTATCTTCCACGAAGTGCTGCGACCGGCAGTGATCGCAGGCGCAGCTTTGGTCATCGCCGCTGGTCTTTTCACCCTATGGCGCGAACGCCGCCAAGGTTGAGCCGGTCAGTTCCTGCGAAAAGGGAACGGGCAAGGCAGGTTTACCCAGACGCGCGCGGTAGACCGGCAGGCTTTCGGCCACTCGCATGACATAGTTTCGGGTTTCCGAGAACGGAATGAACTCGATCCAGTCGACGATATCCACCGCACCCGCACGCGGGTCACCAAAGCGCTGCATCCACGAGATCGGACGTCGCGGGCCGGCGTTGTAACCGGCGGCCATCATGACAACGTTCCCGTTGAAATCTGCAGCAAGGCTGGCCAGATAATTCGCCCCAAGCTTGGCATTGTATTCCCAATCCGAGGTCAATCGCCCGGTTTTGTGACGGCTGAGGATGCCCAACTCACCCGCGACCAGCTTGGCTGTGGCTGGCATGACTTGCATCAACCCCCGCGCGCCCGCACCGCTGATCACAACAGGATCAAACTCGCTTTCGCGTCGCGCAATGGCCAGCGTCATTTCCTCGGCCATCGGCAGGCTCAGATCGGCCACCGGGTGAACCGGATAATAAGCTGCGGGCAGAACAATGCCCGTCCGTGCCGCGCGCTTGGCAATCATCACCGCCAAATGTGGTTCTTTGAGTTCCAAAGCCACGTCGCCAAGCTGCTCGGCTGAGATCTGATCAAGCTCTTCAACCAGATGGGTCAGAAACCGCTCTGCCAGATTGTCCTCTCCGGCCCGTTGCAGCAACAGACCGGCCTCCAACACGCTTGAATCGGCGAACTTGGCCTGTTTCCAGTGCGGTGCACGGCGTGGATTGGCCAGCGCCGGATCAAAGGGGCGTCCGATCTCTTCAGCCGCCAAAAGGCCATAGAACGACGTCTGATAATCCGCGCCCATCGCATAGGCGTCGTAGGCCTTTTCCGCATCGCCCTGCGCGGCATAGGCACGGCCCAGCCAATACCCACCCCGACCCTTCGAGATCGGCGAGGCTACCGCATCCGAAAAATTCTGGAAATGTCGCACTGCTGTCGCCGGGTCATTCAACCGTCGCAGTGCCAGGAACCCGGCCAGCCATTCCAGATCCGCATAGGCATAACCCATTTCCGGGGTCATGTGGTGATTGGCGGCGACCTCATAGGCACGACTGTACTTGCCACTCCGCATCTCCAGGCGGGCCAAACGACGCCGACCCTCGGCCCATTTGTCCGGCTCGCCCAGTGCTTGCGGCCCTGTGGAGCGCGCCAGCATCAGATCAATGGCGCTGTCATCCAGCTCTTTCCGATCGCGCCAGACAAAACGGTCAAACGCCAGGCCCGGAGAGGATTTCAGAGCTTTCGGAACCGCCGCGACCTTGCCATCAACACCGGGCTGCCGTTTCTGCAAGGCAATCCGGGCCTCGGCCAGTTTGCGCTGATCGGAACTGACCAAGGGCAACATCTGCCCCGCGCTGACCAAGTGGTTATCCCACAACATCCGGTCCAGGCGCGCCTCGTGATGCGGTTTCAAGAGCGTGCTGAAATTCTCGATATAGTTCTTTTGCAAACCGGCCCCCATGGGCATGGTCCGCCACGCGGTAACGATGTCGGCTTCGGCATCGCCGCGTCGGCCCTTGGCCAGCAACGCCACAGCATAGTTCAGCGCGCCTTCTGCCGTTTGCGGTGGGGTGTCTGCATAGAATGCGATTACGCGGTCAGGATCGCCATTGGTGAAGGCCGGTTCGCTCTTCCGGCGCAGCCAGGCCAGCCCGGGCCAATCCGGGCGGCGCTCCAGAAAGACCAACACATCGCCCGAGCTGCCAAACCCTTCGCGCAGCCAATGCCAGACAATAATGTCACGCGAAACCGATCCGCGTTTGCCTGAAACGCGCAGGGCTGCGTTCCAGTCCCCCTTGCGCATCTCGGACAGCCCGGCCCGCAAATCCCCCACCGCATCCGCGCGCGCGGGCTGGGACAGCGTGGTTGCCAACATAATCACTGCCGTCAAAACGGCCAGAAAGCGTGTCATCCCTTGCATTTCCTAACCAACCAAGGATAGAGCCATTCAGGATAGACCTTGCGCCGCCGGGATCAACTCACAATGGCAAGACCAGCGGCGGCACAGACGTAATTTTGCAACCCGCACCTCAAGGAGCGCGACCCATGTTCAAAGGCTCGATGCCAGCCCTCGTCACCCCGTTCAGCAACGGCGAGTTGGACCTGGACACGCTCAAACACTTGGTGGAATGGCAGATTCAAGAAGGCTCGACCGGGCTGGTTCCTGTTGGCACCACCGGAGAGAGCCCAACGCTCAGCCATGATGAGCATGAGACCGTGATCGCCGAGGTCGTGAAGGCCGCAGCAGGCCGGGTTCCGGTGATCGCCGGGGCAGGGTCGAACAACACTGTTGAAGCGATCCGATTCGTTCAGTTCGCGCAAAAGGCGGGTGCTGCTGCGGCCCTCGTCGTGACGCCCTATTACAATAAGCCGACGCAGAAAGGCCTGATCGCGCATTTTCAGGCGCTGCATGACTGCGCGGATATTCCGATCATCATTTACAACATCCCCGGACGCTCGGTTATCGACATGACGCCGGCGACGATGGGTGAATTGGCAAAGCTGCCGCGCATCGTCGGCGTCAAGGATGCCACTGGCGATCTGGCCCGCGTCAGCCAGCAGCGCGCCACGTGCGGTCCTGATTTCTGCCAGTTGTCGGGTGAAGACGCCACGGCGTTGGGCTTCAACGCCCATGGCGGCGTCGGCTGTATCTCGGTCACGGCCAACGTGGCCCCGAAACTCTGCGCCGAATTCCAGCAGGCCACGCTCGATGACGATTATGCCAAAGCGCTGGCCTATCAGGACAAACTGATGCCTCTGCACGAAGCGATCTTTATCGAACCCGGCTTGGTCGGCGCCAAATACGCGCTCAGCAAACTGGGTCTGTGCAGCACCGAAGTCCGTTCCCCTCTGACCGAGCTGGAAGACAGCACCACAGCGGCTATTGATGCCGCGATGTCGCATGCTGGGTTGATCTGAATCCATCTGATCCAACAGGTTAGGGCGGCCTCGATCCCGAGCGCCGCCCTTTTTTATTGGCAGGATCCAAACTTCATCTGGCCCAAAATATCCCGGGGGAGGCGCGGCTTGCCGCGGCTGGGGCAGAGCCCCCTTCAGCGTTTTCCGTAGTAGAGGCCAACAACATGCTCGGCCTGCGCGAAGAACAGCCATCGCGAGACCATGGCCCCGGCCAGATGTGATGCCACCGCAAGAAGCACAAGGAAATGCTTAATCACAACCCCCGAAGCGGGGATCAGGATCAGCAGCAGGGGCAGGACAAAGGCCAGCGCAAAAGCGATCATGCGCAGCTTTTGGGCGTGCTTGCGTCCGACGACGTGCACGAACTCGCGCAGCAGATAGTTGGTTCCGGTATGAGGCGGCTCAAAGGCACGCACGTCGCCACGCAGGCCCAAGCCGGTGGCAGTGCCCAGAGTGGTGCCGGACCGTGCGAAAGCGCCGTCGCCCTTGGCCCAATAGGCCAGTTGAATGGCACCGGCGATGGCGAGCAGCCAAGGCGCCAAGGCCTCGGCACCAGACAGCAGCGCACCACCTGCAAGGCTGAAAGACAGGAACATCGCGGGCGTCAGCTCCATGTTCCAACGCGGAATGGTCTTGAGCTGGGTGTAGATCATCGAGGTGGTGAACACGGTGGCTAGGCTAAAAAGCGCACCGATCCAGCCCAGCAGGTTCCAGTGGCTGCCCAGGAACACGGCGCCCAGCGCATAGAGCCCCATGACCACCAATGCCACCACGGCACAGACGCCTTCGCGGCTGAGCCAGCTGGATTTCCATTGGGTGAATGCTTTCCAGGCCCGTTCGGGATGGCCGAGGTGAAAGGTCGAGGCCAAAAGGCCGCCGACAGCCAGCGCATAGGCGATGACGTAGAAGATAAAGGCTACAAAACCGGTCACGGCGGGCTGTCCGAGGCCCAGAAAGAACAGCAGGCCAAAGCCCAGACCAGACAGGGTGGTGAAGATGATAACGGAAGGTGCGGGATGCATCAGATTTTCTCCAGCGTCTTGTCGAGCCAGCCCAAAAAGCCTTTCGGCTCTTCTGCGACGGGCGCCAGCAACGGGGCCAGGATATCGATCTGGTCTTCGACCGTGTCCTTGGGGCGCGGCGGCAGGTATTTGTTGACGGGTTTGGTGCCCATCTCGGGCATCAGGTCCATACCGTCCCGTTCAGCCACCAGCTTGCTGACATCGCTGTCGGGATCGCCCAGATCACCAAAGTGGCGCGCGCCCGCGGGGCAGGTGCGCACGCAAGAGGGTACCCGGTCGACCTCGGGCAGGTTTTCGTTGTAGATTCGGTCGACACAGAGGGTGCATTTCTTCATCACCCCTTCGGCCATGTCCAGTTCGCGGGCACCATACGGGCAGGACCAGGCACAAAGCCCGCAGCCGATACAGTCGCTTTCATTGACCAGAACGATCCCGTCCTCGACCCGCTTGTAACTGGCCCCGGTGGGGCAGACGGTGACGCAGGGCGCGTCCTCGCAATGCAGGCAGGATTTGGGGAAGTGGATCAGTTGGGCATGACCGTCGGCGGGCTGCACTTCGTAGGAATGCACACGGTTGAGGAAGGTGCCTGACGGGTTCCCGCCATAGGCATCCTGATCCGAGAGAGGCGCGCCGTAGTTTTCAGTGTTCCAGCCTTTGCAGGAAATCACGCAAGCATGGCAGCCGACGCAGGTGTCCAGGTCGATGACCAGACCCATCTTGCGCTCGGTGGATTGGGGAAGTTGGGTCATGTCAGGAAGTCTCCGCTATGGTGAGCGGGGCCGGAGCGAGGGGCCAGGCCCTCGCGCTCCCCGAGGTTTTTTGAACAGGAGAAAGGCAGATCAGGGTCATTTGCCCACCTTCCAAGCCAGATCCTTGGGCCCAGTACCTACCGGAGACTTGATCGGGCCAAATTCGGGTTGGCTTTCCACATCCGCCGGAGCAGCAGCCTTTTCGATTTTGACCTTGAGGTCGAACCAGGCGGCCTGGCCGGTGATCGGGTCGGAGTTGGCCCAGCGCATACCATCGCCCTTGGACGGCAGAAGCTCGTGGATCAGGTGGTTCAGTAGGAAGCCTTTGGTGGCCTCGGGCGCGTCTTCTTGCAGAGCCCAGGCGCCTTTGCGTTTGCCGATAGCGTTCCAGGTCCAGACGGTGTTGTCGTTCAGCGCCGCCATCTCCATGACCGGGACGGTGATTTCACCATGCGGTGAGGTCACTTTGGCCCAGTCGCCATCTTTCAACCCGTGTTCGCGCATCAGTTTGGTCGGCACATAAAGCGGGTTGCGTCCGTGCAGTTGCCGCAGCCAGGCGTTCTGGGTGCCCCAGCTGTGATACATCGCCATCGGGCGTTGGGTCAGCGCGTTGACCGTGAAGCCTTCGTTGCCCTGCTGGTCGGTTTCATACCAGATCGGCAGCGGGTCCATCTTGTCCTTGATCCGCTGGCGCAGATGTTCGGGGGGCTGGCGGTCGCCATGACCCTCGGCGGCCAGCTGGAATTTGCGCATCGGTTCGGAGTAAAGCTGGAACAAATAGGGCTGTGGGCTGTCATAGATGCCCATACCCACAGCCCAATCCTGATAAGCTGTGTTCCAGGGTTTGTAGTAATCCGCACCTTCAGGGATATGGGCCACGTAGAAGCCGCCATTTTCGATATAGCGGTCGAGTTGGTCGGGATTGACCTCGCCTCGGCCTTCCTTGTCGCCGTTTTCACCCCGGAACCCTGCCAGCGGGCCGATGCCCGGGCGGCGTTCATGGTTGACGATATAGTCGGCATAGTCTTTCCATTTCGGGTTGCCGTCTTCGTCGACAAAGCCGGGCAGGCTCATCCGGTTGGCCAGTTCGATCAGCACCGATTGGAACCCGCGCACGTCGCGGTCGGGTTCTATCACCGGCCAACGGATGGCGTCAGCAGCCGCGTCGGCTTCGCAGATCGGACGATCGAGCAGCGAGATGCAGTCATGCCGTTCGAGATAGGTGGTGTCAGGCAGGATCAGGTCGGCATAGGCAACCATTTCCGACGAATAGGCATCCGAGTAGATGATGTTCGGGATTATATAATTGCCATCATCATCCTTGGCGGTCAGCATCTCCATCACGCCCTTCGTATTCATGGACGAGTTCCACGACATGTTCGCCATGTACATGAACAGCGTGTCGATCTTGTAGGGATCACCAGCCGCCGCGTTCGAGATCACCATATGCATCAGCCCGTGGGCAGACATCGGGTTTTCCCAGGTGAAGGCCTTGTCGATGCGAATGGGGTTGTTGTCGTCGTCCAGCAACAGATCATCGGGACCGCGCGGGAAGCCCAGATGCGGCCCGTTCAGCGGGCGGCCGGGACGGCGGTCCCCATGCGGGGTGGGGTGCGCTTCGACCGGTTTGGGGTAGGGCGGTTTGAAGCGGAAGCCGCCGGGCACTTCGACCGAGCCCAACAGGATTTGCAACACATGCAGAGCGCGGCAGGTCTGGAATCCGTTGGCATGGGCCGACACGCCGCGCATCGAGTGGAAGCTGACCGGACGCCCGATCATCTTGCTGTGTTTTTCACCACGGAAATCTGTCCATTCATGGTCCAGTTCGATGGCTTCGTCAAAGGCGACGCGGGCGATTTCGGCGGCGATGGCGCGGATCCGCTCGGCAGAGATGCCACAGCGCTCGGCCACAGCTTCGGGTGCGTGCTCGTCGCTGAGGTATTTCTCGGCCATCAGATGGAAAACTGGGCGGTGGGTGACACCGTCTTTGTCGTAGGTTGCCGACAGGTCGGGGCGCACACCGGGTTTGTCGAACGCGGTCGGTTCGCCGGTGGCGCGGTCGATCACCAGCGGTTTGCCGTCTGCATCGCGCAGGAACAGACCCTTTTCCGGCCCTTCTCCGGCATTCACCAGAACCGGAGCGTTGGTGTAGCGGCTGAGATAGTCGAGGTCGATCTTGCCCGCCTTCATCAGCACATGGATCAGAGACAGGATGAACAACCCGTCCGTGCCGGGCGTGATACCGACCCAGTCATCAGCCACAGCGTTATAGCCCGAGCGGATAGGGTTCACGCCAATCACCCGCGCACCACGCGCCTTGATTTTGCCGATGCCCATCTTGATCGGGTTGCTGTCATGGTCTTCGGCCACACCGAACAGCATGAACAGTTTGGTGTGGTCCCAATCGGGCTGACCAAACTCCCAAAACGCGCCGCCCATCGTATAGATGCCACCCGCGGCCATGTTGACCGAGCAGAAGCCGCCATGGGCTGCATAGTTCGGGGTGCCGAAATTCTGCGCCCAGAAGCTGGTGAAGCTTTGGCTTTGGTCGCGACCGGTGAAAAAGGCCAGCTTTTGCGGTGCGGTTTCGTGCAGTTCGTGCATCCAGCCAACAGCGGTGCTGATGGCTTCGTCCCACTCGATCTCGCGGAACTCGCCCGATCCGCGAGGGCCGACCCGGCGCAGCGGTTTACGCAGGCGGGACGGGGCGTTGACCTGCATGATCCCGGCGCTGCCTTTGGCGCACAGCACACCTTTGTTGACCGGATGGTCCCGGTTGCCTTCGATATAGGCAACCTTTCCGTCTTTCATGTGGACGTTGATGCCACAGCGGCATGCGCACATGTAGCAGGTCGTCTTGCGAACCTCGTCGGAAACTTTGGGAGAGGTGTCAATTACTGGCTGGTTCATATGTGCCCCTGTCGCTTGTGACCCAATTATTCCCATAAATTGCGGAAAACCGGAATGCTTGTTGTCTGTTATTCTAAGGCTCTAGGCTAATTTCCTGAATTCAATTGCTGCGCCTGAACGATGGTCACCGCAATCATGTGCAGGACATCCTCGGCAGAGCAGCCTCGCGACAGATCGTTTGCAGGCTTGGCAAGCCCTTGCAGGACGGGCCCAATGGCCTCGGCCCCACCGATCCGTTGCGCGATCTTGTAGCCGAGGTTGCCGGCATTCAGATTTGGGAAGACGAACACATTCGCCTGGCCGCTGACCGGTGAATCCGGTGCCTTTTTCGCGGCAACTTCAGGTACAAAGGCCGCGTCGAACTGCATTTCACCGTCAATCAGCAGCGATGGGTCCGCCGTGCGGGCGATTTTTGTCGCTTCGACGACCTTTTCCACCTCGGGATGTTTCGCGCTGCCCATGGTCGAGAAAGACAGCATCGCAACCCGGGCGGTATCGCCGGTCAATGCCGTGTAGGAATGGGCCGAGGCGCGCGCGATTTCGGCCATTTCATTCGCGTTGGGATCCACGACCAGGCCACAATCAGCAAAGACATAGGCGCCTTTGACCGGGTGATGATCCTGGCAGAACAGCATCAGAAAGAATGACGACACCATTTTTGCACCCGGCGCGGTGCCGATGATCTGCAACGCCGTGCGCACTGTGTCAGATGTGGTTTCCACCGCACCACCAACGGTGCCATCCGCAACTCCATGCCGCACCAGAAGCGCGGCATAGACCAATCGGTTGGTGACCTGCTCCTGCGCCACCTCAAGGGTCATGCCCTTGTGTTTGCGCAGCTCAACCAGAAGCTCTGCAAGCTCGGACCGCAGCGGCGATGTAACCGGGTCGTGGATGGTGATCCGGTCTGAATCATATCCTTCATGGGTATCCAGCAGGGCCTTAACCTTGGCCTGATCGCCCACCAGAATGGTTTTGCCCAGCCCTTCTTTGGCGGCAAGAACGGCACCTTTGACAACGCGTGGATCATCGCCCTCGGAAAGAGCGATGATCTTGTCAGAAGTCGCAGCCGACCCCAGAATGGCGCGCAGAGCTTCCACGGAGTTACGCCCCGACCTGTGTGCGCATGTCGTCTTTGCTGATGCCTGCGACGGCGACGGGTTTTT
>NZ_WQAG01000033.1:0-1526 GCF_013031565.1 Ruegeria sp. HKCCD7255 | reverse complement strand
TGGAAAAACAACTTGTTGCTGGCGCAGAAAGAGGGGCGCCGAGCTGAGCGCGAGCGCCTTTCTGATCAGGCTTTGCGCGCTTGCCGCGGTGCAGGAAAGATCTTGGCCAGTTTGCGGAGGTTCTGGGCTGTGGCGGCGAGGAGGAATTCGTCGTTTGCGCCGCATGGGCCTCTTAGTCGGAGCCGACCCAGCCCGAGGATGCGTTTAAGGTGAGCGAAGAGCATCTCGACCTTCTTTCGGAGCTTCTCGGAGACCTCGTATTGGGTCGTCTTGGCGATGGCTCGTGCGATATCGCG
Source organism: Ruegeria sp. HKCCD7255 (assembly GCF_013031565.1). Taxonomy (NCBI): domain Bacteria; kingdom Pseudomonadati; phylum Pseudomonadota; class Alphaproteobacteria; order Rhodobacterales; family Roseobacteraceae; genus Ruegeria; species Ruegeria sp. HKCCD7255. The sequence goes on along the minus strand of NZ_WQAG01000033.1, from coordinate 1,230 downwards.
CGCATCTTCGTGTTCTTCTCGGGTGATTTTTCGGCAGTCGGCCTTAGGACAGCATTTGGGTTTTGACGGGCATGCCTGACAGGTGTGCTTGAGCGCCTGGTATTTGGCGACGCCCTTACCGGTTGGACCGCGCTTGGGGTCCGAGTAATTGCGACGGAATTGCTTCAACGCCTCGCCCTCGGGGCAGATGTATTGGTTGTTCTCGGCGTCCCATTCAAAGTCTGCGCGTGACTATGTGCCATCTGTACGACCGGCCTTGTCGATCACCGGGATATGCGGCGCGATTTTGCGATCCACCAACCAGCCAAGCATTGGGCCGGAGCCGTAGGCCGTATCGGCAATCAGCCGTTCGGGGTGAAGATCGAACTTTGCTTTGACGCGATCCAGCATCGTCTTTGTTGAGCCAACTTCGGCCTGTCTGATCGAGCGGGTGGCTTCGACATCAAGGATGACACCATGGTCCGTATCGATGAGGTAGTTGTCGGAATAGGCAAAGAATGCGGGCCCTTTGCGCGCGGCGGTCCATTGACTGGCGGGATCAGCGAAGGATGTGAACTTCGGCTGCACAGGAGTTGCAGCGCCGAAGGCGGCCTCATCCAGTGTGTCGAGATACTCCTTCACGGCGCGAGGCACAGCTTCGACATCAATCCGGCCGGCGTCCCATTCGTCCTTGGACGCTGAGAACTGTTTGTTGGCATCCGCCTCGATCAGGCTGGCATCAACAGCCATGCGCTGGCCGCTGACCAGGCCTTCTTCGATGCACCGCGCCACGGTTGTCTCGAACAAGTGGCGCAGCAGTTCGCTCTCGCGGAAACGTCCATGTCGGTTCTTCGAAAAGGTGGAGTGGTCGGGAACACGGTCGTTCAAATCGAGACGGCAGAACCAGCGATACGCGAGGTTCAGATGCACCTCTTCGCAAAGCCGCCGTTCCGACCGGATGCCGAAGCAGTACCCAACCAGCAGCATCCGGATCAGCAGTTCCGGATCGACCGAAGGGCGACCCGTGTGGCTGTAGAAATCTGCGAGATACCCGCGGATACTGCTCAAGTCGACGAAGCGATCAATCGACCGCAGCAGATGCTCTTGCGGGACATGGTCTTCCAGCGAGAACTCATAGAACAGTGCCGCCTGCGATTCCTGTCTCGGTCCCATCATCGCCAATCCCTCCCTACAGAACGAATTGAATCAGCGACTCATCAGTCGATCAAGGAAGAGTTTTTCAACGGAATA
>NZ_WQAG01000005.1:0-288828 GCF_013031565.1 Ruegeria sp. HKCCD7255 | reverse complement strand
GCTCGCGCTCAGCTCGGCGCCCCTCTTTCTGCGCCAGCAACAAGTTGTTTTTCCACAGAATCAGCTCAACGCGGTCTTTCGCTGCGGAGCGGCGCAGTATTGTCAGATTAAGTTCCGCTAAGGGCTCCAAGCCGTCATCTGAGCCTTTTGGTCGGATGACCGGGCAGTGACCTAAAGCAGACAATTTGGCACAAACCATCGAGATCTGCTTGAGCAGATGGTGCAAGTCGAAACATCGTGTTTTGACCCATGCACGTGATCAATTCTCTGTCTGGTCCAATCTTTCCAGTAACAATTCTAGCTTGGCATCGAGGTCTTTGCTTTTGCCTGCATTCCGGATCAGCTCGCGCTGTCGGGCAAGTGGTATTTGTCCATAGCTGGATAGAGTCGTTACGACACTTTCATGGCCAAGGTTCTGGCTAAATGCTTTGAATTCTTCAGGTGTCCGGCACGTGAGGTACGCATACTCTACGACGGTGTTTCGCACCCTGTGAGGGGTGAAGTAGGGAAGATCGGCAGCGGCAAATGCGCGCTTGAATATCTGACGAATAGGCTGGGAGTTGGACCATACTTGGCGCTTGATACCGTCAACAACTGGTCCTTTGTGCGGGTCAAGCCGACGTTGAGCATCGCGTTCAAACTCTGCGTCTGCAGCCCGCACTACGGACATTCGTTTCGTCCACAAAACTTGACACCAGTTGAACCAACGGTGCTTGCAACAAAGCGGGTTGCCGGCTCATCTGAGGAGGGACGTTGGTCTTGCACCGGAGGCTGAACACCCACCTCCTTCGCATTATCGGTTCCCTTTTTAAGGAGCCGTCCAAGCAAGGGCATTAAGCTGCCCTTGCTATAAACAATCGTACCGTGCCCGGAGTGACGCCTATCCTCCTTCCGCGCGATAAACGAACCCTGCGGTTTGCAGTTCCTATAGACGATTTTCAAGACCGCCGGAGAGATCGTTTCGCACGCGTCCTGCAACCTGCAAAGACCAAGGTCGGCTGGTCCGAAGAAAAGCCGGCCAAACTGGAAGAGGAAATCCTGTCCATATTCGACCAGCTCAAGCGAAGTGCGAAAACAGCAGCGCCCTTGAGAACACCAGCAAGTCCGATGCAAAAAACTATCGTTGAAGTCGTCTCGACCATTGAAGGTTTTCTGGAGTAGCTAGTCCTTCTTTTTTAAACCAAGTGAATTCCACTTCACGTCAGGATGTTGCGTGTTTGCTTGCCGTGCCGGGGCGACAAGACAACAGAATCAGGACCAAAAAGGACAGGTTTAGCACGACGTTGAAGGGCGCCCCTACTAGAATAGAGCCTAAACTGTCGGCGCAAAACCATGACCATGCCGCAATCTGAGCGGTCTTGGTCGCGGCTGCCGCCGATACCGGAGCAACATAGGTTCCCAGTGCCCACTGCATTCCCCCCAAGCCAACCGTCAGGCCACCGGTGATCACCAGCAGTAAAGGCGACGGAACCATCAGCTCCGCGGGAACGGCGTGCATTGGCCAATACGCGATTTGCAGCAAGATATGCGCAACGGGATGAAGAAACTGAAACGCGGCCAGCGCAAAAAGCGCCCCGGTTGCAACAAGAACTCCGCCTGAAATTCGCATTGCCGACTGTTGTTGGGTCATGAACTTCTCCTTTCGATACATGCTCTTCATGCGACTTACGACGGGTGCAAATCAATTACCTCAGAGGTAAGTGATTTCTGTCGGGCCCCTTGTTAAGCTCGGCGCATGACACCCTATCCCGGCATGCTGAAAGAGTGGCGAAAGCGACGCAGGATGAGCCAACTGGACCTCGCGGTCGAAGCCGAGGTCAGCGCGCGCCATATCTCATTTCTTGAAACAGGGCGGTCCCGGCCCAGCCTGGACATGATCCTTCATTTGTCCGAGGTCATGAACCTTCCGGTCGAAACCCGAAATCAGATGATGCGCGCCGAAGGATTCGCGCCACGTTTTGCGGCAACGCCGATTGATGACTCGGCGATGTCGCCAATCCGGGATGCGGTCGAATGGACACTTCAGCAGCATGCCCCTTACCCAGGAATGGTACTGGACCAGCTCTGGAATGTTGTAATGCTCAACAGCGGAGCACAAAGGCTGTTCAAGCCACTGGGGATCAGCGAGGGGCAAAGCCTGCTGGACCTGCTGACCAGTCCGCTGATGCCCGAGCTAGTTGAAAACTGGCCCGAGGTCGCGCATCACACGATGTTGCGCCTGCGCGCTGAAAGCGCCAACGCAGGCGGCATACCCGCACTGGACGCTGCGGCGCGCGCGTTGTCGCAACAGGGGCGCGCCCGCAGTGACGCGACGATCGGGCCGACAATCTCTACGATCTACCGCTTTGGTGGTCAGCGGCTTTCTATGTTTGGAACGATTGCGCAATTCAGCACGGTCACGGACGTCACGCTGGACGATATGAAGATCGAGCTGTTTTTTCCGGCCGACGACCAAAGCGCTAAATTTCTGCGTGACCTTGCCCACGTGGCTGCCAATTAGATGATGGTTTGACCAAAGCCTCACCGCGTTCCGGTGAACTTTGCTCATTCCTGACATTGGCAGAGTTCGACAAACAGCGTGCATAAGCGATCTGGACGCCGAACAATTCTTCCCCTAAAACCTTGCTTGTTATCTTGTCCCCCAAAAGGACCAATTTCATGGTGTTCCCGTCGCAGGGCTGAGCAGCCCCTCTTCATTCTGAGCCTAAAGCTCTTTACCGCGACTTTTTCGCCGGATCTTTTCCGGCAGGTGACCCATGACAGACCAATTCCTGATTTCGCAGGCGCCCACTCGCGCCGAGTTCACGCCGTTGATCCGATTGGCCGTTCCGCTGATGGTCGGTCTGGCCGCAGCGCTATTGATCGGCGTCGTAGATACGGCAATGATCTCTCCGCTCGGGACAGTCCCTCTGGCGGCGGCTGGTGTGACCACGTCCGTTCTAATAATGCTGATTTCCGCTCTTTGGGGCGTGATCACTGCTATTTCCGTACAGATCAGCCAAGCCGAGGGCGCACGCGACGCCGCGCGGGTTGCGCTGGCTTTTCGTAGCGGGCTGTTGCTTTGCCTTCTGGGCGGCGGCGGCGCGACATTGGGGATGATGGCACTTTATCCGCTGCTGGGGCCTTTGGGTCAACCGAAGGAGGTTCTGGCTATCCTGCTGCCGTACTGGATGTCGATGGCAATCTGGATCGTGCCCTTTACACTGTTTTTCGGCCTGAAAGCTCTGTTCGACGCCGTTGGACGGCCTTGGACGGCTGTTGCGCTGTCCTATCTGGGTGTCCTCTTCAACGTGCCCGCAAACTATGCCTTCATTCACATCTTTGATCTTGGAATTCTGGGCGCTGGTCTGGCCAGCATACTCTCGCAATGTACGTCGCTGGTTGCCGGGATCTACGTATTGATACGCGCACCGGGGCTGGCCACCTTTCGCCAACGGGTGACTGTTGCATTGGCGGATGTCTGGTCACAGGCCAAAGACGCCCTGCCGCTCTGTCTTGGCTATGCAGGTGAGGGCGGCGCCTACGCCGTGGTGGGTCTGATGATGGGATGGTTGGGGGCCGAGGCGCTAGCCGCCCATCAAATCGTTAATGCGCTCGCGGGGTTGGCCTATATGATCCCGCTTGGCATGGCGGGTGCTGCCTCGATCCGTGTGGGCCTTGCAGTCGGTGCAGGAAGCCGAGAAAGGCTCAGACCGATTTTAAAGGCGTCTTTTGCGATGGTCACGCTCTGGCAGGCGATTGCCGCCATCATCTTCATTGCTGTTGGCCGGATTCTTGCGGAGACCATGTCGGATGACCCGGCCGTCATTGATCTCGCGGTCACGTTGTTCTTCATCGTGGCAATGCTACAGGTTGCGGATGGCGTTCAGGGCACTGCGTTTGGTGCGCTGAGGGGAATGTCGGACATGAATTTGCCGACGATTATTACATTGACAGCCTATTGGCCGCTTGCCTTGCCCGCGAGTTATGCACTGGGGTTCCTTTTCGATCTGGGAGCGATCGGCGTGTGGATTGGCTATACTCTGGGTCTGTTGGCAGCGGCCGTCGCCCTAACCTTGCGGTTCTGGGCGCTGACACGGACCTGAATTTTGCGGGTAGTTATACTGGGGAGACTTAGCCGCGTGCCAATTCGCGACGGGGTGAAATAACTTGCCAGATCTTCGGGCTGCGAAAATTTGAGCTTTAGGCGTAATAGAAGTGTTGCGGGATCAAAGCCGCCTTTTGACAGCACGGCGAATGCTGACGCAGACAATCCTCGCGCCCGCCTTGGATCGTTTTCCGCGCTGCGCCGGAATCCCATTTAGCGGTCATTCATCAGGATGAACCTAGGTGAAACCCAAACCAACATTTCGCCGCGAGCGAATTCAAATCTCGAGTTGCGGGTAAATGTTCGGAATTGTCGCGGTGCGACCTGCGAAACCGGAAAATCGCTGCAACAACATAATTCTCTGGTAAGACACTGTCACAACGGATCTTCCGCTATTAGAAAAAAACAGTGTCGAAGCATAGGAACCAGGTAGAACCCGACAACTTTTAGCACTCCTTCGCCTCAATGCTTGAAAGATGGAGATTTTGGCGGAGATGCTCTAGTAGGTAAATTTAAGAACGAGTCGACGTTGATCGGCTCAACCTTAAGCAAGTATGATACGAACAAGTATTTTAGCTGAACCTATGCCGAAACGAGAACGAAGATGAATTGCCTCGAACCGGATCTGAATATCTCGATACTCCCGGAAAAAGCACGTCGCGATGCATGGGACGATTTCATGGCGGACTTCTGGCGCTTGGGCAGGCCCTTGGTTTCTCGACGGAATCTGGAACTCAGCGTTTCTTCTCGTCAGTTGGAGGGCGCCGTGTTCTGCCAACTGGCCATGTCTCCGGCAGAACTCGTAGGTAACAATCACGAATTCGATTGTGTTGTAATCCGTTACCAGAATGAGGGACACACGGTCGCGAGAGTGAATGGAGAAACCACCCGCGTTGCGCCCGGCTCTCTCACGGTAATGGATTTGTCTGCGACCCGGTATTGTTACTGCGAGCGCTCCAAGGTCACTTATTTGGCATTCAGGAAATCGGCCCTTCAAGTCACGCGCTATCCTCTGCGGCCAATGACGCATTTTGACAGTAAAACATCAGTCGGGCGATTGATGATCGCCAATTTCTTGCATCTGGCGAACGAAATATCGCACAAATCGGAAACATGTGATGCTTCAGCAATCAACCTGTTCGCGTCTCTGCTTGTTGCCGCGATTACGGATCGCGAGGAGCTCAATTCGGAAGACGTTCATATCGAAAGAGCCAAGCGTATTCGCGCAGAACAATACATCTTCTCGCGCCCGCTCTCGCTGCCTTTGAGTATTGATGAGATGTGCGTCGCGGTCGGGATGTCGCGATCGACGCTATATCGCCTGTTTCGCGCAGACGGCGGACTGCAGGCCTATTTGACCAATCTCCGCCTGGAATACGCAAGGGATACGCTCGCCAGCAGTCAGCCAACACGAGGGGCAGTCACATCTGTCGCAACTCGTTTGGGTTTTCTGGATACATCAAGCTTTGTTCGAAGTTTCCGTCGCCGGTACGACTGTAAACCGAGCGATGTTTTAGGCTCCGAATACAACAAACCGGGTGAAGTGGATGCTTATCACAATTCGATTCACTTGCATCGAACACTGACCAACGAAAAACCAAACAAAGGCTTCTTTGAAAACCTTGGCGCGTTGGCAAAAACAAGTGGGACCTTCCACATAACACCTACCCCCGGCCAATCTGCGTTTTAGGGCGGTAGAGCCTGCGAACAAACGCCCAGTGTGTGTTGGTTCAGCCGAGGCTTCTTACAATTCGCAGCGGATGACTATCTGCCTTTTTTCAAGAGTTACGATATCGCCATGGTAGGGTGTTTACAGCCACATCTCAGAAATTTGTAGCAATGAAGCATTATCGCTAGGGAACATTTCCACAGCAGAAGGTGAGGGCCTTTGGTTTGTTGAGTGGCACTCTCAGCAAGCAAACTTGAGACGTCGTGCACGTGATTCAAAAGGTATTGGCTGATAGCGCATAGGCAGGCGGCGTGTGCTGCTCGCAAGCTTGAAGGATCGCTAAAGGGACTTGAAGGATCGCTAAAGGGAAATGGCTCCACTCTTTCTGCAAATGCAAAGCTTGAAGCAATATGTCGTATTGTGTTCGGCTGAGTACCCTTTGGCAAAGGTGGAGCGCGCTGCGCAGAAGCCCAACAATGTGGTTGTTGCGATCGGGCCGAAACGAACATGAATTGGATGGGAACCCTATGAAACAGGCACTGAAAGCGCTGGGGAGTTCGCTCACTGCACTTGTTGCCGGACTGGCGCCGGCGATTGCAGTAGCAGAAGAAAAACCTGCTCAGGAAACCTTTTTCTTCGTTCAGCATGCGCCTTCTGCATCTCTGGATGACGGCATGCTGACACTGCACGACGCAGATGCCAACATGATCGTTTTTGCTGATCGTCCGCACCGACTTGCAATTGCGGTACCAAGCTCTGAACTGATCAAGATTTGGGGCAAAGGGCAAAACAGCTTTGCAGAGGACCCGCCAAACGCAGCGCTTGTTGGACAATCCGCAGGCCAACCTGTTTCGATAATTGTTGAGCTGACCAACCCAATGCGGGAAGATGGTAACTTGGTCTTCGGTTACACGGTCTTGGAAGGTGCTGAGGTCGAGTCCATAGAACAAAGCTATTTGGTCATCGACGACAACCCGTTCGCGGAATTTTACAAGACAATGGCCGATCTGGCGGCCGTTTCCACCGGGGACGCAGGACAATCGACACAGCTGAATGGCGATGTGGGTATGGGAATCCTGTCGCAGGGCGTCTCGTCAAACTGAGATACTTAAGTGCGCTCATCTTTCGCGGCACCCTTTCCATAGGGTGCCGAAGACGCCTCACTTAGCGTTTGAAACACTTTGCGCGGAAAAAAGGTCAAAGGCATGTTTAAGGCAGGCATAATGAGCACAGGCATTGCCACCACTCTGGCAGCGGGGGTCATTGCGACTTCTGCATTTGCTGAACAAACGAAAGACCAAGCCAGCTTTCTGTTTGTTCAGCACGCCAGCGTGGCAACGCTGGACAACGGAACACTGACACTTGAAAACCCGGACGCAAACATGATCGTATTTGCAGATCGCCCGCACCGCGCCGCTGGGGTCATACCAAGTTCTGAACTGCTCAAAGTCTGGAGTGAAGGGCAGGACAGTTTTGCCGATGATCCACCAAACGCGGCACTGATGGGCCAGGCGGATGGCAAACCTGTCGCGCTAGTCGTCGAACTTTCGGACCCCCGGCAATCTGGTGACACACTGACTTTTTCTTACACAATCCTGCAAGGTTCCGCGGTACCCGTCCTCGAGCAAAGCTATCTCGTGATCGATGAAAGTCCGTGGGCAGATATCGAAGGCGGGTGGGATCTTGCGGCAAATGCTTTTACCGGAGGCGGCAATACAATTAAGCTGGATGCAGATTCCGGGGTGTTGGGCACACAATCAGATTGAGAAGATCAATCATCCTTTGTGAACGTCGTTCAAATTCACTGTTTGGGCAGAAGCTTGAGATTCCAACCAAATGTTTTTGTGAAGGAAAAAAGAAATTAGCCGCAACTTGGAATACTTACTTCCCAGCTTGTCCTAGGGATAGCGGCAGCGTTCACGCCACTCTTAAACCTTAGGCCAAGGAGAAAGACAGTGAAAAAGATACTTCTTGCTTTGGCCGGAACCATTGCTTTGGTTCCGCCAATTGCTTTGACGGAAGAAGCATACAACAAGACCTATTTGTTTGTTGAAACTGCCACAAAAGCTGATCTCAAAGATGGAAAGCTAGTTCTGTACGGCGTCGACGATGAGATTTCGGTTTTCTCAGACAGGCCCTACCGCAGCGCTGGTGTAATCACCCGTGACCACTTTTTTGATGTCTGGAGCCAAGGCGAAAACAGCTTTGACGTTGACCCGCCAAATGCGGCTTTGTCGGGTGAGATCGAAGGGAAGTCTCATGTGCTGATCATCGAGATTTCATCCCCGAAAGTCGACGGTGAAAAAGTTACATACAGCTACAACACAATTCACGGGGATGACATTCAGGCCTTGGACGACGTGATAATGTTCATCGACAGCTTTTCTTGGCGCCCCCCCTATACCGGGCCGGACGGTGACCTGCCTTAAGTGACGCACGCTGTAGAATCCTCTCAATTAGATCAATCGCACAAAGTAGATTTGCGTTGCGTCGATTTGCACGGCCATGAATAATAATCTTGCAGCCATGCAATTGCGAATAAGCGAGCATCGGATGACGATAACCAGCCAGCTACTCTGCACTTTGTTCGCCATCGGTTTAGTGGGTTCCGCAGCTGCGCAGTCTAAACCACAGGCACCCAGTGTGGTTGTTGCGCCGGCAACTCTTCAGGATCTACAGAAACAGGACGAATTTGTGGGTCGTGTCGTCGCTGATCAAAGTGTCGACCTTCGGGCTAGAGTGGATGGTGTCCTGCAAGAGGTCAACTTCTCCGAAGGTGGCACTGTCAATAAGGGCGACGTGCTGTTCCGCATCGAGAAAAGGAAATATTCAGTAAGTGTTGATGCCGCCCAGGCTTCTTTAAAAAGCGCTCAAGCGTCTGCGCTCAGCGCCAAAACGGAACTCGATCGGCAACAGACATTATTCGACAAAGGTGATGTGCCTCAGTCCGTTTTGGACACAGCAAAAGCTACGTTCGACGAGACTCAGGCCTCAGTGGATGAGGCACAGGCCAAACTTGAAATCGCGCAGATCGATCTGGATCATACTGAGATCGTTAGCCCTCTGGACGGGCGCATTGGCTTGTCAGCAGTCGATGCGGGCAACATCGTGGGTTCCGACAGCGGTGTTCTGGCGACCGTCACAAGCGTTGATCCTATTCTGGTAAGTTTTTTTATCAGTGAGCCCATATTGCTGCGCGAACGTCGCAATGGATTGATTTCGCGGCAAGGCATCAAACTGGCGACGCAGATTACACTCGCTGACGGTCAGACTTACGACACGGAAGGCAATGTCACCTATGTGGGCGACATCGTTAGGCAGGATACCGATACTGTCGAGCTAAGGGCTACGTTCTCCAACCCAGATGGGCTTCTCATTCCTGGTCAGCTTGTTATCGTTGCGCTGAGCGGTTCGGACGACAGCAAGATTTTGACCGTGCCGCGCAATGCGGTGCAATTCGACAAGCAAGGCTATTTCGTGTTCTCCGTCGATGACAAAAACACGGTTCGCCGGACAGATATTGAAATTGGCACTCAAACTGCAACCAGAACTCAAGTGAACTCTGGCCTTGAAAACGGCGATCGGGTGGTCGTGCAGGGGCTACAGAAAATTCACGAAGGATTGGTCGTGAAACCGATCGATAGTCAGAGTTAGGGCTTGACTTGATCTCTCACTACTTCATCAATCGCCCGCATTTCGCTGCTGTCATAGCGATTTTAATGGTTCTTTTTGGCTCGGTCTGCGTCCGGCTCATGCCTATCTCGGAATATCCGAACATTGCGCCACCGCAGATATATGTGACTGCGACATACCCGGGCGCGGATGCGCAAGTCATTCAGGAATCCGTGGCCACACCCATTGAGGAACGCGTGAACGGGATCGACGGCATGCTTTACATGCAGTCCAAAAGCTCGAATGATGGCAGCTATGACCTGAGTGTTTCGTTCGACTTGGGAACCGACCCCAATGTTGCGGCGGTGGAGGTGCAAAACCGCATCGCCCTTGCCAGTGCCGAGTTGCCATCCATTGTGCAACAGCAGGGGATCGAGGTTACCAAACAATCCGGAAATATGATCCTGGTGATCAACCTCACATCTCCTGACGGGTCACGAGATGAGTTGTACCTCAGCAATTACGCGGCCGATTTCCTGCATGATCCACTGCAGCGCCTGCAAGGGGTGGGTGGGGTCTCGCAATTCGGCCAGTTGGAATACAGTATGCGGGTCTGGATCAACCCGGTTCGTATGGCCGCGCTGAATATCACCGCGTCAGAGATTGCCGATGCGATTGAAAGCCAAAATGTTGTAGCAGCCGCCGGACAAGTCGGAGCCCCGCCATTTGGCGATGCCCGCACAGATTTTCAGTTCAAGCTACGCGCCGAGGGTCTACTGCGGGACGCTGAAGAGTTCGGCCGGATCATCATTTCAACGGGCGACGATGGATCGGTCACCCGACTGGAGGATGTGGCACGGATTGAGCTTGGTTCAGCCACCTATGCCGGGTCCTCGCAACTGAACGGCAAGGATACGGCGGCGATTGCGGTGCATCAGGAAAGCACGGCCAACGCGCTAGAGATTTCGGATAACATCCACAACCTGATGGGTGAGCTTTCGAAGAAATTTCCCGAAGGTGTCTCATATGAGATCACTTATGACGTAACAGATGCTGTGCGTGTTTCGATCGAAGACATTCTGAAAACTCTGGCGCTAACAGCAGGCTTGGTGATCGCAGTCACGTTTTTCTTTCTGGCCAGTTTCCGAGCGACAGTCGTTCCCGCGATTGCAATCCCGGTTTCTTTGCTGGGAGCAGTCGCGCTGATCTATGCGATTGGGTTCAGCGCAAACATGATCACGCTGTTTGCTTTGGTTCTAGCCATCACTTTGGTGGTCGATGACGCCATTATCATCATCGAAAACGCCGAACGGATCATGACCGATGAGGGGCTTGAGCCGCGCGACGCCACGCTCAAGGCGATGTCACAGGTCAATCGCCCGATCATCGCGACCACTTTTGTGCTGGCGGCCGTATTTGTTCCGGTGTGTTTCTTTCCCGGAGTGACGGGAACGATCTATTACCAGTTCGCCGCGACAATCATCTTCGCTTTTGTGCTGTCTGCCGTGAACGCACTGACCCTGGCCCCAGTGCTTTGTGCCATGGTACTGAAAGCAGGAGTGAAACCAATTGGCCCCTTGCAGTTTGTGCCTGCGGCGGTGTTTTGGATCAGGCGACAATACATGCGGCTTGTCTCGCTGATGTTGAGGTACATCGCGTTCTCGCTGCTTGTCTTTGTCGCTTCTGTCGGGGCTACCATTTACCTCTTCAAAACCGTTCCTACCGGTTTGATCCCGCAAGAGGACAACGGTGTTTTGCTGGCCGCCATGGCGCTGCCAGATGGTGCTTCCCTACAGCGAACCCAGGCCTTTATGGCCAAAGCCGGCGAGGTGATCGAAAAAGCGCCCGGCGTGGACACCGTGACAACAGTGTCCGGCGCCAGCATGCTGACGGGCGTCCGCTCCAATGCCGGAATGGCCATCATCACTCTCAAGCCGTGGGACGAACGCACCAGCCCGGATTTGCATTGGGATGCGATTATGCAGGATCTGGACCATAAACTGGCCACTTTGCCCGAGGCCGAAAGCTATGTGTTTCCCTTCCCAACCATCCACGGGCTTGGATCGACGGGTGGTATCTCGGTCGAGCTTTTGGATCTTGAAAAGGGCGATGGCGCGCAGCTTGACTCCGTCATGAATGCCTTCGTCACAGCCCTGAACGCCGCGCCAGAATTCGTTCGCGCCCATGGCAGCTTTTCCGGTCAGACCCCGCAATACCGATTGTCCGTGGATCGGGATCGCGCTGAAACGCTGGGCGTAAGCGTTTCGGACATCTTCACCGCATTGCAGGCCAATCTCAGCACCTTCTTCGTGGATAATTTCATTCTGTCGGAACGGGTCTATTGGGTCGTCATCTCGGCTGACGCGCGGTTTCGGCAAACGCTGGATGATGTGGACAATATCTACGTCAAAAACAGCGCTGGTGAGTCTCTGCCTTTGCGAAACTTCGTGAGCAGCGAACCAGTTCTCGCACCGGATGCGATCCCGCGATACAACCTGTTCACGGCGGCCTCTGTCAGCGCGCAGTTGGCAGATGGTGTCAGTTCGGGCGTGGGCATCCAGGCTATCCAAGAGATCGCTGACAAAACGCTGCCCGACGGCTTTCGCATCGAATGGTCGGGCGTGACCCAGCAAGAGGTCAAGTCTCAAGGCATGGTCCCCTTCATCATGCTGTCGGCCTTGGTTTTGGCTTACCTGTTTCTTGTTGTTTTGTATGAGAGCTGGATACTGCCGCTGTCGATTATCACCTCAGCCATATTTGCATTATTAGGCGCGCTTGTACCCATTGCCTATTTCCCGTTTATCACGAGCAACATTTTTGCTCAGATTGGAATGGTGTTGCTAATCGGATTGGCTGCCAAGAAAGCCATCATGATCGTTGAATTCGCCAATCAAGAAAGGTTGTCCGGAACCAGTATCCGTGAAGCCGCCCTGAGAGCGGCAGAAATCCGGTTTCGCCCGGTCACCATGACGGGTCTGTGCTTCATCATCGGCGTATTGCCCCTTGTATTGTCCAGCGGCGCGGGAGCTGCGGCACGCGTATCTATTGGCTATCCTGTACTCTTTGGCATGATTGTTGACAGTACCTTAGGTCTTTTGATGATCCCGATCCTCTACGCGGCGTTTCAGTCGCTGAGGGAATATCTGATTCACTCTACTAAACAGCGTCAATTCACTTCCTCTTCCCGTAGGTAGCCTTCCGCGAAGCAAAGCTTAGCAGTGCGAGCGATAGCTGCCATCGCGAAGTCCGCATTTGGGCGGTGGCGGCGAGGAGAAATTCGTCATCTGTACCGCATGGGCCACGAAATCGGAGCCGTCCGATCCCGAGGATGCGTTTGAGGTGGGCGAAGAGCCGCCAAGTCACGGCGCGATCCTAATCGATCAGGCTTGTGTCCATTTCTGGCGCGTTGCTCCTCAGCTTGCGAGAATTGATTTTACTTTTAGGTCAATGATTAGGAGGTAGTGTATTGTCGTGCCAAAGACACCGAGGCTGAGACAACAAAAGCTCTTGAGAGTTCTCCGTGGGTCATACAAGTATTCAATGCTCTCGACCTAAATGGCTACAATACCCACTTTAGCCAAAACCTGGGATCAAGAGTTTGGAACAGTCCCTCAACCAGCAACCGGCTTATGTGCCATTCGCGGCTGCGGCCCCACAATCAATAGGCAAGACCGTGGACGCCACCGCGTACAGTGTGGGCAATCTACTGGATCTTCGATTTGCCGAGGGCAACCAAAAGATACGATGCAGCTATCGATTATTGAAACATCCGGAAGCGGTTAAGGTTGCATTGCTCCATTGTCGCTAGCCTGCTTACGCTCACAAGGTGGGTATTTGGGTGGATATCTCTGGAACACTAGGGGAGTTATGCAAAAAAAATCAAATTATTAGAAGTTTATTGTGGTGCCCGGGGGCGGAATCGAACCACCGACACGAGGATTTTCAAGCCAAAGTTTTTGAATATAATTCAATCACTTACCGGCGATCTCCGCGTCAAACCCCCAGCGAAAGATCAGGCACTTACCCCAATATTGTCAAACCGTATCCAAGGGCTGACAGGCGCTGACAAATTTGCGGGAGGGCGTTATGTCTGACACATTACCGTTCTGCAAAATTAAACTCCAATATCTGCTAGAAATGGTCACGGATCACGACCTTGATGACAACGCGCTGCGTGTGGCCCTCTATCTTGCTCTGGCCCATGCTGATCACGAAACAGGTGAAAGTCACCCTTCCTTTGAAACCATTGGTGCGGCTATCGGCAAACATGCGAAATCGGTAAAACGTGCGCTGAACAAGGTTGAAACGGCTGGCTACATGACCATTGAGCGCGGCACGAATAAGGGTAAATCATCTCGCTATCGCCCGACAGAGACCGCTCTTAAACGCGCTACAATTCGTCGTCGTGAGGGGGACAAGATTGTCCCGTTGTCACGCGCCAAAGGGGGGCATTCTTGTCCGCAAAGCCGGACAGGTTTGTCCAGCAAAGGGGGACAGGATCGCCCCCCGAATAGAAAACAAGAACTTAGAAAAGAACATGGGCGCGGGTCCGCGCCGGATTTGCCTGATGAAGGGCAATCCGGCGTTCCCCACGATCGACATCAACTGACATTCGTTCCAAGGGGTATCTGTTTCGTTCGAGATTGGGATGACAGGCTTTCCCGCGAAGGCATGCCTCCTCTGGAACGTCTTGTGCCGTCCGTGCGCCACGGCCAACACTTGGGATTTTGGTTGCCTGCCCGAACACCCGCGCCACTGGGGAGCGCAACATGGGAGGTGCAGAAGAATGCTTTGGAAAGGCTAGTCCGTTCTGCGCACGATTGGAGGGAAAATGCTGCTCTTGATACGGTCTCAGGAACAGCGTTTGTACCGATTTCAGTCTGCACTTCCAGGGCGCAAAATGGGTGAAGATTGGAGGCAATTTCATCCCATCCCGCAGAGCCATAAAAATAAGGGAAAAAATGGCGGAGGAAGATGGCAAGAAATAGGGATGATTACTTCACATGGATTTTCACCCCAAAATGCGCGAAAATCACCGCCTTCAGTTACTGTAAAGCCCCCCTTAACTCTCCGCGCGCACCAACCTTGACTTGTACGTACATTGTACGCTAACTTAGCGCAGTAAGGAGATCACCATGATTCAGGTTCAGGACACCACATCGGCCCTGCGTGAGCCGAAGTCACATCGCAAGGATTTGCGTCTCAAACCATCCGTTTTGGATGCGATTGAACGCGCCTCACTGGCTGTTGGGATGGACGCCAGCACTTTTATCACATCGGTCGCGTATCGTGCCGCGCAGGACATCGAAGCCGCGCAGCACAGGAGCGTTTTGCCCACGAAAGCGTTCGAAGCTTTTGCGGACGCCATTGACCAACCCGCCCAGCCAAATGCCGCACTGGCCGATCTGTTCGCCAAACGACGTGAGCTGATCGCAGATGACTAACCCGAAATTTCGAGTTGAGCGGTTCGACAAGGCCTCGCATGATCGCGGGGCTTTTTCTTGTGGCGTGGCCGGGATGGATCGCTGGTTCAAGGAAAGCATCACCGATCAGATCAAAGCCAACCGCCTGCGGGTCTGGTGCGCTGCGGACGCCGAGGGGCGCGTGGTTGGCTTTTACGGCCTGTCAGCCCATTCGGTGGAGGCGGAGGCATCTCCGGCCCTTTCCAGACGTCGAGAGCGCCATCCGATCCCGGCTATCTACCTGGCGGCGCTGGCAACAGACTTGACCGTGCAGGGACAAGGGCTAGGCGGGGCGCTCATGGCCGATGCTTTGGCAAAGGCGCTGGAGGTGTCCGAAACCATCGGCGCGGCGGCAGTGATACTGGATGTGTTTGAAGACGAACGCTTTGAGCAACGCATGGCGTTTTATACAAAACTAGGATTTCGCCCGTTGAACCCAGCGGATGATCCGAAACGACTGTTTTTGCCGATAAAAGCAGTGCTTGAGAACTCCATTTGACTAAATACAACGTGAATCGGAAATCATGATCCGAGCTCAATTTCGGGTGTTTCCCCCCAATCAGCTTAAAGCCGAGGACGTGCCCTGATAGCTAACTGAAAATGTTGGAGTGGTCAGAAGGTTTTTTAGGGAGAAACAGAAATTCGCCCTGCGGCAATCCGCAACATGTCCGCGATTTCCACGAAGGGTGCGCATGCGGAGAAATCAGTCATTCGGGCACCCGCGATAGATGACTGCTCTGCGGGACAAAGTGTGAATTCGCGGCGCTTGCACTAATGGCAGCTTGGTGTGCTTCGCTGACGTCAGAACAAGCGCGAAAACCTTTTTATTTTTTACTTGGATTGAAATACGTTTAAAGACTACACAAAGACAATGGACCTTTGTTCCGACTTACTTGGCGGGTCTGCCCCCAGGCGCGTGTCGGGATGCCCACTGTCCGAGACCGGCAGAACAGTCCACACGCCAGAGGGGCATCAATGCCAAGTTCGGTGTGAATTACGGCGTTGGCGCCATCAATGTCCATCGGCTCAGCTTTTCGACTTAACACCAATGTATTCCGGCAGAAAGCGCGGTGGCAATGGCCCTTTGTTGCGGCCGCCCTGCTGCATCTGCTCCCAGCCATGAGACAAGACGCCAACCGAGCGGGAGAGACAGAACAGACCACGAGAGAGCGGGGGTGGAAAACCCAGCTCACAAAAGATAACAGCTGTGGCCCCATCGATATTCATCGCGATCTCAGTGCCGCGCTTGCGTCCGATTTCCGCCTGAACCGCCTCACCGATGTCGGCAAACCGCCCATCCACCGTACCAGACTTTGCGGCCTCACGTACCAATGCTATCAACCGCGGTGCGCGGGGATCGACGGGCTTGTGGAAACGGTGGCCAAAGCCGGAGACAATCTTGCCATTTTCCGCACGCCAAGCGGCGATACCGTCGCGGACGGCAGCTTCCTGTTCAGCGCCGTCATCGATCCGTTTGGCGACGTCGAAATATAGTTCGGCGCATTGTTCACCGGCGCCGCCATGCACGTCACCCAGCATGTTGACCCCAGTGGCAATGACGTTGTTGAGCCCCAGCCCGCAGGTCGCGGCCATACGGGCAGCGGCAATTGACGGCGCCTGCGGGCCATGATCCACGCCCGCCACCAGCGCACATTCAAAAAGTGCCGCCTGTTCTGGCGTGGGCATATCGCCCCGCACCATGAGCCAAATCATCTGAGCAAAACTAACAGAACCTATAAGGTCCTGGATCGGGTGACCGCGGAAGGCGATCCGCCCTGGCGCCATGTCGATTATTGCGGTGCGCCACCAGTGGCGAATGTCATCGGCATCTTTGCGATCTGAGGGGGTCGTCATATCGCGCCATCCTTTGCCAGTTTTTCAATGTCATCCGGTGTAAGCCCCAACTCACTCCAGATTTCAGTGTTGTGCTGCCCCAATGTGGGCGGTGGCGCATCGACGGTGGGCGCACTGCCGTCCAGTTTGATCCCGGTCGTGGCGACCTGAATGTCTCGTCCGACGCCGGGGACGTTTTCAAACTGGCCGAGGAATCCGCGGTCTGCAACCTGCGGCATTTCCAGTACTTCCGGTACTGTCAAAACCGCTCCCGAGGGCACGCCGATACTATTGAGCTCCTTGGCCCAGTCGCGCGGTGGTCGGGTCTTTAACACGGCCTCAAGCTCTGTTTTCAGAGCCAGCCTGTTGCGTTTGCGATCCTCACGCGTGGCATATTCAGGACGTTCGCGCAGCGCGGCCAAACCCAGGTGGTCAGTCAGAAGCTCCCATTGCTGGTCCTTGTTGGCGGCGATGTTGATCAACCCGCCCTCGGCCTCAAACGCGCCGGAAGGCGCCGAAGTGGGATTCTCATTGCCGTTGGCGGTCGGATTGACGCCTGCGATCAGATAGTTCGACACCACCCAGCCCATTGTCGCCAGCACCGATTCCAGCATCGAAACATCAATGAACGTACCGCGCGGATTGGCGTTTAGAGCAGATGATATCGCAAAGGCTGCGGTGATACCGCCCACGGTGTCTGCCACCGGATATCCAACCCGCAATGGCGCGCTTTCGCCACCGCCAGTGATCGACATCACACCCGAGGTGCCCTGGATGATCTGATCATAGGCCGGGCGGTGAACCCACGGGCCCTCTTGGCCAAAGCCGGAGATGGCACAGTAGATCAGCGTCGGATTGACCTCCTTTAGGGTCTCGTAGCCCACGCCGAGGCGCGTCATGACGCCGGGCCGAAAGTTTTCCACCACGACATCTGCCGTTTCGACGAGTTTTAGAAAAATCTCCCGGCCCCGTGCGTTCTTCAGGTTGACTGTGACCGATTTCTTTCCCGCGTTCTGGGCCAGAAAGGACACGCCCATGTTGGCCTTGTTCAGCTCTGGGTCGGCCCCCAGTTGGCGGGCGAGATCGCCCCGCCCAGCGGCCTCAACCTTGACAACTTCGGCCCCCAAATGCGCCAGGTGGTGACAGCAGAACGGACCGGCCAGCACATTGGTCAGATCAAGAATGCGAATGCCCTTCAAAGGTGCCTGCGTCATTGTCCGCGCCCCTCGTGTACAACCTTTGCTGCGGTGAAAAACTCGCGGCAATAGCTGCCTTTTTCCGGCGCGCCATAAGAGGATCCTTTTCGGCCTGTAAAAGGCGCGTGAAAATCCATACCTGCGGTGGGCAGATTGACCTGTATCATACCTGCCTCAGCGTGCTGCGAGAAATGGTCGATCTTGGTCGCATCCCGCGTGACGATGCCCGCAGACAATCCAAATTCGCAGTCGTTGGCGGTGGCAAGGGCAGCATCATAGTCCGGCACACGCAATACAGCAGCGATAGGTCCAAAGATTTCGTCACGCGCCACGGCTGCCTGTGGTGACACATCGGTAAACAGGGCCGGAGCAAGGTAATGTCCGGGCGTATTCAATCTGACATCGCTGCCTCCTGCGGCAAGTGTTGCGCCGTCAGCCACAGCACCCTCGATGTAGCTTTTGTCAATGGCCAACTGCGCCTCACTGGCCACCGGGCCAATTTGCGTGTCCGGCGCGCGCGCATCACCGACCCTGAGATCTTTCATTGCCGCACAAAGACGGTCAACAAATGCGTCGTGAATACCGTCAGTGACGATCAGGCGGGAAGAAGCCGTGCATCGTTGGCCGGTTGAGAAAAAGCTACCCTGTAAAGCGCAGTGAACCGCCAGGTCCAGATCCGCATCATCCAGCACAATCAATGGGTTCTTTCCCCCCATTTCAAGCTGCATTTTGGCTCCGCGGGCGAACAGCGCCGCCCCCATATTGCGACCGACAGGTGTGGAGCCGGTGAACGTGACCCCAGAAACTTTGGGGTGGGTCACGATCGCCTCCCCGACCTCACGGCCTTTGCCCATCACAAGGTTGAACACACCCTCGGGCAGGCCCGCACGGGCAATGATGTCGGACAACATCCAGGCCGATCCGGGCACCAGTTCGGCAGGTTTGAATACGACCGTATTGCCATAGGCCAGAGCGGGTGCAATTTTCCATGCCGGGATCGCCAGCGGGAAATTCCAGGGCGTGATCACGCCCACAACGCCAATGGGCTCGCGCACAACCTTAAGCGACACAGCTTCGCGCAGAGATTGGTAAGCGTCGCCCGTAGCACGATACGCCTCAGCCGCGAAATATTTGAACAAATGCCCGGCGCGATGTGCTTCGGCCTTGGCCTCGGACAGGGTTTTGCCCTCTTCGCGGGCCAGCATGTCGCCCAGCTCGTCCACACGGGCAAGGATTTCCGACCCGATGCGGTCCAGTGCTTCGAACCGGACCAGTGGCGATGTCGCACGCCATTTCGGAAGGGCGGCAGCGGCGGCCTCGATCGCCTGGGCGGCCTGGTTGGCGCTAGCCTGCGCATAATCCCCGATTGTGTCATTCAGGTCGGATGGGTTGAGGTTTGGAACAGCACCACTGCCAGCGGCCCATGTTCCGGCGATATAGTTGGGAAAGGGGTCTGTAGTCATAGCTCTTCCTCAAGAACTGGTCGCCACCCGATATCTTCATGCCGGTGGTCGACAGTGTTCACGTAAAAAAAGGTCGGGCCATGATAGCCCCGGCATACCCGCCCATCGGCTCGATTGGCGACGGGTTCGGCGGTCCAGCTGACCGCCCCGAACCAGTTCCACAGACTGTTATGGGTGGAATTCAGATGATCCGGGCTAAGCGGTGCTGCACTATTGGCCGGGTCCGGCTGAGGCGCGCTCGCTACCGCAGCGCCGCCCACCAACGTATCCCATTCATTGGGCCCGGTCGCACCCTGATAGGGGTCATCGTGGGGCGTATCACCGCCAGTAAGCAACCGGCAGCGAAACTGCCTGCCATCAATCGACACCTCTGTGCCAAAGACATACCCGACATCGTCCAGATCCTGCCAGCTGATGCGGCTCATTAGCATCCGGTCGGCCACCAGATACCGGGTGCCTCCCTGTTGAAACACATGCCAGTTCAGGCGTTTGGTCGGGTCTTTGGGGCTGTCCGTGAGCGCCCAGTTGTCCCAATCCGGGTCACGTTCAAATTCCGGGAGGTTACCGGGTTGCAGACCCTCGTAAGGGCAAAGCGCTGAAAGATCCGTGATCCAGGGCCGGGTTGCCGGGGCAAGGATCTGTCCGTCATGTGATAGCCCACCCAGTTGCCGGGTGCCGAAATATTTCATCATAGCTCCTACACCGGTCGCGTGCGAAAACGGCGCAGGACCCGGAACAGCATTTCCGCCGCAAGGAACTCCGTGCGCTCTGAAGGATCAAGCGGAGGTGAGACCTCGACAATATCCAACCCGCCCAAGGGGGCCTCGGCCAACCCATCCAGCAGGTCGTAGTACTGACGCGGTGTAATGCCGCTATGCACGATGGAGCCTGTGCCGGGAAGGTAACCGGCGTCCATCGCATCAATGTCAATCGACAGATAGAGCTCATCGCATCCCTGCATGGCGTGGGCAAAGGCCTGACGCATCACCTCGGCCGCGCCCAGTTTTTGCACATCGCCAGCTGAAAACACCCGCCCCCCCTGTTCTTCGATCAGGGCCAGATCGCCGCCATCAACCCAGCCCGTGATGCCGACCCAGACCATATTGGACACATCAATGTTGGGCAGTTCAGAAACCCTGCGGGCATTGGTTGCGTGGTTGTGGCTGCCCCATGCGCCCAGCCTGTCGGAGAAATCCAGATGACCGTCGATCTGGATATACCCAAAACGCGCGTTTGGTGCGCGTTTGGCCAGCCCACGGGAATACCCCAGACAGGCTGGAAAACTGTTATAATGATCGCCGCCCAGTGCCAGAGGGATCGCGCCTGCAACGGTCAGCGCTTCGGTCATTGCGGCGATGGCCTGTGTCGTTGCATCAACGTCTTGCGCTGTGATCTCTGCGTCCCCGCAATCGATCAACCAATCGGTTGCGGGCACAGTACGGCGGCTTGTGTCAGGATCAAAACTGGCCCCCTGCGGACGAATGGATTGCAGAAGAGTTGTCGCCCTGCGCAATGCTTCGGGGCCGAACCTGGTGCCAAGACGGCTGGAATGTGTCCAGTCGCTCGGCATGCCCACCACGCCGATCTGGTCCGCACTGACGTCGGCCACGTCGCGTAAAGGCCCATCAAACAGCCGATATCCCGGTTGAGTCAGAGGTGGGTGGAACGTTGTAATCGCTGCAGTCATGTCAGTACATTTTCCTTGGAAGTAAGGCGACCCGGATGATCAATCCCAAATCCGAGGCGCGCATAGATAAATGCCAGAAGAGCCGTGACCATAAGTCGTTGGCCAACCTTCACCACACCCATTCCGGGCCTGTTCGGGTTCAGACCGGTCAACATGATGGCGCTGACCTCGTGCTGTCCCAAAAGCTCAAGCCATTGCACCACGGTCTCAAGATCGCAGCCCCCCAACCGGGGCCGGTCACACAACGCGCTGAGCGATGTTTCAAACACGGAAAGATCAAACCGCACAAACAGCGGCTTTGAGACATCCCGCCATTTGGAAAATGCTGCAAGCTGCGCGGCAGTATCCGGGTTGCAGGCCGTGCCCCCGCCGTTTGGCAAGGGCGCTATCTGAAAATCGCGCGCATCATTTGGCGTGCCGCCAAGCTGCGCTGTCTGACACTCAGGGAGCGCGCTTTGCACTGTCTCGGACAGGCAATCCGACCCACCCAATATGACGGCGCAGGCACCATTGCGGCTGATCTGACGGGTTGCCGCCCCCAATGCCGCGTGGATCGCGTCCTCAGACCCCGGCGAAATATCTCCGAGGTCACAGAGCCGCTGGTGCAGACCGTCGGTACTGATATCCTGACGTGCATCAATATCAACCGGGTGGCTGAATTGCGGGTTTGCGTGCCAGCCGAAATAGACCGAGGTTTCACGCAAGGCGCGCGGCGCCAGCGATTGCCCGGCATGTGGCGCGCTGGTGTCTTCGAACGGGACGCCCAGCACCGCCAGATCGCCGGGCCTGACATCACGGATTGCTTTGGTCTGAGCGCGCATGAACGACAGATGCCCTGCCATGCGCGGCAATGGGGCCGAACGTAAAGGCATCAGCCTGCTCCTTTCTCAAGGCGCTCAGTCACCGCCTGCAAGATTGCCTGTGCAGCGTGGGTCTCAGTGTGGCCACGACTATCCAAGGCCGGGGCAAGCCCAAAAACTGCGGCGGCGATGACATTGCCTGGGGTGGCGTCGATTTGCGCGATTATCTGTGCGGGCGACAGCCCGGCCAAGTGACGCGGTCGCGATATCCAATTGGCCGCAAGCTCTTGCAAATCCACGGACAGGACGACCGGTTGCGTGTGGGACGGATCGCCCGCAATGCCCTCTGTGGCCGAAACCACAGGAACGTCCGCACCCGTGATCTTTTGTGCCGCGATGCCAAGCGCTTCCAGACCGCTGGAATCGCCGCCAACCAGAACCATGCGTGCGCCGGTTTCCAGAACCGCCTCGCATTGCGAGATCACTGCGGGAAAATGCTTGTCCGGCTCAAGCGGGAATACATTCACATCCCCCAGATCAATGGCCTTCGCGGGTGCCGTTCCAGGCCGGTAGGCGTATCGCAACTGCCGCGCGAGGTAGCGTTGCTCTGGCGTTGGTCGGTCGAGATTGTCACAAAAATATCCTGCTATCGCGACCTGCCCAGGCACGAGATCCTCCAGATCGCCAACAGGTACGCCCAAAAAGCTGGGGATCGCATCAAACTGTATCTGCGCCACATCACCCATGACGCAATGCCGCGTTCAGGGTTTCAATGGCCGCCAGTTCCGACATGCCCCGCGTGTCGCGGGCAGGCGCAAGGCCAGTGATCACGATCGCTTGCCAGCGACAGGACATGGCCCCGATGACAGACACAAGCGTTTCGGGTTTCATCCCGCCGGGATTAAGGCCGACGCACCCTGCTGCATGCCCCAGATCAATGACCGATATGTCGATCCAGAGAACCGCACGCTCGGGCATATCAACAGTGTCGGCGCGCCCTTCATCCAACTGCCGGGCGGTGCGCCAGACCATCGCGCGCTGGCTGATCTGGTCCCAGACATAGGCGGGTTGCCCACCGTTCAACCCCACCCAGATTGTGTTTGCTGGTCGCGCCGCGATATCCTGTCGGGCCAGTGGCATGGCCGCGACAACCGGCAGATCAGGCAAGGCCCCCAGCACTGTCGAGGCAACATCTGACGCGCCCCCCAGAACAACCGGCACAACGTCGTGATCCACCATTTGTGTCACGAGCTGTTTCAATGCGCCGGACCAATCGCCCAACAGGTCCAGATTTCCCAGATCCCGGCCACTCACAGGCAGATCGGTTCCAAGCTGCCCGGTCATCCTGCGCAACGCATCCGGTGCCAAAGCGGCGCCGGAACGCGGTCCGCGATCGACGTCGCTTGGAACACCCAAAACCCCGACATCGCCTGCCTCGCATTGCGCAACCTCGCCAAATGGCAGACCAGCAAATCCATCTATCATCAATCGTTTCTGCGCGTTATTCATTGCCGGATGCTTTCATTGATTGCGATTTCCAATTGCGTCCGAACTGGCTACAAACAGTCACGGTATTACGTCGAAAGGTCTGCCTATGCCCGACAAGCCCCGATCCTCGGACACAACAGGTGGTGTCGAAGCGGTAGAACGTGCATTGCGTGTTCTGGACTGCTTTGAGCCCGGAGATACGGGGCTTTCTCTGAAAGAGGTTGCGGACCGCAGTGGTGTCAACAAAGCGACAATCCTGCGCCTGAGCGTCTCGCTTGAGAAATTTGGCCATATCACCCGCGACGCCGAAGGCCTGTTTCACCTCGGGCCGTCTTTGTGGCGCCTGGGATCCGTGTTTCGTCAAAACCTGCGCATGGGGCCTATTGTACGCCCGGTGCTGGCGGAGCTGGTGAAGGCGACGGGAGAGAGCGCGTCGTTTTACGTGCAACGCGGCAACTCCGGCGTTTGCCTCTACCGTGTCAATTCGCCCAGGCTTGCGCGCGATCATGTCCAGGAGGGCGAGATCATTCCGCTGAGCATGGGCGCGTCGGGCCAGGTTCTGGACGCCTATTCCATCGGGCAAGGCAAAAAGGCCAGCAGCATCCGCAAGGCGGGGTATTATCTCAGCCTTGGCGAACGTGATCCGGACGTTGCCGGGTTGTCTGTTCCGGTTCTGGGGCTCGAGGACGAACTGGTGGGTGCCGTCAGCCTGTCGGGTCTGCGCGTGCGCTTTGGCGAGGATGCCGTCGAAGGCTACCGCGCGGCAGTCCTTGAGGCCGCCCGTCAGATCCGGGTTGAGTTTGGCGAAAGATAAGGAACGCATTAATGTGCCCTGTCCTTTCCCCGCCCGATCAACTGAACCCCAATGAGCGCCGTGATTGACACGACAATCAGGCAGGTCGAGATCGCGGCAATGGTCGGATCAAGCTGATCGCGCAGCGAGTTGAACATGCGGCGGGTAATCGTGGCATTCTCTCCGCCCGAGACCAGCATCGAAATCACCACCTCATCCAGCGATGTGATGAAGGCCAGAAAGGCCCCGGTCTGGATCGAGAATTTGACTTGGGGTACTGTTATTGTCCACAGCGCGTAAGCTCGGGACGCACCCAGGCTGCGCGCCGCCAGCTCCTGATCGAAGTCATAGTTCTGCAAACCCGACATCACGGTCACGATTACAAACGGCAGCGCCAGCGCGGTATGGGCGATCACAATACCGGTCAGCGTGTAATTGAGCCCCAGCTTGGCATAAAGGCTGAACACGCCGACGGCGATCAGGATTACCGGCACCACAATGGGCATGATCACGAGGATCTGCGCAGTGTTCCTGATCCGTGGGGTGGAGCAATGCAGCCCATAGGCACAAAGAGAGCCTAAAGGCGTCGCGATCGCCGTGGTCAACACTGCCGCGATCAGAGAGGTCTTCGTGGCGCTCATCCATTCCGCAGAGGTGAAATAGGCCGTGTACCAGCGGAACGAGAACGACGTTGGCGGGAACTCCAGAAATGAGGCCCCCGAAAACGACATCGGGATCACGATCAGCGTGGGCAGGATCAGAAAAAACAGCACCGCGATACCGACCACCGTCAGCCACAGACCGTCAATTTTACGTTGTCCGACTTGTTCCATTTTCAGATCCTCAGCGCATGAAGAGTTTGTCGAGGCCGAACACACGGTTCATCAGCCAGATCATCGCCAGTGCCAGCAGCAGCAGGACAACGCCCAATGCGGATGCAGCCCCCCAATTGGAATAGACTGTGATCGTGCTTTCGATCCGTTGCGCCAGCATCTGCACGCGGCCACCGCCGAGCAAAGCAGGCGTTACGAAAAACCCAAGTGACAGGATGAAGACCAGCACGATGCCGGCAAAAAGGCCCGGCAGCGACATCGGGAAAAACACCCGCCAGAATGCCCCACGCGGCGTAGAGCCTAGCCCCACAGCGGCCCGAACCAGGTCGGTGTCAATGTTGCGCATGGTGGCGTAGAGCGGCAAAACCAGAAACGGCAGCATGATATGCACCATGCCAATGATGGACCCCGTGAGGTTGTGCGCCAGTTGCAGCGGTTCCTCGATGATGCCGAGCGACATCAGCGACGAATTGATGATCCCGTTGCGCTGCAACAGCACCAGCCAGGCGTAGGTCCGCACCAGAACCGACGTCCAGAACGGGACCAGTACGAAAACCATTAAAATGGCAGCCATTCTATTCGGCATCCTGGTCAGCCAGTAGCACAGCGGATATCCGAGCAGGACACAAATAGCCGTCACGGAAATGCTGATCTGAAAGGTGACAACAAAGGTCCGCCGATAAAGCGCGCTATTGAAAATGCGCGCATAGTTCTCGCCGCTCAGTTCACCTGCCGCGTTGTAAAACGAGAGCGAAGACAGCCAGAAAATCGGCAGAAACACGACAATCAGAATTGCGAGAACCGCAGGCATCGAAAGCCCCAAAAACGTCAGACGCTCGCGGCGTTCTTCGGATTTGAGCGTGCTTGCGTTCTGAAGCGTCTGAGCGTCCCCAAAGGGCTCGGCGATGCTCATGATACATGCTCCGGTACGATGATTGTATCTTCGGGATGCAGGGCAAGGCCAATCTGCTCTCCCTTGGAGGGCAGACCAGTTTGGCCCGCGCGATTGGCAGGGACGCGTACATTGATCTCGCCAGCGCTTTCGTGCTGCACGAGAACCAGCACGCTGTCGCCTTGATAAATGATGTCGTTAACCCGGCCGGACAAATCATTGGCTGTTTCAGGCACCGCACCCGAAGTGACCTCGAGCAATTCGGGCCGGATCACCAAGCGATGGCCACCGCTCCCCGGAGCAATGGGCAAGTCGGATTTCAGCACGCGTTCGCCAAGATGCACCGTGCTATTGGCCACGTTCACCGGCGCCGAAATGGATTCACCTATAAAATCCGCCACAAAGAAACTTTGAGGCTGGCGATACAACCGTTCAGGTGTTTCGACCTGCTCGATCCGCCCATGATTGACCACCGCAATCCTGTCTGACATCGTCAGGGCTTCGCGCTGGTCATGGGTGACATAAACAACCGTTGCATCCAATTTTTGATGGAGCGCCTTCAATTCAATTTGCATGTGCTCGCGCAGCTTTTTGTCGAGCGCGGACAGGGGCTCATCCATCAGGATGATCTGCGGCTCGAAAACCATGGCGCGGGCCAGAGCCACACGCTGTCTTTGGCCGCCGGACAATTGGGTGATGCGCCGATCCCCATAGCCGCCCAGCTGTACGGTATCCAGCGCACGCTCGGCGCGGGTCTTTTGATCGCTTTTGGAAACTCCGCGGATTTTCAACGGATAGGCTACGTTTTCAGCCACCGTCATGAATGGAAACAACGCATAGCTTTGAAAAACCATGCCAAGGCCGCGTTTGTGCGGCGGCGTTGCAATCATTTCGCGTTCGCCAAACCGGATCGACCCGCCATCAGGACGCACAAATCCGGCCAGCGCCATCAGGAGCGTCGTTTTGCCGGAGCCCGACGGCCCAAGCAGTGTCAGAAATTCGCCTGCAGCGATATTCAGCGATACATCATCGAGCGCTTTGACTGATCCGTAGGCTTTGCACAGGCTGGATATGTCGATGGGAAGGGATTGGGTAGCAGAGGACATGCTAGCTCCTGACTTGAAAAGTGGGCGCAGTGCCAAATGCGCTGCGCCCAGATGGATTATTGCTGGATCAGAGTGTCGAACTCTTCAGTCAACTCACCCAGCTGGCCGATGTAGAAGTTCGGATCGACCAGAAGCTGCTTGCCGTAGTTGTCGGGATGGGTGTTGACCTTAACCGCCATCTCTCCCGAGATAATACCAGTGTCAAACGCACCGGTGTTCACCGGGCCCAGCGGCATCGTGACCGCCAGCCGTGCCTGCGCTTCGGCACTCAGCAGCTCATTGATCAGGCGCATGGCGTTGTCTTTGTTCGGGGCACCTTTGGGCACCAGCAGACAGTCGACATCCATCGTCCCTCCATCGAAGGCATAGGCGACTTCAATGCCGGATGCGATCACGCTTTCCACGCGGTTATGGCCCATGTGGATCACGTCCACCTCTCCATCACGCAGCAGCTGCGCGGACTGCGACCCGCCACGATACCAAACGGTGACCTCTGGTGCGATCTCTCCCAGTTTGGCCCAGGCGCGCGCTTTGCCTTCGTCCGTGGCCAATGTGTCGTAGATATCGGCCATCGGCACACCGTCGGCCATAAGGGCGGCCTCAAGGTTGTAGTTCACCTTGCCGTGCATGCCGCGCTTGCCTGGGAAGTTTTCCAGATCCCAAAACTCTGCCCAGTTGGACGGACCATTGTCGCCAAAGGCATCCTTGCGATACGCAATCACCTTGGTGAAGTTGATGAAGCCGATATAGTTTTCGTGGATCAGCTCTTCGGGGATGCCCGTTGTGTCGACAATCGAGTAATCAATCGGCTCAAGGCTGCCCTCACGGCTGAGTGTTTCACACGAGGGCAAGTCCTGCTCGGTCACATCCCAGGCGACGGCACCCGCTGTGATCTGTGCGCGCACGTCCTGAATACCGTTTGTGGTATCTTCCTTGACCGTGACATTCAGCGCGCCGGCGGCAGGTTCCAGCATGGCGCTGCGCAATGCGTCCTGAAAGGACCCGCCCCAGGATGCAAACACCACCTCGCCCTCGGCGAAGGCTGGCGCAGCCATTGCCAGGCTGCCGGCAACGAGGCTGGTCGCAAGCGACAGTTTTCTCTCTACTTTTTTCATGTCAGTTTCTCCCTTGATATTCTCTCGTTATTTGGTTGGGTTTTTCGTGGTGAACGCCGTGGTTGACCTGCAATGTCTCTTCCATCCAGTCGGCGATCAGTTGCGGCCGTTCGTACATGATGAAATGGCCGGTATTCGGCACCAGCTTGATCACCGCCCCGGGAACCCGCGCGCGCAAGGCATCCAGCCAAAGCGATGCGGGGTGGGTCGTCGCCGATCGGCGAACTTCGTGTTCGTCCAGCGACGTTGATTGCAGGATTGTGACCGGGCAGGTGAGCCGGTCGATGGCCGGAACAAATTTATCGCGATCCCATGCAGCCATCGCATGGTAATACGCCTTCAAAACGTCTGCCGGATATTGCGCAGCCCGGTTCACAATATCACGTTTTTGATCTGGATCGAGGTTGTTGACCATCATCCCACCGACTGCCGCCTCCGCCCATCCTTTCTGACCAAGCTGCTCTGCCAGACGCGCAACGGCTTCTTCGGGGTCTTCAGGAACGTTGCTGCCATCCAGCAAAAGAAGATGAGAGACGCGTCCTGGCCAAGTCGCAGCCAGTTCAATGGCAATCCGGGCACCCATGCTGTGCCCGACAAGGGCAAAGCGATCAAAACCCAGATCATTTGCCTGGGCAATCACATGGGCCGCGCAGTCGCTGAGACTGATCGCTCCCTCCAACGACACGGCATCAGGACTTCCGGGAAGCCTGGCAAGGCCAATGTGGACACTGTCCGGCAGAAGCGAGGAGACGTCGCTCCAGTCTTGCCATCCGCACCCCCAGCCGTGAACGAAAAGGACGTTCAAAGGTTCTGCCGGATCGGATGAAGGACTGGAGCGCATCAATTTGGACCTACTGCTGAACCAGAGTGTCAAACCGCTCTTGCAGTTCTGCGAAGTTTTCGACGTAAAAGCTCGCGTCAATGACCACCTGGGTCTTCATATTGTCAGGGGCGGCATTGTTTTTGGCTGCCAGTTCGGGCGAGATCAGCCCGGTTTCAAATGCATGCGCATTCACAGGGCCGTAGGAGATGGCCACCGCCATGCGCGCCTGCGCTTCGGCCGACAGCATCTCATTGAGAACCCGCATGGCGTTTTCGTGATTTGGCGCGCCCTTGGGCACCAATAAGCAGTCCGCATCGGTCGTGGCCTGGTTCCAGGTATACCCAACCGTAATTGCATCGGCATTCAGCGCTTCTGCGCGGCCGTTGCCGATATGAATGAAGTCAATCTCTTCATCTGCCATCAACTGCGCCGCTTGCGACCCACCCCGATACCAGACCGTGATATCGGGCGCGATCTCCTCAAGCTTGGCAAAGGCCCGGTCTACGCCGCCTTCACTCCGCAAAACGGTGTTTACATCCGCCGGGTCGACACCATCCGCCATCAATGCCGCTTCCAGCGCATGCGACACCGAGTTGAACATCGCGCGCGTTCCGGGAAAGGCTTCGGTGTTCCAGAAATCCGCCCAGGACTGTGGGCCGTTCTCACCAAACTTCTCTGCTTGCCAGCCGATGACCAGTGAATAGGTCAGCATGCCAACCCACTCGCTGTCCACAAGACTGGACGGCATGCCATCGGTCGAGACCACGCCATAGTCGATGGGTTCCAGCGCCCCCTCTTGCTTCAAACGGGCGCAGTCGGACAACGCCTGTTCGGTGATGTCCCAGGCAACCGCACCCGCGGTGATCTGCGCACGCACGTCTTGAATGCCGTTTGTCGTGTCTTCCTTGATGGTAAGACCCAGCTTTTTCGCCGCTGGGT
Organism: Ruegeria sp. HKCCD7255; assembly: GCF_013031565.1. NCBI lineage: Bacteria > Pseudomonadati > Pseudomonadota > Alphaproteobacteria > Rhodobacterales > Roseobacteraceae > Ruegeria > Ruegeria sp. HKCCD7255. The sequence goes on along the minus strand of NZ_WQAG01000005.1, from coordinate 259,030 downwards.
CCAGCATGGACTCCCGAAGCGCATCTTGGAATGAACCTCCCCAGGACGAAAACACCACCTCGCCTTCGGCGAAGGCAGACGTGGCAATGACCAGACTACCGGCTGCGAGACCCGCAGTGAGCGTCAATTTTCCGTTATCTTTCATCATGTCAGGCTCCTCCCTAACTGTTGGTTGGCTTGCGGGTCCGCGACATGGGCGATCCCATCTTTTATCACCTTGATGTTTCATGCAGCAAAACGACGTTTCATTTCTACTAGTGCTGATACTGGAACTGGTCAAGGATTCTTTTGACAGAGCAGGAGTCAAACCCCGCGCTTTCGGAGCCTCAGAGCCGAGCGAAACGTCGTATTTCGCGCTTATGCGCTGTGTTCATCTCGTTTCGATCTTGCGCATATGGCATCGGAAGCGATCTTTGCCTGTCCCCAAGTTCATTGCCGCCGCGTGAAACTTTTGGGGGATTGAGCGGAACGTAATCTCTCACTCGCAAACCGTTGATCCGCAGATTTGAATGGCAGCTTCTAACAGTTCACGTCCCTTGATCCTGGCCGCAGCATTGGTCAATTTGGGCTCTTTCCGGACGTTAGCTGCGTTTTGCACCAAGGTCCGGTTCAGTATCGTTACTGCTTGAAACAATTCTCTCTGTGCCAGGTTACAAACTCTGCCCTTGGCCGGTTGGCGAGGCGGTCCGGCACCAAGATCTTGCCGGACGCGTTGATCATCGATGTCACGGCCTGAATGTCGTTGCTCTGACGTGAAACCAGAATGGTCAGGTCGTCTGCCAATCCAACGAGACCGCGATCAAACATCCAGTGTGCAGTCCCGGACAGGGCGAGCCCGTTGCTAACGATGTCGGGACCGTCATGCTCTACAGGCCTGATATGAGCGGCTTCCACTTCAGCTCGGCCACCGCCATTGATCAGACGTAGACCGGTGATGGCGCAGCGTTCGCCGTAGGCGCGCAGGACGTTCTTTCTGAAGTTGCGGTCGCGAACCGCGCGATTGGTCAGCTGGTTGACTCGTTCCCGAGCAGGCATGTGTTGGAAAGGTGTTTGAGCATCTTGAAACCCTGGCATTTGCATCGTGTCGCCCACGCGAGGCAGGATGTCCTCATCTCGTCCAAGGCCACGTTCGACTATTCGGGCAAAGTCTTCAGCTGAAAGGGTTCTTACTGCGGCTTGCGCACGCCCGGATATCTTACCTTGATCGTTCAGCAATCCTCTTTCGATGATTGAATTCTCGTCCCGGAATGAAACTGGGTCGCCGAAATCAAGATACGTTCCCGGCTCAATCACGGCCAAGAACATGTCCGGTTTCCTAGGATCCGGAATGATCTCCTGGACCTTGGCGACAGCAAAGTACCCTTTGGTCTCTTTGACTTTGCTTGGCTCCAGGTAGACGATCCAATCCCCTTCGCACTGTTGGGCACGTGAGAGGTATTGCTTCGGAAACTGATACCGCTGCGAGGGAATGTCGTCGTAGATCGAGTCGCTGCGGTGGATGAAGACGCCGAAAGCCATCGGTTCACCCGCGTTGGAGACGTTCCAGTTTTCGATCGGCCGCGCGTAGGGTCAGCACCGCACCTGTCAAAAATGGAAGTGCCAAGCCAGCTGCGGCGATCGCAAAAATCTGGATGGCAGCAAAAACCGAGTATTCGGCAGACTGTTGTGCCAATAATAGTCGACCCAAGCCAATCAAGTAGAACACGCTGGTTCCCAGGAAGATCAGGTAAAGCAGCCCAAAGGGTTCAATCACCTCGCGGCGAGTGCGCTCCAAGACCGAATGCCGCAACATGTTCCAGCGTTTGCTTGCCTTGTTCACCAGATTACTCCCTTACCAACTCGATCCATGTGTGCACGTCATCGTCACTGACTTCACGGCCTTCGACGTGTGACTGATACCAGCGAGCTACGATTGCTCCGCGTTTCTCGCTCTTAATTTTGATGTTTTCGTCTGTGAGGTGTTGATCGAGCGAAATCTCGATCCTCTTTAGCGCGTCAAAGTCATGAGCTGCTCTGACAGATTTTGTGCCCAATAGGATCCATGCTGCGTCTACATCGAATTTATCGGCAATCGCGACCAAGGCTTCTACAGGCATGCCGCGTTGGCCCTTTTCGTAGCTGTGATAGGCGCGGTGTGAGACGCCGATCGCGTCCGCCATGGCGGTTTGTGTCAAGCCGACTTCGTTGCGCGCGATCGCAAGTCGAGCACCCATTGCCGAGAAGACAGCCTTTAAATCCCGCACCATGCAAGGTTCCCATTGACCCGACTGTCAATTTGAGCGAAACTGCACAAAATGACAGTAAAATTTAGATAATGCTATCTGAACACGTCAGAAGGTGCGGAACAAGCGATTCCATTCATATTTAGTGTACGAGGCTGAAATTGAACCAAGAACGTCTACTCTCTCCAAAGCAACTTGGAAGCATGGTCGGGTTGAGCGCGGCGCAAATTCGCGCTCTGATGAATGATGGCAGGTTGGAGTTCGTTGAAATCTCGGCAAAAACCAAAATGCTTACTATGAGCGGATGGGAAAGGTTTCGGAAGAAGGCCACAAAGGTCAAATCGACTGATGACTTGATGTCGAATCATGGGTGCGGGGAAAGGAAGTGACATGGGTACGACCAATCTCAACATCAGCGTGATCGACAAGCGGATGCTCAAACAATCAGAAGCGGCCAGCTATACGGGCCTGCCAATAAAGCACTTCAAGACTGCATGCCCTGTGCGACCCGTTGAACTTAAGCAAGGGACGCTTCTTTGGGATCGCCGCGATATCGATCTTTGGATTGATGATGTGAAATCCGGGTTGGTCACAGATACCCGCGAAACCATCCTGGATCGACTAGGATGACCCAAATTCGTGTCAAAGGGTTCAAGATTTTCAAGGATCGGCATGGAAAACCCAGATGCTACCACCGCGAAACAGGGCATAAGATTGATCTAGCCCAGTCGCCCATCGGCTCCGCCGAGTTTTTTGCGGAATGCGAGACAATTCGTTCAATAGCCGAGGCTCAAAAGGCGAAAGCCCCAAAGGCCGGAACCCTTGGCGGGCTGATCCATTCCTACTTTGCGACCGAGCACTTCCAGAACCTCGCCGAAGCCACCCGGCGCGACTACCGCAAATGCGCTGACTTCCTTGAGCCGATCAAAGGCACACCGATTCATGTGATAGACACCCCGTTGATTGCAGGCGTCCACGACAAGGCCGCGAAGAAGATCGGCTGGCGGCGGGCGAACATGGTCAGGACGCTACTGAGCGAGGTGTTTCGCTACAACATCCCGAAGGGTCTGATCTCCGCCAACTTCGCGAAGGACGTCATTCCGAAACGCCGCCCGCGCGACCGCGCCTATGCTAACCGCCCCTGGACAATAGAAGAACGCGATATTGCCTTGGGCAAAGCCAAGCCTCATGTGCGTGTTGCGCTTGCTTTGATGATGAACACTGGCCTCGATCCGTCCGACGCGCTTCGCTTGCGGAAGGATCAGGTCGATGGCGGCACCATCTGGGGCGTACGCGGCAAGACAGGCGAAGAGGTTGCGATTCCGGTCAGCCCGACGCTGCAAGCAGCCCTTGACCGCATGCCGGACCATAACGCCGAGACTGTGCTTTCCAATTCGCGCGGCGAAGCTTGGACCTACAACGGCTTCTCAACTGTTTGGCACCGTTTCAAATCCGCCCTTGAGAATGAAGGCCTTATCGAAAAAGGCCTGACCCTCAAGGGTCTGCGGCACACGGTCGCCACGACTTTGCGCGAGGCGGGGCTGGATGAACGCCGCATCGCGGACCTTCTGGGGCAGAAAACACCGTCCATGGCGCGGCACTATTCCCGGTCTGCAAACCTTGCCGAAAAGAACCGTGAAACCATGGCGGCACTGGAAAAAGAAAACGAAAGGCGCGCGAAGATTGTCAAACCTTCGCCGAAAAGCGTCAAACCTGACCAAAGCTAGGATGAAGGATGAGCGGTAAACTCAATCATATCAGAGAGTTAAATGGTGCCCGGGGGCGGAATCGAACCACCGACACGAGGATTTTCAATCCACTGCTCTACCCCTGAGCTACCCGGGCACGGGAACGGTGTTTGCCGTTGGGTGGACGCGTTCTATGATTTGCCACGGGGAGTGTCCAGAGGCTTTTTTACATTTTTTCAGTGTGGTCCTGTCACTGGCGGAACTTGTGCTTCGGGCTCAGCATCAAGGTCTTCTTCGCGTTGCGACGGCACTGCGTAGGAACCGTTCAACCATTTGGCCAGATCGATATCCGCGCAGCGTTTTGAGCAGAAGGGGCGGAACTTCTGAACAGTGTCTTCTTGGCAGATCGGGCAGCTCATTTCAGGATCTCTGCAAGGGGGGCTCTGCCCCGTTTTCGGTGCAGCTCAAAATGGCCCAGCGGGGTCCAGCCTGCAAGCGTTGTCTCGTCCGGGTCGGATCGGAACGCAGCTTTCAAGGCCGCTTCGAATCCGCGTCGGTCTTTCTTGGGCATGGGGGCGAGATCCAGGGTAATTTGACCGGCCAACCCGCGCAGGCGCAAAGCGCGGGGCAGCCTCTTGGCGCAGGCGAAATTGGCTTTGGTGCCTGCGGCAAGCGATGTATCAGCGCCGGTGTTCACATCCACCGCAACCAGGGCGCGCGTGGGCTCGATATAGAGCGTTCCGGCACCCGGGAGCGGTTCGGCGATGCCACGCGCCACGTCCAGCGCATCCAGAACCCCGTGGGTTTCGAACCCGCCAGCCTTGGTTTCCACATCTGCCGGATCAGTCCAGTCGCGCCAGGCCAGAAGATGGGGACCATCGCCTTCGCTGAGCAGTTCGGGTTCGGTTCCGGCGTCACCCATCACCTGCTCGGCCTGGGCCAGCATGGCCGAGATATCTTCGGCGATTTCGTCGTCATCCGCGCTGGCACAGCACGAGCGCAAGATCAGGCCATAAGCGCTGCCGTCCATCTGCGCGTGGGCAATCTCAATCAAGCGGTCCCGCGTGTTGTCATCCTTGATGCTGCGCGAGATATTCAGGCCAGGCGCGTCGGGTGTGACGATGGCATAGCGGCTTTTGAACAGGATACGATTGGTCACCGGGATGGCCTTGCCCGGCTCGGCATATCCGCTGACCTGAACCAAAAGCAGGGCACCCGGGGCCAGCCCTTTGACCTGACGCAAAAAAGCGGGGCCGTCGGGGGTGGTCAGGAACATGCCGCCTTGCCCCTTCATCGGGCGATCCGCGCGGGCGCGGTAGATCGTGCCCGGGGCGGGCGCATCCGCTTCGATCAGGAAGTCGTCGAGCTTGCCGTCAACCATCAGAGCCGCAGCTTCGCGTCCCTGTATATGGTCCAAAACGATTGTGCGACCTTTCATGATGCCTCGCGATACAGAGGATATCCGATGCCTTGCAACAGCGCTGCTGTTTCGGACAATGGCAGCCCGACAATGCCGGTGAACGAGCCTGAAATCCACGGGATGAATGCGCCTGCGGGGCCCTGAATGGCATAAGCGCCGGCTTTGCCCTGCCAATCATTGGTTGCCAGATAGGTGTTGATTTCAACATCCGACAGGCGTTTGACTTTGACCTGAGACACGACATCGCGCTGCAAAACGCGGTCTCCGCGTCGCACTGCGACCGATGTGATCACACGGTGACGGCGGCCAGAGAGCGCATGCAGAAACTCAGCCGCTTCGCCTGCGTTTTCAGGTTTGCCGAGGATGCGGCGCCCCAAGGCAACCGTGGTATCGGCGCATAGGGTGATATCGTCGGGGGCGGCCTCAACCGCTTGCACCTTTTCCCGCGTTATGCGGTTGCAATAGGGCAGAGGCAATTCGGCCTTCAGTGGCGTTTCGTCAATGTCGGGCGGGCGAATGGCATCCGGCTGCACGCCGAGCTGTGCCAGCAGGTCCAGCCGCCTTGGGCTGCCCGATCCAAGAACAAACGCCATAAGTTCAGAACGTTACTTAAAGCGATAGTTGATCCGACCCTTGGTCAGATCATAAGGGGTCATCTCGACCTGCACCTTGTCGCCAGCCAGAACACGGATGCGGTTCTTGCGCATCTTGCCTGCCGTATGTGCGATGATCTCATGGCCGTTTTCCAGCTCGACCCGAAACGTCGCATTCGGCAGGAGTTCCTTCACGACACCGGGAAATTCGAGCGTATCTTCCTTGGCCATGTTGTCTCCATCTTTGCGTTGCACTCGCAGAATCTGCGAGGATGTGCGCCTAAATGGGCCTATTTGCCCCTTATTTCAAGGGCGGAATCACCTCAGCGAAGAGATTGTGACCGATTCGACTCGGGGCTGTTGCTCGTCCCAATGGGTGCGGTTCAGCACATGCCCGTCGGCGCGAACCTGAGAAATCGCCGAGAGATCAACCTCGGCATAGGTCCATCCCGGCTGGTTCAATTGTCCTTGGGCCAACACGCCGGTTTCGGGGAAACCTTTGTCAGGTGGACCAAAGACACCGCCCGCACCGGTATTCATATCCACGGCCTCGGACCAGTCATTGTCGCCCACCAACGAGGCCATGATCGTCACGCATTGGTTTTCCAACGCCCGGGCCATGGCGCCGATCCGAACGCGCCAATAACCCGAGAGCGCTTCGGTGCAGGACGGAACAAGGATCAGATCAGCCTCGCTCAGCGCGCGACCCAGCAAGGGAAACTCGCTGTCATAGCAGATTAGGATGCCGATCCTGCCCAGCGCGGTGTCAAACAGTTTCAGCGGACCACCGGGTACGATGTCCCAGGTCTCGCGCTCGAACCGGGTCATGATTTGCTTGTCCTGATGATCCTGCGCGCCCTCGGGCGTATACAGAACAGCGCGGTTCACAGGCCGACCGGGTCCGTCCAATACTGGGGCTGAAGCCCCCAAAATGTGAACCTTATGCTCTTGAGCAAGGCGCTGGTGCAGCGCCTCTGCGGCCTCCATCCGATCCGAAACCGCGCGGATCGAGCGTTCGAGATCCCCTGCCGCTTCCGCGCCGTCCAGCGTCGAAAGCTCCATCGCGCCGTATTCGGGAAAGACAAGCAGGGCAGCCCCCTGCCCAGCAGCCTCAGAAACCCAGCAGTGCAACTTGTCTTCGTACTGCGCCCAGCTGTCCAGCCAGGTCAGATCATAAGCAGCAGTTGCGATTTTCATTGCCCGGCCTTTCCCGAATACACCGGGACAGTAAAGAACGACGCCGCGCGCTGTACAAGTTGATTGCGGTTCCGCGCGACGTCATCGGTGCAGCATTGTTAAAGCCGCAGGGTGGGAATCAAACCCAGGCAAACTCGTCAGCTGCGCCAAGCAACTGGGTTATCGGGTCTTCGACGAGATCGGCAAAGCTGTCTACAGCCCCGTTCCCAGCGCCCTCAAAGACAAGAACGGTTCCGGTGTCCAGCGTTACAATCACATCAGACCCATCGTCCTGAAAGGTTGAGATTGCATCCAAATCATCCACCAAACCCGGGGCGCCATTATCGTCCAGATCCGAAAACACCAGAATATCTTTTGATTTCTGGAAATCCCCCAGCGTTTTGGTTCCCTGATCCAAGGACGATTTGAAGATGAAGGAGTCAGCATGCTTGCCACCGAACAACCAGTCATCGCCCAACCCGGCATCCAGCTTATCTTTGCCGGCACCGCCTACCAAAGTGTCGCTGTTGTCACTGCCATAAAGAACATCGTGCCCCGAGCCGCCGTCCAGCAAGTTCTTGTTCCCGCCATTGGCAACAAGTTTGTCATTGCCCGCACGCCCCAAGAGCGTGTTCTTTCCGTCAGATCCAGCAGCGATTGTGGCCTTTAGCACATCATCTCCGCTGCCACCGTCGAGGTGGTTGAAGGCCTCTGCCAAGGCTGAGGGATCAAAGGCATTTGTTGCAGATGCATATGCGATTATTTTGTCGTTCCCGCTCTGGCCGAAGAGAGTGTTTTCGACCACCGAGCTTTCATCATAGAACTCAGCCGTGATCTCGGCACGAATCTTGTCGTTCCCGGAACCACCTGAGACATTGTTCGACGCGTCGACGCGAAGCGTGGCAAGAGTATCTATCGAGACTTTGATCTTGTCAGAGCCAGACCCACCGTGAATGTCGTTGTGGGCGATTGCATCTCCTTCAAACGACAAGGCCAGAGATGTAGCCATAATCCGGTCTTCCCCTGAACCACCGCGCATCTTGTTCGTGACGTCGGTCAAAAAGTTTTCACCATCGGTGACTTGGTTCGCTTCGAGAATATCGTTCCCCGCACCGCCGTAGACTTCGTTCAAACCGACAGGAGTCGCCACATTCGAGTCTGTCGTTGCAAGAGCTATGATGTGGTCATTTCCACTGCCCCCGTATAGGTAGTTTGCCGCCAACTCGCTACTGTTTGCGGTTGCAGAAGCACTCGCTTCGATCTGGTCGTCGCCCTGACCACCCCAAACCGTGTTGATGGAGGTTGCTGCACCACCGAAAAAGCTACTAGAGATCGAGACCCGAACCACATCATCGCCCGAGCCAGCATGGACCGTGTTTTGCCCGACGCCATCAAAGAACGTGGCGCGAATGTCGATCTGGTCGTCGCCACGCCCGCCGGAGACGTAGTTTTCCAACTGTTGCACACCGCCAAATGCGCTCACGTTCACGGTGATAATGTCGTCGCCGTTTCCCCCCGAAGAATGCGTGTTGATGAAATCGACAAAGGTAAAACTGGGATCTGCTATGGTGGTTTTCAGCACATCGGCCCCAGTACCCCCGCTTTGCTTCGTATTGATATTAAACGGGGTTACGCCGCTATCTACCAACGTAATATGCGTAGTCAGCTTATCTTCACCGGCACCACCGTGAAGGGCGGTATCGTTGAACATACTTGAAAGGTGGTCATTTCCTCGGAAGCCGAAAACCCCGGTTCCCGCGTTTGGCGCCGCCAAGGTATCGTTCTTGGCTGTGCCGAAGATAAAGTTGGTAAAAGTGGATGTATTTGCCCACGGGGCAATTGTTTTACGAAACATAACATAATTCCAAAACAAGAAAAATTACACGACTAACAGGAAACAAACTTACAACGGTTTAGGGAAAACTCAAAACCGAAATCAAACCTGAGATGCGTTGGCGCACGCAGATTGCGTCAAAGATCGCGGATCCAAAACTGCAGTGGCTTTGACGTCTCGCTGTCGTGTCCGACATCTTTCCACGAAAAATTCGCGATCACGCCCGGCAAAGGCTCGTATCCGCGCGCGCACCAAAATGCGTCAAGCGGGCGATAGTCGTCAGGCCGCTCTGGGTGGTCTTCAGGGCGCTGAACCGCACAAAAGGCGCATTTTCTGAAACCGTTTTCGCGGGCATGCGCCTCGCGTAGATCAAAGAATGTGTGGCCCACGCCCTGTCCCCGGTAGTCGGACAGTAATACCGACTCGGCACAGTAGAATATGTCAGACAGATCAAGGCCGGTGCCCTCAAACGCCGCTGCAAAATCGTCGGCGTGATCAGCCAGAGGGGCACCGGTAGAAGCGCCAACCAGGGTGGGGCCATCAAAGGCACCCACGACTATGGCTTTGTCACTGTCCCGGTAGGATTGCAGATAGGTCCGCTCGTAAGCCAGATCGCCATCGTACAGGTAAGGCCAATCGCGAAACACTTCGATCCGCAGCTTCGCAACATCGTCCAAGACCGCCTCAAGCGCGGTTCCTGTCAAGGCGCGAACCTCCGAGATCTCAGCCATTTGCAACCTGCCTGGTCCAATCGGCCAGATTGTAAAAGGTCGTCACACGGGTGATCTTGCCACCGTCAAGGTCGAAGAACGATCCCGCAGGCAGGCGATAGCTTTGGCCATGAGCCTCAGGCAGCCCGTCATCGGTTTCAAGATAGGTTCCGTTGACGATGAATTCAGCGGCGGCGCGGGTGCCGCCTTTGGCCTCGAACACCACGATATCCGTCAGGTGTTCGCGATAGCAGCGGTTCATATGGGCGCAGAAATCCGCAAATTTTTCCTTGCCGACGCGTACCTGACCTTCATTCACATGATGTGCCACATCATCCGACAGACACGCCAGCATTCCGGCAACATCGCCTGCATTGAATGCCTCGAAATAGGTTTTCACAGTCTGGTTCATGATCACTCCGTCGGTGGGCCCCAACGTTTGCTAAGATGTTGAATGATTTGATCCCGTGTTTGCCGGTAATGATGCAGCTTTTGCTCGCGGGTCTCACCCATCCCTGTCGGGTCCATGATTGGCCAATACTCGACATCCAGGTGGAAGATCCGGGTCAGTTCCAACGCCCGGCGTTGGCTTGCAGGCGAAAGCGCAACGATCAGATCAAACGAGCTTAGATCATCGCCCCATTCTTGCATCTCGTCGAACGAGCGCGAGCGGTGACGCGACAGCTCGACCCCGATCTCGTGGCAAACCGAAATACAGAAGCCGTCGATCTCAAGGTCGTTATGAACACCGGCAGATTGCACATAGGTACCGGTGCCATAGAATTTCTTCATGATACCTTCGGCCATCGGGGACCGAACCGAATTGTGGTCGCAACAGAACAGAAGGGACTGTGGCAGAGGCGTCACCCGTCATCCCCCAAAGTGCAACACGCAAATCAACGTGAACAGGCGGCGGGCGGTATCTGTATCAACCTCGGCCTTTCCTTCCAGCCGTTCTTGCAAAACGCGGCTGCCTTCGTTGTGGATACCGCGCCGGGCCATATCGATGGTTTCGATCTGGCTGGGGGGCAAGTTCTTGACCGCGTTGAAATAGCTTTCACAGATCTGAAAATAGTCTTTTACCACCTGCCGGAAGGGCCCAAGAGACAGATGGAACTCTGCTGCTTTTTCTTCCGCCTCGGTCGCAATGTCGAAAACCAGTCGCTTGTCGCGGATCGAGAGCTGCACGTGATACGGCCCATCCGGGATCGCCCGATCATCGCGCGCCGGTAGGGTAAAGGTGTTGTCCTCGAGCAGGTCATAGATGGCAACCTTGCGCTCCTGCTCGATCTCGGGGGTCGGCGGGGGAAGGTTACTGTCGTCCAGTTCGATATGCGAGATTCGGGTCATGTGTGCTGCGATCTATTCAATTCGGCTAAGACCTATATCAACCCCATCAGATGGGCAACGGACAGTCAGACGCACCGGATGCTTCACAGCAAACACTGAACGCGCGCTTCGACCTTACAACTGCGCTAAGTGACAACCCCCTCAAAGCCCGGGGTCTTTCCGCAAGGTTTCCGCCTTTCCTCAAGCCGCCATCACTGCTGATTCAACCGCTCGAGCCGCGCCAGGACGGATAATCCATGGGCTTCCAGGCTTTCCGATGCAGCCAGCGTTGCGGCTGACGGGCCAACACGGCGCAAGGCTTCGGGTGTCATCTGGCTGATCGTCGTGCGTTTGAGGAAATCCATCACGCTCAACCCCGAAGAAAACCGCGCTGAGCGGGCCGTCGGCAGCACGTGATTTGGCCCACCAACATAGTCGCCAATGGCTTCGGGAGTGTATTGCCCCAGAAAAATAGCACCCGCGTGCACCGTTTTGGTGCTCAGCGCCTGTGCGTTGGCCACGCAGAGTTCCAGATGCTCAGGCGCAATCCGGTTTGACAGGCTTGCGGCCTCGTCGAGATCGCGAACCGTGATCACTGCGCCAAAGTCGCGCCAACTGGCCCCGGCGATGGCGCGACGTTCCAGGGTTTGAAGACGCGCCTCAACCGCCTGCGCCACGGCGCGGCCAAACTCCGCATCATCCGTAATCAGGATCGATTGCGCGCTTTCGTCATGCTCGGCCTGGCTGAGCAGATCCAAAGCAATCCAATCCGGGTTGTTGTCTTTGTCAGCGATCACCAAAATCTCGGACGGGCCTGCGATCATGTCGATCCCGACCTTGCCGAAAACCCGGCGTTTCGCAGCCGCAACAAAGGCGTTGCCGGGCCCGGTGATCTTGTCCACCGGCGCGATTGTCTGAGTACCATAGGCCAGCGCCGCGATAGCCTGTGCGCCGCCGATGCGATAGACCTCATCAACGCCCGAGAGCTTTGCCGCCAGCAAAACCAACGGGTTGATCTGACCATCCGGCGTTGGAACAGCGATAGCCAAGCGCTGCACACCGGCAACCTTGGCCGGGATCGCGTTCATCAACACCGAAGACGGGTAGGAAGCCAATCCGCCCGGCACATAAAGGCCTGCAGCCGAAATCGCCGACCACCGCCACCCCAGTGTTGCGCCAGCCTCATCCACCCAATGCTGATCCGAAGGCATCTGGCGTTCGTGATAGGCCCGGATCCGTTCAGCCGCCAGTTCCAGTGCGGCGCGTTCGTCGTCCGATACGCTGTCCACGGCCGTGTCGATCTCTGACGCGCTAAAGGCCATTGTTTCCGGTGTCAGCTCCAGCCGATCGAACTTGGCCGTCAATTCCAGCACCGCCGCATCACCCCGCGCCCGGACATCTTCGATGATCTCAGAGACAACAGCATCGACATCCGGGCTGTCTTCACGCTTTGCACCAAGCAGCGCGGTGAAACCCGTCTCAAAGTCGGGCGAGGTCGTGTCTAAGAAAACGGGCATGATCGGGCTCTCCAGGGCGTTTCAACGGGTCTTATCGCCCAGCCCGCATGCCCTCAACCCTTACTCGGCTGACTGCAGCGATTTGCGCATCGGGAATTGCGAGATACCATGCCAATCCTCGGGTGCAGCGGATTGGGTCCAGCCGTAGCGCAGATAAAACGCCCGCGCGGTCTGCGTTGCGACAAGACCGGCCTCAGAACACCCCTGCCCGATCAACTCTTCCTCCAGCATCTGCAGCAGGGCCTGACCAACGCCAAGCCGGACATGCGCCGGATCGACATAGAGCAAGGTTACAAAATCGCGGTCTTTCAACCCGCCCACGGCAGCGATCTGACCGGTGCGCTCTGCCACCCAGATCTCAGCGCCCGAATGCAGCCAGTTTCGAACCGATTCCGGATCTTTGTTCCGGGTCCAAAGCGCAAGAAGATCGGCGTCGTTTCCATGATCCGCAACACAAAGTTGTGTTATCGACCGGATGAGTGTCTGGCTGATCCCGAACGCGTCGAACACGGTGGCACGACGTATTGCCAACCCTGCCTTGGACCGGGAAAACGCGCCAACTTTGCCGCGCTTATTCTGGATGGTGCGGGGCGTGACCCGATGGCGCCCGATACGGCCGGGTGACGTCCTTCAGAGTTGCGTCCAAGGCCTCGGCCCGCAAACGGATCGCACCGTCGCCGGCCAGGGTCAGCAAGATATGACCCGCGCCGTCTTCACCTGCCTCGAAATCGACCGATAAGAGCGACAGGATCATGTCCTTGTCGCGCCGGTCTATTCCTTGGCTGGATACAGACAGCACATCATCGAATACCAAGACCGATTGCACCCGTTCAAATGGGCGATTGCGCTGCGCGGCAGCGTCTTTGTCCTCCCAGCGGAACCGGTTCAACAGCAACGCAAACCGGCGCTTGGACGGGCGCCAGGTCATTTCGGTGACAGGAAACACCGCATCCTGCACAAGTGTCGAGATCACCTGAAGGTCATCGCTGTCTTGCGCACCCAGATTAAGCGGGGCCTCGCGGCCATCATCAAAACTTGCGTCACTCATCAGCCTTTTATCCGTTCTATCTTGGCCCCAACGCCTTCCAGCTTGCGCACCACATGCTCATAGCCGCGATCCAGATGATAAACACGGTTTACCCGAGTTTCACCTTCTGCCGCCAGACCGGCCAGGATCAACGACACCGATGCACGCAAATCGGTGGCCATCACCGGTGCACCTTTGAGCTTGTCGGCCCCGGTTACGGTGGCCGTCCCGCCCTGTACATCGATCTGAGCCCCCATGCGGATCAGTTCAGGCGCATGCATGAAACGGTTCTCAAAAATGCGCTCTTCCAGAACAGAAACGCCGTCCGCCGTGCACATCAGGGCCATCATCTGCGCCTGCAGGTCTGTCGGAAAGCCCGGGAACGGCTCGGTCACAACATCCACCGCGTTCACGCGCCCGTTCTTGCGGGTCACTTTCAACCCCTGTTCGGTTTCACTGACAGCGATCCCGGCCTCATCCAGTTTGGCCGCAAAGGACTCGACCAAAGCCATGCGCCCCCCCAACAGCTCGACCTCACCGCCGCAAATGGCCGGAGCCAGCATATAGGTGCCCAGTTCGATCCGGTCAGTCACCACCTGATGCGTTGCACCGTGCAATCGATCAACGCCCTGGATCTCGATGATCGAGGTACCCTCACCCGCAATCTGCGCGCCCATCTTGCGCAAGCATTCCACCAGATCGACGATCTCAGGCTCACGCGCTGCGTTTTTCAACACGGTCGTTCCCTTGGCCAAGGTGGCGGCCATGACGATGTTTTCCGTCGCACCCACGGAGGCAAACCGCAACTCATGCACTCCGCCCTTCAGACCAACCGGTGCTTTGGCGTGCAAATACCCGTCTTTCAGCTCAATCTCGGCGCCCAGCGCCTCAAGCCCTTCGATATGTAAGTCCATCGGTCGCGCACCAATGGCACAGCCACCGGGCAGAGACACAACGGCTTGCCCCAGCCGCGCGAGCATCGGACCCAGCACAAGGTTCGAGGCCCGCATCTTGCGCACGATCTCATAATCCGCCGTGTGGCTGGTCAAAGCGTGGCTAGACATCGCCAGAACCTGCCCGTCTTGCAAGGCCGACACCTCGGCCCCCAGCGATTGCAACAGCAGGGTCATTGTCTTGATGTCACTCAGCCGCGGCGCGTTGGTCAGCGTCAGCGGTTCTTCGCTGAGCAAGGTCGCCGGCATCAGCGTCAAACACGCATTCTTTGCCCCGGCAATCGGAATCTGCCCGTTCAGCGGGCCATTGCCCGTCACCAGAATCGAATCCATCTGCTCTTAGTCCTTGTCCTGCTCCGGCCTTGCCTCCGAGGTCGCCCGCGCCTTGGCCTGCGCCTTGCGTCGCGCCAGATTGGCCTTCAATGCGGCCTTCAACCTGTCTTCGCGTGCATCCCCGGATTTGCCCTGTTTTTTTGGTGAGTTTTTGTCTGCCATTGTCTTTCTCTACAGCAGACACAAAAAACCGTCCAGACACCCTTGCGCCGCGTTTCGTTTGAGTCTAATCACCCGCCCACAGCGCTGCTGTAGCTCAGAGGTAGAGCACTCCCTTGGTAAGGGAGAGGTCGAGAGTTCAATTCTCTCCAGCAGCACCATGAAATCAAAGACTTATAGGATTGTCCGCGTGCTCCCACAGTGGACAGGCGACCACATGGCGACCACATGGGGCCATCGCACAGGATTGCTCATCCGATGGCTACGTTGCGCCGATTGGCTTGACCATTCGATGATAGGCTGCACCTACCTGACTAACCCGCCCCCCGGCCTACCCCCACAGTCAGCCTTGCGTGTGCCATTGAGGCTCGCCGACTTTGCGGGGCATGATTTTCAAAGGGCCATCCCCCCTGAGGTAAGGCTCTTGGTGATCTTTGAAGGCTGTCGAATTGGGGGCTAGGGACGAATGCCCGCTTCAGCCCGACAGTGGATGTTCACACAAGACGGAGCTACGTCCGAGGTGCGGACATAGCTGCCGTCCACTTGGCACAAGGCAATAACCGCTCGCAGTCCACAGAGGGCACCAAGATTTACTGCGCTAAGTAGGCTCGCGCACAAAACGCAAAGCTGGCCTCAGGCAATTTCTTTGAAATCACAATTGATTTTGCAGCGAATGGCTCGGCTAAAACACAAAAGATCCAGTGTCAAATTTTGATTCAGCTGCTTTTCTCAATAGTGTTGGAAAGCAGAAAATTATTGATCGCAAGTCGCCAATCATAAGGGTCAAGGTTGCAGAATGAAACTCTCGTATCTCCTTCACGGTCACGTAACCCATCAACTTTACTGGCGATCACATTGCGCTTCGCGGCAAGCGCTTCGTCCAGCACAAGTCCGTAGGCCTCCCAACGCGACGGAATCGCAACGATATCGACGGCTTGATAGGCCTCTGCAGGGTCCTCGGCGTGGCCCCGAAATTCTATGCGCGGGTCACCCTCTGCCAGTGTCTCAAGGTATAAACGCTGACTGCCTTCGCCAAAGATCAACAAACGCGCGGCCGGCGTTCGGGTTAACCGAAAGCCTTGGATCAGGATGTCGAAGCCTTTCTGCTGCTCGAGCCGCCCGATGGCACCAATTGTGGTCTTTGACTTGGGAGGCATCGTGTTGCGCGACAACTGCTCAAGATCAACGGTCGGAGGAATGACGGTCAGCTTTTCCGAGGCGGCCAGGCGTCTTTCCTTCATCCAGCCCGACTGCGAATGGCTGACCGCGACCACCTGATCGAAGAAGGAATAGATCACCCTCAGCATTGCAAAGAACCGACGTTTGTGTGGGACATTCAGAGTGGTGAATGCCCGGGTGTAACTGTGCTCGACATGGACCAGTCGAGTGTCCAGATGCATTGCGCGAAGCGCCGAGAACGCGGGTAAGCTTCTCCAGCTTGGTACGACGTGGGACACGATGACATCCGCATTCAGTTTGCCCCAAGAAAATGCAGTCCGTTTGACCTTCAACACCTTTTGATCGACCGTTTCGGACAGATCTGATTGCGCCAAAAGATGGTCGAGCATCCGCATCACGCCGCCCGCTGTCGTGTCGTCCACCAGGTGGAGTATCTTTTTCTGTTCCATGATGACGCCTCTCTCAGATCGATTGCAGTTTGGATTTCATTTGTCCCAGCCGGGTGATCGGGCCGGGTCCAAACGTTTTCAACACAAGGGCTGCGGCGAAAGTGCTGAACGTTTTCATAGGTTCCTCAAACACCGGGCGGAGGCTTTCCTGGACGCTGCGTGCAAACAACTCCCAAGCTTTGTCCCGATCGAGGTTGGTGATAGCCCGCCGCGCCAGATAGCGCAGCTGATAAGCACGGGACGAGGGTTCGTGCTGGGCAAAGAATTCAGGGTTCAGCGGGCGCAGCTTCGCGACCATCCTCTCCCACGCCTCTAACTGGCGATCTAAAGCCGCCGAAAGCCCGCCTGCATTGATCCGGTAGTGGGTCAGCAGCCCCGGAACACCTTCGATCTGCCAATCGGTCTTCAACATCAGCCGCATCCAGCATTCGATATCTTCGGACTGCCGGAAGGTCTCATCGAAGACCCAATCCCGCTCGGTTTCAAAGCTCGGGCGGTAGGCCAAAGCCTCCAGCACTGTCTTTCGAATAACGGCCGCCGATCCGTTGCCGATCGGGTTGCGGTTCAGAACATGTGCTGCGGTCACATTCTTCAGGCGGGGTGCTTGTTTGATCCCCATCATGCACCCCGCTTCGTCGATCAAGGCACTGCCGGAGTAACTAACCCCCACGTCCGGTTCGGCCTTGAGATGGTGAACATGAGCCGCCAGCTTCTCGGGCATCCACAGATCGTCGGCGTCGCAAAAGCCGATTAATGTACCCCGCGCGGCAGCGATGCCAGTATTTCTTGCCCCCGCCAGCCCACGATTGGCTTGCCCGACAAGTCGTACGCGTGTGTCGCCTTGGTGCGCGCGAGCAATCTCGGAGGTCGCGTCCTGCGATCCATCGTCGACGATGATGATTTCGAAATCGTCATAGGTCTGCGCCTGCAGTGAGGCGAGCGTTTCGGCCAAGGTTGCTTCGGCATTGTAGGCGGGTACGACGATGGATGCTGTGGGCATGGTGATCTCCTTCAGAATTCTTAGGAAAACAACGCGCTTTTGATCGCTTGGGGTAGGATCGGGGCCAGCGCGGCCCCTGCGGCGGTAGGCAGTCCTCGGCGCAGGGGCAGCAGAAAACTGCGCGCATGCAGGCTCAAGCCTTTGCGTGTGTAAGACAGCGCCTGACCCTGATGCCCCAACCGCAACGCCCGGCGGGCGAGATAGCGCAGATAGACGGCCTCGGACGACCGTGACGGGAACACGCCATATGATGCGGCTGTTTTGACCGCGTAGGCCCGCCCAGCGCGCATGGCAGCCAAATCCGAGGACAAGCCCCGGGCGCTGGTGCGATACCAGACCTGAAATTGATCCACCCCTTTGATGGTGAACCCTTCGCCTGCGAGGCGGATCAACAGCTCCAAGTCTTCGTTATGCACCATTCTCGCGTCCAACCCGCCAACGGCGATAAAGACCTCGCGACGGATTGAAAGGTTGGACATGGTGCAGACCGGGTTCTCAGCCAACAGGTCCTGAATGGTCAGTGGTGCGTTAGGAACCCTCGAGCATGTCTGAGAATCTCCGAGCTGATCGGCGAAGAACCTGATTTGCCCAAAAACAGCATCCGTCGAAGAGGATTGGAAGGCTTCGTTCAGCTGCGCCAGCTTGTCCTTGTGCCACCGATCATCTGCATCGCAAAACGCCAGCATGTCTCCCTTGGCCAGTTCGGCCCCATAGTTGCGGGCGGCACTTGGGCCATCGAAGGGGCTGCTTGCGATCCGGATACGGTGGTCTTGGGCAATGTGATTCAGCACAATGGACAGGCACGCCTTCGAGGGACGATCGCCGACGCAGATCGCCTCCCATTCCGTGAAGCTTTGCGCGCGAATGCTGGTCAGCGTGTCAGCAATTGTGTCCGCATCGGTGTTAAACGGCACGATGATGGTAAAGCGGGTCATTGGAAGCCGAACCTCTCTGTTGTCTTTTGATCCCGAGGCAGCAGAACCCAAGAGGCGATCAACATGAGGGCAGCACTGGTCATCAGGTATCCCATCGCCACCGGCATCAGCCCGAACGGCGCCATGATCGCGGTGTTGAGGATCAATGCGAATGCAAGGGCCGTGCTGACTCGTAGCTCGGTGATCGCGCGGTTCTCGGACCGCAGCCAGCCGGCCACGGCGGACCAGATGACGCTGGGCAATGCAGCAAGGCACAAGACCGAGACCACCGGTGAAATCTGCTGCCACTCAGCACCCAGCAGAAGCGGCACGTAGATCGGTGCAAGCGCGGCTTGCAGCAAAACCAACGGGCTCAGCACCAGGAGGGACGTGCCGAGCCCATGACGCAGGGCCTTGGTTTTATCCGGGGCTGCGCAAAGATGTGGGAAAAGAACGACTGAAAAGGCCTGCGTGAACGATGTCGCCAAGCCGAGCCCAGCGTTGAAAGCCATGAAGTAGATGCCAAGGCTCTCGGCCCCCAGCATCGCGCCAACCACAAGCTTGTCGGCCTGCAAACGCAGAACTTTGACAACCTCAACCCCCAGAACAGCCCAGCCAAAGCCAACAAAGGGGCGAAGGGCGGCAAACCCGCGCTTCGCGTTTGATGCCCAGGGACGTAGACGGCGCATCAGGACCAGCCAAATCGGGGCGGCCAGCAATCGGGGCAGCACCAAAGCCAGCGGCGAGGCCCAGAGCAGCGCCAGTAGCGCGGCCATAGCATTTGCGCCAACCACCTGCCCTCCGGCAACAGCGGCTGTCTTTTGTAGCTTGCCCTCACGCATCGCAAGCGCGGCCTGCACCAGACCGGCGGGCATGAACAGGTACTCTCCGGCCAGAATAGCGAGCAGCAGCGCCAGGGTCTGGTGCCCTATCGCATAGAGGGCAATGGCGATGGTCACCTGCAGCAAAAACAGCGCCCCGCACCAGACCCAGAAGATACGATGCGCGGTGTTGCAGCGCTGTTCCAGCTCGGACTGCGGGGCTTGGATGATCCTCTGCCCCACGCCGTTCTCGGTTAGCGCCTTTAGGATATCCCCTGCCGCGAGGGCAGCGGCAGCCAGCCCTATAGCCTCGGGGCTGAGGGTGCGGGCCACAACCACGACCACCGCAAGACGTGAGGCTTTTGCCGCCACTTCGGACACCGCATAGGCTAGCAGGTGCCGCAGGAAACTGGAATGTACCAATCGCTGAGTCATATCGCCAAGTGTCCAAAAACATTGTTGGGATCAGTTCTAATTGGCAGCGACATCCCTGTCCCAGACGCGGGCGGACAGCCAGACGAACCATCGGGCGAGCGACCTATCCGATTGGGATAAACGGCAATCCCGATGCCGGTCTGACACACATCGAGACACTGCTGTAGCTGTTGATGCAGTTCAGGAGAGTTCAAAATGAAACGACATTTCAAAGTTTTGGTTTTAGGAGCCGTCAGCGCGATTGCTCTATCGGGTTGCAGCAGCATGAAGACCCCGCGCAACATCGAACCCGTCGCAAAAGGCGAAAGCTATCAGGCCCAGTACCGTGCCCCATCACGGCGCCGGGCAAATGCGCCCTTGCTGCAAGCGGAACACTTGAACGGGCGCGCCTGTATGCCTCCGACCGGGGATCAGGGCACTGACGCCTTTGCCAAATGGTCTAAACCCGCGCTTAGCCCTTTGCTGGGCGAGAAACTTTCGCGCAATGATATGGTGCAGATCACCATCGACGGGGATGAGCTTCTCAGCGACACCTATGTTGTGTCCCGCGATGGCGACCTGAAGCTGCCGTACCTGCCGCAGGTGCGCGCGCAGGGCAGAACGACCGAGCAGGTCGAGCGGGACGTGGCCCGGGTTCTGGTAGCCGCACAGTTCTACGACAGTACCCCGCGCGTCACGGCGCGCATCAGCGATTTCGCCTCGGTCACTGTCGGCGTGAAAGGCGCGGTGTTTGAACCCCATTCGGTCGAGATCGGAGGCATCCCCGGCGACGCACTGGATCGAGGGCGTCAGGGCGTGCTGGGTGCCTCGACCGAGGCGCGCAACCTCTCGGTCGCCATTCGCGCTTCCGGAGGTGTGCGCCCGGATGCGGATCTGTCAGCAGTTGAGCTGCACCGGCAGGGCACGATCTACCGGATGGACCTGCGCGGGGTGTTCGAAGGCTCGGATCCGACCGACATCATGCTGCTGACCGGGGATCAGATCGTGATCAACAGCCGAGGGTGTTTCCAGGATGATTTGATGCGTCCCAGCCCGATCAGCCCGCCCGGCGTAACGCTTTATATGTCCAACCTCACGCAACCTGCCACCGGCAACGCAGAGTCGGCCATTGGAAGAGACGTGCGTGAGGTACCCTATGGCACGCGCTACCTGCAGGCCGTAGTCGATACCAATTGCGTCGGTGGGGCCAAGACCACCAATGCCAATCGCAGCGCGGTCCTGTTCACCCGCAACCCGATGACCGGGAACTCGATTGTTATTGAACGCAATATCGAAAAGCTGCTGCGACGTGGGGATCGCGATGACTATGACCCCTATGTTCTGCCAGGAGATGCGATTGCGTGCTACGACAGTAAGGTTACCGGCCTGACCGAGGTCGCCCGCGCGGTTGGCATCGTCGGCGCAGCGGCACTGCTGGCGCCCTAAGTCAATCCCAAGCGGGCGATGATTTCGCCCGCTCCCAAGCAGTGGAGACTGCAGCGAGTTTGTTCGTGATGTCTTTGTGTTCTTTGGCTGCAGTCTCTACCGCAACTAACGCCTCTCGAAACTCTTCCACGCCGAAGGTTGCTGCACTCCCAGCCAGTTTGTGACAGGCCTGAGCTATTTGATTTAAATCTGTCTGGTCAAATGCCCCGGTTTCTAGCTGTTCAACCAATTCATCCCCTTCGGCAATGAACTTGGCATGCAGGCGGGCAAAGACTTCAGGGCCGAGGCTGCCTTTCAACTCCGCTAACGGATCTGGCTGCGCATGCTCCGAAATCTGCCCGTCGGTGCGCGTGACCACCGAAAGCGCCCTGCGCAGGGCATTCAGCGAAATCGGTTTTCCAATGAAAGCCGTCATACCAGCGGCGCGAAAGGTCTCAACCGCATCTGGCAGGACATTGGCCGACACAGCGATAATCGGCACATCGGTCGACTGCCCCTGACCACCACGAATATGGCGTGCAGCGGTTGGTCCATCCATCACCGGCATGCTGATATCCATCAGGATCGCGTCGAACCGCTGACTGCTGGCCTTGTCGACGCCGACCTGCCCATTTTCCGCTGTCGTTACACAATGACCGTCCAGCGCCAGCATGTTGCAGATGACCTCGAGGTTGATCTCGTTGTCTTCGACCACCAACAAGTTCAGAGGGCGAACGGTCTCGGTATTGATCTGAGCAGCTTCTAGCAGTTGGTCGCGCGCCGACGGCTGCAACGGTATCCGCAGCCAGAAAACACTGCCTTCGCCCAATGTGCTTTCCGCCCCGACCTCACCGCCCATGGTCAGCGCGAACCTACGGGCAATTCCCAGGCCAAGCCCGGTTCCTCCGACCGTGCGACCGATAGAGGGATCGCTGGTGTAGAAGTCATCAAAAATGGCGTCGATCTCATCATCGGCGATGCCAGCCCCGGTATCGATCACACGCACTTCGTATACATGTGCCTTACCCTGATCTTCAGGTTCACATCTTTCGACCTCAATAGAAACACGGCCATTTTCGGTAAACTTGATCGCATTACCCACGAGGTTCAGCAGAATTTGCCGC
Organism: Ruegeria sp. HKCCD7255; assembly: GCF_013031565.1. NCBI lineage: Bacteria > Pseudomonadati > Pseudomonadota > Alphaproteobacteria > Rhodobacterales > Roseobacteraceae > Ruegeria > Ruegeria sp. HKCCD7255. Next base: position 236,743 of record NZ_WQAG01000005.1, on the reverse strand, counting down.
AACCTTTGCGCATCAGTCGCGACATGCGGATAGGCTCCACCCACCCATTGCCAAGAGATTGAGTTGCCGCGCGAGGCCGCATTGCCGCTTTGACCATCCACTAGGTTCTGCAGCATCGCGTTCAGGTCGGTTGGCTCGTGCGCGACTGACAGCTTGCCGGCCTCGAACCGAGCAATATCCAGCACCGCATCCACATGGCTTTGCAGAACCTGGCCCGAGATCTCCATGTTGCGGACAAACTGAGACTGCTGTTTGGTCGTGCGCGTATTCTTGAGAAGGGTGAGGTTGCCCAGCAGCCCGTTCAACGGGGTTCTGATCTCATGGCTCATAACAGTCAGAAAATCCGACTTGGCCTTTTCCCCGGCAAGGGCACGGTCGCGGGCTGAGACAAGCTCTTTTTGATCCGCAACGCTTTGTGAGATATCGCGGACGAAACCGATGACGATTTCCTCATCCCCGGCCTGGGCGGATTGCAACGCGAGTTCAACGGGAAAGACATCCCCATTCTTGCGCATAGCCTCAAGTTGGACGCGACCCTTGCCAACGACGTGACGGTCGCCTCCGCTCTGCATCCGCTCCATGCCTTGGTTGTGGGCCTCGCGTAGATGCGAAGGCACAATCAATTCACCGATCGAATGCCCTTTGGCCTCTGCCTCGGAATACCCGAAAATCGATTGTGCAGCCGCGTTGAACTCCAGCACTGTGCCGGCGGCGTTCACAACGATCACGGCATCCAATGAGGTCGACAGGATTGTATTCATGCGTTGGTTTGCCTGCTGAATCGCCTGCCCCCGCCGATCAGCTTTGCGGTTGACCACCAAGAGGTAGGCGCTGACCGCAGTCAGCGTCAAAAACAACCCACCGGACAAAACGGCCAGTTGAAACAGGCTGAGCGCGGTTTCCTCACGGCGATGATCCGACTGGCTTGCAAAGTACGAGATCGCCGAGACCGAAAGCTCTCGCACCTTTGGAGCGATCCCCTGCGCGCCGTCATAGAGATCCGGCAGCCCCGCAATGAGCCCAGGATCCCTAGCGTCGATTGTAGGCACCGAGGCCTCCAGATAGGCGGAGACGTCACTCAGAGGTTCAGTGAATTTCGGGTCACTTCGCAGCGTTTCAAACAGACGCGAGGTGTCCAGAATATCGATACGGCTGTAAAAAAGATCGAAACGGCGGCGGATAAGGTCCAGGTTTTCGGTGCTTGCCTCTGCATCCGATACACCAGCCTCTAGCGCGTTGAGGTAGAACAGGAACTCGACCTCGACCTGCGTCAGCGTCCATTGCACGTTGTCTGTCCGGGCTGACTGCCGGTCGCGCAGATCGGATATCACCTTGACGGACAGCAACACGACCAAAGCTAGGGCACCCAGAACGGCGATGCCGATGAGCCCGAAAGCCCACCGGCGACGCGAGTGGTTTTGGAAATTTCTTGTCAATGTTTGGCCCGCATCGCCCACTTCATACTGTATAGTAACCCCACGCTATTTAACGATTTCCAACCTGTCGAGTTGCCAAATGCTGCGAGAGTAAATCACCTCGGTCTGGTACTTGGTGTCACTGTCGTATGGATATACGATCCATAGCGGACCTTTCTGCCGCCGTGACATCGCCGCACCGTCCATCTCATAGGCGACAATTGGGTCCTGTTCCGAGATCGAATCCACAGGGATCTCAACCGCGTAGTCGTTGATCGCCGTTGCCCGGATCGTCTCACCTTCTGCTCCGATCCGTTCCAGCAATACAGACAGGGGAACGCCGACAAAGCTGGTCTCGCCTTCAGTCCAGATCGTCGAGGTTTCAAAGCTGCGTTGCGGCAGCGCCTGCAACATTTCCATATCGAACCGCGCCGCCCCGTCGGGCCTGGTCTGCGCGATGTTGCCTGAAATGGTCAGAATTACCTCTCCTGACGGAGCCGCCAAGTCTTCGGCGTGCGCAGACGTCAGGCAAAAGGTGAACGCCGCTGTGAGGATCGCAAAAAACAGACGCATCTTAGTCTCCATTTCTTTGACCGTAAGAAACCAGAAAGAGGTCCACAGCGACAGATGGGCATGGGGATACGCACCTATCCGAACGGATAGGTGCCTCGGTCTCATGCAGCAGCAGACAGGAGGTTCATGCGCTGACGCAACATGGATTTGAACCCGTCCCGCAGCTCGGCACGTTCCAACGCAAAAACGGTGGTTGCCTCAAGGTATCCGGCGACCGATCCACAATCGAAACGCTCTCCCTGAAAGGCGAAGCCGTGGCATCCGGTCCTTTTGATATCGGCCGCGATCGCATCGGTCAGTTGGATTTCGTTGCCTGCGCCAGGTGCCAAACCTTCCAGCTGATCGAAGATCGACGGGTGAAGAAGATACCGCCCGACAATGCCAAACTCGGACGGTGCCTCATCGGCGGATGGCTTTTCAACCAACCCTTTGAGATGTTGCACCTGCCCTTTGCTATGCTCGATATCGACCACGCCGTAGGCACTGATCCGGTCGAATGGAACCTCTTCGGTCGCGATCATGTGGCTGCCTTCAAAGTTCTGGACCATTTGCACCAGGACCAGGCGCTGCGCGTGGATCACATCATCCGGCAGGATCACCGCGAAGGGTTCATCACCGACATAGTCTCGCGCCAGAGAGACTGCGTGGCCCAGACCACGCGGGCTCTCTTGTTGGATAAAGCTGTATGTCTCATCCTCAAGGTTCGTGCTGCGCAGACGGTTCAGCAGGGTGGTTTTGCCGCCATCCTTCAGTTTGCGCTCAAGCCCCGAGTTCCGCCCGAAATACGTCTCCAGCGCGGATTGGCCGGTTGAGGTGATGAAGATGAATTCATCAATCCCGGCGGCACGGGCCTCGTCCACTGCATATTGGATCAAAGGGCGGTCGATCAGCGGCAACATCTCCTTGGTCACCGATTTGGTGGCGGGCAGAAACCTTGTGCCCAGACCTGCGACCGGGAAAACAGCTTTGCGAATACGTGTCATATTAATGCTCCTAGGGTTGATTAGTAAGCGCCGCGCCCCGACACGACGGCACGTGCAGTCAATGCGATGAGGAAGAGGTTCAGAAGGGGCGAGCGGGAGCGAACATAGGCTGTATCCAGTTCGATCATGCGGTCGAAGCCGATGCCCGCGCGGCCCGAAACCTGCCACAGGCCAGTGATACCGGGACGAACCTGCAGGCGCTCCAGCGCTTGGTCAGGATATGCGGCAACCTCTTCGGGCAAAGCCGGGCGCGGTCCGACCAGCGACATATCCCCTTTCAGCACGTTGAAGATTTGCGGCAGTTCATCCAGAGAGAACCGACGCAGAACCTTCCCAACGCTAGTGATGCGTGGATCATTTTTGACTTTGAAGCACACGCCCTCACGATCCGAATGGTTGAGCAGATCCGCACGCCGCGCTTCTGCGTCTTGCGTCATCGAGCGGAACTTGTACATCGCGAAGGGCACCCCGTTTCGGCCGATACGTGTCTGCCGAAAAAAGGCGGGGCCGCGACTGTCCAATCGCACCAATGCGGCGATTGCGGCCATGGGCAGGGCCAGAAGAGACAGCGCGACCACCGCCAAAGTGAGGTCCAGCAGGCGACATGCTGAGACCTTAGGGACAGAATTCTGCGCGGCACGCCCGAGGAATTCGAAATTGCCCATTAGATATCTGCGGGCCATGCGGCGGGGCTCCATCGCCAACCGCCATGCCCACTCCATTCGGGCGTGCCGAACGATGCGCGGTGCCCGACGTACATTGCCGGCCAGGAAGTCGAACAAAGCCCCCACGCCCAGCACGATGCGAGGGTCAAGCCGGTGGCGGTTCCGCGTTATCCACAGCTCCTGCAGTGGGACGCCCATTGCGACCATCAGAATGTCTGCGCCAGATTGGTTGATATCGTCGATCGCCTCATCAACCCGCGCGGCCTCTTCAAATCCATCGCGCGTGCCAGCCACGGCCAAATCGGGGATCATGTGCTGCAACCGCGCCGCCGCTGCCTGAGCTGTTCCGGGAAGGCCCCCCAACAGGTAGACCGACTGCCCAAGACGCGCGGCCCGTTTCAGCAGCTTGGGCACAAAATCAGTGCCGTTCAGATTCTCAGCCAGCTGGACACCTTGCAACTTTGCCGCGACCTCCACCCCAATTCCGTCAGGTAGGACCATATCTGCCCGGGCCAAAGCTGCTCGATATGTATGGTTGCGGGCCCTTATATTTGCGCAATGTGCATTCAGGAAAAACACAGTCCGGCGGGTCCCATCCAGCAGTTTTGAGATCACCTGTCCGGATCGGGCGTTCACAACTGGCAGACCCAAAATCTCAGGCTTTTCCAAAGTTGGTATGGGTGTTGGCTGCGCGCCTTTATGCATATCTTGGACTGACAGGAACTGCATGGAACTCTCCGATCAACGATGACAATCTGTGGCTTCAGACTGCCAATGAGACCCTGCAACCGATAGGCGAGCATCCGGAGAGGGATCGGAGAATAGGTCTATTCAAACGACCCCGCAGCACATAGCGTGGTGAAAACGGCCCGCTGACCTATCCGATTGGATATTCACCTGTCCGTCAGGAAGGCTTCATGCCATGGGTTCAATGTTTTACTAACGCATTTGGGTGTGTTTGGGGGCAGACGGAGATTTGAGATGAAAGTTCTTATTGCTGACGACCACGACCTTATTTTGGATACGCTCGTTGCCTTCATAGATGCAGCAGGCGGGATCGAGGTGGAGACCGCGCCGGATTTCCCAGCCGCGAAAACTTTGCTTGAGAACGACGGAGCCTTTGATCTGGTTCTTCTGGACCTGAACATGCCCGGCATGAACGGGTTGGCCGGACTTGAAACCTGCATCGCTTTGGACGGTGCCCAGCATGTGGCGCTGTTTACCGGCGACACCTCGCGTGATCTGGCGCAACGCGCGCTAGAGCTTGGTGCAGCCGGTTTCGTCCCAAAAACTTTACCGGCTAAATCTCTGGTCAACGCGATCCGCTTTATGGCGATGGGGGAACAATACCTTCCTGCGGGTTTCATGAACGCAGAGCAGCCGGAAGACTCCCACCCCATGGCTCAAAAACTGACAGAGCGTGAGCGGCAAGTTCTGAAAGGGCTGACTGAGGGCAAATCCAACAAGGAAATCGCTCGTGATCTGGATCTGTCAGAGCCGACGATCAAGCTGCATATGAAGACTTTGTACCGAAAAGTTGGTGTCAGCAATCGAACGCAGGCCGCCCTAGCCGCGCGCGAGGCTGGGTTGTACTAGGCCTAACTATCCGAAGGGATAGGGGACGCTCCCAATCCCCTCGGCCCCTAGCCTGCTGAGCGAATGATCAGCGATCAGATGCGGTGTATCACCCTTGTAAGAAAGGGTTTTTCCATGCCGCAACAGATTTCGAACTCCTCTGAGTCCACGCGCGACATGCAATTTCTGCATTGGGTGCGCATTTCCCGATCCAATTTCAGAACGCTCGGGTGGCGCCGCATCGTAAAGGGCGGGCGCCTTAGCGATGTAGGCCGCCTGCCTCGTTACGTGGCATTATACCTTCTTGGGGCGAGTTGCATCTGGGCCCCGATCAGCGGCTATTTGGCGACCGCGCCTGTAAAATACACCTCTCACGCATCATTAATCCTGCCAGGATCTGGCGCTTCGGCATCGGTCAATCTGGCCAATATCGGTCAGGCATCCTCGTACGCGAATTCCGCCTTTGCCAACGGGTCAATCAGCCCGACCGAGACGTATAAACGTTTGTTGTCGGCCGACCGTATACTCGACGCGGCAGCCAAGGCGGTAGAGGCTGACCGGGACGCGTTTGGAAAGCCGCGGGTGCAACTGGTCGATCAAACCAGCCTGATCCATATCGAGCTTCAGGCGGCCTCTCCGGCAGACGCTCAGCAATATGGAGACGCCTTGGTGGCCGCTTTTTTCGCTGAGATTGACGCCCTGCGCGCCGATGAAATTGCCACCCGTGAGGCCAGCAATACCGGCGCGATCGAAGACTACACGAGCGCAATTCAGGCCACGCGGGCCGAGATCAAACAGCTGCAATCGCAAAGCGGTCTGATATCAGTCGCGCAATACCAAGAGCAGGTCGCCGCTAATGACCGTGCAAAGCAGGAGCTGCGAACGCAGGAGAGCGAGCTGGCACGCCAATCGGAACGTGTCGCCGCGCTTCAAGTCGCGTTGAATCTGCCCTCCGACGCAGCGGCGGCAACGCTGAAACTCTATGCTGATGCGCAGTACCTATCGTTGCTTGCGGATGTGTCGATGGGGGCTGCAAAGCTGGCGCAAGCCGACGCGACCTACGGATCGCGCCACCCAATCTATGTGAATGCCCAAAACGAATATGAAGGGGCGCGTTCGGTGGCTTTAAAACGCGCGGCGCAGGTGACTGGTCTTGAGGTCGAGCAGCTCGGTGGACTGGATCGCGCGCCGGAAGGGCAACGGGCGCAGTTGCTCAGCGAGTTGGTGCGCGAAGATGCCTTGCGCGCCGGATTGGAAGAGCATGTCGCGACACAGCGCGCGCAAGTTCGTTTGGAAACCCTGCGCCTGTCAGACCTCGCCCCTATCGCCGCTGAATTGGAGGACCGGCAGAGAGATTTCGCCGTGGCAGAAGCCGTGTTCGCCTCTGCCATCGCGCGGTCCGAGTCGAAAAAGACCGATGTCTATGCCTCCTATCCCTTGATCCAAGTGCTGGAGAACCCGTCTCTGCCGACTCGCCCGTCTTCGCCGAACAAGAAGATCTCGATTGCCGCCGGGATCGTTGCAAGCCTTATGCTGCTGATGGGTTTGGTTCTGGCATGGATCCGGAACCCGCTGATCTCAAAGCTGCTGAAAGACCAGAAAGAGGCCGCAGTTTGACGCGTGTGGCCCCTCAAACGCCAGCCGAAAAGATCGTCTGGTGTACGCTGATCTGGACATGGCCGTTCTACGGGCTTGGCGCGCTGTATGTTGTCGGTCCGGTGCTAGGTTGGATGTTGGCTACGATAGCCGGGGTGTCACTTTATCTCGGCCCGGTGATCCGTTTGGATATGCGTGCAACGGGCCCTGTACCTGCTCTGGTCTGGATCTGGAGCGTTGGCATGCTGGTGATGCTGGTCTCACTTTGGGCAGGCCATGCGGATTGGAACCTCGGCACCACCAAAACGATCAAATCGACTATCGGATGGGCAAAGGGTTGGGCGCTGATCCCGTTGTTTATCCTAGCAGGGGCGGTTTTGCCAATACGGCGCGAGGTTTTGGTCAGAGGGCAATGTGTAGTGGGCCTTTGGACCTTGTGCCTTCTGCCGTTGCTCATTGCCGCCCCCTATGCCGGTCTGCCGCATCTGCTGTTTACATCTCCCCTTAAAGCAGTGGGCGGCCCGGGACCTGAATATTTCTCGGTCTACCTGTATACAATCGACCCCGCCAGCGGCACGCCGCGGTGGCAGTTCTTTGCGCCCTGGTCGCCATTCGCAGCCTTGTTGGGTGTCTGCATGGTCCTATTTGCCCTGGAAGAAAAGCACGGCAGCTGGAAGGTCATCGGCTTGGCTGCCGGAGTTCTGATGATCCTTATGTCCAAGTCCCGAATGGGTATGGTCGGATTGGTGATCTGCTCGCTGTCACCCCGCCTCTTGCCAATTGTCGCCCGCAGCTTGGGGTGGATTCTATTGTCTGCAGTCACCACCACCGTAGCCGTTTGGGGCGCAGTATTTGTCGAATTCGGCAACCGAGCCCTTTACAGGTTCAAATCCGCGCGCGCCGATAGTACCCGCGTACGCGAAACTCTGCAGCGTATAGCGTATGAGCGCTGGCAATCGGATGCGATGGTTTTCGGGCACGGCACAGTCAGACCCGGTGCGCATCTTGTTGAGTACATGCCGATCGGCAGCCATCACACCTGGTACGGATTGCTATTCGTGAAAGGGCTGACCGGATTTGCCGCGTTTCTCGTTCCTTTCCTCGGTCACTTAGCAATCGTCACCCTGGACGCCATAAGGTCGGAACGCGGGAGGCTGCCGCTCGGGCTGTTGCTCACAGTTCTCCTGCTGACCTTTGGAGAGAACGTTGAAATCCAAACCTATCTACTCTGGCCGACCTTACTGATGCTCGGATTGCATTTGCGAGAGGTCAAATCAGTGTGTCTGGGAAGCTGATACGCCGCTAGGATTGTTGCGACACCAGCGTAGTGTCAGACGTCACTCTTTTGGGTTGGTTCTTCACTGCTGATAGGGACATTTTGACCCTGTAAAGTGAGTACTTTCACATCGGGCAACCAACGAATTGACCGTGAAATGCTCTTCAGCCCGGCATTTAGTGGCACTAGTCGCCGACTAGAGCCGGCTGAAAGGAGCCGCTCGTTGTCTCTCTACTCAAAACTCTTCGGCGGCGTTGAGAAGTCCAAGCCGGACCCGCTCTCTTACAAAGGGTTCGAGATCTTCCCCGACCTGATGGCGGAAGGCAGCAAATACCGTCTGTTGGTCCGTTTGGAGAAGACCATCGACGGAGATCGAAAGACCCATACTTTGATCAGGGCGGACGTGTTTGACAGCCGGAATCAAGTCGAGAGCTTTAGCATTGCAAAGCCGAAGCAAATGATTGGTGAGCAGGACGAAAACGTTTTCGACTTGGCAAGCCGGTAGCTTGAAGCTCGATCTATGATCGGGAGCACTATATGAGCGGCACCGTGCGCGCGCCGCTAGGCATGCTTCTACGTCCAAGATTGAACGGACGGCTTAGGTTATCATTGGTCAACCATTTGTTGGGCAAAGGAGACTGTTTATCCGTCCTGTTGGTTTGTTAACGGATTCCGCAAAGCGCGGAAAGCGAACGTTCGCGTAAAACACTGTAAGACAGGTTTGTGCCGCATCGCAGTCATTAATGTATTGCAGAGAGAATGGCTCCTTTGCGAACTGAGCTGCCCTTCACATCCGACGATCGAACGTCCGCATTTGCGTAGTTACCATTATCGGCTGCCAACCCGTCACGACACGTCGTGTTCAAGCACTCTTAACCGGTTGATGCCATTTGCAGACAAGCGCCGAACCAGATTCTTCGTTGGGACGGCCTGAACTGCGATGCCTGATCCCAGGGCCATCGCCGCTGCTGTCCCGGTGGCTTGCCCCATCGCCATGCATTGCGGCATGCCACGCACGGAGGCGAATGCAACCGCGTCTGCTGACAGGATCCGCCCCGCAAACATGAGGTTCGTGATCTCTTCAGGTACCAGCGACCGGAATGGAATTGTATAGTACTGCCCGGATTGGATGGCGGCGTGATGGGTCATGTCGCCCTCAGCACGCATCACATCATCGATAGGGTTGTCACAGGCTACAATCCCATCCTCGAACTTGGTCGCAGATGCCAAATCCTTTCCTGTCAAGCGATACATGCCTTGTAATTTGCGCGTCTCGCGCACGCCAACCGTTGGTGAAAGCATGGCCATATGGGCCCGCTCAAAGCCTGGGACGTCACTACGCAGGAACGCAGCCAATTGGCGGCACCTGCGGCGCCCCTCTTGGGTGGCAGCACTCACGGCCAGAGGATCCGTGCCGTCTACCCCACGGACGTGGACAGAATTACAAAAGACCGTCCCCTCATGAAAGCCGCGCATGAGGTACAGCTTCATAAGATCGCTGTGCAACCTGCCATCTGCAACACCAATCGCTGCGTATTTCTGGAAATACGGGTCCGGATCGGCGAAAGCGCGGTCCCAGTCCACACAAATCATGAAGAAAGAAATCGTCACCGCCATCATGTTGCCGGACGCATCGCCAAGAACGTAGGGCACTCCAGCCTTGGCTGAGATGTCGCCGTCACCCGAGCAATCGATCACGATCTTCGGCTGAATTGTAAAAGGCCCGTGTCGGTCACAGCACGAGACTGATGCAATTTTAGTGCCTTGCATCTTGGGTTCGAGCGCGATGGCACCTAGCCTGATACGCACGCCCGCTTCTTCGAGCATCTCAAACATCGTGAGCGTCGCCACATCATGGTCATATATGATTTCAGGTCCGAAATTGTCGAGCGTGCAAGCCCGCTTCTCGGCGGCTGGCGGGATCATCGATGCAAGACGCTCTGTGAGTTCCTCAATGATGCCGCCGATAATTTGATCCATCGGATAGGCACCGCCCCAGGGCATACCAGGGCAGAACGCCATTACGCCGCCGATCTTGCTGGTCGCTTCCAGCAAAGTGACCTGAAGCCCTTCGCGACCCGCAGCGATCGCAGCACCGAATCCGGCTGTACCGCCGCCAATAACGAGGATGTCAGTGTGTTCTGTCTTCATCGCTGTCTGGCATCCCTGGTGTTGAAGAAACCGTCCGTTCCGAAACGACGCTGATCCTGCAAAATCAATTCGTCAAGACAAGAAAGCCGCCGTTGGTGCAACGCGCAGCATCGGTCACTTTGGGCTCAAAGCAGTCTTTTGCCGCGTAGTGCATCAATGACCGCTATGCGGACAAAGCCGCCATTTATTGTCCAACGCAATCTGCACTCGAATTACCTCGGTCGGTGAATACTCCGCACTAAATTTGTTCACTTTCCAACCGGCGTCGGTTCTATTGACACCATACTTATTGGTCACCCAGAGATATGGTAGTGTACTTGCGCAGACAACACGTTGGATCGCGAATTGACCGAGTTTAGGTTTTCCCCGTCGAAGTATCCCCACCTACAATGCACTGCCACCAGCAAACGTAGTGGCAAGCGCTGTAAACGATGTCGTCGCCCTGGGTGGGCCGTATGCCGGATGCATGGGGCTGGAGGCCGATGCACAGAGGCACGTCAAAAACCAGAACCTAGTGTTGGATCGAATAACCAGAAAAATCGGATGGTGAAGATGGGACGCCGCCTCGCGCGCACCGCCGTTAGCGTGTCCAACCCCGGGTAGACCGCGACGTCCTTGTCGATGTCACCAATAGTGATGTGGCCTTTGTCCTCACCTTCGTATTTGACCAATCGTGCAGCCATTTCCGGATGTTGTGCATCTGGTGCGTCGCACTCGAAAACACGCTCTTCCGCGAAGGCGGCAATCGGTAGAAAAATGAGGAAAAGTGGCGAGAATTTCATTTGGAGTTCGGTCCATTTCTTATGTGGCATTTCAGCCGCGCATATTGACCGTTTCGGGCGGGAATTTGTCTAAATTCAGGCGGTTATACATTGAATTTTTCTGTTACGCGGCAGAACGCTTCTCCACTCAGATACCGAGCGGATCGTAGAAATAGAAACAGGCACACTGATGCGCAGAGCGCTTTAGACAAAGCGCCGTCTTTGGCTGTCTCAACTCGATGAATGCGATACCTAAAACACGGAAATCAAAACGCTCGCAGCTCCTGCGAAACCGGCAAATGCCGCCACGCTTGCTAAGGTAATACAAATTATTTCCACTGCCGTGAGTTTCATTTCGAACCTCGCCTATGCCTCGCGACCGAAATAGATCAACATGCACGTATCGCAAAGTGAGCTAAAACTAACGTAGCGGAAAGCTGCTGCGCATACGGCGTGTATTCGCTCAAACCGCTGACTGAACGATTCCTCCCCGGTTGTTGAGATACGAATTGAACCTTGACCTGTGGCACATGCGCATCATCACTCGTTCCGCCAATGAGAAAAGGGCGTACTCGCATCGAGTACGCCCCAGTGGCAGGGAGGACAGTGAAAAAAACTCGCGCTCGCAACACAACATGAGCGCTAACTCTTTAACTGCATCCAATTTGAACGAGTTTGCGCATGCGTTCAGTGAAGCGGATTACATAGCGCTGACTTTTTTGACGAACGGAAAAATTCGCCAATTTGTGGCTTACCGCGATACCACCCGAGCAAGAACCCGCGACACAATACTGTAACCCGCTGTTTTTGATGGCGATCCCTGAAGGACTCGAACCCTCAACCTGCTGATTAGAAGTCAGCTGCTCTATCCAGTTGAGCTAAGGGACCGCTGCGCCCTTCTTGCGGTTTTTACGATCCGGGTTCAAGAGCCAAGCGCATGAAGGCGCTGTTTGGGTCTAGGGCATAGCCATAGATCGGGTCACAATAGGAATATCCCAAGGCTTCATACAGCTTACGCGCAGCGTCGTATTCGGGCAGGTGCGCCGCCCCGGTTTCCAACACCAAGGCAGACAGCCCCTCATCCCGTGCGAGATCAGCCAAATGTGTCATCATGACCCGAGCCAGCCCACGCCCCCGCGCCGCTGCGATCACATGTACGGATTTCACCTCGGCCGTTCCATCTGGCAGGGTTTTCAACGCGCCGCACCCCAAAGCTGTATTGTCCTCATAAAGCGCCCAAAAGCGGATACCCGGCTCGCGCAGAGCTTCTACATCCAAGGTGTGATTGGATGTCTGCGGTGTTGCGCCCCAGCTATGGGCCAGATGGGCCTGGATGATGGGGCGAAGATCCTCGGATCCCGGATCAGCTTCGCGAATGTCGATCACTTAGTGCGTCCAAGGGTTGCGGCGGTCCGTTGCGAAATTCTCACCATACCCGCGCGGACGCAGGTTCGGTTTGCGCTTATGCGGCTCGCTGACCTGCACCTCGATCCCATTGTCTTTGGCGTAATCCAGCGCTTCTTCTTTGGTCTCGAATTTAAGGCGCACCTGGGTCTGCGTATCGTTGGACGAGGTCCAGCCCATCAGCGGATCCACCTCGCGCGAGGATGCAGGGGCATATTCCAGAACCCACTTGCGGGTCTTGGCCATCCCCGAGGTCATCGCGTTTCGCGAAGGCTGGTAAATCCGTGCGCGCATGTCGCCTCTCCGTACTCACTTGGCTGACCCGTTTATGCGTCAGCGGAAGCCTCGGGACAAGATGTCAATTGTCACAACTGGTCACGAGCGCTGATGTCAAAAACTGTCATGAGCTGCGCCTATCAAGGGCGCAGAATTTTGAAACATCGACCAAGATAGTCATTGATGCACACAGCCTCTGATCCCGGAAACAGACCTGAATCCCGATCCGCCCTTGCAGCCGGACAAAATAAGAACAAATGTAAGGGCCTGACTCGGAGCCCAACCATGCCCTATGCCCATTCCGACAAAACCCAACTGACCGCCGAAGACGTGCGTGCTCGCCTGAAACTGGAAGGCGGCAAGCAGTTCGTCATGCAGACCGAATTCAACCCTGCGGGTGATCAGCCGACAGCGATCAAGGAACTGGCGGGCGGTGTTCTGGCTGGCGAGCGCGATCAGGTTCTGCTGGGGGCGACGGGTACCGGCAAGACCTTTACCATGGCCAAGGTGATCGAAGAGACTCAGCGCCCGGCGATTATCCTAGCCCCCAACAAGACGCTGGCGGCGCAGCTATACGGAGAGTTCAAGGGCTTCTTCCCCGACAATTCCGTCGAGTATTTCGTCTCGTATTATGACTATTACCAGCCCGAAGCCTATGTGCCGCGCAGCGATACCTATATCGAGAAAGAATCCCAAATCAACGAACAGATCGACAGGATGCGCCACTCGGCCACACGGGCTCTGTTAGAGAGGGACGATGTGATCATCGTAGCCTCGGTCTCATGCATCTACGGCATCGGCTCGGTCGAAACCTATGGGGCGATGACGCAGGACCTGAAGGTGGGCAAAGACTATGACCAGCGGCAAGTGATGGCCGATCTGGTCGCCCAGCAATACCGCCGCAACGATCAGGCATTTCAGCGCGGCTCGTTCCGGGTACGCGGGGACAGCTTGGAAATCTGGCCTGCCCACCTTGAGGACCGCGCCTGGAAGCTGTCTTTCTTTGGTGAGGAACTGGAACAGATCACCGAGTTTGACCCCCTGACAGGGGAAAAGACCGACACGATGGAGCATATCCGTGTCTATGCCAATTCCCACTACGTGACGCCCAAACCCACGATGCAGCAGGCGATCATCGGGATCAAAAAGGAACTGCGGATCCGGTTGGATCAACTGGTGGGCGAAGGCAAACTGCTGGAAGCGCAGCGACTTGAACAGCGCACCAATTTCGACCTTGAGATGCTTGAGGCCACCGGCGTTTGCAACGGGATCGAAAACTATTCGCGCTATCTGACCGGCCGCGCGCCGGGCGAGCCACCCCCGACCCTGTTCGAGTTCATACCAGACAACGCCATTGTCTTTGCCGATGAAAGCCATGTCAGCGTGCCGCAGATCGGTGGCATGTACCGGGGCGACCATCGCCGCAAATTCACCCTGGCCGAACACGGGTTCCGCCTGCCCTCCTGCATGGACAACCGCCCGCTGAAGTTCGAGGAATGGGACGCCATGCGCCCGCAATCCGTCTTTGTCTCGGCCACCCCGGCTGCGTGGGAGCTGGACCAGTCAGGCGGCGTCTTCACCGAACAGGTGATCCGCCCCACCGGGCTTTTGGACCCCGAGGTCGAAATCCGCCCTGTCAGCATGCAGGTCGATGACCTGCTGGACGAGGTCCGCAAAGTGGCCGCCGATGGTTTCCGCACGCTGGTCACAACTCTGACCAAACGGATGGCCGAGGATCTGACCGAATACCTGCACGAACAGGGCATCAAGGTGCGCTACATGCATTCCGATATCGACACGATCGAACGCATCGAAATCCTGCGTGACCTGCGCTTGGGCGCGTTTGACGTGCTGGTCGGCATCAACCTGCTGCGAGAGGGCCTCGATATCCCCGAATGCGGCTTGGTCGCCATTCTCGACGCGGATAAAGAGGGGTTCCTGCGATCCGAGACCTCACTGATCCAGACCATCGGCCGCGCCGCGCGCAACGCCGAGGGTCGGGTGATCATGTATGCTGACAAGATCACCGGCAGCATGGAGCGCGCGCTGGGAGAAACCAACCGTCGCCGCGCCAAACAGATCGCCTATAACGAAGAACACGGCATCACACCTGAGACGGTCAAAAAGAATGTCGAGGACGTTTTGGCCGGGCTTTACGAAGGCGATGTCGACATGAACCGCGTCACCGCGACCATCGACAAACCGATGCACGGTGCGAATTTGGAAGCGCATCTGGACGGCCTGCGCGAGCAAATGCGCAAAGCCGCCGAGAACCTGGAATTCGAAGAGGCCGCCAACATCCGCGATGAAATCAAACGCCTCGAAGCGGTCGACCTGGCCGTCGCCGACGACCCCATGGCGCGCCAATGGGCGGTCGAGAAAGCCTCAGAGGACGCTGTGAAATCGCGCGGACGGTCAACGGCGGGGCGACCGGGGCAGCGGGGCGGGAATGTGAAGCGGAGGAAGAGGTAGACTGACAACGGCTTAATTCAAAGATGCTGCGCTCGGTGTCATTTGATTCAGCCGCCTTGCCTAACTGAATTCTGTAGCTAGTTTCAGGTTATGCGAGCCGTTCTGTTATTAATGATCCTTAGCACCCCCGCCTACGCGTGGGATGCAACCGTTGGTCAAATTTGCACCCTCTCACACCAGTCCGAAGCGTCGACGATATTCCTCACCTACGATCCGTCAAAACCGCTTTATTCAATCACCGTGACCCAAACGAACTCCGTTTGGACACAGACGCCATGGTTCGCGATGCGTTTCGAGGGCTCGTCACCGATCGAGATTGCTACATCCCGCCACGTTCTTTCGGATGGCGCAACCTCTTTGACGGTTACGAATACGGGTTTCGGCAACGTGCTTGATGGGTTGGAATACAACCAAAAAGCTTACGCATTCACGCAGGATCAGGTGACCGAATTCTCGCTGGTCGGCGCTGCGGAACCGGTGAGGGTTTTCCGCGAATGCGCGGGAGCTCAGCTGTCCTAAGTCAGTTGAGATTCCTAGAATCCAGATAGATTTCGACGAACGCTTTCAATTCGTTTGCAACTAATCTCAGACGCTAGAAACGCTGTGACCCGAGCGAGTTTTTTTCGCTCGGGCACGTATTTACCCCTTATCCCAATGCGCAATCACATCGAATCCGACGGGTGACGGCGGGCCTTCCATGAACTCGGCGAAATGGCCCCATAGTTCGGCCACTTTGGGCGCGTTTGCATTCGATGTTGCTTCGCTCTCGACCACAGAGATCACATAGCCAGAGCCATCTTCGTTCATAACATTGGTGAAACTATGTATCCCGGGCATGCCCATAATCTCGGATTTCAGTTCATTCATTTTTGCCGTCGCCGCCTCACGCGAACCAGGCTTCATTTTGTATTGAGTAATCCGTGCAAACATAACTTTCCTCCCTCGTCTGGCGAAATTGCCCTAGGGCGCTGCCGGAACGGCTTCGCCTAGTGAAAGTTAGCACGGCAGTATTAAATCTCGTATTGATACTTAGAGATTCAGCGTTTTTTCAACCTTATGCCTCAACCAATTTTGGACACCAACACTTCAAGGTTGCAGCCCAGCGCCCTCTCCGCCACGTTGACATCACAAATTGTGATTCCAAACGCTGCCATGACGAACCCCAACACCCTGCCCAGCACGCATGAGGTCCAAAGCGCCATTCATAAGGTGCGCGGTACCCGCGTGGTTTTGGCCGAGGATCTGGCGCAGTTCTACGGAAAGTCCGTCAGCGCCTTCAATCAGGCCGTATCGCGCAACAAGGACCTGTTCGAGGGCTATCGCTTTCAACTGACCGATGCTGAGGTTGCCGATTTGCAATCACAGAATGTGATTTCAAAACCGAAAGGTCGCGGCGGGCGGAGGGTTAATCCGTGGGTCTATACGGATTACGGCGTGGCCATCGCCTCAGCCCTGTTCAAAGACCCGCGCGCCATCAAGATCACACGGATGATCACCGAAGCCTTTGTCGATGGCGCAAACGCGCTGGCTGAAACCCCGCGCAGCGTACCGGAAATTCTACCGCCCGAGGGAGCTCCCGCGCCTCTGCTGCCAAATGGTGAACAACTGCGCATGCTGGCCGAAAACATCCTCGATTCCGGCCAGCAGAGCCTTGTCGATTACATCGCCAACCCAACCACCAAGCGGAAGCAAGCGGTGGCGGTGATCATGAAGACACTGGCCGAAACAGCCGGGGAAGAAGTGCGCACCCAACAGGAGCGTCTGCGCCTGCGCATCGCCGAACGATTGGCGACCGGAGATTATGTCGATGATGCGGATCGCAGGGGCCTGTTAGACTTGCTGAACGCGATGAAGGCCTAGCCCTCGTTAGTTCTCCGGGGTGATGAATTTAGCGCTGCCAACAGATCGGGGAGCTGGAGCTTGTGTGCTCACCGGCTTCAGAGCTTCGGCGGTCAGAGGAACCTGAGCGTGAAAGACCGACGGGCATGAGACACCGTCGCCATCGGGATCATATTTCTTGTGATACCCGGGCTCACCCTCGCGGAAATGCCCAAATCCAATAGCGGCAACAGCGTCGCATCCGGCCATGGCGACCAGATGGATAATCGCCTCATGTCGTTCGAAACTAGTGGCGCGTGGATAGATCGCCAACACAAGCATGGCCGTGGTCAGCGGAAGCGCCACGATCATCAGAAGGATACGCAAGGGCGACAATGCCTTCTTGCGCAGCCTTTCCGCCTTGGCATGCCGCCGTTTCGCGGCTCGCCCAAGTTTTCGTGATGTCTTTGGTTCCGGGGCCGCTGTCATGACCCAACCGGTACAGCCCGGATGTGGCAACTCTATGGCACAGCTTGCGAAACCGCTGCCTTGGCGTCTAAGTGACTGTGTCAGCGCACTACATGAACCGCACATTTCGCGTGCCGGACAACATGCGCTGCAGTTGAGCCAAGCAAGAGGTCCTGCATACCCGGCCGGTGCGAGGCCATGATAATCAGGTCGGGCTTGTTGGCTTCGACCCAGTCCAGAATGGTCCGCCCGGAATGCCCTTCAACCACTTCGCCTTTTGCATTCGGCAGCTGCGCCGCCAGCGTGTCCAGTTCGACCTTTACCGCCTTGCGCGCTTCGGTCAGATATTCCGAGGGCACATAGGTGATCGCATAGTCAGGTATATGTTCGACAACATGCAAAAGCGTGACCTTCGCATCCGGTGTGGCCAGAACCTGAGCCAGTTTCAAAGGGCCTGACGTGTCGCGTTCGGCGTCGAATGAAATCGGAACGAGGATATTGTGATACATGGGCTGCGCCTCCTTCATTGCGCCGCCACGATGCATCTTTTGCCGAATTTCAGCTTTGATTCAGGTCAGAAAGTCAAAAGGTTTCGGCCACATCGTACATGACCGGTTCAAAGCTTTTGCACAGCTCGTTGATCTTCCGGTTCCGCTCGCGCATCTCGGGTGTCCTGAGCATCGCAAGGAAATCATCACGATTGACCCATTGGGAATAGTTCGCGATCCGCGTTTGGGCATCATTCACATGCAGCCCAGCGGATATGAAACCGGGTTGTTTCGAGATGAAGGACGCATAAGCATCGGTCAACGCCTCGAGCAAATCCTGGCAGGTGCCGGGCGTCATCTCGAAGGTTGTGATCACTGTCTGACAGCTGGCGTCTTTTGAGATTTTGGGCATCTGGATCCTCCTCTTGGCTGATCTCAGCCTAGCACAGCTTTGCAAACAACGATGTGTTTCCGACGGAAATATCGCATCGCAATGGAAATTTCTCGAAATCGAAACCTTTACTAACGATGCGTTAACCATGCTTGGTGATGCTGCACGAATGTGTCGTTTTGTGTCTCTTCTACTAGTATGTCTAGCGCTATGCGGTCCCGCCTGGTCAGGCGCCTGGCTGCGCGAGAAAGGAACAGCATTTACAGCGTTTTCAGCTACGGCATTTAAGGAAGACCACGGCATCTACTCCTACAAGACCAGTTTCTACTCGGAATGGGGTCTGCGGCCGAAACTGACCATAGGTTTGGATGCAGAAGAGAGGCACGACTATTACGGGCACGCGCTGGTTTTCGCCCGCTTTCCCCTGGCGGATTTCAACGCAAAAGGCCGTCTGGCTGGCGAGATCGGCGTTGGCGCCCACCATGAGGGGCTGCGCGCGTGGGCCTTGTACAAAGCAACGCTGTCCTACGGAAAAGGCTTTGACTCAGCTTTTGGGAACGGTTGGATCGCAATCGATTCAGCGCTTGAATATCGACACCCTTTAGATCTGTTCCGTAAACTGGATTTCACCGTCGGGCTGTCTTCGAAACGTCGGTTCGACCCGCTCCTGCAGATCGAAACCACATATATTTCGGGGCAACCTCTTTATTGGGCTGCGAGACCTTCGCTGATGTACCGCCCAAAGTCGGGGAAGCAGACCTGGATTATTGGCATCGAAGCAAACGCAGTTCAAAATCGGCCAGGACTGAAATTCGCTCTATGGCAAACCTACTGAAAGGCTGGCCGCTTCTGTAAGGCGGCCAACCTCAACTTGCTCTATTGCTCGACACGCATGGTTACCGAGACCGTCCCGCGGACTGCTTCGGGCCACTGTAATTTCACGTTGTTTCCCGAAGATCCCTGCGCCAATTCCACATATGGCGAATAGAAAGTATCCGCATTCAAATTATTTCTCATGCGGCTCAATGAAACAACCGAGTCACAACTTCGCGCTTTACCCCCGAAAGGCAACCGACCGCCAGAACCAATGGTCCACCCCTTGGCGTTTGAGCTCTGAACATGTCTGATCCTCAGCGGGTTCGCACAAAAAGTAGTAATCCCATGGAATGTGTTGTTATCAAAAGTAACGTTCGCATAGCGGTCTTTGTTTAGATTGGCGAATGTCGTATCGACGCTATCAACCCGAGAGATACTGCCTGCGTTTGACCTGAAAGTATTCCCGGTAACGGTCAACCCGTTCAGGAAATGTCCTGAACCATAAGGTCGCACGACGATATATCTGAACCATGGCGCTACATCGCTGCAATAAAAGACATTGTCCGTAATACTCAACGCACTGAACGAAAAGCTCGAACTAAAGTTTGGATTGGCATCACGTTCGTTTGTCCATTGGATGAAGCAATTGTCGACATAGTTCTCTGCGACGGATGAGCTGTTATAAGCACCGATCAACACGAGCCCCGCGTTGCGAACGCCATTTGGTACTGAATCGCCTTGAAAGAAGTGGTTGCCCAGAACAAGGTTATTGCTGCCGCCCAGCACGGCGAAATGGTGGAATCGATTGGCCCGGTTGTGGCGCAGCTTCACGTCGTTGCCATTGGAATTGACCGCAATCGAAGTTCTGTCCGCAACGTCCTCGCCTTCTTCGCTGGACAGAAACTGGCACCCGTCGATCAGCATACCCTGGCACCCCGAACCGATCGAGGTGATGCCGCGATCCATGGGACGGCTGACAAAGCAGTCTTTCAAAGCAAAGGTATTACCCGTCGGCGCGAGACGGATCGCGCTGCATCGGCTGTTACACTGGAACTCGATGCTTTCCATGTTGAACTTCTGCACCATGCTGAAGCCGCTGAAATCCAACAGGTACTTGAAATCTGTGAACGTAAAGGTTTGGGTCCCAGCCGCGTTGTAGATGGGGGCGCTCAGCGTGATCTGAGCCGCGCCAACATTCTTGTCCCGCACATAGATCTCGCGCCCTACACCGCTGCCGGTGACCAGTGATCCCACTGGAATATTCGCCACATTGGCCACGTTGGACAAGTGCGAGGGATCACTTGTCGAATAGGTCGCGACCGAAGTGTAGACATCGGTATCCCAGGCGGAACTGCTTTTAACGTCGAACTGCCCGTTACGAATGACCCGACGTGTGGCATAGCTGTCGCGGTTGGGGACAGCGGCCTGCATATCAATGGGTTCGCTCACCGAAATCTTGCGCCCGCCTAAATCCAACGAGTCATGGTCGGAGTTGTTCAACAGCGCCTGAAACGCCTTTTTGAACGCCAGCGTCTCGTCCCCGAAGGCCGAGATATAGGTGGGCAGATCAAAGCTCTTTGTCAGCAGCAACATTGTCTCAGGCGCCATGGTCACAGTGCCATCGAACACCGCCTCGGAATTCAGGCTGACGTCCTGCCCCAGGAAATAAACACCTTCGGGCACATAGACCTTCCGGCCATTCGCCGCCTGATCCGCGGCCTCGAACGCGGCGGCATCATCTGCAACACCGTCGCCAATAGCACCGAAATCGCGCACATCGACGATACCGATCATGTCGCGCAGGAATACGCTGGTTGCATCGGTGATCTCAATATCATCCACCCGCACAACCGCGCCATTTGTACCTTCGATATCGATGCCAAAATGCCCATAAATCGCGGTGGGCCCCCAGGGCATATCCACACCCGCACGGTAGCCGGTACCAACGATTGCCGTGATCTCATGCACCGTCCCATAACCGCTGAGCTGCGTGGCCGGCCCCTGCTGCACAACTCCTGCAACGTTGACATCCCCGGCGGCCCCAGCCCAACCCGCTATCGGGACCTGCGGCAGCGGGCCACTGATCGCTTTGACCCGCGCCTTAATCTGCAAATAGCAGCCAGGCTGCAATGGCGTCTGTCCCATATATCGCAGCTGCTGGGTCGGGTTGGTTTTGAAGATTTCCAGGCACCCGGCGAAATCCGCATCAGAGGGCACGAACGCCCCGCTACCCGATCCGTCATAGGTCGGTGTACCCGGCGTCCCGTCGCCGCTGGACCACACCCCCAGGCCATTTGCAAAAGCAGGTGGCATGAACACGATGCCGTCGGTGATTGCCTTGTTCATAGAAATCCCTTTCCCAATCGCGCCAAGCGCAGGCGCGCCAAACCATTTGCCCGGGGCATGCCCGGACGCGCTGGTTTGAGTAAAGGAAAGGAGTTAACTGCCGCTCTGCCCACCGTGACGGTGGTGTTGCATCAAGCGGCAGGGTCGGCATTCCCCAAAAGCTGAACCCCGTTGATCTTCCAGCCGTTTTCTCTCTGGATCATCTGATAATCCAGCAGGTGAACCTGCCCCGAGCCATCCGTGATCATGACCTTCTGCCAGAGCGTGCCCGAGATTTCACGCAGCTCCAAAAACCGCACATCGGCAGGCCGCCAAACCATCGGATAGCCGTTGCGCACCATGGCGCCAAAGTTCTCGGGCGTTTGGAACAGTCTTTGAATATTCGGGCTGGCGAAGGTGAAGGCGGTGGCAAAGTCATCCGCCTTGAACGCCTGTATCTGGGCCGCGATATTCGCCTCGATCTCATCACTCTGGGCCAAGGCCGCGGATGTCAGTCCTGCGCTCAGGAAAACGGCTAACAATAGGTTTCGCATGGGGCTACCTCCTGCATCAACAGTAGCCCCTTGCGACCCCGGGTCAAATTAGACCAGCTCTCCGGCCAAGGCTTTGTCTATCAGCGCGATGGTCTCGGGCACACCATAGAGCGCGATGAACCCCCCAAACCTTGGTCCTTGTGAGGCCCCCAACAGCACCTCGTAGAGTGCCGTGAACCAACCCCGCAACGGATCAAACCGATCGCGCCCCACGGCATAAACCACCGATTGCAACGCCTCGTCCTCAATCGGTCCATCATAGGCTTCCAGTGCCGTTTTAAGCGCCTCCAGTGCCTCGCGTTCCTGATCCGTTGGCGCACGGTGTTTGCGCGTCGGTTTGACGAAATCGTTGAAGTAACGCACAGCAAACCCAGCGGCCTGATCCAGATCGGGATGCGTTTCGGCTGTGGCTTCAGGTGCGTAGCGGCGGATAAAGCCCCACAGCGCCTCTTTGTCTTCCGCCCCAGAAACCGAGGCAAGATTCAACAACATCGCAAAGGGAACGATCAGCGTCGATTCAGGCACATCCCCACCGTGGATATGCCAAACCGGGTTGTTCAACTGCGCCTTCAGATCCTGCCCCGGATAGGCCCGCAGCTGCTGATGATATTCATCATAGGCTTTCGGGATCACATCGAAATGCATCCGTTTCGCCGTCTTCGGCTTTTGGTACATGAAATAAGCCAGCGACTCGGTCGGCGCATAGGTCAGCCATTCGTCAATCGACACACCATTGCCGGACGACTTCGAAATCTTTTGGCCATTCTCATCCAGAAACAGCTCATAGCTGAAATGCTCGGGCGCGCGGCCACCCAAGCCTCGGCAAATTGCGTCATAGATCTTTTCGTTTGTCGCATGTTCCTTGCCATACATCTCGAAATCCACGCCCAGCGCCGCCCAGCGCGCACCGAAATCCGGCTTCCACTGCAACTTGACGTTGCCACCGGTGACGGGAACGGTCCACTCTTTGCCGGTCTCGTCGTCGAAGGTCACTGTATAGGTCTCGGCACAGACCTTCTTCATCGGCACATACATCACCCGACCGCTTTCGGGGTGCAACGGCAGGAAGATCGAATAGGTCTGCTGGCGCTCCTCGCGCAGGCTTTTCAGCATGATCGCCATGATCTCGTCATAGCGTTCAACCGCGCGCTTGAGGATCTCGTCGAACTGACCAGACTCATAGAACTCCTTGGCCGAGTAGAACTCATACTCGAACCCAAAAGTGTCCAGAAACCGACGCAACATCGCGTTGTTATGCGCGCCAAAGCTGTCGTATTCGCCAAACGGATCCGGCACAGATGTCAGTGGGCGCTGCAAATGCTGTTCCAAAACCTCGGGATTTGGCACGTTGCTTGGTACTTTGCGCATCCCGTCCAGATCATCCGAGAAACAGATCAGCTTGGTCGGAATATCCGACAACGCCTCGAACGCGCGCTTGACCATCGTAGTCCGCGCGACCTCACCAAACGTCCCGATATGGGGCAAGCCCGAGGGGCCATATCCGGTTTCAAACAGCACATATCCCTTCTCGGGCGCACCCTGCCGGTAGCGTTTGAGCAACCGGCGCGCCTCTTCGAAAGGCCAGGCCTTAGACGACATCGCGGTTTCACGCAGTTCAGACATAGTTTCAGCTCCAAAGGGATAAGCGCCGATTGCCCCGTGCAACCGACCGCGCCCCTCCTATTGTGCTGGCGCAGCATGAGTCAATAAAGCGTCCACAAAATAGCCGGTAAACACCGCAAAACATCGATTTTCATTAGGTGATAAACCATAGGGGGGATAGGGTCTGGAAAATGTCGGACCAGTATCAAAGAAAACTCACTTCGATCTTTGCTGCGGATGTCGTCGGGTATTCCGCCATGATGGCCGAAGACGAAACCGGAACCATCAACGCTGTTCGGGCGCTCAAAAACGATCTGATCGAACCGATTGTACAAAGCCATTCCGGACGGATCGTCAAAACAATGGGTGATGGGTTCCTGATAGATTTCCCGTCGGTCGTGGACAGTGTCGAGGCAGGAATTGCGCTTCAAAACAAATTGTCAGACGCCGAGGGCGAGCCTCTGAACGACAAAAGTATCGCGCTTCGGATTGGCATCCACCTGGGCGATATTGTAATCGACGACGGGGATATTTTCGGCGACGGCGTCAATATCGCCGCGCGTATCGAACCGTTGGCCCAATCCGGAGGCATCAGTCTTTCAGACGAAGCCTATCGTCAGGTTCGGGACAAGGTTGACGTCACATGGGCCGACGGGGGCGAGCATACCGTCAAGAACATGAACCGCCCCATTCGCGTTTGGCATTGGGAAAACGGAAAAACACTGCCCGCGAAAGACCCCGAGTTGAACTTACCGGATCTTCCTTCGGTCGCGGTGCTGCCCTTCGACAACATGTCCAGCGATGGCGAGCAAGACTATTTCGCTGACGGGCTGACCGAAGATCTCATTACCGACCTGTCAAAAATCTCGGGCCTGTTTGTTGTCGCGCGCAACTCGACATTTGTCTTCAAAGGGCAAGCCATCGACATTCCGACCATTGGTCGGCGACTTGGGGTGGCAAATGTGATCGAGGGCAGTGTGCGCAAGCTTGGTCAACGGGTCAGAATCAATGTCCAGTTGATCGATGCCAAAACAGGCGGCCACGTTTGGGCAGATCGCTATGACGGAACTCTGGATGAGGTTTTCGAGTTGCAGGATCTGGTTTGCAACGCCGTGGTCGACGCTATGTCGGTAAAGCTGTCAAAGTCTGAAACCAAACGGCTGGGTACAATTCACACCACTGATATTGATGCCTACGAGCTGTTCGTGAAGGCAAAATCAACGCCCTACCCGCCAATCCCGGCCCGTATGGCCGCTGCCAACGAATTGTTTAAACAAACCGTCCAGAAAGCCCCCGACTTTGCCGGCGGCTATGCCGGTCAGGCTTGGATTGTTGGGTTTGGCGCCTTGTGGGGACATGAGGATCCGCAACCGATTGGCCTGCGCGCCGAAGCTCTGGCGTATAAGGCCATATCGCTTGACCCCGAGTTTGGGTGGTCGCAAACCGTCCTCAGCCTTGCCTTGCTTGCGCAACGCAGGTTTGACGAAGCGCAACAAGCTGCAGAAAAAGGTCTTTTGCTGCTGCCCGGCGATGCGGACGCCCATGTGTTTTCTGCCATTGTCAACGGAGTGCGTGGGAACTTCGCCGCTGCGGTTGACGCTGCCGAAGCTGCGTTCCGTTTAAGCCCGAATTTCGTGAACGGGCCCTATTTGAACGTGATTGCCCACGCAAATTTCATGGCAGGAAACCATCACGCCGCACTTGCCGCATATGAACAGAATGTCGCCCGGGGTGGACCAGTAGGACCGCCTGCTTTGTGCTGGGCTGCGGCCTGCTATCATGCGACCGGCCAAGCAGACAAAGCCAGCATGACCCTACAGGATTTGACGGCAGGGTTTCCACAGTTCCGTCTGTCGAACTGGAACTTCATCAAGCTGATCGAAACGGAGCACACACGCCGGGTCATCGAATCCTCGTTTAGGGACGCTGGCCTGCCGTTTTGACTGGCGAAAGGTCGCAAGCGAAAACAAGCTGTTGAACCTGCCAGCGCCGCCCCATATCGTGCGGATGCAATTTTTGGATGCAGGACCAGAACAATGCCCGAACAGAACACTCACTCCTTGTCCCCGCAAGACTGCCTTGTGGCAATCATGGTCGCCGTTTCTGTCTCGGATGAGAAAATTCGAACCGCAGAACTGGTCAAGATCGAAGCAGCCGTGAACCTGCTACCGGTTTTTGCGGATTACGACATAGACCGCACGCGTCGCGTGTCGCAGATCGTGTTTGATCTGTTCGAACAAGAAGACGGGTTGGACGCACTGTTCGGATTGATCCGCGAGAACTTGCCCGACCGTTTGAATGAAACAGCATATGCTTTGGCATGCGATGTGGCAGCCGCAGACGGATCTTTGGCCGAGACAGAATTACGATTGCTGGAAGAAATCCGTTACGAGTTGAACGTCGATCGCCTGCACGCCGCCGCTATCGAGCGTGGCGCCCGCGCGCGTCACGTCGTCTGATCCGCCCGTGCACGAACTCTAGCTACCGTACAAAGCTCCCCACCGCTCGATCAAAGCCCGTTGCATCTTTCGCGACCGACTGTTCCAACTGCGCGCTCCGCTGGGGCGTTCGCGTTGCGATCGTGGGATTGTGGCGCGATGTTCGACATCGGCAGTGAATATGGCAAAGGCCAGTTCCGAGCCACCCGCAGTGGTCAAAAACCCTCCAAGACCCGACACAAAGTTCAACGTCCCGGTTTTGGCATCCACCTTGATCGGATGATCCCGCACCACGCGCCCCTGACGATCCGTCAAAGCAAATGGCTTCAGCAACGGTCGCAAAGCCCCAGTTTTCCGTGCTATGACCAAAGCAGCGACCAGGTCTCCCGGGGCCATCCGCGACATATCACCAAGACCCGAATGATCAACCATTGCGATCCGGTCGACACCATAGGTCTCAGCCGCCCAACGGTTCATCTCCTGCGCCGAATCCTGCAAGTTTCGAATATCGGCGCCGCGTTTAATCGAAGCCGCCATGCCAACCATTTCGGCAGTGATATTGGTCGAGTATTTCAGCATTCCCCTCAGAATGCTCTCAAGCGGATCACTTTGATGAACCACTAGAACCTTGCCGCTGGGCATTTCACGCGTGATTTGCGCGTCTTTCAGAACAATACCGTTCGCCCGAGCCAAAGTGCGGAAAACATCGCCAGCATACCGACCTGGCTTTCGAACGGGTAACCAGCGCGCACCTTCCGCACCCAAAGCCGCGCGTGCGACGCTCCATCGGTCCTGTCGTGCGCTGCGGCTGTAGGTGTAGATCGGTGTTTTCCGAGGCTCGACGCGCATCGTCGCCATGTCCACATCCGGGCGGTACTTGGCACTGCGCGCATCCATGGTCACCGCATATGTACTACCGCTGCGTTTCCACTCAAAGTGAACTCTGTTGAAGTTCAGTGAAATCCCGCTGATCGATGGGCTATACCCGACATGATCCGGCTGTTCAGGATCGATGCTGAAGACATAGGGCAAAGCACCAACATAGACCTTAAAGGCACCGCGAACCTCAGTAATACCCGCCTCGCGCAGAGCAGTGGCCATTTTGGCCAGGTCATCAGTGTCCAGCAAAGGATCACCACCGCCGACAAGGATAAGGTCACCGTTGAGAATACCATTTTCAATGGCTCCGGTCGCCAGCAGCCGAGTTTCAAACCGATGGTCCGGCCCCAAAACGTCAAGTGCGTATAGCGCAGTCAGCGCCTTGGCAACGCTGGCCGGAGGCAGACCCATGTCGCCACCCATTTCTTCAAGTTGAACACCGGTCGAGACGTCAGCCACCGCAAAGACCACATCCCCTTTCAACCCCGCCGCCTGCACGATCCGCTCTGCACCCGACGGCTGCGCGCCTCGCAAAACCGGCCGCAATGACACAAGCGGCGCGTCGGCAAGAGCCGGAGCAGAGATCGCCATCGACCCAAGCCCGGTTAGAAACAATCGGCGTGACAGATGTTGAACCATGAAGAGATTAAAATCCCAGCGCTGAATCTCAGACAACAGTCGAAATTCAATATCAGCGAAAGGGGGCTATTCCGGCAACACTCCATCCTGCCAGATGCCGCGATTGCGAAGATCCGTTGAACTCAAGTTGATCATCGGAACGTTCACAAAGCACCAGGCGGGCGCTTCAGCGCGGCCCAGCAGGTGGCGCGCCTGCCCATCCACCCGGTATTTCGCATAGACCCGCGCTGCAGGCGACATACGGGCCGAAATTCGATCCCCGGGGCGCGCCACAACGCCAACGGGCACGCTGTCCATGATCAGCCGCCAATCCTTCCACTTGTGGAACTGCGCCAGATTATCGGCCCCCATCAGCCACACGAACTTTACCTGCGGGTATAGTTTGCGCAGCGCGGCCAGGGTATCCGCCGTTGCCCGCGTCCCGGTCAGGGCTTCGATATCAGTGACCTCTACATCAGGGTGCTGCATTACTTCCTTTGCAGCGCGCAATCGCTGCGAAAGTGGCGCAGGCCCCCTTTGCTTCAGGGGGTTTCCAGGAGACACGAGCCACCAGACGCGGTCCAGCCCAAAGGCTTTCATCGCCTCAAGCGTGACATGCACATGTCCGCGATGCGGCGGGTCAAAGGACCCTCCGAACAGCCCGATGACCTGCCCGGGTGCGGCGTATGGGATGTCAAATCGTTCCATCCCCCGCTGATGTTCAGAACTCTTGCGGCTTGTCAATCGACTGGTTGAACCGGATCACCTAACCGGGCCTGCCCTGGCTTCAGAACCTCAGCACACCAGCCGCCATGTCCGCGCACCGCAGAATACCCGCCCTCGCCCAACGCCTCCTCCATCCGGCTGCACGGCGCGCAAATGCTGGTGAACCGCAATACCGCTTGTCCCACCTGCACCTCTCGCCCCTTAAGCGCCGACAGATTGATCCCCGAGACCACCAAATTGCGCCGCAACACATCGGGTGCCACCGCTCCTCGCCCCAAATACCCGCCAATTGCACTCAAATGCTCGTGCTGGATCAACGTCACTGCCCGTTTGCCCGCACGCGCCCAGTCGCCCTCGATCCCATCGGTCAGAATCATCGCGGCCTCCACAACCTGCATCCCGGCCCGGCGCTGGGGCCGCAGACCGATCCATTCGATACGACCCGGCTGTGCCCAACCTGCGATAAGCTCTGACAGCGACATTTACTACTCCAACTGCAAACCGATTGACGACCAATCCAAGTTCTGTTGATCTTCCCGTGTCAGGCCGCCCCTCAAGACCGTGGGCAACCACATTCTGCGGGGTTTCCCCGTGGCTTACGACCTGACTGCATACATTCGGCGCATGACCCAGGCTTGCCGTTGGCAAGGACAGGTCATGCCGAACAGAGATATGGTTGAGGGACGGTTCTGATCAGACCAAAGCTATTAAAAAGATGCATTTACAACAAGCCATTCAGTCCCTTGCGGCTTCACTCTCTCAGGCGCAGTGGACCTATTTTGATACAAAACTGATCCTTCAGCAGCGCCTGCCACCCAGACTGCAACACCTGGCGCCAAGCTTGGCCCGCAGGCTGGTGTCTGCCCTGCCGCAACCCTATGCGCCATCCGCAAGGACAATCGCTCAAACATTGGCGAGCTTTCCTGAAACGGGGCAGATTGCGCGATATGCTGAACCCCGCAAGCTTGTTGCGCCGTTTCCGATCGCGCCTCAGAAATTTGCCCCCATCGACATCTTTCAGTCGCTCAACCTGCCTGACCTGTCCAGTTGCGATGAACTGGCTGAATGGCTTGCAATCCCTCCGATCCAATTGGTGCGCTTTGCCGACCTGAACGGGCTGTCAAATCGAACCAAGAATGCGTTTGCCCCTCACTACCGGTTCCATATCATTCCAAAAAGCGACGGCACATCGCGCCTGATCGAGGAACCCAAGCCCGTCCTCAAACGTCTGCAAAGACGCGTTCTGCGATCCATGCTGAACCAGGTTCCCGCCAGTCCCCACGCCTTTGGATTTGTGCAAAAACGAACCTGCATTCAGGCTGCGGCGCGTCATTGCGGTGAACCCGTGGTGGTTTCGTTCGACCTGAAGAACTACTTCACATCCATCACCTATCCACGCATCTTCGGCGTATTTCGATGCTTGGGATACCCCGCCGACGTCGCCCGACACCTGACCGGCCTGGTCACTCTGGTGACCCCGGCACATGTTCGCGCCCAATTGGGGCGAATTGGCCATCACGACCTGCGCCGCCGACATCTTCCTCAAGGCGCACCGACATCGCCCGCACTTGCAAACCTGTGCAGTTTTAACCTGGACCGACGCCTTGCTGGGCTCGCACAGAGCCTTGATGCGACCTATACGCGATATGCCGACGATCTCACCTTTTCCGGTGAAACCCACATTGCGCGAACCCTGTGCCGCGCGGTCCCAGATATCATCCGAGACGAAAGGTTCACGACCAACCCAGACAAAACGCGCGTCATGCCAAGCCATAGATCTCAGGTCGTGACCGGGATCGTCGTCAATCACCATGTCAAAATCACTCGCAAAGACTTCGACCGGCTCAAAGCACGCATCCATCGCCTCAAGTCGCAGGGCAAAGACCAGCCGGAAACACTCCAACATCTGGACGGCCAAATCGCATGGGTGGAACAAGTCAATCCACACAAGGGTGCAAAGCTGCGCCAGCGCTTCGAACACGCATTGTCTTTGACCTGACCAACTCCATTGCCCCCACCAACCGCATCCGCTATCACACCGGCCAATTCAATTTCCCCGACCCAGAGGACGCGACATGGCCGCCTATCAATATGTCTACCACATGCAGGGTGTCTCAAAGACCTATCCCGGTGGCAAAAAGTGTTTTGAAAACATCCACCTGAGCTTTCTGCCCGGCGTGAAAATCGGTGTCGTCGGTGTCAACGGCGCGGGTAAATCGACCCTGATGAAAATCATGGCCGGGCTCGACAAGGATTTCACCGGCGAGGCCTGGGCGGCCGAAGGCGCCAAGGTCGGATATCTGCCGCAGGAACCGCAGCTCGATGAATCCCTGACCGTCCGCGAAAACGTGATGCTGGGCGTGGCCGAGAAAAAAGCCATTCTGGATCGCTATAACGATCTGGCCATGAATTATTCCGACGAAACCGCCGATGAGATGGCCAAGCTGCAAGATGAGATCGACAGCCAGAACCTGTGGGACCTCGACAGCCAGATCGATGTCTCGATGGAGGCGCTACGCTGCCCGCCGGACGATGCCAATATCGCCAACCTCTCGGGCGGTGAGAAACGCCGCGTGGCGCTCTGCAAGCTGCTGCTGGAAGCGCCCGACATGCTGCTGCTCGACGAACCGACCAACCACCTGGATGCCGAGACCATCGCCTGGCTGCAGCAGCACCTGATCGACTACAAAGGCACCATCCTGATCGTCACCCACGACCGCTATTTCCTGGACGACATCACCGGCTGGATTCTCGAACTCGACCGGGGCCGTGGCATTCCGTATGAGGGGAACTACTCCTCGTGGCTGGAACAAAAGGCCAAACGGCTGGAGCAGGAGGCCCGCGAGGACAAGTCCAAGCAGAAGACCCTGCAGCGCGAGTTGGACTGGATGCGTCAGGGCCAGAAGGCCCGTCAAGCCAAATCCAAGGCTAGGATCAACGCCTATAACGAACTGGCCGAACAGTCCGAACGCGAAAAGCTGACCCGCGCCCAGATCGTCATCCCCAACGGCCAGCGCCTTGGCGGCAAGGTGATCGAGGTCGAAGGCCTGTCGAAACACATGGGCGACAAACAACTGATCGAAGGGCTGGACTTTGCCCTGCCCCCCGGCGGCATCGTCGGCGTCATCGGCCCCAACGGTGCAGGTAAATCGACCCTGTTCAAAATGCTCACCGGACAGGAACAGCCCGACAGCGGCACCATCACGCTGGGCGACACCGTACAGCTGTCTTACGTGGACCAGTCCCGCGACGATCTGAAAGACAACGACACCGTGTGGGAGGCGATAACCGGCGGGGCCGAGATCATCCAACTGGGTGACGCCCAAGTCAATTCCCGCGCCTATTGCTCGTCGTTCAACTTCAAGGGTGGCGACCAGCAGAAAAAGGTCTCGTTGCTGTCAGGGGGTGAACGCAACCGCGTCCACATGGCCCGCCTGCTGAAAGAGGGCGGCAACGTCCTGCTGCTGGACGAACCGACCAACGATCTGGACGTCGAAACCCTGCGTGCACTGGAAGACGCCCTAGTCGATTTCGCCGGCTGCGCCGTTGTGATTTCCCACGACCGCTTCTTCCTCGACCGGATCTGCACGCATATCCTGGCATTTGAGGGCGACGCCCATTTGGAGTGGTTCGAGGGCAATTTCGAGGATTACGAAGAGGACAAAAAGCGCCGTCTGGGACCGGACGCGCTGGAGCCCAAGCGATTGAAGCATAAGAAGTTCGTTCGATAAATCGCAACGCGATTTTCGGACGGGCGCGAGGCAGCGTCCGCATAGCGGGCGCGTTCGCGCTCCGTAGCTTTGAGTGCAAGCTTGGCATCTATTGCACCTTCTCTACACAGCTACTACATTTAGTGCCGGTAGCGGAGGTGCTCAAACCACCGCGTGGCGAGCATGAGACCCACGAAGTGGGTAACCTCAGCGTTTGCCCAGAAGCTGCAAGTGCTTAGCGGCGCTATGTTGAAACCTTAGCAGGAAGTAAGCTAAGGCGGTCCGACAGGACTCGTGGTGGTGCCACGAATAATCTGAGCGGGTGACCGTCGAACGGCAGTTCCAAGTGATCATAGGAGCATGCCAAACCGCTAATAATTGGGGCGGTATATAAACACTGAGCGAAGTGTAACGCTCATCCGGATGAGCATCGCTGAGGTAAAATCCAATGCGGTTTTCATTCAAATTGAAAGGGCGAGTGTCTTATGCCGATGTTATTGGCACTATTTCACTCTTGCTAACGATACTCGGACTATTCTTGTAACGTTGGGCGGTCTTCTGGCCGCCCTTTCAACTTCAGTCTAGAATAGACTGTGACTACAAGTATGGGACGGGTTGACCGATCGTGTCTTCTTCCACCAATCCACCCGAGATTACCCAACCAGCGCGGGCGTCACCGTTAGCCAGTGAATACGACCAATCGGGCGGGAGTCTCGCCGAAGCATGTTCAAGTGATCTGAACAGAAAAGACGCACTGCGTAAGTCCCACCTAACCCCAACCCCTTTTGAGGTGGCACCCCGCCACTCTTCCATATAGTATTAACGAGATACGTTCCCGAAACGGGGCGGCAACCGATTAAGCACAAGACATTCTCGCGATGAGTGACGTTCTGAAGAAGTGTTCAACCCGGTGGATGCGTAGCGCGCAGAAGAAGGTTGCGCTTGTGCGTTCTCAGATTCAGCCGGAACGGCGTCTGAAGCATCGGGTGATTGTGGCCAGCAATGGGCGCGCGGGCAGCACGTTGACCTATTCAGCCTTGATGGAAGGTCTGAACAAGACCGACCCTCGACCCGTCAAACGGGCGCGGTTTGTGCCTCGGCTGGCCCATGCGGAACACTCGGCGCCCTGCCTGTTCAAGACGCATGATTTCCCCGCAGCCCTGGGCGCCTGGCCCGAGACCACGCGGGCGGTGTTCTGCTTTGGCGACACGCAGGATTCGGCGCTGTCGGTCTATTCCGCCAAGTCGCGCTACGGCGACGAATGGGTTACGGAACATTTTGAGCATCTTCAGGCCACCGGCAGCTTTGACGAGTTGTTCGAACGCGATGTGCTGCAACAGGCGCGCCAGGTCAAGGAATGGGCCATCTTCGAACAGGTGCCCGTCCTGTGCGTTCACTATGATGCACTGTGGGATCATGAAGAGACCATCTCGGACTTCACCGGGATCGCCTTCAAGGCCCCGCCCAGACGCGCTCGCGTCGCCAAGGACATCCCATCGGATCTCAGACAAGCGGCCGAGCGGCTTTATGGGCCGATTGATGCGCTGATCAACCAGCTTCCCAAGTGTTTCGTGGCCGGGCCGCAATACAAAGGTTTGGTCAGCAAACTACCCTCCTGAAGCCTGCGGAAATTTGCTGGGGCGTTCATAAGCTACTCTTGCGTCAGACCATTCGGAGTGACATACCAATGGGGCTTACGTTTTTCTATTTCGACCTACTGTCTCCTATCACGGCGCTCAGTCACTCGATCCAGACCGACGACGCCAGGCTGCCGCAACCCCGTGGGCAGCATCAATCAGGAGACAACGGATATGCCCGCAGGCACCGTTAAATGGTTTAACACCACCAAAGGCTACGGCTTTATCGCGCCCGAAGACGGCGGCAAAGACATCTTCGTCCACATCTCGGCCGTCGAACGTTCGGGTCTGACCGGATTGGCCGACAACCAAAAAGTCACGTACGAGCTGCGCTCGGGCCGTGATGGCCGCGAAAGCGCGGACAATATCGAGCTTGCATAAGCTCTGAAAGGGCAGGGTCTTTCCCTGCCCTTTGCACCGGCAACACATGTCAGAAAGAACATGTGAAATTTGAATACGCCCTAAAATTGACCAATTGTGCTATCATACTTTCGGTAAAGTTTTGATTGTAATGGTTAATTGATGAGGCCTGCCATGTTCACGCGCCGCACGTTCCTTGCCGCGACGGCGAGTTCCAGCCTTCTGCCCACGTTCGCTCAGGCAAAGAAGGCCGTCGAATACGACCCGACACCGCAATTTGTTCGCATCAAAAAGCAGTTCCTGCCGGGGCAATTGCTTGTCGTTCCGCGCTCATTCTATCTGTATTTCGTGACCGAGCCGCGCAAAGCGATCCGGTACGGGTGCGGTGTCGGACGGGCCGGGTTAGAGTTCACCGGATCCGCCACGATCGACGTCAAGAAAGAGTGGCCGACCTGGCGGCCCACTCAAGAGATGATCGAGCGTGAGCCGATCACCTATGCCCGATTCAAGGACAATGACTATGTTCAACCCGGTGGCAGCGACAACCCGCTGGGCGCGCGCGCGCTTTATCTGTTCCAGAATGGGGTCGACACCTATTTCCGAATCCATGGCACGACACAGCCGCAAACCATTGGGCACGCTGCGTCAAACGGATGTATTCGTATGCTGAACGAGCATGTGATCGACCTTTATCAGCGTGTTCCACTGGGTACGGTTGTCACCGTAGTCTAATCCCGGGCCTTGGCCACAAGCTCCAACACGTGCGGGCCCAGCCCCTCGACGATCTGGGTTACGCCGCTTGTATTTGGGTGAATGCCGTCACTTTGCATCAGATGGCGCGCGGCCTGTAAATCCTGCCCGTTCGGGAAACCCTGAAAAAAATTCGGCGCGTATAGCGTGCCGAAGGCCTTCGCCAGTTCTGGGTATATCCCGTCGAAAGCGCGCTTGTATGCGGCCCCGTAGTTTGACGGAGCTTCCAGCCCCACCAACAGGACCTCGACGTCAGCAGCGCGCGCGGCCTTGAGGATCTTGCCCAGGTTCAAACGCGCGTATTCGGGATCAAGCCCCCGCAGCAGATCATTCCCGCCCAAAGCCACGATCATCGCGTCCACCTCTGGCGTCAGCGTCCAATCCACCCGCACAGCTCCTCCGGCTGTGGTATCCCCCGACACGCCTGCGTTTATCAGGCGTACATTCGCCCCCTGCGCCAGCAGCCAGCGTTCCATCTGCGGCACAAATCCGTGCTGAACCGGCAGCCCATAACCTTGGGTCAAGGAATCGCCCAAAGCGGCAACAACAATGGTTTCCGCTTTGGCAGCAAGACCACACAGAACGAAAATGAATGACACCAAGACCTTGCGTATCAGCTGCATCGCGCCATATCCCACATTATCGCTCTCCTTTCCGGACCGACCATGACCGAACCTGTACTTGCCCTTCAAAATGCATCACTGTCCCTGGATGGCAATGCCGGGCGCGTGGATATTCTACGCGATATCTCACTGACCGTTAACCATGGAGACTCCGTAGGCCTGATCGGGCCATCCGGTTCGGGCAAATCCTCACTCTTGATGTTGATGGGCGGCTTGGAGCAGGCGACAAGTGGAACGATTACCGCGTTGGGGCAAGATCTGACGTCACTGTCCGAAGACGCACTCGCCCGCTTTCGCCGTGATGCGATGGGCGTGGTGTTTCAGAACTTCCACCTGATCCCGACGATGACCGCGCTGGAAAACGTGGCGACCCCATTAGAACTGGCGGGGCACACCGACGCCTTCGCCCGCGCCGAGGCCGAGTTGGATGCGGTTGGCCTTGCCCACCGCCGAGACCACTACCCCGCACAGCTATCGGGTGGAGAGCAACAGCGTGTGGCGCTGGCGCGTGCGTCTGCCCCAAGACCAAAGATATTGCTGGCCGACGAGCCGACGGGCAATCTCGACGCCGCCAACGGACAGGCCATCGTCGATCTCTTGTTCGGCCTGCGCGACCGCCATGGCGCGACCTTGGTGCTTGTCACCCACAGTCACAGCCTGGCGCAAAAATGCGATCGAGTGATCCGGCTGCGCGATGGTAAGATCTCGGAAGACGCCTTGAATGAGGCCGCTGAATGAGCCTGAAACAAGCCAGCAGGCTGGCGCAGCGCGAGCTGCGGGGCGGCCTGCTGGGGTTTCGTGTGTTTCTGGCCTGCCTTGCCCTGGGTGTCGCCGCCATCGCTGCAGTAGGCTCGGTCCGGCAGGCGATACAGACCGGGTTGGCCCAAGAGGGCGCTGCTCTACTCGGCGGCGATGCCGAGCTGGAATTCACCTATCGCTATGCCACGGACGAAGAACGCGCCTGGATGACGACAAACGCGCAAACGGTGTCCGAGGTGGTCGACTTCCGTTCTATGGCGGTGAAAGACCCCGACGGGGCACCAAAACGCGCGCTTACGCAGGTCAAATCGGTCGATGACGCCTATCCGCTGATCGGTGTGCCGGTCTTGGAGCCCGACATTTCGTTGGCCGATGCACTGGACGGCGCGGATGGCCTGCCCGGTGCGGTCATGGATCCGACGCTCATTGCACAGCTGCAGTTATCTGTCGGCGACAGGTTTGCGCTAGGCACCCAAAGCTTTGTGCTTTCTGCAGCCCTGATCCACGAACCGGATGGGGCTGCTGACGGGTTTGCCCTTGGGCCCCGCACTCTGGTGCGCACGACCGACCTGCAAAACTCAGGCCTGTTATCTGCGGGCACTCTGTTCTCGACCAAATACCGCCTTGATCTGCCCAGCGACGCGGATCTTGCCCAGGTTTCGCGCGACGCAGAGCAAAGCTTTGACGGCACCGGAATGCGTTGGACCGACGCGCGCAACGGTGCCCCGGGGATTACCGAGTTTGTCGCCCGTCTCAGCGCGTTCCTGGTTCTGGTTGGTCTTTCTGGCCTTGCGGTAGGCGGCATCGGCGTGTCCGCCGCTGTGCGGGCTTATCTGACGCAAAAGACCGAGACAATTGCGACCCTGCGCACTTTGGGCGCCGACCGTGCCACGGTATTCCAGACCTATATGATCCAGATTGGCATCCTCTCGGTTGTCGGCATTGTTGTCGGGCTTGTGCTGGGGAGTGGCGTCCCGTTGATGCTGGCCCCCATCATTGAAAGCCAACTCCCCGTCCCCGCCGTCTTTGCGCTCTATTTCGGCCCTTTGGGCGAGGCCGCGCTTTACGGCTTGCTTACCGCATTCCTCTTCACCCTCTGGCCTTTGGCGCGGACCGAGGAGGTACGCGCCGCGACCCTGTTTCGGGATGCGATGACCACCACACGCGGCCTGCCGCGTCTGCCCTATCTGGCAGCCACAGCGCTTGGGTTGGCTGTGCTGATTGCCGCAGCCGCTTGGTTCAGCGGCTCGCCCCGTTTGACCCTATGGACAGCAGGCGGCTTGGCTGGTGCGCTGTTGCTGTTGTCCCTGGCCGCCGTTGCAATCCGGTGGCTAGCGCGTCGCGCCGCCCCTCTGGCGCGCGGCTGGCCTGCGTTGCGTTGGGCGCTGTCCGCCATTTCCGATGCCCGTGAAGGGGCCGCGTCCGTTATTCTATCTCTTGGCCTTGGACTTTCGGTTCTGGCCGCCGTGGGCCAGATCGATGGCACCTTACGCAATGCGATCACGGGCAATCTGCCAGACGTCGCACCGTCGTTCTTTTTCGTCGACATCCAGAAAGACCAGATGCCCGGCTTTACCGCGCGCCTCGACAGTGATCCCGCGGTCACGCGGCTGGAAAGCGCCCCAATGCTGCGCGGCGTGATCACCCAGATCAACGGTGCCCCGGCGCGCGACGTCGCCGGTGACCATTGGGTTCTGGATGGCGACCGTGGAGTCACCTATTCCGAACAACCGCCCGAAACCACGCGCATCACCCGAGGCTCATGGTGGCCCGAGAATTACGACGGTGCGCCACAGATAAGCTTTGCGGCAGAAGAGGCCGAAGAAATGGGGCTCGAACCCGGTGACGAGCTGACAGTTAACATCCTGGGCCGCGATATCATCGCCGAGATTACATCATTGCGCGAGGTTGACTTTTCGACCGCTGGCATGGGCTTTGTCATGTCCATGAACCCGGCCGCTTTGGCCGGGGCGCCACACAGCTTCATCGCCACTGTCTATGCAGAAGAACAGGCCGAGGCGGCGATCCTCAGCGATTTGACCGGTCAGTACGCCAATATCACAGCGATCCGTGTCCGGGACGCAATCGACCGTGTCTCAAACCTGCTCGCTGGTCTGGCTGCAGCAACATCCTATGGCGCAGGGGTGTCCATCCTGACAGGGTTTTTGGTTCTGATCGGAGCCGCAGCAGCCGGTGAACCTGCGCGACGCTACGAAGCTTCGATCCTGAAAACCCTCGGCGCGAACAGACGCCAAATCCTCGCCAGCTTCGCGCTACGGGCGGTTTTGCTGGGAACAGCCGCCGGATGCGTCGCACTGACCACCGGAATCCTCGGGGGATGGGCGGTTGCGCGCTTTATCTTCGAGGTTGACTATGCCGTTATCTGGCCTTCGGCTTTGGGGATCATTATCGCAGGTATCGCGGTCACGCTGGCAGCAGGACTTGGCTTCGCCCTGCGCCCGCTGTCGGTCCGCCCGGCGCGTATTCTGCGGGCCAGCGACTAAGCGCTGTGGGCGCAGGCCAAAGGTTGCAAAATCTTCAATAAAGGCGCGTTGTCACAAACCAGCGCGTCCAGCGTAATGTGGTCAAGCGATGCGTAAAAAGCCTGCGCCGCATCTTGCAGCGCAAGGCGCAATCGGCACGCGGCAGTCAGTGGGCAAGTATTGTCCGCATCTGCAAAGCACTCAGCAATCGGCAGCTCACCTTCTACGTCGCGAAACACAGCCCCAATCCGGATTTGATCCGCAGCTTTGGCCAAGGTCATGCCACCATTCCGGCCGCGCTGCGTGGCAAGATACCCCAACTGTGCCAGCTGATTGATAACCTGGGCTAGATGGTTCTCCGAGACATTACAGACCTCTGCAATCTCGGATTTTGTCACCAATCGGCCTGGATGCGCTGCACAATACATCAGCAAACGCACAGCGATATTGGTCCGTTTAGTAATCCGCATGAGGCCCTCCCGGTTTTGTCGATGCTGCGTTATTGCATGATCGGGAAAAAACCGGTTTGACATACATCAATCGGCCTTAAAGGACAGAACAGCGCATGGCAGACCCCTATTTCTTTGGCTACGGCAGCCTGGTGAACCTGGCCACGCATGACTTCCCCGACCCGCGCCCTGCCTCTCTTAAAGGCTGGCGGCGCGTTTGGCGGCACACCGACCTGAGGCCCGTTGCGTTCCTGACGGTCGAACGTGACCCCTCCACCGAAATCGAAGGTATGGTCGCCCATGTTCCCCGCAATGATTGGGCAGCCCTGGATGCGCGCGAATGGGCTTACGATCGCGTGCCCGCCACACAGGCTGTGTCACACCCTCTGCGACACGAGGTCGAAATCGCGGTCTATGCCGTGCCTGAGTCCCGACAGAACGCGCCAAGCGATACTCATCCGCTGCTGCTCAGCTATATTGATGTGGTGGTCCAGGGATATCTGCGAGCGTTTGGCCCCGAAGGCGCCGACCGGTTCTTTGCCACAACCGATGGCTGGGATGCGCCAATCCTGAACGATCGCGCCGAACCACGATATCCGCGCCACCAACAACTCAAACCAGACGAAACCGACTTCGTGGATCAGCGCCTGCACCAACTCTCGGTCCGGCTTTTACAACCCAGCTAGAGAGCCAAGGCTAATAGCTCCCACAGCTTCTTCTGTTCAAAAATACCTCTGCCGGAGGCATGTGCCGACAGGCACAATCGCCTAGCCGCGCGCGCGGATGACTTGCAGCAACGGCAACAGAGTCGCCATCTCAGGCCCCCGCTCCATCCCGGTCAACGCCTTGCGCAGCGGCATGAACAGCCCTTTGCCCTTGCGACCGGTCGCCTCTTTCACAGCTTTGGTCCAAGTCCCCCAAGTGTCACCATCGAACGGGCCGTCCGGTAGCAGATCCATTGCCTCGGCGATAAACGCGCGATCCTCGTCATCGATCAACGGCTCAGCCCCATCGCGGCACAGATCCCACCATGCTTTGAGATCCCCCAGAGTTGTGATGTTCTCACGCGCCATGGTCCAGAACGGCTCTGCCAGATCAGCCGGAACACCTGCGTCCGCGACAGCCTCGGACACGTCGGCCAAGGGCAGCGATTGCAAATGCTTCGCGGTCAACGGAAACAGATCTTGCACGTCAAACTTGGTCGGCGCCGCACCAAAGCGGCCGATATCGAACCCGTCAATCAGTTCAGACATGTCCGCGCGCAGCTCGACCGGATCGGACGAGCCCAACCGCGCCATCAGGCTCAGCAAAGCCATTGGTTGCACACCCTGTTCGCGAAGATCGCGCAGCGCCAGAGTACCCAGACGTTTTGACAACGCTTCCCCTTGCGGGCCCGTCAACAAAGAATGGTGCGCAAAGCGCGGGCAGGTTCCGCCCAGCGCCTCGATGATCTGGATCTGTGTGGCCGTGTTGGTCACATGATCTGATCCCCGCACAACATCCGTGACCCCCATTTCGGTGTCATCGACGACCGACGCAATCGTATAGAGAACCTGCCCATCACCGCGGATCAGAACCGGATCCGAGACCGAGGCCGCATCGATAGAGATATCGCCCAGAATCCCGTCGTTCCATTCAATCCGCTCATGATCCAGCTTGAACCGCCAGACGCCATTGCCACGCTCTGCGCGCAAGGCTTCCTTTTCGGCCTCACTCAAGCTCAGCGCAGCGCGGTCATAGACCGGGGGTTTGCCCATATTCAGCTGCTTCTTGCGTTTCAGGTCCAACTCGGTGGGCGTCTCAAATGCTTCATAGAACCGGCCAATCTCGCGCAGCTTGTCCGCCGCCTCGGCATAACGATCCAAACGGTCAGACTGACGCTCAACGCGGTCCCAATGCAGGCCCAACCACTCCAGATCCTGCTTGATCGCATCGACATATTCTTCTTTCGACCGCTCAGGATCGGTATCGTCGATGCGCAGAATGAATGTCCCGCCCGCCTTACGGGCGATCAAGTAATTCATCAAAGCGGTACGCAGGTTGCCCACATGGATATAGCCGGTGGGCGACGGGGCGAAACGGGTGGTGGTCATGGAGTTCTCCTGTTGGCGCGGCTCTTGTCACAAAGCCGCGTTTTTGTCCAGCAGGGGTTTCATTCACCCCAGGCAGTCAGAACCCGCGAGATCGCGAAGTGATCAAAAATGAACACGTAATGTTCATCCGTGCAGGCCGAAGACCGGGCTATACACTGGCGCATGGCCCACTTTGGGCTAGCTCGTACTGGACGACCTGACAGGGAGACGACGACATGGCCATTAACTTGACACGCAGAGCGGCCCTGGGTGCCGCAGCAGCCCTTCCATTTGCGTCAGCGGCAACACCGCTGTTGGCAGCCGGGGCCCAGACCAAGGCGAACACCACTATTGCCAGATCATTCCAGCTTGGCGACTTCACAGTCACAACCCTGCTGGACGGCAGCCTGCCGCGCGACGGAGCAAAGGAAATCTTTGGCGGCGGCGCATCTGACGAAGAGTTTGCAAAAGTATCCGCCGAGAACTTCATCTCGCCCGACGTGGCACAGTTCTTCTTCACGCCGACATTGGTGCACACCGGATCAGAGCTGGTTCTGTTTGACACAGGGCTCGGACAAGGTGGCATTCAGGCTGCGCTGGCAGATGCCGGCGTTTCGCCCGACCAGATCGACGTTGTTGTCATCACCCATATGCACCCTGACCACATCGGCGGCATGACGACAAATGATGCAGCAACGTTCCCCAACGCGCGCTATGTCACAGCGGCACAGGAATATGACTTTTGGGCAGCCCAAGAGGCCGGAAACCGCGTGGGCGATCTGGTTGCCGCCAAAGTAACACCGCTGGCCGAGAAGATGACCTTTGTCGAAGATGGCGGCGATGTCGCGTCCGGCATCACCGCGATGTCCGCCTTTGGACATACCCCGGGCCATACGGTCTTTCACCTCGAAAGCAACGGTCAACGTTTGATCCTGACAGGTGACCTGGCCAACCACTATATCTGGTCCTTCGCACATCCCGAGTGGGAAGTGCGCTTTGACATGGACAAGGCCGCAGCCACAGAATCGCGCCGCAAGGTCCTGGGCATGCTGGCCGCCGATAAAGTGCCCATGGTCGGCTATCACATGCCCTTCCCCGGCGCAGGCTTTGTAGAAACACGCGGCGACGGCTTCCGCTTTGTGCCCGTCAGCTATCAGATGATGGGCTAAGCTTCCGCGGTAATGGACCGGCACTGCCGTTCTTTCAGGAGGTTTTGTGACATTGTACAAAACCTCCTAACCCACCCGGTGAACCACGTCTAAACAGCGATTTCGCCAAAGCTAGAAACCGTGGCTTTTGACTTTTCTGCTTTGTCAGAGCAAGAACACGTCGTCGATGTAGAATTCA
Organism: Ruegeria sp. HKCCD7255; assembly: GCF_013031565.1. Lineage (NCBI taxonomy): Bacteria > Pseudomonadati > Pseudomonadota > Alphaproteobacteria > Rhodobacterales > Roseobacteraceae > Ruegeria > Ruegeria sp. HKCCD7255. The sequence goes on along the minus strand of NZ_WQAG01000005.1, from coordinate 194,283 downwards.
TCCCCGACACCTGCTTCTACGGTGAATTGAACCACGTCGGTCGCGTTTGTGAATTCCAAAACTCCATTGGCATCCAAGTCGGCATCCGTGACAGTAACCGAACCCAGAACATTTCCGCTTTCATCAGCGAAATAGAAGTTCGCTTCTTCACCCGGATCAAGCCCCACGATTGTCATGCCGCCCAGGTCAAAGGCCTCATTGTCCTTGTGCTTGAAATTCATTTCATGCGTGGTTCCGTCAAGGTCGGTCCAAACACGAAATTCATCGTCGCCATCGAGGTCATAGTCGTAGTTGCCACCCGCAGACAGATCTCGTTCTTCGAACCAGTTCGTGGCATTGGTTAGCTGGCTTATCCAATATTCTCCATTTGGACCATCCTGGTAGATATGCCCCAGAATTGCCGAGGCGAACGGGTCGTAAAGTGGCACCATCGACTCAAAGGTTACATCGCCCGGTGGTGCAGGATACGTGACCTGAAAAGTCACGTCGCCATAAGCCGTGGCTCCATTTCTATCGCTCGCCTCATACCAAAAAGACACGGTTGGCGAGGTGCCGTCGTTCGACTGATAGACACCGTTCGGGTCCCAAGTCACGGTTCCGTCTGCCAACACTGTCAAAATCGATCCATCATTCAGCAGGCCGCCATTGCTGTAGTATGATAGTGGCTCACCATCAGGGATCAGGTCGTAGTCGTTGATCCCATCGCCATTCAAATCAAGCTGAATGTCATCGATTGCAGAAAGTGTCAGACCTTCACCCAGGTTCCCACCCTCGATGTAGTCGTTGGCAAGTACATTGACGGTTATTGTCGAAGCATTATCGACAGAGGCAAAATCACCCTGCGTGATAATCTCCCCGGCTTGAGGAACAACTTCGATATTCACGCTCGCCACATTGGTAATATAGTCAACGTCGCCCGAACCATCGTTGGCAAACACTTCGTAGGCAACCACGACTTCTTTGGCTTTCTTTCCGTTGCCTTGGATCTCGGTAATCTCGTTGATTGTATAGTCCGTCTCGCTGTTGGCGAAATACAAGACTGTATCAATTCCGCTACCGCCATCGATGATGTCACTGCCTGCGCTTCCGATGATCAGATCTGCACCATCACCACCATTGATAATGTCGTCACCGTCACCACCGTTCAGAGTATCGTTTCCGGCTCCGCCTTCGATGGTATCGTTCCCTGATCCACCGTCGATCTCATCGTCACCGTCAAGGCCCCAAATGACGTCGTCCAATGGTGTGGCACTCAGGGGTGATGAGGTGGGCGTAATGACGTCGGCGCTATCTGTGCCAACGATCGCTCCGGGCGGTGGAGCTACAGTATCTTGGTTCTTCCCCCCACCGTTGCTGTTAGGCTTCGGCATTTTTCTTCTCCAATCCAGACACGAGCCGCCTCAGCCTAAAAATCTGGCAGATCGGCGACTATGTAGAGACGAAACCACAATAAAGGCGTAAGTAGGTCGGATTCTCGCCTTTTTGTGCCCATTGTCCCGTGCAGAGAGCGGATAAATTCGGAATCAGAGCTTTGTTTCTAAAAATTCGAATATGATCTTACTTTGTTCTTTCACGTCCAAAACTGCGAAGCAGCCGATAACCGTCAAGGATTTCAACTAGTATCCCGGATTCGGCCGCACTTTTGACCCATCCGTAAAACGGGATAAGCGAAAGGCGGTCGGGTCCACGCAGGGTTTCGACCGCGTGACCATCTCGGCCACTAAGCGCCCTGCGCCAGGACCTATTCCAAAGCCGTGTCCGGAAAACCCGGTGGCGATGAACAGACCCGGCAAGTCATCTACATCCGAAATAACCGGGATGGCGTCCGGGGTGACATCAATCATCCCGGCCCAGCTTTCGACGACCTCGGTAGACTGCAATTCTGGAAACGCACGGCGGGCATTGTCCCAAGATTTTCTGAGCAATTTTTGCGACGGTTCAGGATCCAGCACGCGACATTTCTCAAACGGAGTAACGTCACTGGGTAACCACGTCCTGTCCTCGCCCGCTTCAATACGCCAGCGTTTAGAAAGGCGAAAGCGCAGCGAGCGCCATTCCTGCGCGAAGGCAGGCATAAACGCGCGCGCCAGACGGAAACTGTCAGGCACGATATCCACGGTGTTCTGGTTGCCCATCGCGATGGTGAACCCACCATCGGCACGCCTGCGAATGGCAAAATCATCCGACCACAAAGCCGTCTCGGGGCCAGCATCGACCGGAGCTGTACGCAATACAGTGTTCAGCACCTTCAACTGAGGCAGCGCGATCCCCGCATTTCCCGCAAACAGGCGCGACCACGCCCCACCGGCCAATACCACTTGCGTGCAGGCAACACGGCCTCGCTCTGTAAATACCCCGCTCACGCGCCCATCCTGCGTGTCAATGCTGCGCACCGCGCAATTGGTCATCACGGTGGCGCCATTGTCGCGCGCGGCCTCGGCAACCGCAGGTGCGGCCGATTGCGGTTCGGCCCGCCCGTCCTGCGGGGTATAGAGCCCTGACGACAGTCCAAGCGTGTTGCCTGGCAGCAAATCCTCAAGTTCAGGCCCCAAAACCATGCGGGCCCCTGTGCCCAGCCCTTCCAGGTTGCGCAGCCAGCGGTTCAATTGGCTTTCCACTTTGGTGGTCGCTGCGCCAAAAACTATGCCGGACTGCACATACCCGGTATTGCGCCCAATGCGCGTGTCCAGGTTTTCCCAAATACGGATGGATTCCTGCATCAGCGGGATTTCACGAGGGTCACGCATGGCCAGACGCACCCAGCCCCAATTGCGCGAACTTTGCTCGCCCGCGATCCGTCCCTTCTCGCACAGCAAAACAGAACGTCCTCGCCGGGCCAGTTCGAACGCGGTACTGACCCCGATTATTCCACCGCCGATCACGACCACCTCGACCGATTTCGGCAGGTTGAGATCTGATTCTACTGGGGAAGGTCTGGGACCAGGCATCGACCGCTCGAACTGTTTGCTTGGGCCGACATCAGGCCTCAGGACATCGGCACTGACAATCCGAAAAACAAAGGTGGCCTGCAATACAGGCCACCTGTGGCGCAATCGCCATGCGCATATCTATATTTCGTCAGCAAAAACCGTTACGCGGCACCCGACAGATGCGCCCAAGTCTGGCGCAACAGATGCTTGACGCCATTTTCCTCGGCTGCGAGCTCTTCATCGATGATTTCATCCACCTCTTCCTGCGCCGCTAGCTCGGGCAGGTCACGGCCGGGCTCTGGTTCCAGATCGCCCTCGGACCCGAGATCGCTGATGAGGCTTGAAATTGCCGCGTCAACTTTTTGCTCGTCCAGTTCCTGACCGGGCGACTTCATCATCTTCATGCGCGACGGCGCATGCAAAGGCTTGTCGTATTCATTAAACATATCGACCACCAACACTCTGTACATCAGCACCCAAAAACACAGGCGCCTGGTTTCCCAATGCAACGACGCAAATTCACAGGCCAACATCGGCTCGACATCCACATCGCGTCACGATTGCCAAACATAAGGCAAACCCCGGCCATAAATGTGTCAAAAAAAGGACAAGCTGGCAAGCAAAACAGAAGAAAACGACGGCTAGGCCGCTGATAATAATAAACAATCCAGAAGCCAGATTAGGATTGTCCACAAGAGGTGAACGATCAACGAATTCTTACCGCTTTTACCGCGACTCAGCGGTCACGCCAGCGATTAACAATCGGGTATCTGCGGTCCAGCCAGAAGGCTCTGGGCGACAGTCGCGTCCCCGGTGCAGACTGAAAACGCTTGTATTCGCTGATATAGATCAGATGCTCGACCCGCCGCGCGACATCGGCATCAAATCCGGCGGAAACACAGTCGGCGATCGAGCCATCCTGATCCACCAATATGTCCAGTATACCGTCCAAAACCGGATAGTCAGGCAAGCTGTCGGAATCCTTTTGATCCTCACGCAGCTCGGCACTTGGCGGTTTGTCAATAATGGAGGGTCGAATCACCTCTCCGCCCGGTCCTTGCATCCAGTCACGATGGTTGGCGTTTCGCCAGCGGCAGGTCTCAAAAACCCGGGTCTTATAGAGATCCTTTATCGGGTTATAGCCACCGTTCATGTCGCCATAGATCGTGGCATAGCCCACCGCAATCTCGGACTTGTTGCCTGTGGTCAGCAACATGTCACCAAACTTGTTCGAAATCGCCATCAGCAGCAGCCCGCGCAACCGCGACTGGATGTTCTCTTCGGTCAGATCCTCGTCACGCCCGACAAACAATGGCGCCAGTGTGTTTGTGATCGCCGCCCGCCCTTCGGAGATCGGCACAAAGTCGTATTGCACGCCCAGCGCTTTGGCCAAGGCCTCGGCATCATCCAGCGACGACTGGCTGGTATATTCCGAAGGCAACATGACACAGCGCACATTCTCGGCCCCGATCGCGTCAACGGCGATTGTGGCAACCAGGGCCGAGTCGACCCCGCCCGACAACCCCAGAACCGCGGATTTGAACCCGGTCTTGCGCATATAGTCGCGCAACGACTCGACCATGGCGCGGTAATCCTGCTCCCACACATCGGGTTGCGGAACAATCTCGGCCGGAACAATGCGCCAGCCTTCGTCGCCGCGCTCCAGATCGACATGGGTGATGGCGGTGTCAAAGACAGGCATCCGGAACGCCAGTTCTCCACCCGGGTTCAGGCCAAAGGTTGCCCCGTCAAAGACCTGATCGTCTTGCCCGCCCACCATGTTCAGATAGATCAGCGGCAGATCGGTTTCGACAACGCGCGAAACCATGTGGTTCAACCGAATGTCGTATTTGTCGCGAAAATAGGGCGATCCATTGGGGATCAGCAGAAACTCAGCACCGGTCTCAACCAAAGTCTCGGATACATCTTCGTGCCAGCCATCCTCGCAAACCGGGCTGCCGATCCGGAAGTTGCCAACTGAATAAGGTCCGCCCAGCGGACCCGCATCATACAGGCGCACCTCATCAAACACCGTTTCATTTGGCAAATGGTGTTTCAGCACCTTGCTGGCGATCCGACCGCCTTTCAGGATGAGATAGGCGTTATACAGTTTCCCATCTTCCGCCCAGGGCCCACCGATTGCCAGGGCGGGGCCATCTGCGCAGGATGTCGCCAAATCCTCGACAGCGCGCATGGCGGCCAGATGGAAAGAGGGCTTGGCGATCAGATCCTGCGTATTGTAGCCGGTGATGAACATTTCGGGCAGCGCCACAAGGTTGGCCCCCGCGTCGCGCCCCTTTTGCCAGGCATCCTTCGCTTGGGCAGCGTTACCATCGATATCGCCGACGCACGGGTTCAATTGCGCCAGTGTGATGCGGAAACGGTCGGCCATCGATGCCCTCTTATGTTCATCGTTTCCATCGCATTTAGCAGATCGGGCGGCGAGGAAAAGCCAAATGCTGCAAAAGCCGTTGCCCTGCGTTCAGCGGTGGCCTAGTTTTGCGCCAGTTGTGTGGGAACCTTAGAACAGGGCAAACCAGTTAGTACCATGAGTGTAATCCGTAATATCCTTGCTATCTCCGCCCTCAGCCTTTCGGCGCAGCTTGCCTCTGCACAAGACGGGCAAATCATCACCAAGGATGACGAGGTTGGCGGTGTCTATGAAGGCACTTTCCAAAACGGCCTGCGCCATGGCACCGGAACGTATCGTTTGCCCAGTGGGTTTGAATATACCGGTGAGTGGGTCGAAGGCGAGATTCAGGGCCAGGGCACGGCCCGCTATGCGGATGGGTCGATCTATGAAGGCACGTTTGTCAAAGGCCAACCCGAGGGTCTTGGCAAGATCACATTTGCCAATGGCGGCACCTATGAGGGCGAATGGCGCGACGGCGCGATCAACGGCAACGGCATCGCACAATACACCAACGGTATGCGCTATGAAGGCGGCTTTCGTGACGCTCAGCGCCACGGCGAAGGCGTTCTGACCGACCAGAAGGGTTATGTCTATGATGGGGGCTGGGTCGACGGGGTGAAAGAAGGGTTTGCCAAAATCACGTATGCCGATGGTGGCACTTATGAAGGCGACATGAAGGCCGGCCAGCGCCACGGCAAAGGCACGGTGACCGTACCCGACAGCATGACCTATACCGGTGATTGGCTGGAAGATCAGATCACAGGCACCGGCAAACAGGTGCTGTCCAATGGCGACGTGTACGAAGGCGAGCTGATCAACGGTCGCCGACACGGCAAAGGCAAGGAAACCTATGCCAATGGTACCGTTTATGAGGGCGATTTTGTCGACGACCTGCGCCATGGTCAGGGCACCCTGACCGGGGCGGATGGCTACAGCTATACTGGCGCCTGGGTGAATGGCCATATCGAAGGATTGGGTGAGATCACCTATCCTGATGGCGCGGTCTACACCGGGGATCTGCTCGACGATCTGCCCCATGGCAAAGGCCGGACCACATATCCCAATGGGACCTCTTATGATGGCGAATGGATTGCCGGAGTGTTCGAAGGCACGGGCACCGCGACTTATTCCAACGGCACTATCTACACCGGTCAGTTCAAGAACGCGCAATATCACGGTACCGGAAAACTGACCCATCCGAACGGTTATCAATACGAAGGCGACTGGGTGGAAGGTGTTCGCTCTGGGACGGGAAAAACCACATTCGCCGATGGCTCGGTCTATGAAGGTGACTTCAACAATGGCGAACGGCACGGCAAAGGCACGCTCACCACGCCCAACGGTTTCAAATATGAAGGCGACTGGCGCGAAGGCGCGATCAACGGTATCGGCACGGCGACTTATGCCACCGGCGATGTCTATGTTGGCAGCTTTGTCGACAACAAACGTCAGGGTGACGGCACGATGACCTATGCCAATGGTGTGGTGGAATCCGGCACGTTCGAAAACGGTGTTTTTGTCGAAGGCTCTGGCACCACCGAGCCTGCAGCACAAGACGAGCCGACAGAGAGCCCCGCGGAAGACACAAGCTCGGACGGCTAAGCGTCTCTCACCACGGGATAGGCTTACCGGCCCAATCGAAAAACCCGCCGGACTGATCCGGTGTCAGGCTCTCGATTACACGCAACAGGTTTTCGGCAGCCGCTGACGGTTCGACCGCTGGATGGCGGCCCAGGTATTTTTGCGTGAACTTGGTTTTGACCGTACCGGGGTGCAACGCCACACAAACACCTTTGGGATGGGTGCGTTTCAGCTCAATAGCTGCCGTGTGGACGATCTGGTTCAATGCCGCCTTGGCCGCGCGATAGCTGACCCAACCGCCCAGCCCATTATCTCCGATCGACCCGACTCGCGCCGACAGCACCGCAAACACCGAAGGCCGGTCACGGGGCAACAAACGAACGGCGTGTTTCAGAACCAAAGCCGGTCCAACCGCATTCAGCGCAAACTGGTCCATCATGGCTTGCGCCGTGACTGCGCGCAGCGACTTTTCGGGCACGGCGCCATCGATCTCAAGCGCCCCCGTTGCCACCAGCACCAGATCGAAAGGGCCAGCGATGCGGTCCAGAATGGGCTCGGCCAAGTCGGGCCGGGTCAAATCCAACCCGTGTTCCGACCGCGACAACCGGGTAACCGCAACCCCTGAGGATTCAAGTCGGGTGCAGACCGCCTGCCCGATCCCGCCGCTTGCCCCGATGATCAACGCTGTGCTCATGACCCTCAAGCTAGAGGCCCAACCACCAAGATCAACGCGGGCCCTCGGATACCTGGCACCGACATCGGCATCATTTTCCCACTTTTCATTCCGACCCCGCGTTGTATAAGGTCGTCCTCATGATCGACCGCGCAGATATCACACTTGTCGACACCGCCCTTCGCGGTGCATCGCTGCGTGGCCTACTGATCCTAATCCGCCTCTGAGCGTGCCATCCGGCGCGCCCGCTCAGAGGAGGACGCCGGCGCGCCATAGGCTTTAGGACAGAAGAAGAAAGAGAATCCCATGACCAACGTGACCGACCAAGACCGCGTCTTGATCTTCGATACCACTTTGCGCGACGGCGAACAAAGCCCCGGCGCGACCATGACCCATGATGAAAAGCTGGAAATCGCCGAACTGCTGGATGACATGGGCGTCGATATCATCGAGGCTGGCTTCCCCATCGCCTCGGAAGGTGATTTCAAGGCCGTGTCCGAGATTGCAGAACGGTCCAAAAACAGCCGCATCTGCGGACTGGCGCGCGCCAATTTCGCCGATATTGACCGCTGCTGGGAGGCGGTGAAGCACGCCAAGAAGAACCGCATTCACACCTTTATCGGCACCTCGCCGCTGCACCGTGCGATCCCGAACCTGACCATGGATGAGATGGCCGACAAGATCCACGAAACGGTCAGCCATGCACGCAACCTGTGTGAAAACGTTCAATGGTCGCCCATGGATGCAACCCGGACGGAATGGGATTACCTGTGCCGTGTGATTGAGATTGCGATCAAGGCGGGGGCGACCACGATCAATATTCCCGACACTGTCGGTTATACCGCTCCAGTGGAAAGCGCCGACCTGATCAAGCGCCTGATCGAGACTGTTCCGGGCGCTGATGAGGTGGTCTTTGCCACCCATTGCCACAATGACCTCGGCATGGCGACCGCGAATTCTCTGGCGGCCGTCGCGGGTGGAGCGCGTCAGATCGAATGCACCATTAATGGTCTGGGTGAGCGCGCGGGCAATACCGCGCTGGAAGAGGTGGTGATGGCGCTTCGTACCCGCAACGATATCATGCCCTGGAACACGGGTATCGACACCACCAAGATCATGCATATCTCACGCCGTGTGGCGACCGTGGCTGGTTTTCCGGTTCAGTTCAACAAGGCGATCGTCGGCAAGAACGCCTTTGCCCATGAAAGCGGTATCCACCAGGACGGGATGCTGAAAAACCGCGAGAATTTCGAGATCATGCGCCCCGAGGACATCGGTCTCTCCGGAACCTCGCTGCCGTTGGGCAAGCATTCGGGCCGCGCCGCGCTGCGCGACAAGCTGGAAACACTGGGTTATGAGGTCGGGGACAATCAGCTCAAGGACATCTTTGTGCGGTTCAAGGATCTGGCCGACCGTAAGAAAGAGGTCTTTGACGACGACCTGATCGCTCTGATGACGTTGGACGATGACGAGGCGAACGATCACCTCCATCTGGTGTCGATGAAAGTCACCTGTGGCACTGGGGGCCAAGCGGAATCAACCGTCGAACTGGAAGTGGATGGTAAGGATGTGATCGCCACCGAGCATGGTGACGGCCCCGTTGATGCGACCTTCAAAGCAATCCGTGCGATCTATCCGAACAAAGCGCATCTGCAGCTCTATCAGGTGCACGCCGTCACCGAAGGCACAGATGCGCAAGCAACAGTGTCGGTACGTCTGGAAGAGGACGGCATGATCGCCACCGGACAATCGGCCAACACCGACACGGTGGTTGCCTCGGCCAAAGCCTATATCCACGCCCTGAACCGCCTGATCATGCGCCGCGAAAAGGCGGGCCCCGGGGCGGACACGCGCGAGATCAGCTACAAAGACCTGACCTGATCGCCGCTGGCTGGCAGGGCTCCCGCACCCGCGGCTGTCCGGCTACGCCGAACATCCTGCCGGCTTTGGGCCCGGCACCGCGCTTTCGCGGTGCCGGGCCCAACACGTTTGACCGCATCTTTGATGCTGGCAAACGGGGCGGGCGCTTCTGCGGGTCACAACTTCTGAAACAACGTTGTCAGGCGCGCGGCTTCGTCTTCGATGCCAAAGGGTGCGTTCAGAAAGAACATACCAGACCCGACCATGCGGTGGCCTTCGCGCGCGGGAGGGAAGCGGACTTCATGACAGAATGCTTTCGGAAACCCTTGCGCCTTCAGTGCTGCAAGCATCGGCTTATGCCGACCATCAGTCAAAACGGGATACCAAAGCGCGATGATCCCCACATTCCATTTCCGGTGCAGTTTGGCGATCAGTTTGGGCAGACGCTCGTAATCCGCCTTCACCTCATAGCTTGGATCAATCAACATCATTCCGCGCCGAGGCGTCGGCGGTAGCAAGGACTGTGCAAGCTCAAACCCGTCCTGCGGATAGGTTTTCGCCCCGAATGCAGAGGTCGCAAGCTCCAAGGCCGCATATTCCCGCGGATGCAGCTCGGCAAAGTGCAGGCTGTCATGTTCCCGCAACTCATGAGCCGCAATCAAAGGCGATCCAGGATAGGCCAAGGCCCCATGGCTCGCCTGCACTCGGCGCAATACATCCGACATCGGGTGATCAGGGCCAAACCACCCCTCGCGCTGCGCCCTCAGAATGCCGGCCTGCGCCTCACCTGTCCGAACCGCCTCTGCCGCATCCAGCTGATACAATCCACGCCCCGAATGGGTCTCGATATAGCTGATTGGCTTGTCCTTTTGCGTCAGATACCGCAGCGTCCACGCCAATAATGCGTGCTTTTGTACATCAGCCAGATTTCCAGCGTGGTAAATATGTTGATATGAGAGCATTTTGCCTTCTAAAGTCCGTATCAATAAGGCGGAAAGGTGCTGATTGTCGCGGAATCAACCCTTTTACCGGGCGGGTTCGCACCCTATAAGGCATCCGTCCCGGAACCGTCGAGTCGCGGGCAGATTATAAGAACGTACAAGCAGGATCAGGGACATATGGGATTCTTTGGCAATCTGGGCGGTCTGTTTACAGCAGATATGGCCATCGACCTAGGTACAGCGAACACGCTGGTCTATGTCAAGGGACGCGGGGTCATCCTGTCGGAGCCCTCGGTGGTTGCCTATCACGTCAAAGACGGTGTCAAAAAGGTCCTGGCCGTTGGCGAAGATGCCAAGCTGATGCTGGGCCGCACACCCGGTTCAATCGAAGCTATCCGCCCGATGCGTGAAGGTGTCATCGCCGATTTCGACACCGCCGAAGAGATGATCAAGCACTTCATCCGCAAGGTGCACAAACGCTCGACCTTCTCGAAGCCCAAGATCATCGTCTGCGTCCCCCACGGAGCCACCCCGGTTGAAAAACGCGCGATCCGTCAATCTGTGCTGTCTGCCGGAGCACGCCGCGCCGGGCTGATTGCCGAGCCGATTGCTGCTGCAATCGGGGCGGGCATGCCGATCACTGACCCGACAGGCAACATGGTCGTGGATATCGGCGGCGGTACCACTGAGGTTGCTGTTCTGTCACTGGGTGACATCGTCTATGCGCGCTCGGTGCGTGTGGGTGGTGACCGGATGGATGAGGCAATCATCTCGTATCTGCGCCGACAGCAGAACCTGCTGGTGGGTGAGTCCACTGCTGAGCGGATCAAAACCACCATCGGCACCGCACGGATGCCCGACGATGGCCGGGGCCAATCAATGCAGATCCGGGGGCGCGACCTGTTGAACGGTGTGCCCAAGGAAATCGAAATCAGTCAGGCGCAGGTGGCCGAAGCGCTTTCGGAACCTGTTCAGGCGATTTGCGAGGCGGTGATGACCGCTCTGGAAACCACTCCGCCAGATCTCGCCGCTGACATCGTTGACCGTGGCGTGATGCTGACAGGTGGCGGTGCTTTGCTGGGTGATCTGGATCTGGCACTGCGCGAACAGACCGGCTTGGCCGTGTCGATTGCCGATGAAAGCCTGAACTGCGTGGCCTTGGGCACCGGCAAGGCTTTGGAATACGAAAAACAACTGCGCCACGCGATTGACTACGAAAGCTAAGGCGCGCACCCTTCTTAGGGTAAAAGACGGATACGAGCAGCACGGGAAGGTAACCTGTGGCAAAGGACCGTTCACAGCGCGATGAATACACAACCCCTCTGCGCAGATTGCTTACGGGTCTTGTTGTGTTGTGCCTGCTGGGAATTTTCCTGATCTGGCGGATCGACAGCCCGCGGGTCGAGCGGTTTCGGGCTCAGGTTGTTGATGCCGTGGTCCCGTCGATGGAATGGGCCATGGTCCCGGTCACCGGGCTGGTCAATCTGTTCAGAGACTTCCAAAGCTACCAACGGCTCAGCGAACAAAACCGCGAACTGCGCAGTGAGCTGCGCCTGATGCGCGCCTGGAAAGAAGCCGCGCTGCAGCTGGAGCAGGAAAACGCGCGCCTGCTGGACCTCAACAATGTACGGCTTGACCCGCGTCTGACCTATGTCACGGGCGTTGTCATGGCTGATAGCGGATCCCCCTTCCGCCAGTCGGTTCTGCTGAATGTTGGTGAGCGCGATGGCATCGTCGATGGATGGGCAACGATGGACGGGATCGGTGTTGTCGGTCGGATTTCCGGCGTCGGACCAGATACGGCGAGGGTTATCCTGCTGACTGATGCATCCAGCGCCATTCCGGCGACCATTCAACCCTCTGGGCAAACCGCGTTGGTGACCGGCGACAATACCTCAGCCCCGGTGATCGAATTTCTGGAGAACCGCGAACTGGTACGTCCCGGAGATCGCGTTGTGACCTCGGGCGATGGTGGCGTGTTCCCGGGTGGGTTGCTGATTGGTCAGATTACAGCTGATCCGGGTGGGCGATTGCGCGTGCGCCTGTCAGCCGATTTTGAACGGTTGGAATTTCTCCGTGTCCTCCGGTTTCAATCCGCCCCGGCGATCCGCGACCCGGGCGGGCTTGTTGGCCCGCAGCGCCCCGAAGCCGCCCTGACACAGCCGGAGGCCGGCGATGGATAGACCGGTTTCACAGCTTTGGGGCAAACGCTGCCTATATCTGGGCCTGGCATTGGCGATCATGTTCCTGCACCTGTTACCGCTGGATACGAAACCTGATCGCTGGCCGTTTCCCGATTTTTTGATCGCACTGACCTTTGCTTGGGTGATGCGCAGACCCGAATTTGTACCAATCGTCAGCGTCGCTGCAGTCATGCTGATGGCTGATCTTCTTCTACAACGCCCGCCCGGCCTGCTGGCCGCTTTGGTTGTGCTTGGCACCGGTTATCTGCGCAACGCGGCACCGGGGATGCGAGATGCCGGGTTTCTTGCTGAGTGGAGTACAGTTGCGGCTGTGATCACTGCAATTTTTGTCCTGAACCGGATGATCCTTGCTATTCTGTCGGTGCAACAAGCTGCGTTAGGTCCAGTGGCGATACAAGTGATGCTGACAATCGCGATTTATCCGATCATCGTTCTGCTGAGCCAGAGCGCCTTTGGCGTACGCAGATTCTCGGCCGCGGATACGGGCGCGATAGGAGCACGGGGATGAAGCGGCCAACGCAGAAAACAGAAGGCCGCGCCTATAAGCGCCTGCCGCGCCGTGCTCTGGTGCTGGGCGGGTTGCAAGCCGTTTTCATAGGCGGGCTGGCCGCGCGCATGCGGTACATGCAGGTGGATCAAGCCGACGAATACCGCCTGCTGGCCGAAGAAAACCGGATCAATATTCGCCTGATCCCGCCAACCCGGGGCCGGATTTACGACCGCAACGGGCAGATCATCGGGCAGAACTCCCCCTCTTACCGCATTGTCATCGTGCGCGAAGATGCCGGTGATATCGACAAGGTCATCGCCAAGCTCTCGGAGCTGATCCCGCTGACACAGGAAGAGATCGACCGCGCCAAGACTGAAATGCGCAGGTCTGCCCCGTTCCTGCCCGTGACTTTGGCAGACCAGGTCACGTGGGAAGACATTTCGAAAGTGGCCGTGAACGCCCCCGCCCTGCCCGGCGTGATCCCCGAGGTCGGCTCGACTCGGCAATACCCCCGTTATGAGGATTTTGCTCATGTGGTGGGTTATGTTGGCCCGGTCAGCGACTATGACCTGAGCCAGATCGAAGATCCCGAACCGGTGTTGCGCATCCCGCGCTTTCAGATCGGCAAGGTGGGGCTAGAAGCCAAACAGGAAGGGTCGTTGCGCGGCAAAGCAGGTGCTAAGCGGGTCGAAGTCAACGCGACCGGGCGAGTGATGCGCGAGTTGGACCGGCAAGAAGGCATTGCAGGCGCCGATCTGCAACTTTCGGTCGATGCCGACCTGCAGCAATATGCACAGGCGCGGTTGGCGGGTGAAAGCGCCGCTGCGGTGGTGATCGATTGCGAAACCGGCGACATTCGGGCCATCAGCTCGGCCCCCAGCTTTGATCCGAACCTGTTTGTGCGCGGGATTTCGGTGGCAGACTACCGCGTACTGACCAACGACAAATATCGCCCACTGGCGAACAAAACCGTGCAAGGCACTTATCCGCCCGGCTCCACCTTCAAGATGATCACCGCGCTGGCGGCGCTAGAGGCGGGTGTTATTGCACCCTCCAGCACCGTTTACTGCCCGGGCCACCTGAAGGTCGGCAGCCGCCGCTTTCACTGCTGGAAACGCGGCGGTCACGGAACGGTTGATCTGGAAACCTCGCTGAAACGCAGTTGCGACGTCTACTACTATGACGTCGCTCTGCGTGTGGGCATCGACAAGATATCGGACATGGCCCGCACCTTCGGGTTGGGTGTGAAACATGACATCCCGATGTCGGCGGTGGCCGCTGGGCTGGCCCCCAATCAGGAATGGAAACAACGTGTCCATGGGCAGGACTGGCTGGTGGGCGACACCGCCAATGCCTCGATCGGGCAAGGCTTCATGCTGGCCTCACCGCTGCAATTGGCGGTGATGACGGCGCGGATTGCCACCGGTCGCGCAGTGTCTCCGCGCCTGGTGCGGTCGGTCAACGGGGTCGAAGAACCGTCGGGCGCGGGCGAACCGCTGGCGGTGAACCGCAACAATCTGGAACAGGTTCGCCACGCGATGTGGACTGTTTCGAACGACCGACGCGGCACCGCCTATCGTAGCCGTATCATTGCCGATGATTTTCGCATGGCTGGCAAGACCGGTACCAGCCAGGTGCGCAACATCACCAAGGCCGAGCGCGCCGCAGGCGTGATCCGCAACGAAGACCTTCCATGGGAGCGCCGCGACCACGCGCTGTTTGTCAGCTTTGCACCCTACGACAAACCGAAATACGCCATTGCTGTTGTTGTCGAGCACGGTGGTGGTGGTTCAAAAGCCGCGGCCCCTGTTGCCCGCGACATCATGCTTCAAGCGCTCTATAACGGAACCCCCCCGCTCGAAGCCTATCCCGCAGCAGACCGCGAACGCATCAAAGAGCAGCAGATCCAGCTTGAGGGCGACCCCCGCCCCAAAGCGCGTCCTGACGCGAAGGACCGCGCATGAGCTATCTTGAAAGTACCGTCAAATCCACACCATCGGGATTTCGCAAAATCCTGTATCTGAACTGGCCCCTGACCCTGTTGCTGATCAGCGTTGCAAGTGCCGGTTTTCTGATGCTGTTCTCGGTCGCAGGCGGGTCATGGACCCCTTGGGCCGAACCTCAGATGGAGCGTTTCGGGCTTGGCCTGACAGTGATGTTCATCGTCGCCATGGTGCCCATCTGGTTCTGGCGCAACATGTCGGTACTGGCCTATCTGGGATCAATCGCACTGCTGGTCTTTGTGGAGCTGTTCGGCACGGTCGGCATGGGCGCGCAGCGCTGGATCGACCTGGGGTTCATGCGTCTGCAACCGTCCGAGCTGATGAAGGTTACGCTGGTGATGCTGTTGGCCGCCTATTACGATTGGCTTCCATCACAGAAAACCTCGCGCCCGATCTGGGTGATCATCCCGGTACTTCTGATCCTGATCCCGACCTTCATGGTGCTGCGCCAACCTGATCTGGGCACGTCTATCCTGTTGCTCGCAGCTGGTGGCGGGCTGATGTTTCTGGCTGGCGTCCACTGGGCCTATTTCGCGGCGGTGATCGCGGCAGGCGTCGGGCTTATCGCAACCGTGTTCAACAGCCGAGGCACGGAATGGCAATTGCTCAAAGACTATCAGTTCCGGCGCATCGATACGTTTCTGGACCCGTCGACCGACCCGTTGGGCGCGGGCTATCACATCACCCAGTCAAAGATCGCTTTGGGATCAGGCGGCTGGAACGGGCGGGGCTTTATGCAAGGCACGCAATCGCGCCTGAACTTCCTGCCGGAAAAGCACACCGATTTTATCTTCACCACTTTGGCAGAAGAGTTCGGCTTTGTAGGCGGGATCACCTTGCTGGTCCTTTATGCGCTGATCCTGATCTTCTGCATGGTTACAGCTTTGTCGACAAAAGATCGCTTCTCGTCTCTGGTCACCCTTGGGATCGCGCTGAACTTCTTCCTGTTTTTCGCTGTCAACATGTCCATGGTGATGGGGCTGGCGCCGGTCGTAGGCGTCCCGCTGCCAATGGTCAGTTATGGTGGTTCGGCCATGCTGGTGCTAATGGCCGCCTTCGGCATCGTGCAGAGCGCACATATCCACCGACCTCGCTAACTCAGAGGCTTTAGATGACCGTCAACATCCTGTTTTCCGCGCGCCCAGCCTTATGGCCGGTCTATGAACCCCTGCTTCGTCAAAATCTGTTGGACGCAGGGCTGGAATTTCATCTGTCGACGGATATCCCGCCGGATCAGGTCGATTATGTCATTTATGCCCCCAATGGCGGTCTGCGCGATTTCACACCCTACACGCGGCTCAAGGCTGTACTCAGCCTGTGGGCCGGAGTGGAAAGCATTGCTGACAATGAAACCCTGACCGTACCATTGGCCCGCATGGTCGATCACGGATTGACCCAGGGCATGACCGAATGGGTCGTTGGCCATGTGCTGCGCTATCATCTCGGGATGGACCAGCACATCACAACGCAGGATGGCACATGGGAGCCAGACCCACCGCCGCTGGCCTCAGAACGGACGGTCGGCATTTTGGGGCTGGGCACATTGGGCACCGCGTCGGCCTGCGCCTTGAACAGCCTGGGCTTTGACGTCATCGGCTGGAGCCGCTCGGCCAAAGAGATCGCAGGGATCACATGTTTGCACGGGCCTGAAGGTTTACGAGAAACTCTTTCGCAAGCAGAAATCCTGGTTCTGCTGCTGCCCGACACAGCTGCAACTGAGAATACGTTAAACACTCAGACCCTTGCGCTGATGCCCAAAGGTGCCAATATCATCAATCCGGGGCGCGGCCCTTTGATCGATGATGAGGCGCTGTTGGCCGCGTTGAATGCAGGCCAGATCGGACACGCGACGCTAGATGTCTTCCGTGTCGAGCCCCTGCCCACCGATCACACCTTTTGGGCGCACCCCAATGTGACGGTCACGCCTCATATCGCATCCGAGACCCGGCCACCGACCGCGGCTCAGGTCATTGTCGAGAATATCCGGCGCGGTGAGGCGGGAGAGCCCTACCTTCACCTCGTAGACCGCACTCTGGGCTATTAGGCCGCGATCAGACCCCGACCTTTCAGCAAAGCCTCAACGCCCGGCAGGCGCCCGCGGAAGGCTAGGTAGAGATCCTCGGCCTCGCGCGAACCACCGGTTGACAGGATATTGTCCTCCAGAGCCTTTGCCCGTTCAGCATCAAACGCGCCACCTGCTTCCTCAAAGGCTGCGAAAGCATCCGCATCCATCACTTCGGACCACATGTAGGAATAATAGCCCGAGCTATAGCCATCGCCCGCAAAAACATGGGCAAAATGCGGTGTGGCGTGCCGCATCCCGATTGCGTGTGGCATACCCAATTCGGCCAGCATCTCGGCCTGTTTTACCATCGGATCCGCCGGGGCAGCACCGTCGTGGAAGGCCAGATCAACAAGGGCCGAGGCCACATATTCAACCGTTTGGAACCCCTGATCGAAATTGGCCGCGTTCAACACCTTCGCCAGCATCTCTTGCGGCATGGGTTCGCCTGTTTCCGCATGTGTCGCGTATTCGGCCAGAACTTCCGGTACTTCCAGCCAATGCTCATAAAGCTGGCTTGGCAGCTCAACAAAGTCCCGCGCCACAGAGGTACCGGAGATGCTTTCATAGGTTACGTTCGACAGCATCTGGTGCAAGGCGTGACCGAACTCGTGAAACAAAGTGCGCGCGTCATCATAAGACAGCAAAGCCGGATCACCTTTGGCAAAGTTGCAGACGTTGATCACGACCGGCGCCTGCACCTTCGGGAATTTCGCCTGCGCCCGCATCGCGCTGCACCACGCGCCCGACCGTTTTGAGCCCCGCGCAAAATAATCCCCGATGAACACGGCCACATGCTGGCCATTGCGGGTCACCTCCCACGCGCGGCAATCGGGGTGATAGAGCGGCACATCCAAGGGGGCAAATTCCAGCCCGAACAAGCGGTTCGCACAGGCAAATGACGCCTCGATCATGCGATCCAGCTGCAAATAGGGCTTCAAAGCCGCCTCATCCAAATCATGCTCGGCCTTGCGGCGTTTTTCGGCGTAGTAGCGCCAGTCCCACGCCTCGAGCGGGCCATTGACACCGTCGTCCTGCATCATCTCGGTCAGAACCTCGGCATCCGCATCGGCCTGGGCCGTGGCCGGCTCCCACACCTGCATCAACAGATCCCGCACACGGCCCGGTGTGCGTGCCATCTCGGTTTCAAGTTTGTAGTCGGCAAAGCTGTCATAGCCCAAAAGCTGGGCGCGTTCCTGGCGCAGTGTCAGGATCTCAGCAGCGATTTCGCGATTGTCCGTCTCTCCGCCATTGGCCCCGCGGGCCGTCCAGGCCCGATAGGCCTTTTCCCGCAGGTCGCGGCGGGGTGAGAATTGCAGAAACGGAACGATGATCGAGCGCGACAGGGTCACCACCGGCCCGTCTACACCCTTTTCTTTGCCCGCCGCGCGCGCTGCATCGACAACAAAGTCCGGTAAGCCGTGCAGATCATCCTCGCTCAGGTCCATGTACCAATCGCGCTCATCGGCCAGAAGGTTCTGGGTGAAGCTTGTCCCCAAAGTGGCCAGGCGCGACTTGATCTCTTGCATCCTTGCATCAGCATCGCCTTCCAGCGCCGCCCCCGCCCGCACAAAGCCCCGATGGGACAGCATCAACACACGGGCCTGTTCTTCGGTCAAATCCAAACCGTCACGCCTGTCCCACAGATCTGCGACACGGCTGAACAGCGCCTTGTTCGACGAAATCGCCGCAAAATGCGCCGCCAGCTTGGGTGAAAACGCGCGCTGGAGCTCTTCACGTTTCGGGTTGCTGTCAGCCCCGGCCACTGTGAAAAACACCGACAAGACTTTGTTCAGATCCTCACCCGCTGCCTCCAGAGCCTCAACCGTGTTGGCAAAACTCGGTGCCTCGGTATTCGCGGCAATCGCATCAATCTCGGCATTATGCGCCGCCATCGCCTGATCCAATGCGGGCGCAAAATCATCGTCTGAAATCTGCGCAAAAGGTGCAAGTTCGAACGGGGTGGTCCAATCAGACAGGATCGAGTTGGTCATTGAGATCTCCTTTGCCAATCAAGCTAGGGAGGGCGGGCGCGATGGTCCAGTGGTTGAGCTTGGAAAACTCACTGGTAGGGAAGGAGAGGATGCGTCTTGGCGGTGTCGGCCCGGGCCGCGTGCCTTTGGCATGCGGCAATTGAGTTAGGGGTGCGATCCCGCGCAGATCGGGCAGTCGGGGTTTTGCGACAGGGTGATCTTGCGACTTTCCCCGTAGAGCGCGTCATAGATCAGCATTTCGCCACGCAGGGCTTGCCCCGCACCCGTGATCACCTTGATCGCCTCGACCGCCATCATCGACCCGACAACACCGGGCAAGGGGCCGATGACGCCAGCTTCGGCACAGGAGGGTGCCAGACCAGCGGCTGGCGCCTCGGGGAAGATGCACTGATAGCAGGGGCCGCCATTGGCGGGATCAAAAACGCTCAACTGTCCTTCCCACTGAGACAGAGCGCCGGATATCAGCGGTTTCCCCAGTGCAACGGCTGTGCGGTTGGCCAAATAGCGCGTGTCGAAATTGTCTGTGCCGTCAAGGATCAGGTCAAAGTCCTGGAACAGTTCGATCGCAATGTCCGGGCTCAGGCGACGGTGATAGGGGCGCACTACGACATTCGGGTTCTGCGCCTCCATCGCCTGCTGGGCCGAGAAGACCTTGGGGATGCCAATATCGGCGTCGCGGTGGATGACCTGACGTTGCAGATTGGCGTTCTCGACTACATCGTCGTCGATTACCCCGATGGTCCCCACCCCTGCGGCGGCCAGATACTGCAGTGCAGGTGCGCCCAGCCCGCCTGCACCGATCACCAGAACGCGCGCTTGTTTCAGGCGTTTCTGTCCCGGGCCGCCCAACTCTCGCAATACGATGTGGCGGGCATAGCGGTCGAGTTCGGTTTCGCTAAAGGTACCTTGGGGTTTTGGCATGTCCTGTTCCGGTTCTGCTGTTGCTCGGGAGCGCAGCGCCTTTACAACTTGGCCATAGCCGACCGCCAAAGCCGCAAAGCCAGCCAGCATCAACCAAAGGGCCGCAGACCCGCCGGTGGCCTGACGCAAAGGGTGCCCATCCGGTAGCACCAACTGCGCCAGGATCACGCCGATCAAAAGCACCGAGACCGAAACGACGCGCGCCGAGCGCGAGACACCGGCCAGATAGCCGATGCCCCAAAGACCTGCCGCCATAAGCAAAACCAGCAGCATCAGGCGCGTCCCGTCGACCCAAAGCCGCCAGCACCACGTTCGGTTTCGTCCAAGCTATCAACCAGCTCGAACGAGGCCTGCACGACCGGGGCGACCACCAGCTGAGCGATACGCTCGCCATGGGTGATCTCAAAACTCTCCTGCCCCGCGTTCAGCACGATGACACCCAGCGGGCCGCGATAATCACTATCGATCGTCCCCGGCGTGTTGGGCAGAGTGATGCCGTGTTTCAGCGCCAGCCCCGAACGTGGACGGACCTGTATCTCGAACCCTTGGGGGATTTCGACCCTCAGACCCGTCGGGATCAACGCGCGTGCGCCGGGTTCAAGCCGCACCGATGTTGCGTCAGGCAGGTTGGCACGCACATCAGCACCTGCCGCACCTTCGGTTTCGTAAGACGGCAGAGGAATGCTGGGATCAGCACCCTCATCACGGATGACACGGATAGATACCATGCTGGGTCCTTTGTTCTGTGTTTGTCAGCTCAGCGCCTCGGCAATCCGAAGTGCAAGACGGCGCGCAACCTCATCCTTGCTCATGCGGGGCCAATCTTCGGCGCCGGTATCGGAAATCAGCACGACCGCATTCTCGGACCCGCCCATGATCCCGGTTGACGGGCTGACATCATTGGCCACGATCCAGTCACAGCCCTTTCGGTCGCGTTTGGACGTTGCATTTTGGACCAAGTCATCGGTTTCCGCTGCAAAACCGACAACAAGTGTTGGACGCCCCTGCTCCATACGGGCCACTTGCTTGAGAATGTCTGGATTTTCGGCAAATTCCAGAACCGGCAGGCCATCCCGGCTTTTCTTCAACTTGCGATCCGAGGCTGAGGACACACGCCAATCGGCGACGGCTGCTGCAAAAACCCCGGCATCAACCGGTAGCGCAGCGTCGACCGCGTCGGCCATCTGTTGGGCCGTTTCAACCGGGACAACCTGAACGCCCTGCGGTGGAGGCACGTCTGCCGGACCCGTCACAAAAACAACCTCGGCACCCAGCGCCGCCAAGGCAGCAGCCACCGCGCTGCCCTGCGCCCCTGACGACCGGTTGGCGATATAGCGTACGGGATCAATGGGTTCATGCGTCGGGCCAGAGGTTACCAGAACCCGTTTGCCTTTCAGCGGCCCGTCACCCAACGCGGCTTCGACGGCCGACACGATCTCAAGCGGCTCGGACATGCGACCGGGGCCGAATTCTCCGCAGGCCATGTCGCCTTCATTCGGGCCCACAAAGCGGATGCCATCCGCCTGCAACTGCGCCAGATTGCGCTGTGTGGCGGGATGATCCCACATTCGGACATTCATGGCAGGTGCGCATAATACGGTCGTATCAGTGGCCATCAGCAGGGTGGAGGCCAGGTCATTGGCCAAGCCTCCGGCCATCTTGCCCATCAGATCTGCTGTCGCTGGGGCCACCACGATCAAATCAGCGGATCGAGACAGTTGGATGTGACCCATCTCGGCCTCATCCGTCAGATCAAAGAGGTCACGGTAAACCTTCTCTCCGGCCAGAGCGGAGACGGACAAAGGTGTCACAAACTCTTCGGCTGCACGGGTCAGAACAGGAGTTACGGCAGCGCCACGTTCATTCAGGCGCCGGATCAGATCCAGCGATTTATAGGCCGCGATCCCGCCGCCGATAATCAGCAGGATACGTTTGGATGCCAGCATGTTCAGCCCTTCCTGTCCCGGTCAGCGCCAAGCTTAGGCAAGGCGGGCAGACAGTTCCAGCGGTTAATTGCTGGTTTCAAAGGCTTTGCACGGGTCTTCCCGCTCGGGTGCCGGGCTGTCGACAACCGCGTCAAATTCCCCCGTGATCGCACCATCTTCGGACTGCCCCAGGGCAAAGACTTTCAGGCCCGGACGCAAGCGCGCCAGATAGGTTGGTATCCCCCAATCCTTGCGCGCATGTCCGTTACCCGTGATCACGGCAATCGGCCCTCCGGTCTCTGCTTCAGCCCGCAGGATCGCGCGTGCCAGCACCGCATCGCGCAGCCTTTGAATGGCCACCATCTGCGGCATGGCTTCGGCAGGAAGAGCATTGCAATGCGCCGCCATCTGTTCAGCTTTACGTGCGGCTTGCTCTGCTGCAGATAGGGGGATGGTGAGTCCAAACCGTGCCGCATCAGCTCCTAAAGCCGTCGCAGCCCCACGCTCCATCGCAGCACGGGCGGCTGATCGTGGCACCATGGCACCATAGACCGGAGCACGTGTCGCCTGAAACAAAGGGTAATACATGCTAAGCGGCGGCCAGCCGGATTCAGCCCAGCGCAAGATACGGGACAATTCATCAGGGTTTGAGACCGCGGTTTGCGCAAGCCGCTGCGCGCCTTCCTCGGTTACCATTTCCCAGACAACCGCAGACGGATCAATCGCCTCTAATGCCTCTTTCTGGACATAGTGGTGATCGGGATTGTCGTGGATTTCACCCAGAATGACGACATCCGCAGATTGCATCTCTGCGATGATCTCATCAGGTATCAGATCCGCTGCAACAGCCGCGCGACTTGCACCAAGGCACGCAACTGCGGCAACCACCAGAATCGCAAAAGTTCTCATGCGAGGAAGTGTTGCACCTCGCGCGATTGGGCTTCAAGGTTCTTACGCATTTTTGAAAAGGCGGCGGCTTCAAGCTGACGGACCCGCTCTTTGGACAGGCTCAGCTCCTGCCCCAGACTTTCAAGGGTGCGTGCCGGCTCACGCAATTTGCGTTCACGGATAATAAACCGTTCGCGATCATTCAAAGCGTTCATCGCCGCCAGCAACCATTCGCGCAATTGCTCGGTATCGTGGCTGTTCTCGACGGTCTCGGCAGCTTGCTCGCGCTCATCCTCAAGCGCGTCAATCCACTCGCGCCCGTCCTCATCCGCCGATTGCACCGCATTCAGCGAAAAATCCGAGCCCGACAGGCGACCTTCCATCATCTCGACATCGCGCAGTGGCACGCCAATCTCGGTTGCGATCAACTGATGCAATTGATGGCGATCCAGCTCTACCCCTTCGGTGGCGGCCTCACGCTCAAGCCGCGCCTGCACGCGCCGCATATTGAAGAACAGCGATTTTTGCGATGAGGTCGAACCGGTCCGCACCATCGACCAATTGCGCATTACATAGTCCTGAATACTGGCTTTGATCCACCACACGGCATAGGTAGAAAACCGCACCCCGCGATCAGGATCGAACTTGTCGGCGGCTTTCATCAAGCCCAGCCCGGCCTCTTGGATCAGATCGTTCATCGGCGCGCCATAGCGTTTGAACTTGGCGGCCATGGAAATCGCCAGACGCATATAGGCGGTGATCAAACGATGCAGCGCTTTTTCATCGCGGTCATCGCGCCATGCATAGGCCAGTTTCAACTCTGTCTCGGCATCAAGCAATTCGGCCTTCATCGCCTGCCGGGACATCGAAAAATCGTTTGCATTGTCCAAAGCCATGCAAATCTCCCTTTTTTACATAGGCGTTGGCCGGGCTTGCCTTGCCGACCTGGTGTCGATACGCAGGACATCACCGGTTGGATCACCAGAAAGGTATGATTTATGCGTCCCGATTTAACCTTAGTCTTGGGGGGCGCTGCATCTGGAAAGTCCGCATTTTCCGAACAACTTGTTGTTTCGTCTGGGAAAAACAGAGTTTACCTTGCGTCATCACAAGTGTTTGATGACGAGATGCGCCAGAAAGTCGAGCGACATATTGTCCAGCGCGGTGCGGGTTGGACCACGATAGAAGCTCCGTTCGATCTGGACCCGGCCCTTTGTGATTTGACCGCCGATGATGCCTGTTTAATCGATTGTGCCACGATGTGGCTGACCAACCATCTGCTGGCGGAACATGATTTGCAGGCCCAGCAGGACGCTCTGTTGCAAGCATTGCGCGATTGCGCCGCACAGGTTGTCATCGTCTCGAACGAGGTCGGGCATGGTATTGTGCCAGACAACGCCCTGTCCCGCAGGTTTCGCGAGGCACAAGGCCGCTTGAACATCGCGCTGGCCGCGCAGGCAGATTTGGTTGTTCAGATCACCGCCGGTCTGCCGCTGGTGCTGAAAGGGCAATTGCCGTGACGCGGCTGCATTTGGTGCGCCACGGGCCGACCCATGCGAAAACAATGGTCGGATGGTCCGATCTACCCGCAGACCTGAGCGACACCGCAGCCATCGCGCGCCTTCACGAACACTTGCCCGCGCAGGCCCTTGTGATTTCGTCCGACCTGACCCGCGCGGCAGACACCGCGTCGGTCATACAGGGGCAACGCCAGCGATTGGCTCATCGGGCAGACCTGCGCGAGATCAACTTCGGCACGTGGGAGCTGCGCGGGTTCAAAGAAATAGAATCTGAGGACCCGGAACTGGCCTTTGCCTATTGGGACAACCCCGGTGACGTCCGTCCACCCGGGGGCGAAAGCTGGAACGAACTGCGCGCGCGCGTCGATGCAGCCGTTGACGCGTTGATTGCCCAGTTCAGCGGTCAAGACCTAATCATCGTGGCGCATTTCGGGGTGATCCTGACACAGGTGCAACGCGCGCTGGATTTGACTGCTTATGAAGCGTTCAGCCATCGCATCGACAACCTCTCGGTCACCGAGGTGACCCATCATGGCGACCGTTGGTCCGTGGGACGGATCAATCACCGCCCGTGATCAGGCAGCGCACAAATCACTGATTTACGGATCACGACCCAGACGCCATCGTGGCGCCATGACTTATGATTTGTTTATCGGAGACCGCCTGTTTTCCAGCTGGTCGATGCGCGGCTGGTTGATGTTGGGAAAGTTCGGCCTGCCTTATCGAAGCCATATGATCGGCCTCTATTCTGGAACCATGGAGGAAGACATGAAGCCCCTCGCGCCGGCACGGCTGGTTCCCACCTTGCGCCTGCCCGACGGAACTGTCGTGGGCGAAAGTCTGGCTATGGCGGAAACACTGGCCGAACGCCATCCCGATGCAGGCTTCTGGCCCAGTGCCCCTGCTGCACGCGCAACAGCCCGCTGGTTATGTGCCGAGATGACAGCCGGGTTTTCTGCCTTGCGGGGTGAATGCCCGATGCAATTGAAACACTGCTGGCACGGGTTCAAAGCATCCCCAGAAACGCTGAAGGATTTACAACGGGTTGAAGAGCTTTGGGCCCACGCCCGCACGGTTTCAGGCAGCGATACCGGCCCGCTGTTTGGCGACTATTCTCTGGCGGATGTGTTTTATACCCCGGTCGCGGCTCGTATCATTGGGTATGACCTGCCGGTGTCTTCTGACAATAAGGACTATTGCCTGTTCCTTCTGGCCGACACCGCGGTGCGGCAATGGCGCGCGATGGGTCTGACGGTCAATTATGATCCCTTCCCCTATCAACAAGGACTGTCGCATCAACCTTGGCCGGTCGGCGGTACGTCAAAAGCAAAACCGGTGTCGCAGGGCCCGTCGCGCAATACGCATTGCCCGTATTCAGGCGACCCCGTGCGCGACTTTCTGGAACTGGACGGTCAGGTCTGGGGCTTTTGCAACCCGTTCTGCCGCGACAAAACCGTCGCAGACCCCGAGGCCTGGCCAAAATTCACCGCGATGATGGCCCAGCATTAACCATTCTTAAACCGCGCCCATGGCAGCAACGACCTGTTAACCAAGAAACAGGATCGCCATGGTCGCCTTTGCTCATACCGTTGCCTTTCAGGGGGTCGATGCCCGCCCGGTTGAGGTGCAATGCGCCGTATCCCCTGGGTTGCCTGCCTTTTCCATCGTCGGCCTGCCGGACAAAGCCGTGTCCGAGGCACGCGACCGGGTGCGCAGCGCGCTCAGCGCGATGGCCATTGCGTTGCCGTCCAAACGGATCACCATCAACCTGTCACCGGCGGATCTACCAAAAGAAGGCAGCCATTTTGATCTGCCGATTGCGGTTGCTTTGCTGTCCGCGCTTGAGATCATCCCCCGCGACGCCGCCGAAGGTGCCGTTTCGCTGGGCGAGCTTTCGCTGGACGGATCGCTCGTGCCCGTAGTGGGGGCTCTGCCCGCCGCGATGACGGCCGCTGCCGAAGACCGCACGCTGCTCTGCCCCCGCGCCTCCAGCGCCGAGGCGGCTTGGGTCGACGCGACGCAGGTAATCGGTGCGGGTTCCTTGGGCGATGTGGTACGCCACTTCACCGGACAATCGCCGCTGGCCGCTGCGACACCAGGAGAGGTCACATTGGACACGAGCCCGCGTGATCTACGAGACGTCAAAGGGCAGGAACGCGCCAAGCGCGCGCTAGAGATCGCCGCCGCAGGACGACATCATCTGATCATGATCGGGACACCGGGGTCGGGTAAATCCATGCTGGCGGCACGCCTGCCGGGCATCCTGCCGCCTCTGACCCCGACCGAGGCGCTGGAAACCTCGATGATCCAATCCCTCTGCGGCCTGTTGGACGAAGGCGGTATCAGCCGCACCCGCCCGTTTCGCGAGCCCCATCATACCGCCTCGATGGCGGCAATCGTGGGTGGTGGCAAAGGTGCGAAACCGGGCGAGATATCATTGGCGCATAACGGCGTTCTGTTCATGGACGAGTTTCCCGAATTCCCGCGCACAGTGTTGGAAACCCTGCGCCAACCGATTGAAACCGGCGAAGTGATGGTGGCCCGTGCCAATGCCCATGTGAAATATCCCTGTCGGTTCATGCTGGTTGCCGCTGCAAACCCGTGCAAATGCGGCTATCTCACCGATCCCGCCCGCGCCTGTTCCCGCGTTCCTGGATGCGGAGAAGACTATCTGGGGCGCATTTCAGGCCCTTTGATGGACCGGTTCGATTTGCGGATCGAGGTTCCTCCGGTCGCTTTCACCGATCTGGATCTGCCACCGTCTGGCGACAACTCAACCGCCGTTGCGGCCCGCGTGGACGCAGCGCGGCAGATACAGGCAGACCGATTCAAAGACACACCCGATACCCGCCAAAACGCGGATGTGGAGGGGAAACTGCTGGAAGAAATCGCCGCGCCTGATCCCGAAGGCAAAGACTTGTTGTTGAAAGCCGCCGAACGCTATGGCCTGTCGGCCCGCGCCTTTCACCGCATCCTGCGCGTGGCTCGCACGATTGCTGATCTGGCCGGCGAGGACGAAATCCGCCGACCGCATGTGGCCGAGGCGCTGAGTTTTCGCATCAGCGCCAAGGTGGCGGGTTAAAGCTTGGCCTCGATCGCCTGCCAGATCTTTTCGGCGATGTTCACGCCATCAAAGCGTTCCAGTTCCTGAATGCCGGTGGGCGAAGTCACGTTGATCTCGGTCAGGTAATCGCCGATCACGTCGATGCCGACAAAGATCTGACCTTTTTCCTTCAACAAAGGCCCGATGGCCGCACAGATCTCTTTATCGCGTTCGGTCAGACCGATCTTTTCGGGGCGCCCGCCCACATGCATGTTCGACCGCGTTTCGCCTTTGGCAGGCACCCGATTGATCGCGCCAACCGCTTCGCCATCAACCAGAATGACGCGTTTGTCGCCATTGCTGACATCCGGCAGGAATTTCTGAACGATCAGGGGTTCACGCGAAAACCCGGTGAAGAGCTCATGCAATGAGGTCAGGTTGCGATCATTGGCATCCAGCCGAAACACACCCGCGCCCCCGTTGCCATAAAGCGGTTTGAGGATAATATCGCCGTGCTTTTCCTTGAACGCTTTGATGGTCTGCAAGTCACGCGCGATGGTGGTAGGCGGCGTCAGCTCAGGGAAGTCCAGCACCAGCAGCTTCTCGGGATAATTCCGCACCCAAAACGGATCATTCACCACCAGCGCCTTGCCTTTGAGCCGGTCCAGAAGGTGGGTCGAGGTGATGTAGTGCATGTCAAAAGGCGGGTCTTGCCGCAGCCAGATCACGTCGAAATCGGCCAGATCAACCTCACGCTCGGGGCCCAATACAGCAGGATCACCCGGCACGCGCTGAACCGTCATGTCCTGTCCGCGCGCGGTAATGCGACCTTCCTGATAGGCGAGCTGATCGGGTCCGTAGAAAAACAGAGTATGCCCACGGGCCTGCGCCTCTTCGGCCAGACGGAATGAGCTGTCGGCGTTGATATCCACGGCCCCGATCGGGTCCATCTGAAAGGCAATTTTCATGGCGCGTCCCTCGTATTTACGCCTGATACATGGCGTAGCAGCGCCCCAGGTTCAATGGCGATTTCAATGGCGATCAAACCTGTCCGAAGGCATTTTCAATAATTTGAACCGCGCCCGAGGCGTCAACAAGCGCCGCGTCAAACCGCGCATTGGTCAGCTGCCCGGCCGGTTCGGTTTCCAGAAACTGCGCTGCCGATGCGTAAATACGTGCCATTTGGCGCTTACTGATACGGGCCGCAGCGGCGTCAAAGCTGTGGCTTTTCTTGACCTCGATAAAGACCAGACCTTCGCTGTCGCGCGCGATCAGATCAATCTCACCCCCGGCACCGCGCCAGCGGTGGTGGAGGATCCGGTATCCGCGCCGCGCATAGTCATCGGCCACCGACATCTCTGCCGATTGGCCTGCGTGATAGGCGAGTGTGCCGCGCGTGGATCGTGTGGCCAATTCATCCCTTTCCCAGCTTCAGCGCCTTTTGATATATCGGGCGGCGCGGCAACTTGTACATCTGCGCCACCAGATCCGCCGCATCGCGCACCGAATGGCTTTCCAAAGCGTCTTTCAACGCTTGATCTACGTCAGATTCGTTAACGCTTGGCGAATGGCTGCGGTCGACCAGCAAGACCACCTCACCCTTGACGGTGGTGGATTCATAATCCGAGGCCAATTGCGCAAGTGTTCCGCGCCGCACTTCTTCGAACTTTTTCGTCAACTCACGACAGATGGCAACCTGTCGATCACCGCCCAGCACATCGGCCATATCCGACAGGCAGGCCGCCAACCGCTTGGGCGATTCGTAAAAGACCAGCGTGCCGGGGATATCGCGCAGCGCCTCGATACGCGCTTTGCGGGCACCGGTCGCATTGGGCAAAAACCCGGCAAAGAAAAACGCATCTGTGGGCAAGCCCGCAAGCGTCAGCGCCGTCAACGCAGCCGACGGCCCGGGCGCGCAGGTGACCATGAACCCCGCCTCGGACGCCTGCCGTCCAAGGTCGTACCCCGGGTCGGCGATCAGGGGCATCCCCGCTTCGGACGCATAGGCAACGGACTTGCCGTCGCGCAGTGCATCAAGGATTTTCTCGCGCGCGCCTGCGCCGCTGTGATCGTGATAGGCCTGGATCCGCCGACCTTCCGGCGGGATGCCGTGGATCTCCATCAACCGGCGCAAACTGCGGGTGTCTTCTGCGGCGACTACATCTGCCGAGGCGAGTACGTCCAAAGCCCTCAGCGTGATGTCGCGCGCCGTTCCAATCGGCGTGGCCACAAAATACAGCCCGGCGTTCAATTTAGTTTTTACAAAATTCAAAGCTGGACCCTCACAGCGTGACGTTTATTATCGCGGCGCAATAGTATAGCAGCGTGCCAAGCCGCCGATCAGGGAGTTCTCATTTAGATGTTTACCGTTTGCAACCCCGTACGCAAGCTGGCGCGTTTCGCGACCGTTCTGGTCGCCGCAGCCGTGCTGGCCGCCTGTGAACCCGGTGGATTTGGTGGAGGTCCGTCGATCAATACCTCCGAGCCTGTGCCCGTTGCTTTGCTGGTTCCAAGCGGTTCGCCCCAATCCGGTGATGCAGAGCTTGCCCGCAGTCTTGAGAATGCCGCGCGTCTGGCCATGTCGGATCTGCCAAATGTGCTGATCGATCTGCGGGTCTATGATACTGCAGGCAGCGCCAATACAGCCGCAGCAGTGGCGCAGCAGGCTGTTGCCGACGGTGCCAAGATCATTCTGGGGCCCGTCTACGCCCAGGCTGCGAACTCGGCAGGCCTGGCTGTTTTGAACAACAACGTCAATGTGCTGTCCTTCTCGAACAACACCAGCATCGCGGGTGGCAACGTTTATGTTCTGGGCCCAACCTTCCAGAACACCGCCGACCGTCTGGTCAGCTATGCAGGCCGCCAGGGCAAGTCGAGCGCTGTCATTGTCAGCAGCAACGACGCCGCTGGTCAGCAAGCGCAGTCGGCAATTGCCTCGGCTTTAGGCAGCAGCCCGGTGGCCAATGCGGGGACGATTAATTTCGAACGTTCGCAGCAAGGTGTGATCGACTCGATCCCAACAGTCAAAGCGACTGTAGACGCCAACAACGCCGACGCGATGTTCCTAACCGCCACAACGGCGGGGGCCCTGCCGCTGTTCTCGCAACTGCTGCCGGAAGCAGGTGTATCACCGGCCACCACGCAGTATATCGGCCTGACTCGCTGGGATATCCCCGCGCAGACACTTGAATTGCCCGGTGTGCAAGGCGGGTGGTTCGCTCTACCCGACCCTGCCAAGGCGCAAGCCTATCGCCAGCGGTACAACAACACGTATGGCGAAGCGCCGCATCCAATCAGCGGGTTGGCTTATGACGGCATCGCTGCTATCGGCGCACTGGTCAGCCAGGGGAATTCCAACGCACTGTCCGGCGCCGCCCTGACCCAAGGGGCCGGCTTTCAAGGTGTCGGAGGCATCTTCCGCCTGCTGCCCAACGGAACAAACCAACGCGGCCTCGCGGTCGCGACAATTCAGAACAAACAGGTGGTTGTGATTGACCCTGCCCCACAAAGCTTCTCTGGCGCCGGATTCTGATTGGGCCCTTCGGATCGCTCCCCCGCTGGGGGAGCTGATTTGCCCGGCAGACGAAATCTTCGACAGCGCCGCGGTCAGCACTCAGCTTGCCAACGCATTCGAGACCATCACGGATAACACCGCATTACGTGCCGAAACGGTGCGCATTCTGCGGGACACCCAAAAAACAGGACGCAAAGCTATAGCAGAGGCTTTTGCCGAACGTCCTTTTGATGCCCGACCGCTGACCCGCTCATACGCCTATCTTACCGACCAACTCGTCTGCGTTGCCATGCAGGTATCCAGCGAAAAGCTACACCCGCTGGCCACGCCTACGCGCGGAGAGCGGATCGCAGTGATGGCGGTGGGCGGCTATGGTCGTGGCGAAATGGCCCCAGCTTCGGATGTCGACCTGTTGTTCCTGACGCCCTACAAGATCACCGCCTGGGCCGAGAGCGTCATCGAATCCATGCTGTACATCCTTTGGGATCTGCGGCTCAAGGTTGGCCATTCCTCGCGCACGATCAAGGATTGCCTGCGCCTTGGGGCCGAGGATTTCACGATCCGCACCGCAATGCTGGAACACCGACAACTGGCAGGCGACAGCGCCCTGGCGCAAGAGCTGGACACCCGGCTGCAAGAAGATCTGTTCAAAGGTTCTGAAAAGCAGTTCATCGAGGCCAAACTACAAGAACGCGAAGCGCGGCACCTCAAGCAGGGCCAACGCTATGTGGTCGAACCCAACGTCAAAGAGGGCAAAGGCGGGCTGCGCGACCTGCAATCGCTCTACTGGATCGCCAAATACATCTACGGCGTACAGGACGTGGCTGAATTGGTGCCACTCGGCCTGTTTACCGCCGAGGAGTTTCGGGGCTTTGTCCAGGCCGAAGAATTTCTGTGGGCGGTCCGGTCTCATCTTCATTTGGTTACCGGCCGGGCAACCGAACAACTGACCTTCGACCTGCAGGTCGAAGTGGCCGAGCGCATGGGGTACAAAGACCGCGCCGGGCGTCGCGGCGTCGAAATCTTTATGCAGCGCTATTTCCGCGAAGCCACAAGCGTGGGCGAACTGACCCGGATCTTCCTGACCAAGCTGGAAGCTGCTCATGTCAAAAGCGCGCCTCTGCTTGAACGGATCTTCCGCCGCCGCCCGCGGGTCAAGGACGGGTACAAGGTTGTACACGGGCGTCTGGATGTTGCAGATCCAGACACGTTCCTGGCCGACAAGCTGAATATGCTTCGACTGTTCGAAGAAGGTCTGCGCACCGGAATGCTGATCCACCCGGACGCGATGCGCCTGGTCTCAGCCAATCTGGATCTGATCGATGAAGATATGCGTAACGACAAGGAAGCGCAGCGTATCTTTCTGGATCTGATGCTGAAGCACGGAAACCCCGAGCGCGCATTGCGGCGCATGAACGAATTGGGTGTTCTGTCGACCTTCCTGCCCGAGTTCGAGCCCATCGTCGCGATGATGCAGTTCAACATGTATCACAGCTATACGGTGGACGAGCACATCATTCAGTGCATCACACATCTGGCCCGAATTGAACGTGGTGAGCTGATCGAAGCTTTGCCTTTGGCGTCCTCGATCCTGAAAAACGGGGTGAACCGCAAGGTTCTCTATGTCGCTTTGTTGCTGCATGACATTGCAAAAGGCCGCCCCGAGGATCATTCAATCCTGGGCGCCCAGATCGCGCGGAAGGTGGCGCCACGCTTAGGGCTCGGCAAGTCCGAGTGCAAAACGGTGGAATGGCTGGTGCGTTATCATTTGCTGATGTCGGACATGGCACAGAAACGCGACATCTCGGACCCGCGCACAATCCGCGATTTTGCCAAGGCGGTGAAAACCGTCAAACGACTGGATCTGCTGACGGTCCTGACCGTCTGCGATATTCGCGGCGTTGGGCCAAACACTTGGAACAACTGGAAAGCCACGTTGTTGCGCGCGCTACATGCCGAAACCAAGCGCGCGCTTGAGACCGGTATGGAAGACCTCAACCGCGCCAATCGCGGAGCTGAGGCGAAGAAGGCGCTGCGAGCCCAACTTGCAGATTGGCCCAAGGCGGACCTCAAGACCGAAACCGGGCGGCATTACGATCCCTATTGGCAGGGCCTCAACACCGCGACCCAGGTCGAATTTGCCGAGATGCTGCGCGCATTGGAAACCAGCGGAGACCCTGGCGCGATGGAGATCCGCCTGCATCCCGACGAGGATCGCGACGCTACCCGTGCCTGTTTCGCCATGGCAGACCATCCGGGCATTTTCGCGCGCATTGCGGGGGCTTTGGCGCTTGTTGGGGCCAATGTGGTGGATGCCCGCAGCTATACGACCAAAGATGGCTACGTGGCTGACGCCTTCTGGCTGCAGGATGCGCAGGGCCGGCCGTTCGAGGCTGATCGCCTGCCGCGTCTGACCAAGATGATCAGCCGAACGCTGAAAGGCGAGGTCGTGGCGCAAGAGGCGCTCAAATCCCGCGACAAGATCAAGAAGCGCGAAAAAGCCTTTAACGTTCCCACGCATATCACTTTCGACAATGAAGGGTCCGAGATCTATACGTTGATCGAGGTCGATACCCGCGATCGCCCTGGTCTGCTCTATGACCTGACGCGCGCGTTGGCGGCATCGAATGTCTACATCGCCAATGCAGTGATCGCCACCTACGGCGAACAGGTGGTCGATACATTCTATGTCAAAGACATGTTTGGCCTGAAATACCACTCGGAAAGCAAACAGCGCGCCTTGGAAAGCCGGTTGCGCAAGGCCATTGCCGACGGCGCCGAGCGCGCCGCGTCATGAAACAGATCCGTCTGTTCTCGGGCCTGTTCACAGTCGGGTTCTGGACGCTTGCCAGCCGTATCCTTGGTTTCGTTCGAGAGATCCTGCTAACAGCCTATATCGGACCCGGACCGGTGATGGATGCCTTTGTAGCAGCCTTCCGCTTGCCCAACATGTTCCGCCGGTTCTTTGCCGAAGGCGCCTTCAACGCGGCTTTTGTGCCGATGTTTTCCAAGCGGCTGGAAGGGGGCGAGGATGCGCAGGGCTTTGCCCAAGATGCGTTCAACCTGCTGGCCGTCGCGGTTCTGGCGCTGGTTGGGCTGGCCATGGTGTTCATGCCAGCCCTGGTCTGGATCACCGCCGAAGGGTTTTATGGCGACGAACGCTTCGACCTTGCGGTTGACTACAGCTATGTGGTGTTTCCCTACATCCTGTTCATGGCTTTGGCGGCCCTGTTTTCTGGGGTGCTGAACGCAACAGGCCGGTTTGCCGCCGCAGCAGCAGCCCCCGTCCTATTGAACATATTCGCCTGCTCGGCCCTCGTTTTCGGGGCGATTTCGGGGGGCGAAGTCATTCGTTGGCTGATCGCCGTCATCCCCGTTGCCGGGGTGGCCCAATTGGCGCTGGTCTGGGTTGCAACCGAACGCGCCGGGGTCGTAATCCGCCCCGGGCTGCCAAAACTCAGCCCCGAAATGCGCCATATGGTCCGCGTTGCTGTGCCTGCCGCTCTGGCGATGGGGGTCACTCAGGTCAATTTGGTGGTCGGGCAATTGGTGGCATCCAAGACCGAAAAAGCCGTGAGCTGGCTTTTTGCCGCTGACCGTCTCTATCAATTGCCGCTGGGTGTGGTGGGGATTGCGGTCAGTATCGTATTGCTGCCCGACCTGTCGCGCCGTTTGCGCGCTGATGACAAGGACGGCGCTCGCAACGCGTTTTCCCGCGCGGGCGAATTCACCTTGCTGCTGACCATTCCTTCGACCGTGGCTTTTGTCATCATCCCGCAACCGTTGGTGTCGGTCCTGTTTGAACGTGGCCAGTTCAGCACCGAGGATACAATCGCAACCGCAATGGCCGTGGCAATTTACGGCATCGGGCTGCCTGCCTTCATGCTGCAGAAACTGCTTCAGCCATTGTTCTTTGCCCGCGAAGATACCAAATCGCCGTTTCGCTCTGCGGTGGTGGCCATGGTGGTCAATGCGGTGCTGGCGTTCGGGCTCTTCCCGCTGGTGGGCTGGATCGCCCCGGCAATTGCGGCCTCGGCTGCGGGTTGGGCGATGGTGCTGTTGCTGGCCATTGGCGCGCGCCGCATGGGTGATGAGGCCCGATTTGATGAGCGTTTCAAACGCAGGATCTGGCGGATCATGGCGGCATCAGCCGGAATGGGTGTGGTGCTTTACGCCGCGATCGAACTATTCGGCTGGGCATTCCAGCTAGAGGGTTGGCGCTATTTGGCCCTGATTTTGCTGATCATGATTGCGGCGCTGGCCTATTTCATCCTTGGCCATCTGCTCAAGGCGTTCCAATTGTCCGAGTTCAAACGCGCCTTGCGACGGTCGTAATCACTCGCGACGGATGCGGCTTACGATCCGGGACCAGCCGCCCGGTGCCAGAAAGAAGGACAAACCAAACCCCGTAGCGAAACCGCCCAGGTCAGCGACCCAGTCCGACGTCCCCCCAAACAGCAAACCAAACACAAGCTGAATGCCCATCAGCATCGCAATCAGGCTGAAAGCCCGCGACTGGTTTTCTCCGATCAAAGACAATCTGCGCCACAACAGCCAGGTAAACGCGCCGATCAACCCATAGACCGGAGGGAACCCTCCGACCAAGGGATAGGCCGGGTCCAACAGCAGCACATAGGCCAAAGCGCCGCCCACACCGGACAGCACAAAGATCACCAGCATCTGCACGCCACCAAAAACCTCGGCCACCATCTTGCCCATCGCCAGTAAAAACACGGACACAAAAATGGCCTGAGTGAAGTTGCCCGAGACAAACGGATAGGTGACAAAGCGCATCACATAGTCCAGCGGCCAGCGCCCGTTTTGCACCATCCAGTTGAAGACATTGGGCGAAAACGAATATTTCTCAAGCGCCAGCAGCCGCCATCCGACAGCTTCGGGTCCGCCGATCAATCCGCGTGCGCCAAGGGTAAAGGCCAGCTCGATCCCCATGATACACAAAAACAGCGCCACAACGGCGGGTGGCAAGGGGTTCACGGCGTGTACATTGTGGTCACTGCTCATTGGGCGGCCCTTTGCGGCTGTTGACGTCCCTTGACCTCATGGGTAAGCGACGGGGGCTGATTTTTCCAGACGGGAGTTTCCTTCGATGACCGAGACCCAGTTCACGCCGCGCGTGTTTTCGGGCATCCAGCCTTCGGGCGGGTTGACCCTGGGCAACTATTTGGGCGCGATGAAACGCTTTGTGGACATGCAGGGCGCCGATTTCGAAACCATCTATTGCATGGTTGACCTGCACGCGATCACCACCTGGCAAGATCCAGCAGCATTGATGCACAACACCCGTGAACTGTGTGCCGGTTTCATTGCCGCAGGCATCGATCCAGAACAATCGATCCTGTTCAACCAAAGCCAGGTACCTGAACACGCCCAACTCGCATGGATCTTTAACTGTGTCGCCCGCATGGGCTGGATGCAGCGCATGACCCAGTGGAAGGACAAGGCCGGCAAGAACCAGCAGAACGCCTCGCTGGGCCTGTTTGCCTATCCGTCGCTGATGGCTGCAGATATCCTGATCTATCACGCGACACACGTTCCAGTGGGTGAAGACCAAAAGCAGCATCTAGAGCTGACCCGCGACATTGCGATCAAATTCAACAACGATTTCGGCGTTGATTTCTTTCCCATCACCGAGCCGGTTATCGAAGGAGCTGCCACCCGTGTCATGAGCTTACGTGACGGGTCCAAGAAGATGTCCAAATCCGACCCCTCAGATATGAGCCGCATCAACATGACCGATGATGCTGACACGATTGCCAAGAAGATCCGCAAGGCCAAAACTGACCCGGATGCTTTGCCCTCTGAGCTCAAGGGGCTGGACGACCGTCCCGAGGCGCGCAATCTGGTCAATATCTACGCGGCCCTCAGCGACAAGTCTGCTGCGCAGGTGCTGGGCGAGGTGGGTGGCAAGCAATTCGGGGAGTTCAAACCGATGCTGGCCGAGCTGGCGGTCGAGAAACTGTCTCCGATCTCGTCGGAAATGGCGCGCCTGATGGGTGACCAGTCCGAGATTGATCGCATCCTGGCGCGCGGGGCAGAACGCGCGAGAGAGATCACCGCACCGATCCTGCGCCAGACCTATGAGATCGTTGGAATGGTCGGCGCGGGTTCCGATTAAGCCGCGCTGACAATCCGCTGGACCTCTGCGTGATGCCCTCCTAGTTTGGCCCAAACTGTGGAGGGCATCATGGCAGTCGGAAAGAATATCCGTACCTATTTCGAAGGTCAGTGGCACGATGGCGACGCGCCGATCATGCGCGCTGCGGATCATGGCGCGTGGCTGGGCTCGTCAGTCTTTGATGGGGCGCGGTATTTCGATGGCATGGCTCCGGATCTCAATGCCCATTGTGCGCGGGTGAACCGGTCAGCCGAAGCTTTGATGCTGAACCCGACCGTGACACCCGAGCAAATGGTCGAGATCGTGCGCGAAGGCCTTCAATCCTATGCACCAGACGCCGCAGTCTACATCCGCCCAATGTATTGGGGTATCGACGGCGACATCACGGCAATTGTCCCGCAAAGCGACACGACCGGATTTGCCATCTGCCTGGAAGAGATCCCGATGGCACCCGAGGCTGCCTCCGTCACGCTGACAACCACCCGGTTCCGCCGTCCGGTCTTGGAATCTTCGGTGGTCAATGCCAAGGCCGGATGTCTTTACCCCAACAATGCGAGAATGCTGAAAGAGGCGCGGTCCAAGGGGTTTTCGAACGCGCTGGTGACGGATGCAATGGGCAACGTCGCCGAAACAGCAACCGCGAACATCTTCATGGTTCGCGACGGAGAGGTGTTCACCCCTGTCCCCAATGGCACTTTTCTGGCCGGGATCACCCGCGCGCGACATATGAAAAACCTGCGCAGCGATGGCGTCAAGGTCCACGAAACAGTGCTGAGTTTCGATGATTTCCACGCAGCAGACGAAGTATTCATGACGGGGAACATGAACAAGGTGACACCGGTAACTGCCTTGGATGAAACGCAATATCAGGTTGGCCCCATTGCTCGCCGCGCCCGCGAGATGTATTGGGATTGGGCTGCAAGTGCGGGTTAACCCAAACCGCTCTGGTTGCCAGCCTGTTCAGCTTCGGGCATGATCTGGGAAAAAGAAAGAGGACAGTAATGCGCAAGTTTCTGGTTGTTCTGGATGACAGTCGCGAATGCCTGAACGCGATGCGCTTTGCGGCGATGCGTGCGGCCCATACCGGTGGTGGCGTCACCATCCTTTCGGTCATCCCTCCAGACGAATTCAATCACTGGATCGGCGTGGCCGAAGTGATGCGCGAAGAGGCGCGCGAACGTATCCATGCCCATTACGAGGTCTTTGCAAAATGGATGCGTGACAAGCAAAAGGTTGAACCTGTGCTTGCGATCCGCGAAGGCGACCCGGTGGCTGAGATCATTGCACATGTGCAATCAGATCCGGAAATCGGTGTGCTGGTTCTTGGTGCGGGGACCGACAAGAAGGGCCCCGGCCCTCTGATCACGCAGTTGACCAAGAACTCGGGCAGCTTGCCGATCCCGATCACTATCGTTCCCGGTGACCTGAGCAAGGAAAAGCTGGAAGAAATCACCTGAGGGATCACCATGGGCGCGCAGCTTGAATTCTGGTTCGATTTCGCGTCCACCTACTCATATCTCAGCGCGATGAGGATTGAAGATGAGGCCGCCCGGTGCGGGGTGTCTGTGTCTTGGCACCCTTTTCTTCTGGGGCCGATCTTTGCCGAACAGGGCTGGGCGACATCCCCCTTCAGCCTTTACCCGGCCAAAGGGCGCTATATGTGGCGCGATATGGAGAGGTTGTGCGATGAACGCGGCCTTCCCCTGCACCGTCCGGAACCGTTTCCGCAGAACAGCCTGAAAGCCGCACGGTTGGCCTTGGCCGTCGATGCCCAGACGGATCGTACAGCGTTTTGCCGGGCCGTTTTTTCGGCCGAATTTGGCGAAGGCCACGATATTTCTCAGGACAGCGTGTTGACTGAATGCCTGCGAAAGGCGGATTTACCTGCCGAAAGCCTCGCGCTGGCGGCCGACCCCGCGATAAAAGCCGCCTTGTTTGAACAGGGCGCGCGGGCCAAGGCCTTGGACCTGTTTGGTGCGCCCAGTTTCGTGGTCGAGAGCGAGGTATTTTGGGGTGATGACAGGTTGGACGCTGCCCTGTCATATGCCAGCGCACTTTAGAACGATTCCAATTCTTGACTTCCTTGGCCCTCGGGCGCATATCTGAACCAACAGAAACGGAGCCGCGTCATGTTCATCCAAACCGAATCCACACCAAACCCGGCCACGCTGAAATTCCTGCCCGGACAGACGGTTCTGGACGCAGGCACGGCTGATTTTCCGTCCCCCGAAGCTGCCGAAAAATCACCGTTGGCGCAGCGTATTTTTGGCGTAAATGGCGTAACGGGCGTGTTCTTTGGCAATGACTTTGTCACAGTGACCAAAACCGACGATGTGCAGTGGGATCACATCAAACCGGCGATCCTTGGCGCGGTGATGGAGCACTACCAATCCGGTCAGCCGGTGATGGGCGAGGATGCGCAAGCCGCCTCGGGCCATGCTGAACATACCGGCGAGGATGCCGAAGTCGTCAACCAAATCAAAGATTTGCTTGACAGCCGCGTGCGTCCGGCGGTCGCGCAAGACGGGGGTGACATCACCTTTCACGGGTTCGACCGCGGTGTGGTTTACCTGCATATGCAAGGGGCCTGCGCGGGCTGCCCGTCTTCAACCCTGACGTTGAAAATGGGTATCGAGAACCTGCTGCGCCACTACATCCCCGAAGTGACCGAGGTACGCCCGGTTGCCGTCTGAACCCATAATACTGGCATTCGACACATCGGCCGCGCATTGCGCGGCCGCTTTGTTGCGGGGCGACGACATTCAATCAGCGCGGGTCGAGGCGATGACCCGGGGGCAGGCCGAACGGTTGATGCCTCTGCTGGAGGAGTTGTTGACGGACAGCAACTGCGCTTGGTCGGATCTGGATGCAATCGGTGTCGGAACCGGGCCCGGCAATTTCACGGGTATTCGTATCTCGGTCTCGGCTGCGCGTGGTCTTGCACTGGGGCTGGGCGTTCCTGCGATTGGCGTCACTGGGTTCGAGGCTCTGTCCCGCCTGGCCCCGCAGGATCAGCTTGCCGCGATCCCCGCCCCACGCGAACAGATTTATGTGCACCCAACGGGGCAAGACCCGCAGCTCATACCGCAAGACGCGGCTGCAAAGCTTGGTCAATTATTCATTTGTGATGACCCCAAAGATCATGTCTGCGCGATTGCGCATATAGCGGCGCAGCGCGCCTCGGATCCGGCTTCACCCCCTGCTCCGCTCTATATTCGCGCAGCCGATGCGGCCCCATCAAAAGACCGTCCACCGGTTCTGTTGGACGAATGACACCGCAAGAGATGGCCGATACCCATGCCGCTGCCTTCGTCACAGCGCGCGCCTGGACAGCAGACGAATTCGCCGACCTGAGCGCCAACCGGTTTACACATATTTTGGGCGACCCTCGGTGTTTTGCTGTGTTCACAGTAATCGCGGACGAGGCGGAACTGCTGACCATCGCGACTCACCCCAGGTTTCAACGTCAGGGTTTGGCCCGACATTGCATGACCCAATGGCAGGCCAGAGCCGCAAAATTGGGCGCGACACGGGCTTTTCTTGAAGTGGCTGCAGATAATTCCGCCGCGTTCGCGCTTTATGCGGCAAGCGGTTACCGCGAATGCGGCGTAAGAAAAGACTATTATTTACGCGACCATGGGCCCAAGATCGATGCGATTTTGATGGAAAAGCAGCTGATTTGACCCTTTATCGTGATTTTTTTGACCAATCGGGCAAAAAACCAGTTGATAGTCTCTGTTGCAAACCGGATAAATTCTCTTCATCACAATAGATATGCTCGCTCTGAGTGGGTGACCGGGGTTGTTGCGGCCCTGGACCAACGACAAAAACCAACGGGAGTAAAAAATGACCCTGATGAAATCTTTGATGGGTGCCGCCGCTGCTGTCGCTTTGACCGCAGGTGCCGCATTGGCTGAACCTGCGCTGATCTTCGACCTTGGTGGCAAGTTCGACAAATCTTTCAACGAAGCGGCTCATAATGGCGCGCAGCGTTGGGCCGACGAGACCGGTGGGACATACCGCGAAATCGAGCTGCAGTCCGAAGCGCAGCGCGAGCAAGCTCTGCGCCGCTTTGCTGAGGCCGGCGCAAACCCGATCATCACAATGGGCTTTGCCATGGCGGATCCGCTGTCTGCTGTTGCAGGCGACTATCCGGACACAAAATTCGTTGCGGTTGACGTGACCTGGCTGGACGCGCCGAACATCCGCCAGATCGGTTTTGCCGAACATGAAGGATCGTACCTGGTTGGCATGATGGCCGCGATGGCGTCTGAATCAGGCACAGTCGGCTTTATCGGCGGCATGGATATTCCGCTGATCCGTCACTTTGGTTGCGGCTATGCACAAGGCGCCAAAGCTGTGAACCCTGATGTCGAAGTTGTTGCCAACATGACCGGCACCACCCCGGCGGCCTGGAACGATCCGGTTAAGGGCTCGGAACTGACCAAAGCGCAGATCAGCCAGGGCGCTGACGTGATCTATGCGGCTGCGGGCGGCACCGGTGTTGGTGTTCTGCAAACTGCAGCCGACGAAGGCATCCTGTCGATCGGTGTGGACAGCAACCAGAATCACCTGCACCCAGGCAAAGTTCTGACATCGATGCTTAAACGCGTAGACGTTGCCGTTTATGACGCGATGAAAGCCGGTGAAAACCTTGAAACCGGTGTCTTCGCAATGGGTCTGGCCGAAGAAGGCGTGGGCGTTGCGATGGATGAGAACAACGCGCCGTTGGTCAGCGACGAGATGAAAGGTGCAGTCGACAAGGCGCGCCAGGACATCATCGACGGCAACGTGACTGTTGTTAGCTACTACGAAAACGACAGCTGTCCTGCTCTGCAGTTCTGATGTCTATTCAGATGGGACGGGGGATCACCTCCGTCCCATTTACGTTTTGCTGCGTTGCCATACGCAGGCACCCCTTCGGCAATTGAGGACAAGACATGACCGTCCCCGCCATTGAGCTCAAAGGGATTTCCAAAGCCTTTGGGCCGGTTCAGGCCAACAAGGACATCTCGATCAGCGTCGCCCCCGGCACGATCCACGGGATCATCGGTGAAAACGGTGCGGGCAAATCCACGCTGATGAGCATCCTCTATGGGTTTTATAAAGCCGATAAAGGTGAGATTTGGATCAACGGCACCAAAACCGACATCCCTGACAGCCAGGCGGCAATCGCCTCGGGCATCGGGATGGTATTCCAGCATTTCAAACTGGTCGAAAACTTTACCGTTCTGGAAAACATCGTGCTGGGCGCGGAAGATGGCGGGCTTTTGGCCCCCTCTCTGGCCAAGGCCCGTAAGGAACTGAAAGAGCTTGAGCAGGAATACGAACTGTTCGTCGATCCAGACAAGCGCATCGACGAGATTGGTGTCGGCATGCAACAGCGGGTAGAGATCCTGAAGGCGCTGTATCGTCGGGCCGAGATTTTGATTCTGGACGAACCCACCGGTGTTCTGACCCCTGCCGAGGCCGATCAGCTATTCCGCATCCTCGACCGTCTGCGCGCCGAAGGGAAAACGATCATCGTGATCACGCACAAGCTGCGCGAGATCATGGAGAACACTGACACCGTCTCGGTCATGCGACGCGGTGAGATGACGGCCACCGTCAAGACATCTGAGACCAGCCCTGAAGAGCTGGCCGAGTTGATGGTGGGCCGCAAGGTTCTGTTGCAGGTCGATAAAGCCCCGGCCACCCCCGGTAAGCCTATCCTTGAGGTCGAAAACCTGCGTGTCTTCGATCAAGCGGGTGTCGAACGTGTGAAAGGCATCGACCTGACCGTGCGCGCCGGCGAAATCGTGGGGATTGCAGGCGTTGCGGGCAATGGTCAGTCCGAGTTGCTTGAGGTTCTGGGCGGTATGCGCCCGGGCCAGGGGGTTATTAAACTGAATGGCACGCCCTTGGCGCTCAGCGGGGCGGGATCAGACGGCCAGGCGCGCCGCGCGCAGCATATTGCCCATGTGCCCGAAGATCGGCAGCGCGAGGGTCTGGTGATGGACTTCCACGCTTGGGAAAACGTGGCCTTTGGCTATCACCGCGACCCGGCATATCAGCGCGGGATGTTAATGAACAACGCTGCTTTGCGGGCGGACACCGAAGCCAAAATCGAAAAGTTCGACGTGCGCCCACCCGATCCTTGGCTGGCAGCCAAGAGCTTTTCCGGCGGCAACCAGCAAAAGATCGTGGTTGCCCGAGAAATCGAACGCAACCCAGACCTGTTGCTGGTCGGGCAGCCAACACGTGGCGTCGATATCGGAGCGATTGAATTCATTCACAAACAAATCGTCGCCCTGCGCGATCAGGGCAAGGCAATCCTGCTGGTCTCGGTCGAGCTGGAAGAGATCTTCTCGCTCTCGGATCGGATCGCGGTGATGTTTGACGGACATATCATGGGCGAACGTTTGCCTCATGAAACCGATGAAAAAGAGCTGGGCCTATTGATGGCCGGTGTTGCGGGAGAGGCCGCGTGAACCATGGATAAAATGCCCAAATGGGCCGATGTCGTACTGATCCCTCTGATCAGCCTGATCTTGGCCACGATCCTGTCGGCACTGGTCATTCTTGCCATCGGAGAAGACCCGATCGAGGCCGTGAACCTGATGGTGACCGGCGCTCTGGGGTCCACTTATGGCTGGGGCTACACGCTTTATTACGCGAC
Organism: Ruegeria sp. HKCCD7255; assembly: GCF_013031565.1. Classification (NCBI taxonomy): domain Bacteria; kingdom Pseudomonadati; phylum Pseudomonadota; class Alphaproteobacteria; order Rhodobacterales; family Roseobacteraceae; genus Ruegeria; species Ruegeria sp. HKCCD7255. The sequence goes on along the minus strand of NZ_WQAG01000005.1, from coordinate 150,527 downwards.
CAACTTCATCTTTACCGGGCTGGCCGTTGCCGTGGCCTTTCACGCACGGCTGTTCAATATCGGTGGTGAAGGTCAGGCGATGTTGGGCGGGCTTGGCGTTGCGATTGTCTGTCTGTCGGTACAATGGCCGCATTGGACCATCGCTTTGCTGGCTGCCTCGGCCGCGGCAATGGTCTTTGGAGCGGCCTGGGCGGCCATCCCGGCCTATCTTCAGGCCAAGCGTGGCAGCCATATCGTGATCACCACAATCATGTTCAACTTTATCGCCGCCGCCCTGCTGAACTACATGTTGGTCAACATCATGCGCCCGCAGGGCTCGCAGGATCCGGCAACTGCGCGGTTCCCCGAGGCAGTGCATCTGCCCACGTTCCAATCCATGTTCTCAACCGCCGAAAACGTGATGTTCCGAGGCGCGCCCGCCAACGTGACCTTTTTCATCGCTTTGCTTGCCTGTGTGGTGGTCTGGGCGCTGATCTGGCGCACCCGTCTGGGCTATGAAATCCGTGCCTATGGCAAGACCGAAACCGGCGCCGTTTACGCTGGCATTTCGCCCGTTCGGATCACCATCATTGCCATGCTGATCTCTGGCGCACTGGCGGGTCTCATGGCTATCAACAACGTCATGGGCGAGGCGGAACGGTTGGTGCTGAACTCTACCGAAGGTGCTGGTTTCATCGGCATCGCGGTGGCGCTGATGGGGCGGTCGCATCCGTTTGGCGTGTTGCTGGCTGCGCTGCTATTCGGGTTCTTGTACCAAGGCGGTGCCGAATTGGCGCTGTGGACGTCGATCCCACGTGAATTGATCGTGGTGATCCAGGCGCTGGTCATCCTGTTCACCGGCGCGCTCGACAACATGGTCCGCATGCCGCTTGAAAAACTGTTCCTGGGTATGCGTCAGGGGGCCAAGTGATGGAGTTCTTTGTCACCCTCGTACAGGTACTCGATTCAACCATTCGCCTGGCCACGCCGCTGCTGCTCGCCTGTCTGGCGGGGCTTTATTCGGAGCGCGCTGGCATTTTCGACATCGGGCTTGAAGGCAAGATGTTGATGGCCGCATTCTTTTCGGCTGGTGTTGCCGCTGTGACCGGTTCGGTCTGGCTGGGCCTGTTGGCCGGAATCGCGGCCTCATTGCTGTTGTCGGGCCTGCACGGATTGGCCTCGATCACGTTCCGGGGCAACCAATTGATCTCGGGCGTCGCGATCAACTTTCTGGCCTCAGGTCTGACTGTTCTGATCGCGCAGAGCTGGTTCCAACAAGGTGGACGCACGCCCTCGCTTTTTGGTGAAGGACGGTTCGAGCCTATTGAGTTTCCGTTTGCCGAAGCTCTGAGCGGTGTGCCAATTTTGGGACCTATCTATGCCGAATTAATCTCCGGGCATTCGATCCTGGTCTATGTGGCCTTTCTGATGGTCCCGGCGACCTGGTGGATCCTTTATCGCACCCGCTTTGGTCTGCGTCTGCGTGCCGTGGGTGAAAACCCGGCCGCCGTCGATACAGCCGGTGTTTCGGTGGTTGGCTTGCGATTTGCAGCCGTTGCTATCTGCGGCATCCTTTGCGGCATTGCGGGCGCCTATCTTGCAACTGCATTGCAGGCGGGCTTTGTGAAAGAAATGACCGCAGGTCGCGGCTTTATCGCCCTGGCCGCCCTGATCTTTGCCAAGTGGCGTCCCTGGCATGCCATGTGGGCCTGTCTGTTGTTCGGTTTGCTGCAAGCCATTGCACTCCGGTTCCAGAATATCGATCTGGGTGGCGTGGTGATTCCGGTACAGGTCATGGACGCCCTGCCCTATATCCTGACAGTGGTTATTCTGGCTGGTTTTGTCGGCAAAGCCATTCCGCCACGTGCCGGGGGCGAACCCTACGTAAAAGAGCGGTAATGAGTCCAGTTCAGGACTGATCTTCAGTCCTGTTCGCTGCAAAGCGGCATACAGAGTTGATTTTGTGTGCCGCAAGCGCTCTAAGGGGGCACAGACGTGCTTCGCCACAGTTTCGCAGCATTCGAAATGCCCTGCCTTTTGCTTCTGAACCGGAACAGTCTGACAGGTCTGACTGTCGCGCGCATCGTCTTTTAAGTTTGAAATCCGCAACGGTTTTGTCGCATTCCGCGACGGCACCAGTTCCCGTTAGAAGAAACCATGCAAATCTACCTTCCTATTGCCGAAGTCTCCGTAAATGCTTTCCTGTTGTTGGGCTTAGGCGGCATGGTCGGGATTTTATCGGGGATGTTCGGCGTCGGCGGTGGCTTTTTGATGACGCCGCTTTTGTTCTTTATCGGCATCCCTCCGGCAGTGGCGGTTGCGACCGAGGCGAACCAGATTGTTGCCTCGTCCTTCTCCGGCGTTCTGGCCCATTTCCGGCGACGAACTGTTGATTTGAAAATGGGAACCGTCCTGCTATTGGGCGGCCTGACCGGCGCGGCTTTGGGTGTTGTTGTCTTCAACTACCTCAAAAGCCTGGGGCAGGTCGATCTGCTGGTGCGGCTTTGCTATGTCGTCTTCCTGGGCGTGATCGGCAGCCTGATGTTTGTCGAAAGCCTGAACGCCATCCGCAAGACGCGCAAAGGTGCAACGCCTGCCAAACGGCGTCAGCGCGGGTGGATCCATGCCCTGCCCTTCAAGATGCGGTTTCGGACCTCTGGTCTTTATATCTCGGTCATTCCGCCACTGGTCGTGGGTCTGCTGGTAGGTGTGCTTTCAGCCATCATGGGTGTTGGCGGTGGCTTTATCATGGTTCCCGCGATGATCTATCTGCTGGGTATGCCAACCAAAGTCGTTGTGGGTACATCCCTGTTCCAGATCATCTTCGTCACAGCCTTTACAACAATGCTGCATGCCACCACCAACTTCACGGTGGATGTGGTGCTGGCTGTGCTTTTGCTGGTTGGTGGGGTGATCGGTGCTCAAATCGGTACCGTGATCGGTGCCAAACTGCCCGCTGAACAGTTGCGGGTGATGCTGGCCGCTCTGGTTTTGGCTGTGTGCATCAAGCTGGGCCTAGACCTTCTTTTGCAACCGACCGAGCTCTATTCGCTCGGTACTGCAGGAGGGCACTAAGCATGTATCGTCTGATCGCCGCCCTATGCCTGTTCTGCTTGCCCGCAGCCGCCGCCCAAGAAGAGGTTGTGCTGGGTCTGAGCCAAGACCGCGTGTCCATCACTGCGGACTTCGACGGATCCGAGATCCTGATTTTCGGCGCTGTCAAACGCGAAGCGCCGATCCCCGAAGGGCCGCCACTTGAAGTTGTGGTCACTGTCGCCGGCCCGTCCGAGCCTGTTATCGTGCGCCGGAAAGAACGGAAGTTCGGTATCTGGGTCAATGCCGACAGTATCGAAGTTGATTCAGCGCCCAGCTTTTATGCTGTTGCAACCTCAGCCCCGTTTCACGACTCGCTGACCAACACCGAAGACTTGCGATACAAAATCTCAGTTGAACGTGCCATCCGTTCCGTTGGTGCCGACATGAATGTGGAAGGTGCTCAGGATTTCGCAGCTGCTGTTATCCGAATTCGCGAGAACGAAGGGCTTTATTCCATCCTTGAAGAGACCGTTGCTGTTGACGAACAAACCTTGTTTCGAACGTCAATTCAAATGCCCGCCGACCTGACCGAAGGCGACTATGCGGCGCGTATTTTTCTGACTCGCGGTGGCAAAGTCGTATCGACGTTTGAAACCTCGATCGACGTCCGCAAAGTGGGTTTGGAGCGCTTCTTATACAACATGTCACGCCAGCAACCCATCTGGTACGGGCTTATGTCCCTGGTGATCGCGATCGCCGCTGGTTGGGGTGCATCGACCGTGTTTCGCCTGCTGCGCGAAAACTGACCAAGGTTTTCGCGCGCGCACGTTGGCGTTAAAGCTCCTCGGCTTCCAACGTGAGCGAAGCCGCTGGAACCTTGCGCAGGTCGTCCACACGCAGCGGGTGCGTCGGCTTGGACAGCCGGTTACGCACAACCCAGATCAACCTGTCCTGCGCGCGCGTGATGGCCACATAGGCCAATCGCTTCCACAAAGGCTGCCCGGCCTCAGACCGCCCCATGCGCGCCGCTGCATAGATATCGGGCGCGAACACCTGAACCGTATCCCATTGCGAGCCCTGCGCTTTGTGGATCGTCACCGCCGCCCCGTGCAGAAAAGTTGCGCCCATGCGCGCGGCATAGGGGATGAAGGGCTCTTCCTCATCCGGCTTTTCGATCTGGACAATAGACGCCGCGCTAACCTGTGGGTCTTCTGCCCCCATGACATGCAGCCGCGAAAACCCTGGCTTGCGACCGGGGCCCAGATAGATGACCTGAGCTCCTTTGATCAACCCGCGCGCTTCTAGATCCAGCCGTTTCTTGCGGTGCTTCAACGGTAGCTCGATACCGTCGCAAATCAGCGGTTCACCTTCCAAGAGCTCGGTTTCAGGCGCACCGTGGACGTGACGAAACGCCTGGATCAGACGAATACGTGTTGCATTGCGCCAGACCAGAACCGGGCTACGGGCCATCAAGTCAACTTCGACCCGCTGACCCCAGACAACACGGTCATCCTTGCGCGCCGTGTCTTCGACCAAGCGCTCGAATTCCTCGAACCCCATTGCCGGGTCAGCCAAAGCGTGGGCCAAATCCAGAATGGGGTTGTCAGCAGTTTGACGATGCACCCGGTGTAGTGTCAGCTTACGCGGCTCGGGCAAACCCTCGAATACCATAGAGCCGGATTGATTGACAGGTGCCAACTGCGCTGGATCGCCGAACAACAAGAGCGTTGGAAAGATCTCTTTCAGATCTTCGAACTGGCGATCGTCCAGCATGGAAGCTTCGTCGACAAAGCCGATATCCAACGGCTCTTCGCGGCGTTTCCAGCCGGTGATGAAATCCGAACCACGCAGCCCGGCTGCCGCCAAAGCGCCTGGGATGGACTTGTTATTTGCGTAAAACGCCTCTGCCCGGTTCAAAGCTTCGTCGGTCAAACCCTCGATCTCGGGACGTTCTTCGTTACCCGCCAGCCATTCGGCAATATGCTCATATTCGGGGTCGTAGACTGGTGTGTACAAAATGCGATGGATGGTTGTCGCGGGCACACCGCGTAGACGCAAAACACTGGCGGCTTTGTTGGTCGGTGCCAGAATAGCCAAGCTGCGTTTGTCGCGAGATTTACGGCTTTCAAAGTCGCTCGACACCAGATTGACACCGGTTTCAGCCAATGCCTTGTAAAGCTCGGCCAGTAGTAGTGTTTTGCCTGACCCCGCCTTGCCAATCACGGCCATCACGCCGGATTTCCCAGCCCCTGGCAGCTTTAGCAGCGCGTCATCTTCCAGATCCACACCCGCACTTCGCAGCATTTCTGAAATGCTGTCATAGGCGGCGGCCTGGTCTTCGGAAAAGGTAACCTGGGGCAAGGACATGGCGCGACCCTACAGGGCCGCACCGCTATCGACCAGATGCCGATTTCGCTTTTCTGTGCCTTCAGGCAGACAAGGCGAACCGGTGTTGATTTGCTGCCCCAAAGGCGGTCTTGAACCACAGGCGCGACAGCTCACGCGGGATACCCGCTCGGGCAGCGACGCGATTGCAGTCTTCGGCGGAATAAGGCCACAAACCAACCGAGATCTGATCACGACCCGCCCCTTGCGAACCCAACACAACGGGAGACGATCCGACCATGCGGTAAATCCGGATCATACGCGCATCAAAGACACCTGCAATATGGGTCAACCCAAACCCTTCCATGATCTCACCACCGCTTAGCATTATGGCCCCAGCCGTGTGCGGATTGGCAGTGCGCGACAGGCAAAAGCGAGTGACCCCCAAATCAGCGGGCTGCGAATCGGGCTGCCTCCGGTCAGGTGGCCAAAGACCTCATTTACCATGACGGGCCCGATTGTCGGCAAAACCCGCATCGACCCGCCATGCGAGCCATCCGGCTCTTCCCAAATCACATAAAGCGGGTTCAGATCATCATATTGATCCCGCTCTTCCCCTTTTTCATTGACCGAAACGTCCCACCCTAGGCGGGTCTTGAATTGATCGGCACGGTCCCGAAACATCCCCTCGGCCAGCACCGGATATTTGTGCAATTCATCTGCATATACATAACGCAGCATGACGTATTCCCCTTGTGGTCCATGTCTGGAACAAAAGGAGTACGTAAGCTTGGTTAATTAACCATTTGGGCACCGTTCGGTGGTTAAACGACTATTAAACCTCTGGTTAGCGCGGTGGCGATCGCATGGGTCGTATTCTGCGCGCCCAGCTTTGATCGTGCGCTTTCGATATAAGCGCGCAGAGTATGTTCTGAGATTGAAAGCGAATGCGCGACCTGTGCCCGGCTGTATCCAAGCGCCAGCAAAGTCATCGCATCGATTTCGCGCGGAGACAGGTTGCGCGGTGTATCTGGCTGCCGCTCTCGGGCAAATTCCAAGGCCTTACGGTTGATGAAATGGGCAATCAGGATCAGATCGCAGCGATAATCACTGATAAAGCTCTCCCATTCCTCATCGCTGCAACTGTGATTAACGGTGAAAAGGGCAAATTGCCCATTAGGTCCGCGCAACGGGACGGAATAGCCTTGATTACCAACACCATGTTCGCGCGCATCCTGCAAAAACGCCTTTGCGGCCTTGCCTGACCAATCCAACTGTTTCCAGTCGACCGGGTGAAACCGTTGAAAACATCCCAGAATGACGGGATCGATACGGTGACAGTTGCGGGCTCTGTAGCGATCACCCCAAGCCTCGGAGTAGGTGAAAAACCCATATTGGTCACCAGCCCCATCAACCCAGTGATAGATAATATGGTCAAGCTTAAGATTGTCCCGCAGGCGGATCGACGCTTCGGTAAGCTCTTCAAGCGTGCTGGTGTTTTCCAAATCCTCTGGGATCTGGCTCAAGTCGAATTTTCTTCCCATTCGTGGGCGTCCGCGCCTCTTCCTGCATGGACGATATCTCGGCCGCAGCGATCAGCCGTGTATCATTCAGCTGTTCGGCAAGCGCGGTCATACCATTTGCCACCGCAAAGGCGTTGAGATCCGACAATACGTCCAATATCCACTCATTCTGCGCCATCAAGGTGTCCCCGAAATAGTTAACGAAGGGTTAACACAACCATAACATGTATGAGTTAATTCGGCATATTCACTGCTTTCTACTCCCCAAAAATAGTGGGCCATCAAAAAACAAGCCGTTGAAATCGCATCTATTGTGAAAACTGTTGACCGGCCCGCCGCGACAGTCTTCGTCGCAGCGGGCCCAAGGCATGGCACACGCGCTACCCGCGGCCTCCGGCAGCCAGAACTTCTTCCAGCGTGCGCATTCCGGTTTGTGGCGCTTGCACCAAAACCGACATATTGCCCGGCTTATGCTCGTTCCGCATCATCTTCATATGCGCCTCGGGCAAGTCCTTCCAGGTGAAGACCTCGGACATACACGGATCCAAACGGCGCTCTACCATCAGTTGGTTTGCCGCCGAAGCCTGTTTCAGATGGGCAAAATGCGAACCTTGCAGGCGCTTTTGGTGCATCCACATATAACGCACGTCAAAGGTCAGGTTATAACCCGTTGTGCCGGCGCAGATCACAACCATGCCTCCCTTTTTCACCACGAATGTTGAAACCGGGAAAGTGCTCTCACCGGGGTGTTCGAACACCATGTCGACATTCACGCCTTTACCGGTAATGTCCCAGATCGCCTTGCCGAACTTGCGGGCTTCTTTGAACCATTCGGCATATTCGGGGGTGTTCACCGTCGGCAGTTGCCCCCAACAATTGAAATCCTTGCGGTTCAGAACACCCTTGGCGCCCAGATCCATCACAAAGTCACGTTTGCTTTCGTCCGAGATCACACCAATGGCATTTGCACCCGCAGTATTGATCAACTGGATCGCGTAAGAGCCCAAACCACCCGAAGCGCCCCAGACCAGAACGTTTTGGCCGGGTTTCAGATCATGCGGCTCGTGCCCGAACAGCATCCGATAGGCCGTCGCAAGCGTCAGAGTGTAACAGGCGCTCTCTTCCCAGGTCAGGTGTTTGGGACGTGGCATAAGCTGCTGGGCCTGCACATTGGTAAACTGTGCAAACGAGCCGTCCGGCGTCTCGTACCCCCAGATCCGCTGGCTGGGAGAATACATCGGGTCACCGCCGTTGCAGTATTCGTCATCGCCGTCGTCCTGGTTGCAATGGATCACAACCTCATCGCCCACTTTCCAGCGTTTGACCTTGTCGCCAACTGCCCAGACAATTCCCGATGCATCAGAACCCGCGATGTGAAACGGCTGACCGTGGCCATCAAAGGGGCTGATCGGTGTGCCCAGAGACGCCCATACGCCGTTGTAATTGACACCCGCCGCCATCACCAGAACCAGCACCTCATGACTGTCCAGCTTCGGGACATCCACGACCTCAAGCTGCATCGCCGTGTCAGGATTGCCATGGCGCTCACGCCGAATGGCCCATGCATACATTTGTTTGGGCACATATCCCATCGGGGGGATTTCACCCATCTCATAGAGGTCTTTTTCCGGCGCCTCGTACGACGCGATGCCGCTGTCGATGTCCAAAGCCATGCTGGCCTCCTTACATTTTACCTATTGCCGCGATGCAGAATCGCGCCTTGTGAGACTGGAATATGGATCGCAAAGTAATTTTGCAACCGTTTTTGCTGTCAATTTGAAATTTTATAACCCTGCGACCGCAGAAATTCACTCTGCAACTGCAGCATCCGGTCTGGAATTGGTGGTTGCGGCTGATTCTGCGTAGTAGGTAAGCAGGTCTTTTCGCCGGCCCGAGGACCGCAAAACACCACCGTCTCGCACAAGGATGTTGCGCTCAATCAATTGCTCGACAGCGTCGTGAACAGCTTGTTCCGCATTTTGCAGCGTATCCAGCCCTGCCATGGCCGAGACACGCTGGAACAAATCGGCCTCTTTGACTTCGCCATCCTGATGAACGATGTGACATACGGCTGGAAGCGGCGCGAAAGGAACGGCTGATTTGATGCGGGTCATAAGCTCGCGCGCAAGATCGGTGGTCAGGTCGCGACCCGCGTGCTCTCGGAACTGGTGCAACGAGATCGGGCGGCCATAGCGTACTGCAGCAATTCCGAATCTTTTATAGCGCCCAATCAAGCGTCTCCAGATCTGCTTTAGCGTCCACCGCGTGATAACCCCGATCCGTGCATGGAACCGACGCTCCGAGCCAAGCGCGGCGGTTGTCAGAATTGTATCTTCAAGCACCCGGTCGTAATTCAGCGCGACCGGCACAAAGACCACGTCGCGGTCTTGCGCTTCGGTCGCGTCGATCATGTATTTCAACAATCCAAGCTTGGGGCGCCCAAGCCGCCCTGTCAGGCTAAGACCGCCTTCGGGGAACATCGCCTGGGTGACGCCTGCCTCCGTCGCCAGGCGAACATAGCTGGCCAGCACTTGCCGATAGAGGTCGCTGCCCGACTTTCGCCTTATGAAATAGGCCCCCATGGCACGGATCAAACGGCTGAGCGGCCAAACCCGCGCCCATTCGCCAACCGCGTAAGACAGAGCCGAACGTTGCGCTGCCAAGTAGGTGACAAGCACGTAATCCATATTGCTGCGATGGTTCATGACAAAGACAACCGTCGCGTTGGGGTCGATCGTGTTGATGGCTTTTTCGTCCTGATAGCTGAGCCGGACGTCATAAAACGCGTTACTCAGCATGCGCGCCATTCGGATCGCAAAACTGAAATAGGCAAAGGCAGAAAACGAGGGCACGATCTCGCGCGCATAGCGCCGCGCGGTTTCTGAGGCCACGGCTTCGGGCACATGCTCTTGCTGCGCATAGGCTTGAACGGCCTTGCTGACCTGCGGGTCATAGCGCAGCCGCTGAATCATGTCGTGGCGCCCAGCCAGCTTGAACGGCTGGATTGGGCGTTGCAGCCGGGTATTCAGCCGCGCAACCGCGCGTTCAAGCCGTCTGCGAAAGAACCATCGCACCGAGGGAAATAGGAAATGCGAGGCGAAGGTGACCGCGGCAAACACCAGGATCAGCACAAAGAGCCAAATCGGAACTTCCACGGTCTGAGTCATGGCGCAACAGTGCCATCAAACGCTGCGACCCACAATCTGAAGAAACACGGCATATGCCGCAACGCAGCGAATTGACATGTTCCGAAAATTACGGTTTAGAAGCATCAAGCGTAATTTTGTTACCCAGACGATCACGAGGTCTCACCCATGACGCAATCGCAGAAAGATCGCCCCTGGCTTATCCGGACCTATGCGGGTCATTCAACCGCACAGGCATCGAATGCCCTGTACCGCAGCAACCTGGCCAAAGGCCAAACGGGCCTGTCGGTGGCTTTCGATCTGCCAACACAAACCGGCTATGACAGTGATCATACGCTTGCGCGCGGAGAGGTGGGCAAGGTGGGCGTACCGATCTGTCATCTGGGCGACATGCGGGTGCTGTTCGACCAAATTCCGCTCGAACAGATGAACACCTCGATGACCATCAATGCCACTGCGCCTTGGCTTTTGGCACTCTATATAGCTGTCGCCGAGGAACAGGGCGCGGATGTGGCTCAACTGCAAGGCACCGTGCAGAACGACCTGATCAAGGAGTACCTAAGCCGAGGCACGTATGTCTGCCCTCCGAAACCGTCGCTGAAGATGATCGCGGATGTGGCTGAATATTGCTACTCCAACGTGCCGAAGTGGAACCCGATGAACGTGTGTTCCTATCACCTGCAAGAAGCCGGTGCGACGCCCGAACAGGAACTGGCTTATGCCTTGGCCACGGCCATCGCAGTATTGGACGAACTGCGCCCGCGTGTCCCCGCTGAAGATTTCCCTGCGCTCTGCGGTCGGATCTCGTTTTTTGTGAATGCAGGTATCCGCTTTGTTACCGAAATGTGCAAAATGCGTGCCTTTGTGGATCTTTGGGATGAAATCCTGCAACAACGATATGGGGTCGAGAACCCCAAGTTCCGCAGGTTCCGCTATGGCGTTCAAGTCAACTCGCTGGGGCTGACTGAACAGCAGCCGGAAAACAACGTCTACCGCATCCTGATCGAGATGCTTGCGGTGACGCTTTCGAAAAATGCACGCGCGCGCGCGGTACAACTGCCAGCCTGGAACGAGGCTTTGGGTCTGCCGCGCCCTTGGGATCAGCAATGGTCGATGCGGATGCAACAGATCCTGGCTTATGAGACCGACCTTCTGGAATATGGCGACCTGTTCGACGGCAATGCCGTGGTCGATGCCAAGGTCGAAGACCTGAAAGAAGGCGCCCGGGCTGAACTGGCCAATCTCGAGTCGATGGGAGGCGCGGTGGCCTCGATCGAATACATGAAGTCGCGGCTGGTAGATTCGAACGCGGAACGTCTGAACCGCATCGAACGGAACGAAACCGTTGTGGTCGGTGTGAACAAATGGACCGAGGGCGAGGCCTCACCCCTTCAGACCGAAGATGGTGGCATAATGGTCGTCGACCCTGCCGTAGAACAGGAGCAGATCAACCGATTGAATGCCTGGCGGTCCGAACGCGACAGCGCGGCGGTTGCCAAAGCGCTAGCCGATCTGCGGGAAACCGCGCGGGCGGGTGGCAATGTCATGCGACCCTCGATCGCGGCGGCTAAAGCCGGGGTAACAACGGGTGAGTGGGCGGAAGAAATGCGTAAGGTCTATGGCACCTATCGGGGGCCAACCGGCGTTTCCGGCTCGGTCTCTAACAAAACCGAAGGGCTGGAAGATCTGCGCGCCGCCGTTGACGCAGTCAGCGACAGGCTGGGACGCCGTCTTAAGTTTCTGGTCGGCAAACCGGGACTCGACGGACATTCCAATGGTGCAGAACAGATCGCCTTCAGGGCCCGCGATTGCGGTATGGATATCAGCTATGAGGGCATTCGCCTGACACCCGAGGAAATCGTCGCTGCCGCGCGCGAAGACGATGCCCATGTGATCGGCTTGTCGATTCTGTCAGGAAGCCACCTGCCTCTGGTCCAAGATGTCATGACCCAGCTTGCCGAAGCAGGGCTCAACCACATTCCGGTTATTGTTGGCGGCATTATCCCAGACGAAGATGCCGAGGCTTTGCGCGCCATGGGCGTGGCCAAGATATATACACCCAAGAACTTTGAGCTGAATGCTATTATGGGTGATATCATTACCTTGGCCGATCCAAAGGACATGGCAGCAGAATAACCCATATTCCATGTGAGAAACTTGGATTTTATTCCCCTTGAAAAGGGAATAAACGGGTCCAGAATTGCAAGATCCCGATGCCACCGTATTGGGAATTAACAATCTGGAGAATAAAAATGGCAATCGATCTTGAAAAAATGTCGCGTAAGGAATTGCTGGAATTACGCAATAAGGTCGACAAAGCGCTGAAAACCGCCGAGTTGCGCGACCGGAAAGAAGCATTGAAGGCCGCTGAAAAAGCTGCCGCCGAGTTTGGATTTGCTTTATCCGAACTGGCGCCCGGCACGGGGAAAGCCGTTAAATCCGCTGCCAAATATCGCAATCCGAAGGATGCCGCACAGACCTGGTCGGGTCGTGGACGCAAGCCGCAATGGGTCCATGAGGCGTTGAAATCGGGTGCTGGTCTTGCGGATCTGGAAATCTGACAAAAGGCGGATCGGGTTATGACAATTCATATCGGTGCTGAAAAAGGCGAAATTGCCGAAACGGTTTTATTGCCCGGTGATCCTTATCGGGCGAAATGGGCGGCTGAGACGTTTCTAAATGACGTCAAACAAGTCAATGACGTCCGGGGAATGCTGGGATTTACCGGAACGTGGAACGGAAACCCGGTTACAATTCAGGGCAGCGGCATGGGAATGCCGTCCCTTTCAATTTACGTGAACGAATTGATCCGGGACTACGGTGCAAAGACTCTGATCCGCATCGGCTCTTGCGGCGGGATGCAAGACAGCGTCAACGTTCGCGATGTCATTCTGGCGATGACTGCTAGCACGCTTAGCACCCCGTCGCGCGGGATCATGAAAGAGCTGAACTTTGCCCCTTGCGCTGATTGGAGCCTGCTGCACGCCGCAGCCCAAGCCGCGCAGGCCAAAGGCACGCCAACCCATGTGGGCGGCATTTATTCGTCGGACGTGTTCTATGACGAACGCCCTGATCTGAACGAACAGATGGTGCGCCACGGTATTCTTGGGGTCGAGATGGAAGCCGCCGAACTCTATATCCTTGCGGCGCGTCACAAGTGTCGGGCTCTGGCTGTGCTCACAGTATCAGATCACCTGCTGACCGGCGAGGCACTGCCCTCGTCTGATCGCGAGCGCAGCTTCGGGGACATGGTCGAAATCGCACTGCAAGCCGCGTTTCCCAATAGCTAAGTTGGCCGGGGCACCCTGCCCCGCCTATCGACCATGGCTGCGGTCATATCCGTTGGGTGGAGGGCTGTCCCAACCAGCCACTTCTCCTTCTGCCGGCGCGAAGACTTCGACCAGCAATGGATAACACGCAGCCGTATCCGAGGAATGCTCACTCGAACAATCGCCGCCGGGGCAGGCGCTGAGATTCCCCAGCAGGTCAATTTCGGCAAAGAATTCAAGGTAGTCCCCGGGCCGCACCGGCGAGGCCTTCATGAAATATTGCCCCGTATCCCGCGTGAACCCGGTGCACATGAAGACGTTCAGGACATCGTGCACGGCAGGCTCGGCCTGATCCAAAGGAATGTCCAAGTGATCGGCCAAGGCACGCGTCAGGTTCGAATGGCAGCAATGGTGGTACTGCGTGTCCGACAACAAATTCCCCGTGTACGGATCACAGCGGGTACCGATTACATCGTGCACAGACCCGCCAAAACCATCGATACCATACCAATCCAACGTATCCGCAGTGATCGTGGCCATTGGACGCAAATGGGGAAAGCTTGACCACATCCTCTCACCCGTCGTCAGATGCGTCCCATGCAGCGCGCGGGTTTTGCCTGAATAAAATCGCTCAGACAAATCGCTCAGGTTCCACAGGTTCAGGTCTCCCACTTGCGGACCCTCGACCGAGGTGATGCGAAAGAAATGACCGGCCGGAACTTCAAAACAGCGCGCGTCGCGCGGCGGCACCAAAACCTCATCCGTCTTGATGGCCCGCTGGCGTATGTCATGCATCCAGCCCAGATCGGGTTTTGGAAGTGATCTATTCGGATAGCAGATCACCGGGGCAACCGCACGGCGGGCTTCGGCGTCTTCTGGAACGAGGGCTGCAGGCATTAGATCGGTCATGGCCGACAGAGTGGCGCAGAACAGTAGCGCCGCAAAGCGCTAATTAGCGATCTTTTTTCTGCGCACAGGTAAGCGGCTGATCCTTTGCGGCCACGACAGCGCCACAAAAACTGCAATGCCAAGTGCCATGGCTTTTATCCTGCCGCCACCGGCAATCGCGCGTCAGCGAAGTCGTGCGCGAACGCCAGATAAAATAGGCAAATACCCCGGCGGCCAATATGAGCAAAAGAACGGGCATGGTTTTGAATCGCGGATTGGCCTGACTTTTTCAAGGTCACGCACGCTATCGGTTGGCCTTGGCTGTTCAAGCCTGCCCTCCTTTGGTCAAAGGAAGGCAGTGTTCAGCCACAAAGCAACGACTTGATCTTACGCGCCAATCAGACGGCGCGCTCAACCATCATCTTTTTGATCTCGGCAATCGCCTTAGCCGGGTTTAGACCTTTCGGGCAGGTCTTGGCGCAGTTCATGATCGTGTGGCAGCGATAGAGCTTGAACGGATCTTCCAGCTCATCCAGACGCTCACCCGTCGCCTCGTCCCTGCTGTCGATGATCCAGCGATAGGCGTGCAGCAATGCGGCGGGCCCCAAATAACGGTCGCCATTCCACCAATAGCTCGGGCAAGAGGTCGAGCAGCTGGCGCACATTACGCATTCATAAAGACCGTCCAGCTTCTTGCGGTCTTCGATCGACTGTTTCCACTCTTTCGCCGGGCGGTTGGTCTTGGTTTCCAGCCACGGCATGATGCTGGCATGTTGGGCATAGAAATGCGTCAGGTCAGGGATCAGGTCCTTGACCACCGGCATATGCGGCAGAGGATAGATCTTCACGTCGCCCTTGATCTCATCCATCCCGTAGATACAGGCCAGCGTGTTGATCCCGTCGATATTCATCGCACACGACCCGCAGATGCCCTCACGGCAAGAGCGGCGGAAAGTCAGCGTTGGGTCAATCTCATTCTTGATCTTGATCAGCGCGTCCAAAACCATCGGGCCGCAACTGTCCATATCAACGAAATAGGTGTCGACCCGCGGGTTCTGCCCGTCATCGGGATTCCAGCGATAAATCTGGAACTTGCGCACATTTGTGGCGCCTTCGGGCTTGGGCCAGGTTTTGCCGGTGGTAATCCGGGAATTCTTGGGAAGGGTCAGTTGTACCATTTTGAAAATCTCCGGCAAAGCGTCGACAGATTGATGTGGCGATCCGGCCGCAACGAGCCAAACCTTTTGGTGTCACCCCACCGAGGGCATGAGCATTTCATGTGTCGCCTCCATATTGTGGCTCCAGTGCGTAAGACCGATCGAGCGAATTAACGACCTCCAGAATGGTTCGCGCCCGCGCGGCAAAAGAGTGTCGCTCTCGCATTGACCTGGCAAATTCAAGCCGCTCCTTGCGCCGTTTGTCTGTTTCAGAAGATGCATCGCTTAGAGCCTTGTCAAAGCTTTCCTGATCTTCAAAGACGTAGACCAATTCCCGAAGGTCTTCCGGCAACCAACTGACCTTGTCGGTTACAGGAACCGCTCCGCAAGCTAACGTGTCGAAGATACGGTTCGAAGTTTGGCCGTTTTCGCGCATCTGAGGCGTATGATCGTTCAGCACAACGTCCGCGCTGGAGTATACATCAAGCAGCTGGTTATTTTCGACGCGCTCGCCGCAAAGAAATGATTCATATTCTGTGTTCCTCCAACCGGGGCCCCAAATCTTTAGATCACGCCCTGGTTTTGCAGCATAGGCGACCGAAAGACGATCAAACCCAGCCCGATTACGCCCTACGAACACCATACCTTTTCCTCGAAGCTGTTCTCGAGGATAGATGATTTCAGAGTCGAATGCTTGGGGTAGAAGCGACGACTTCTCGGCCATTTCACCGCCAAGCGCTTGCTTGTACATCGTTCCTGACGCCCAAAACACGTGATCCGCCTGAGCATAATTCATCGGTCGAATACCTTTGGAAATCGCCCAATAAAGACAAGTTCTGTCGCGCTGTTTGATAAAATTTGCTCGACCCTTCAACACCAGATCCACACCGCCGGGTCTTGTGTTCGAATACCATTCGTCCTGTGGGTCGATGGTTGTGAAATACCCTAACCGAGAAAAAGCTTTCGCCAGGCCCAGGGCAAAGAAATAGTCTCCCCACTCGGTCAATGCATTGCGATCGGGCGCTGCAACCTTGATCGCGATGTCTGGTTTGTTTTGCCAGCCAGGGGCCAACTGATGCGGACAGGCAGAATACCATCTGCTCTGCTCAGCCGGTACAAGGTCAAGCTCGTCGAAATAGGTGCTCACGCCGTATTCTTCGATCTTCAGATCAGTATATGATGCGATGATCTCGTCGTAAGAGTCTGACAACGCAGTATTTCGTGGATCAAGTCCTGATACGATCAAAAGCCCGGTTGGAGCGCAATCAACCACTTCTATTTCAAGATCGGGACGATAGTTGCGCAGGATCGGCACAATTTTCCAGACATCTCCTGTCCAATCCTTGGTGATCCTGTCACGTTCCGCGATGTCGCTGTTCCAAGGCACACAATCATGCATCACAATAACGCTGTCGGGCTTGCAGTGGCGCTCGGTGTTGATGAAATCCCGCAACAGAAATTCGACCAGGTGCATGCCGTCGAGGAAGACCAAATCAAATTCGACACCCATCGCGTTCAGCCGATTAGACGCAAAGAACTTGTCGCTTGTCTCCTGAAAAAGATGAAGTTCGGGTTTGTCCCCAATCAACTCGAGCTGCGCGATGAAGGCCGGATCAACAGAAATCGTTTTTGCGCTACTCAGTCTTAGGCTGGCACCGGTTTGAGTGCCAACCTCGAAATACCACTCCGGCTTCAAAGTCGCATGAAGACGCCTGAGAAACTCCAGGTAATGCAGCCCATCAGCAAGGCCGAAACCTTCTTGGCGCTGTCTGGCCATCCCTAGTTGATCCTCGGCTCAATGCGTTGCGCATTTTTCATGGCTTCGTTCATGCCAAACACAGTACCTCGTTAGAACGTACGGGCCTTGGGCGCGATACGTTTCAGGCTGATGCCGCCTTCGTCTTCAGTTGTCAGCGGATCCGTGATCACAGGGCGATAGCTGAGTTCGACCTTGTTACCCTCAACCCGGCTGACCGTGTGCACGCGCCAGTTTTCATCGTCACGCTCGGTAAAGTCCTCATGCGCATGGGCACCACGGGATTCCTTGCGGGCCTCAGCGCCAACGATGGTGGCCAGAGCACTGGGCATAAGGTTGGTCAGCTCCAGCGATTCCATCAGGTCGCTGTTCCAGACAAGGCTGCGGTCAGACACTTTCAGGTCGTCCATCTTGGCCGCAATCGCGGTCATCTTTTCGACCCCTTCTGCCATGGTTTTGGCGGTGCGGAACACGGCGGCGTCTTCTTGCATGGTGCGCTGCATCTCAAGCCGCAGATCGGCAGTTGGAACTGCGCCGCTTGCATTGCGGACGGCGTCAAAGCGGTCAAAGGCCTTGTCAACCGAGGCCTGATTCAGTTCGGGGTTCGATGCGGTCGGATCCACAACTTTACCTGCGCGGATCGCAGCAGCGCGGCCAAAGACCACCAGGTCGATCAACGAGTTTGACCCCAACCGGTTCGCCCCGTGGACCGAGGCACAGCCAGCCTCACCCACAGCCATCAGGCCGGGGACTACAGCGGTCGGGTTATCGGCGGTAGGGTTCAGAACCTCACCCCAATAGTTGGTCGGGATACCGCCCATGTTGTAATGCACAGTCGGCAGAACCGGGATCGGTTCCTTGGTGACATCAACCCCGGCAAACACGCGCGCCGATTCCGAAATGCCCGGCAGGCGTTCGGCCAAGGCTTCGGCGGGCAGATGGCTGAGGTTCAGATGGATGTGATCGCCATTGTCACCATGACCACGCCCTTCGCGGATCTCCATAGTCATCGAGCGCGAGACATAGTCGCGCGGCGCAAGGTCTTTGTACTGAGGCGCATAGCGCTCCATGAATCGTTCGCCTTCAGAGTTTGTCAGATACCCGCCCTCACCGCGTGCGCCTTCGGTGATCAGACAGCCCGATCCATAGATGCCGGTCGGGTGAAACTGCACAAACTCCATATCTTGAAGCGCCAAACCGGCGCGCGCCACCATACCGCCACCGTCACCGGTGCAGGTATGGGCCGAGGTGGCGCTGAAATAGGCCCGGCCATAGCCGCCCGTTGCCAAAACCACCATCTTGGCGTTGAACACATGCATCGTGCCATCGTCCAGCTTCCAGCAGACGACGCCCTGACACTGCCCGTCATCGGACATGATCAGATCGATGGCGAAATATTCGATGTAGAATTCAGCGTTATTCTTCAGCGACTGACCATAAAGCGTGTGCAGGATCGCGTGGCCGGTGCGGTCGGCGGCAGCGCATGTCCGCTGCACCGCGGGGCCTTCCCCAAACTCGGTGGTGTGGCCGCCAAAGGGGCGCTGATAGATCTTGCCCTCTTCGGTGCGGCTGAACGGCACGCCATAATGCTCAAGCTCATAGACCGCCTTGGGGGCTTCACGCGCCAGATACTCCATCGCGTCGGTATCACCCAACCAGTCCGAGCCCTTAACCGTGTCGTACATATGCCATTGCCAGTGATCTGGGCCCATGTTGGACAGCGAAGCGGCAATACCGCCCTGCGCCGCAACTGTGTGCGAGCGGGTCGGGAACACTTTGGTCACACAGGCGGTGCGCAACCCTTGTTCAGCCATGCCCAGAGTGGCGCGCAGACCTGCACCGCCAGCGCCAACAACGACCACGTCATATTCATGCGTTTCGTATTCGTATGCAGCCATTTCTTTCAGCTCCGGGAATTAAAGGGCAATGCGCGCGATGGCGAAAAGGCCAGCGGCGGCGGCACCATAAGACAGGCAGGTCACCAGAATGATCAGGACCTTCTCCATCGTGCCGTGAACATAATCTTCGATCAGCACCTGAGCACCTTCGGCAAAGTGCTTGAACCCGACCAGCAACGTCAGGGCCGCCACAATCGCGGGAAAGGGTTGGGCGTAGTAATCCAGCACAACGTCGAAGGGCTGACCCAGGATCGGACCAAAGGTAAAGATGAACAGGGGCACGAGGATCAGCAGAGCAACCGAGCTGACTTTCATGCTCCAGAAATGAGCGGTGCCCGATTTGGCCGAACCCAGGCCAGTCGCGCGCTTGCGGTCTGTCAGATAACGCATGAAAGCCTCCTTTACGCGACTATGAGCAGGGTCAGAAGGGTCAGCACAACCGACCCGATGATAACCGCCCAACCCAGCTTGTAGGCAGTGGGCAAATCCAACCCAAGGGCATTATCCCAGATCAGATGCCGGACGCCGGCAAGCGTATGATACCAGATACCCCACAGCGACAGCGTCATGATCAGATCACCCAGAACCGAAGTCAGCCACCAATTCGCGCGGGCAAACGCCTCGGGCGATGTCGCCGCCGCCAAGAACCACCAAACGATCAGAAGGGCGGCCAACAGCATGGCGTTTCCTGTGATGCGGGTCAGAATGGATGTGACCGACGTCAGCTGCGGACGATAGATCGACAGATGCGGCGAAAGCGGGCGATTGCCCCGATTTACATCGGCCATGGCGGCTCCTTTTCGGTTGGCTACGGACGGTTTTACTGTTTTTTGCACCTCTGTCACGTGCTGCGCGTGCAAAAACCGCCAAAATCAAGCCAATTTGACAGATTATTTCGTTTCGTGATCACACCAGATGACGTCGTGATCACAGAGCTGCTCCAACCCGGTGTATCTTAGTGTTTTCAACATGCAAGCGATGTGATCACGAATCCCAGAAACACCTATTTCAGACCTGCCGTTTGCTGCGTCACTTCGCGCAAAAGCTTTTTTCGAATTTTCTCGGGGTAATCAGCAAAGCCAGAGGCCGAAACGACAAAAGCCCCCTCTCCTACGATTACATTCTCAAAGAAATAGGCTGTGAGGTCTGGCTCGCTTTCCTCGATGGCAATCGCATTGACGGTTACGCCGTGAGCCCGCATCAAGCCATGCGTGTCTGTCGGCTCAACACCTTCGTTCGAAATCCCGTCACCCGAAATATCAATCAAATGCCGCGAGCAGTCGGACACCTCGTCGAAACTGGTCAGCGTCGTTTCCAGCGCCTCACCAATCGCCGTCGAGAAGTTTCGCCATATCCGAGGATCCGCTGCCACCTGATCTGCAAAGCGTTCAACCGCGGTGAAGCTGTCGATCTTCGTCCAGGGGATGG
Organism: Ruegeria sp. HKCCD7255; assembly: GCF_013031565.1. Taxonomy (NCBI): domain Bacteria; kingdom Pseudomonadati; phylum Pseudomonadota; class Alphaproteobacteria; order Rhodobacterales; family Roseobacteraceae; genus Ruegeria; species Ruegeria sp. HKCCD7255. The sequence goes on along the minus strand of NZ_WQAG01000005.1, from coordinate 130,122 downwards.
TGACTTGTTGGCGAGACGCACCGGTCCACTGCACCAGCATCAGACGCGCCTGCCCACGCACCAGCGCCTCGGACACAATGGGGTCGCGCAAACCGGCGGCCAGCCCGTCCATTTGAATGCGGTATTCCTCGGAATCCACTGACCCAGAAACATCCACCGCCAAGGCCAAAGCAAGATCACAGGCCCAAGCCGGAGGGCTCAGGCAGAGGCAAGTGACGAAGGCGCGCGCAAACAGCATTGCGCCAAGCTAGCACGGTTTTGCCCGCAGGCGATCACATCACCGTCAGATTGGTATCAACGCCCAATAGTCCAGATCCAGCAGCACATCGGCTTTGTACTTTCCATCCGGCCCGCGCAGTTCAAACGGTGCACCGCCTTTGGTGGCCACAAGACGCAGGCGCAGGGCCCCAACGCCGGGAACGCCAGTTTCTGCCTTATCCAGAACCTCGGACCACGCCTTGATCGTATCCCCAGCAAAGCAGGGGTTGGCATGGGCACCACCGTTCAATCCGACGATCATCTGCGCATTGGCGAGCCCGTTGAACGACAAAGCCCGCGCCATCGAGATCACATGCCCGCCATAGATCAGCCGACCCTCGGGCCGGAATGTCAGGTCGAAATGCACCTTGGCCGTGTTCTGCCAAAGGCGTGTGGCCAACATATGCTCGGCCTCTTCCACGGTGACACCATCCACGTGATCGATGGTCTCGCCGACCTCATAGTCGCCCCAGCGATGGGGTTCGCCAGCCAGGGCGAAATCATAGTCCGAAAAATCCAACCCCTGCGGGATCGTCAGATCATCGATGGACAGCGCGTGTTTCAAATCCGGCACGACGGTTTCCGGCGCCGGAGTATCCAGGTTCGATTTGCGCACCATGACCCAGCGAACATAGTCCAGCACGACCTCATCCCGCTGGTTCAGCCCTTTGGTCCGCACCCAGACCACACCCGTTTTTCCGTTCGAGTTCTGCTTGACCCCGATCACCTCGGACACCGAACGCAGCGTGTCACCCGGATAAACCGGCTTCAACCAACGCCCCTCGGCATAGCCAAGATTGGCAACCGCGTTCAATGAGACATCCGGTACCGTCTTGCCAAACACCACATGAAAGGCCGCCAGGTCATCAACCGGGCTTTGTGGCAAACCACTGGCCTGTGCAAACGCGTCCGAGGAATAGAGCGCGTGACGCGCTGGATAGAGCGCATGGTACAAAGCGCGCTCTCCTGTGGTCACAGTGCGCGGCACGGCGTGGTGCAACACTTGCCCCACCGCATAATCCTCGAAGAACCGGCCTGGGTTGGTTTTGGCCATTATTGCTGCCCCAGTTTCATATCCGGCTCATAGTCGCCCTCAATCTCTTTTGTGACCGCCTGCGCACAGCGCATCTGGCTGGTCGCGGGATCAAATGCGTAAGCGGGCGAGCCGTGCAAGTCCCAGCCCTTGGCCAACGCGTCCGAGACCTTGTGGCAGAAGGCCGAGGAATCCTCGGACGTCAATAGGCGGTAGAGTTTTGCCATGAGTTCAATTCCTTACGAGGTAAAGGGGGATGGGCCGACCAGCCCGTGAATATATCCAATGACGCCCAGCAGAACGATCGACGCGACAAAGAACATCGCATCTTTGCCATAAGTGCCAGGCTCGGATGGGGTCCATTCGGGTTCGGACTTGTTGATCACGATGACCTCGACCACCGCCCAGGCCAGCAATCCGCCGAACAGGATGATCGACGCCAGATCACCATTCACCAGCAGATGCGCAAAGGCCCAAAGCTTGAACCCGCCCAACATCGGGTGGCGCACACCGTTCAGTAGCCGCCCCTTGGTGCCTGCAGGGCTCATCAGAAAGATCGCAATCAGAACCAGCAGATTGTTGATATGCACCATGAAGGTCGGCGGTGCCCAGACATGGATGAAATCGGTCATCCGATAGCCAAAGATCATCAGCAGAATCGACACGACCAGCGCAAGCGCCACCGCGCCTTTTCCGGCATCACCCATCGCCGCGCGCCGTTCCGGCATCACACGTTTGAACAAATGCGCCGCCCACCACAGCGCCACACCCAAAATCAGAAGTAGAAAGCCCATGCTGGCTTACCCCGCTTGCAAAGCTAATATCGCCTCTGCTTTTGCCAGAATTTCACGTGCAGTTACAACGTGCAGGTTTTCGACGATCTTTCCATCCACGACCGCGACCCCCTGCCCCTGGGCTTCGGTTTCTTCAAACGCCGCGATTTGGCGGCGTGCCAGATCGATTTCGGCCTCGGACGGAGCGAAGGCTGCGTTGGTCACATCAATCTGCGCCGGGTGTATCAGTGTTTTGCCGTCAAACCCCATATCGCGCCCCTGTGCGCATTCTGCGGCCAACCCTTCAGTGTCTTTGAACGCGTTATAGACCCCATCAACAATGATTAGCCCTTCGGCCTTGGCCGCCAGCAGGCACAGGCCCAGCGAGGTCATCAAGGGTAGGCGATCTGGACGGAACCGGGTCTGAAGTTCTTTGGCCAGATCATTTGTGCCCATGACAAAGCCCGCCATCAGCGGGTGCGCTGCGATTTCGGCCGCGCTCAACATGCCACGCGGCGTCTCCATCATCGCCCAGATCGGCAAATCCCCGGTGATCGCGGCCAATGCGTCAACATCTGACGCCGCATTCACCTTGGGCAACAACACCACATCGGCATCCATATCGCGCACCGCTTGGGCATCCGCCTGCCCCCAAGGCGTGTCCAGCCCGTTGATTCGCACGATTTTGACACGTGCGCCATATCCCCCGACCGACAGCGCTTGTTTCAGTGTCTCGCGCGCGTTCTCTTTTTCGTCGGCTGCCACAGCATCCTCAAGGTCAAAGATGATCGCATCCACCGGCAACGACCGCGCCTTGTCCAACGCGCGCTCTTTCGAGCCAGGGATATAAAGAACCGACCGATAGGGGCGCTGACGAGGATCCATGGCGTTCTCCTTGAAATATTGTTGCGCGGAATGAGCCATTTTTTTCAATTTAGTTCAAGCCCAAAATCGCCGCGGCGCAGCAATTGCTGTTTCCAAGAGCGCAACGCGCGTTGGTTTAACCCGATTTAGGCGTCCTCTCTTCAGGTTAACGACACGGGTTATTTGGGGATTCAAATGAACAAGATGATGAAAGCGACTATGGGGATGGGGTTGTTGGTAATGACCGCCCAGCAATTGAATGCACAACCTCGCCAATGTGCACCGCGTGCTGATGTGGTGCAGCAACTGGAAGAAAACTACGGAGAGACGCGCCGGGGTCTTGGCCTTGCCCGGCAAGGCGCGGTGATGGAGGTCTTTGCCTCCAGCACGAGCGGTAGTTGGACCATTACCGTGACTCTTCCCGATGGCCGGACCTGCCTGATAGCGTCTGGTGAAAGCTATGAACCTCTGACCGAAGCGCTTCCACCCAACACCTAGGTCAATGCGTCCCAAATCAGCTTGCTGCCTGTGATGGTCAGCAAGACATAGGTGATCCCAAAGAACAGGCGTTCGGACATCATTACGTGCGCCCGAACGCCCAGCCAGGCGCCAAAAATCGCGAAAGGGGTCAGCAACAGGTCGGCCAAGGCCGTGTGCCAGGTGAACAGGCCCAAATAGGCATAGGGTATGAACTTCGCGATGTTGATAACCCAGAAGACAAGAACGGTTGAGGCCTGAAACTCGGTCTTCGACAGGCGCTGCGACAGCAGATACACAGCGGCGGGTGGACCACCAGCGTGACTGACAAAGCTGGTGAAGCCCGCCACAAGCCCGGCAACCACCCCGGCAATAGGTGGTAAACGATTGGCAAATCCTCGGATCCAGCCTTTGCTTTGCGCGATATGCCAGATCACAAATCCGACCGAAATCGCTCCGATCAGCAAACGCAACAGATCATCATCCGTGGCGCGATACAGCCATGCGCCCAAGGCGACACCCGGTACTGCGCCCAGGATCAGAAGCCACGAATCTCGCCAGCTCCAGCGCTTCCAATAGGGGCCCAAAGTGGCCACATCAATCACCATGAGGATCGGCAGCATCAACGCCAACGCCTGCCCCGGTGTCAGGATCAGCGCCAGAATCGATGAGGACGCAAAGGCCACGCCCGAGCCGAACCCACCCTTCGAGATGCCCGCAAAGATCACCGCCGGGATCGCTACGGCAAAAAACATCAGGTTCATCTCGAACATTTTATTTCCCGGAAATAGACATGAGTCACAGGCGGTTTAGCGCAACCGGCCAGGGGCGCGCAAACAGTATGCGGTGGCATGCCGCGCCGCAGAACACTTGCACGACGCCGCATTTACGACTAGCAAAACCGCGATTTCAAAACCCATCGGAGATATTCCAAATGGCCAGACCCAAGATCGCGCTGATCGGCGCAGGTCAGATCGGCGGTACGCTCGCCCACCTCGCAGCAATGAAAGAACTGGGTGATGTTGTCCTGTTCGACATCGCCGAAGGCACCCCGGAAGGCAAGGCGCTGGATATCGCCGAATCCGGCCCGTCGGAAGGTTTCGACGCCAAGCTCAAAGGTACCCAGTCTTACGAGGATATCGCAGGCGCCGATGTCTGCATCGTCACCGCAGGTGTTCCGCGCAAACCCGGTATGAGCCGTGACGATTTGCTGGGCATCAACCTCAAGGTCATGAAGTCGGTGGGCGAAGGCATCGCCGCCAACGCGCCCGATGCATTTGTCATCTGCATCACCAACCCGCTGGACGCGATGGTCTGGGCCCTGCGCGAATTCTCGGGCCTGCCCCACAACAAGGTCTGCGGCATGGCAGGTGTTCTGGACTCGGGCCGTTTCGCTCATTTCCTGTCGGAAGAGTTCAACGTGTCCATGCGCGACGTCACCGCCTTTGTTCTGGGTGGTCACGGCGACACCATGGTTCCCTCGGTACGCTATTCTACCGTGGCCGGTATCCCTCTGCCCGATCTGGTCGAGATGGGCTGGACCACGCAAGAGAAACTGGACGCCATCGTTCAACGCACCCGCGACGGCGGTGCCGAGATCGTTGGCCTGCTGAAAACCGGTTCGGCTTTCTATGCGCCGGCAACATCGGCGATCGAAATGGCGGAAGCTTATCTGAAAGACCAAAAACGCGTCCTGCCCTGCGCTGCCTATTGCGACGGCGAGTTGGGTGTCAAAGGCATGTATGTGGGCGTCCCCACAGTGATCGGCGCTGGTGGTGTCGAGCGTGTGGTCAACATCAAGCTCAACGAAGAAGAGCAAGCTGGTTTCGACAACTCGGTCAATGCGGTCAAAGGCCTGATCGAGGCCTGCAAAGGCATCGACAGCTCGCTGGCATAAGGTCAGTTTGACACTCAGAACACCGGCCCTCAACATGGGTCGGTGCTCCATCAAAGACCTTCGGTCTCAAAATTGTGGGCTAGTCACCTGTTGGCGCAAACCCCGCAAACACCTTTTTCAAAACTGTTTTCCTGGTTCAGCGCGCTGAATCGAATCAAGCTCAACTTACGCAGCTAAATTTGTGATCACACCCCAAAATGCTGTGATCACAAATAGTGAAAATCTTCGTGAAAAAGCTCTTCAACGTCAAAAAAGCCTTTAACCTTGCCCGCTAGACACCCCTATAACAGGGGAATTACAGTCAGACGGGACAAATTCGATGAACATTCACGAATATCAGGCCAAAGCGCTTCTTCGCAGCTATGGCGCTCCGGTCTCCGACGGTCGCGCCGTTCTGCGCGCCGAGGAAGCCAAAACCGCAGCCGGTGAGTTGGATGGACCCTTGTGGGTTGTCAAAGCACAGATCCATGCGGGCGGACGCGGGAAAGGCTCATTCAAAGAGGCTGACGCAGGTGAAAAGGGCGGTGTCCGTCTGACCAAATCGGTGGAAGAAGCCGCCGAAGAAGCCAAAAAGATGCTGGGCCGGACGCTGGTCACGCATCAGACCGGCCCGGCGGGCAAGCAGGTCAACCGCATCTATATCGAAGCCGGTTCTGGCATCGAGCGCGAGCTTTATCTCGCCCTGCTGGTCGATCGTCAGACCAGCCGCATCTCGTTCGTCTGCTCGACCGAAGGCGGCATGGACATCGAAGAAGTCGCTGCGGAAACGCCCGAGAAAATCCTGTCCTTCTCGGTTGATCCAGCCACGGGCTATCAACCCTATCACGGCCGCCGCATTGCCTTTTCCTTGGGCCTGCAGGGCGCACAGATCAAACAATGCGTCAAACTGATGAGCCAGCTTTACAAAGCCTTTGTCGAAAAAGACATGGAGATGCTGGAAATCAACCCGCTGATCGTCTCGGACAGCGGTGACCTCAAGGTTCTAGATGCCAAGGTCGGCTTCGACGGCAACGCGGTCTATCGCCACCCTGACATCGCCGAACTGCGCGACGAGACCGAAGAAGACCCCAAAGAACTGGAAGCCTCGAAATACGACCTGAACTATATCGCTCTGGATGGTGAGATCGGGTGCATGGTCAACGGCGCCGGTCTGGCGATGGCGACGATGGACATCATCAAGCTTTACGGGGCCGAGCCTGCCAACTTCCTCGACGTCGGTGGTGGTGCGACCAAAGAGAAAGTAACCGAGGCGTTCAAGATCATCACCTCGGACGAAAACGTCAAAGGCATCCTGGTCAACATCTTTGGCGGCATCATGCGCTGTGACGTCATCGCCGAGGGCGTTGTCGCCGCCGTGAAAGAGGTTGGCCTGAAGGTACCGCTGGTCGTGCGTCTGGAAGGCACGAATGTCGAGAAAGGCAAAGAGATCATCAACACCTCGGGCCTCGACGTGATCGCTGCGGACAACCTGAAAGACGGTGCTGAGAAGATCGTGAAGGCGGTTAAGGGTTAGTGCCAAATGTATAGTGGCGATCCGAATGTCGAAAGCCAGATGGCGCTGGCACAGGCATCTTTTCAAGATGCCCGTGCGGAAATTCTCATGCGCCTAGGATTTCGGGAAAAACTTGTCGAAATATATATGGTGGGTTCGGTGGCACTCGTTACCGCTCTGATTGCTGCTCGCCAATATGGGATACCGATGGAGGCCTATGCGATATCAAGCGTCTTTTCGCTTGTGGTAGCAGTTCAAATACGCGCGCACGTCGATGCAGTCGAAAAGTTAGCCAACTTTATCCGTTGGCAGTTAAACCCTTACTGGATCGAGAACAAAAACTGGGCGCCTACTTGGGACTGGTACACTCGTCAAGGTAATGTCGAAGAGCAAAAGACGTTTCTGAGATCTGCATCCCAAGCCATAAGCATACACCTCCCAAGTTTCTCCTCTCTCGTGATCTATGCCTACGTTCTTTCAACTGGCGAATGGAAAGGCTGGACACCGCCTACAATTTGGTTCGTTTCAATCGCCTTGTTCGTAATTGCCGTAGAAACAACTCGACGAACTTACAAATCTCGAAAGAATCAACCGTCTCCCGCGACACCGGAATGCTGGGAAGATAAATTAAAGGAGCCAAGCTAATGGCAGTCCTCATCGACGAAAATACCAAAGTGATCTGTCAGGGCTTTACCGGCTCGCAGGGCACATTCCACAGCGAACAGGCCATCGCCTATGGCACAAAAATGGTCGGCGGTGTGACCCCCGGCAAAGGTGGGATGACACATCTTGACCTGCCCGTGTTCAACTCGGTCCACGAGGCCAAGCATGTGACCGAAGCCAACGCCTCGGTGATCTATGTGCCGCCTCCTTTCGCGGCAGACTCGATCCTAGAAGCCATTGATGCCGAGATGGAGGTGATCGTAGCGATCACCGAAGGCATCCCGGTTCTGGATATGATGAAGGTGAAACGCGCGCTGGAAGGCAGCAAATCACGCCTGATCGGGCCGAACTGCCCCGGTGTCATCACGCCCGACGCCTGCAAGATCGGCATCATGCCCGGCCATATCCACAAGCGCGGCTCGGTCGGCGTTGTGTCGCGTTCGGGCACGCTGACCTATGAGGCCGTAAAGCAGACCACCGATGTGGGTCTGGGCCAGTCCACCTGCGTGGGTATCGGCGGCGACCCGATCAAAGGCACCGAGCATATCGACGTGCTGGAATGGTTCCTGGCCGATGACGAGACCCACTCGATCATCATGATCGGTGAGATCGGCGGCTCGGCCGAGGAAGAAGCCGCGCAGTTCCTGGCGGATGAGGCCAAGAAGGGCCGCAAAAAGCCGGTCGCCGGTTTCATCGCAGGCCGCACAGCCCCTCCGGGCCGCCGCATGGGCCACGCAGGCGCGATTGTCGCTGGTGGCAAAGGCGGTGCCGAGGACAAGATCGAAGCCATGCGCTCGGCCGGTATCGTAGTGGCGGAAAGCCCTGCGACCCTGGGTGAGGCCGTGTTGGAAGCGATTGGCTGATTGATGATTGCCCGTCGCACATATGTGCCAAGGGCAGCGCCCGACCGCGGGTGGGCGCAAAGCGCCCGCCCATGGGGGCGGTCGGGCGCTGCCCGGCAGTACCGCCGGGCGAGACTTACAGTGATACTCACGTGGATAGGCACGTCCCTGGCAGCTCAAAACACTGACGTCACCCCAATGGATCGGTTCATCGTTAGGGTTATTCCGGGCGTGCATGGTGCTGAGACCAACATATTGGAAGACGATAAAATCGCGTTCACATATAATAGGTTTCGCGTCGGCAAAGACGAAATACGAGCGGCGGCAGATATGTGGTGCTCACAACTCGACGGAACGGCCCGATTGGATTCCGATACAAGTGTCGGAAGCTTTCTTTGGTATTTGGGGCGTCGTCAAACCACCTATGACTGCGCAATCGAGAAATGAGGTGTAGGGATTTGTAATGACCTTCTCTGACGCCATCCGCACCTGTTTCTCCAAGTTCTTCACCTTCTCGGGTCGTGCCGCGCGGCCCGAATACTGGTTCTTTTTCCTGTTCATCGTGATCTGGAACATCATCGCCGGGATCATCGACTGGCAGTTTTTCACGCAGGTTTCGACCTCGCAAACCGACAGCAGCACAAGCGTTACGGCCACGTCCAGCCAACCGGTGCAATCCATCGTTGGCCTGATCGTCTTTTTCCCGCATCTGGCCGTCGCGTGGCGGCGGATGCATGATACAGGGCGCAGCGGGCTTTTTGCCCTTCTGCCGATCCTGTTGATACTCGGTGCGTTGGCCGTGCTCATCTTTGGCATTGGCCTTGCCAACCAGTTTCATGGTGGGACGCTGGACATCCTGTTCACGCGCGCCACGCTGCTGATCGTCATTCCGACACTGATCGTCCTGTTTGTGTCGCCCCTTCTGGTTCTGTGGTGGCTGACCCGCCCCAGTCAGCCAGGCCCCAATAAATACGGTCCCAACCCATATGAGGTACTCCCATGACCGAACATACGCCCAACACTGCCTTTCATGCCTCTAGCTTCATGCAGGGCCACAATGCCGAATATCTGGAGCAGCTATACGCCCAGTACACCAAGAACCCGGGCGCGGTAGATGCGGCCTGGGCGGAGTTCTTCAAGGCGATGGGCGATGCCACGCCGGATGTGCAGCGCGAGGCTGAAGGCCCGTCCTGGGCGCGGACCGACTGGCCGCCAATGCCCGCCGATGACCTGACGGGCGCGCTGACCGGGGAATGGGCCGAGATCGACGCCAAGGCAGCGGGCAAAAAGATCAAGGACAAAGCCGCGGACAAGGGTGTTGAGATCAGCGACGATCAGATCAAACGCGCGGTTCTGGACAGTCTGCGCGCGCTGATGCTGATCCGGGCCTATCGGATCCGGGGCCATCTGGCCGCCGATCTGGACCCGTTGGGGATGCGTGCGGCCAGCACTCACCCCGAGCTGGATCCGAAAACCTATGGGTTCACCGAAGCGGATATGGATCGTCCGATCTTTATCGACAACGTTTTGGGCCTTCAGGTCGCCTCGATGCGGCAGATCGTCGAGATCGTAAAGCGGACCTATTGCGGCACTTTTGCGCTGCAATACATGCATATCTCGAACCCCGAAGAGGCCGCCTGGCTGAAAGAGCGGATCGAGGGCTATGGCAAGGAAATCGCCTTCACCAAGGAAGGCCGCAAGGCAATCCTGAACAAGATGGTCGAGGCCGAGGGATTCGAGAAATTCCTCCATGTCAAATACATGGGCACCAAGCGGTTTGGCCTGGACGGCGGTGAAGCGCTGATCCCGGCGATGGAGCAGATCATCAAGCGTGGCGGTGCGCTGGGGCTGAGCGACATCGTTATCGGAATGCCGCACCGGGGGCGTCTGAATATTCTGGCTAACGTGATGGGCAAGCCATACCGCGCGATTTTCAACGAGTTTCAGGGTGGCAGCTTCAAACCCGAAGATGTCGATGGCTCGGGCGATGTGAAGTATCACCTGGGCGCTTCCAGCGACCGCGAGTTTGATGGCAACAGTGTCCACCTGTCGCTGACCGCCAACCCCTCGCACCTTGAGGCGGTGAACCCGGTGGTGCTGGGTAAGGTCCGTGCCAAGCAGGATCAGTTGAACGACACCGACCGCACGCGGGTGATGGGCATCCTGCTGCACGGCGATGCGGCTTTTGCGGGTCAGGGCGTCGTGGCCGAAGGCTTTGGCCTGTCGGGTCTGCGCGGGCACAAGACCGGCGGCACGATGCATATCGTGGTGAACAACCAGATCGGCTTTACCACTGCACCGCACTTCTCTCGCTCCAGCCCGTACCCGACGGATATCGCGCTGATGGTCGAGGCACCGATCTTCCACGTTAATGGCGATGACCCCGAGGCTGTGGTTCATGCAGCGAAAGTGGCAACCGAGTTCCGTCAGAAGTTCCACAAGGACGTGGTGATCGACATCTTCTGCTATCGCCGCTTTGGTCACAACGAGGGCGACGAGCCCATGTTCACCAACCCGGTCATGTACAAGCGGATCAAGACGCATAAGACCACGCTGTCCTTGTATACCGAACGTCTGGTCAAGGATGGCCTGATCCCCGAAGGTGAGATCGAGGATATGAAAGCCGCGTTCCAGGCGCATCTGAATGATGAGTTTGAGGCAGGCAAAGACTATAAGCCGAACAAGGCCGATTGGCTCGATGGCCGCTGGTCACATCTGGACAAGAACAAGGACGAATACGTCCGCGGTGAAACCGCAATCTCGCCCGAGACGCTGGCCGAAGTCGGCAACGCTCTGACCCGCGCGCCTGACGGCTTTGCGCTGCACAAGACCGTTGGCCGCCTGCTTGAGCACAAAAAGAAGATGTTCGAAACCGGTACGGGTTTTGACTGGGCCACCGGCGAAGCGCTGGCCTTTGGCTCGCTACTGACCGAAGGCTATCCGGTCCGTCTGTCGGGGCAAGACGCCACGCGCGGGACGTTCAGCCAGCGCCATTCAGGCTTTGTGCATCAGGAAACCGAAGAGCGATACTATCCGCTGAACAATATCCGCCCCGGCCAATCGCACTACGAAGTGATCGACTCGATGCTCAGCGAATATGCCGTTCTGGGCTTTGAGTATGGTTACTCACTGGCCGAACCCAACGCCCTGACCCTGTGGGAAGCGCAGTTTGGTGACTTCGCCAACGGCGCGCAAATCATGTTCGATCAGTTCATCAGCTCCGGCGAAAGCAAATGGCTGCGGATGTCCGGTCTGGTCACGCTGCTGCCGCACGGGTTCGAAGGCCAGGGCCCCGAACACTCATCTGCGCGGCTGGAGCGGTTCCTGCAGATGTGCGGTCAGGACAACTGGATCGTGGCGAACTGTACGACGCCTGCGAACTATTTCCACATCCTGCGCCGTCAGTTGCACCGCACCTTCCGTAAGCCGCTGATCATGGTCACGCCGAAATCGTTGCTGCGCCATAAGCTCGCGGTCAGCACAGCTGATCAGTTCACCACCGGGTCAAGCTTCCACCGGGTGTTGTGGGATGACGCTCAGCACGGCAACTCTGACACCAAGCTGGTGGCCGATGACAAGATCAAACGGGTCGTTCTGTGCTCGGGCAAGGTCTACTACGACCTGCTCGAGGAACGCGACGCACGCGGTATTGATGACGTCTATCTACTGCGGATCGAGCAATACTATCCGTTCCCGGCACATTCCCTGATCAACGAACTTGAGCGGTTCAAAGGGGCCGAGATGGTCTGGTGTCAGGAAGAGCCCAAGAACCAGGGTGCGTGGACCTTTATCGAGCCCAATATCGAATGGGTCCTGACCCGTATCGGAGCAAAACACACTCGCCCGGTCTATGCCGGACGCGCAACCTCGGCCTCACCCGCCACGGGACTGGCCAGCCAACACAAAGCCCAACAAGAAGCGCTGGTGAACGAAGCGCTGAGCATTGAAGGAAAGTAATGATGTCCATTGAAGTTCGTGTTCCCACGTTGGGCGAGTCGGTCACCGAGGCGACGGTTGCAACCTGGTTCAAGAAGCCCGGCGATGCGGTCGCCGTGGATGAAATGCTGTGCGAGCTGGAAACCGACAAGGTAACGGTCGAGGTCCCCTCACCCGCCGCTGGCGTGATGGGCGAAATCGTCGCTGCCGAAGGCGAAACCGTTGGTGTGGATGCACTGCTGGCGACAATTGCCGCCGGTGAAGGTGCAGCACCCGCGCCCGCCGCCCCAGCCGCTGAAGCCCCCGCAGCGGCTCCTGCTGCTTCAGGCGGTTCGGTCGATGTGATGGTGCCCACTCTGGGTGAATCTGTGACCGAAGCGACCGTTTCGACGTGGTTCAAACAGGTCGGCGACAGTGTCGCGCAAGATGAGATGCTGTGCGAGCTTGAAACAGACAAGGTTTCGGTCGAAGTTCCGGCCCCCGCCGCGGGCGTTCTGGCCGAAATCACGGCCCCCGAGGGTACGACTGTGGACGCTACAGCCAAGCTTGCGGTGATCTCTGGCTCGGCGACCGGCGCTGCCCCTGCTCCTGCTGCCGCTGCAGCGGCACCGGCTGCGGCAAACACCGGCAAAGACGTAGCCAACGCTCCGTCCGCTGAAAAAGCCATGGCCGAGGCCGGGCTGTCAGCGGATCAGGTCACCGGCACCGGGCGCGATGGCCGCATCATGAAAGAAGACGTGGCCAAAGCCGTCGCCGCAGCAGCGGCCCCGGCACCTGCAGCAACCCCTGCCCCTGCGGCCCAGGCGCCGCGTGCGCCAGTTGCCGCCGAAGATGCCTCGCGCGAGGAACGGGTCCGCATGACCCGTCTGCGCCAGACCATCGCCAAGCGCCTGAAAGACGCGCAGAACACTGCCGCGATCCTGACCACCTATAACGAGGTGGACATGACCGAAGTAATGGCTCTGCGCAACCAGTACAAAGACCAGTTCGAAAAGAAACACGGTGTGCGTCTGGGCTTTATGTCCTTCTTCACCAAGGCCTGCTGTCATGCGCTGAAAGAAGTGCCCGAAGTGAATGCCGAGATCGATGGCAACGACATCGTCTACAAGAACTTCGTGCATATGGGCGTGGCCGCCGGTACGCCACAAGGGCTGGTGGTTCCGGTGATCCGTGATGCAGATAGCATGTCCTTTGCTGCAATCGAAAAGGCCATCGCCGAAAAAGGCAAACGCGCGCGCGACGGCAAGCTGTCGATGGCCGAGATGCAGGGCGGTACCTTCACCATCTCAAACGGGGGTGTCTATGGCTCGCTGATGTCCTCACCAATCCTGAACCCGCCGCAATCGGGTATTCTGGGGATGCACAAGATCCAGGACCGTCCGATGGTTATCAACGGAGAGATCAAGATCCGCCCAATGATGTATCTGGCTCTGTCCTACGACCACCGGATCGTCGACGGCAAAGGCGCGGTCACCTTCCTTGTGCGCGTCAAAGAAGCGCTCGAAGATCCACGCCGCCTGCTGATGGACCTGTGACCATGGCGACCCATGTTCTGTGGCAAGCCGATGTGGCGGATTTCGATGTCTGGCTGAAAGTGTTCCGCGAAGACAAAAAGATGAGAGAGGCCGCGGGGATCCGCGACCTCCATATCTGGCAGGACCCCGCGCAAAAAGACCACGCGGTTGCGCTGTTCGAAATCACTAATCTGAACCGGGCCGAGAATTTCCTGCAATCCGAAGAACTGGCGATGCATCACGAACGCGGCGGTGTGGCCCATATTCAAATCAAGGTGTTGGAGCCTGTCTAGGCAGGCGGGCCGACCTTCACCTTACCTAAAATACTCCGGGGGACGCCCGGATCGGGCCTAGGGGCACAGCCCCTTCCCCGAAAACCCATAAAGGACCTGAGATATGGCAAATTATGACGTCATCGTAATCGGAGCCGGCCCTGGCGGCTATGTCTGTGCCATCCGCTGCGCCCAACTGGGCCTGAAAACCGCCGTTGTCGAAGGGCGTGAGACGCTGGGTGGCACCTGCCTGAACGTCGGCTGTATCCCGTCCAAGGCGCTGCTGCATGCCAGTCATCAATTGCATGAGGCCGAGCATAACTTTGCCAAGATGGGCCTGAAGGGCAAAAGCCCCTCGGTCGATTGGAAGCAGATGCAGGCCTATAAGGATGAGGTCATCGAAGGCAACACCAAGGGCATCGAGTTTCTGTTCAAGAAGAACAAGATCGACTGGTTGAAAGGTTGGGGCTCGATCCCCGCTGCGGGTCAGGTCAAGGTGGGGGACGAGGTTCACGAGACCAAGAACATCATCATTGCCTCGGGCTCTGAACCTGCATCGCTGCCCGGGGTCGAGGTGGACGAAAAGGTTGTTGTCACATCGACTGGCGCGCTGTCGCTGGGCAAGATCCCGAAAAAGATGGTGGTGATTGGCGCCGGTGTCATCGGGCTGGAACTGGGCTCTGTCTATAGCCGCTTGGGCGCCGAGGTAACGGTGATCGAATACCTCAAAGAGATCACACCAGGCATGGACCCGGAGGTGCAAAAGACCTTCCAACGGATCCTCAAGAAACAGGGCCTGAACTTTGTAATGGGCGCTGCGGTGCAAAAGACCGAAGCCACAAAGACCAAGGCCAAGGTCACCTATAAGTTGCTGAAAGATGACAGCGAGCATGTGATCGATGCAGATACCGTGCTGGTCGCTACCGGGCGCAAGCCTTATTCCGATGGTCTGGGACTGGACGCTCTGGGCGTCGAGGTGACGCCGCGCGGTCAGATCAAAGTGGGCAGCGATTGGCAAACCAACGTGCCCGGCATCTACGCCATTGGCGATGTGACCGATGGCCCGATGCTGGCGCACAAAGCCGAAGACGAAGGCATGGCCGCCGCTGAGCAGGTCGCGGGCAAACATGGTCATGTGAACTATGGCGTCATTCCCGGTGTGATCTACACCTGGCCCGAGGTCGCCAATGTGGGCGAAACCGAAGCCACGCTGAAAGAGCAGGGCCGCGCCTATAAGGTTGGCAAGTTCATGTTCATGGGCAATGGGCGCGCCAAGGCGAATTTCGCATCAGACGGGTTTGTCAAAATCCTGGCCGACAAGGAAACGGATCGCATCCTTGGTGCGCATATCATCGGTCCGGCCGCCGGAGACCTGATCCACGAGGTGTGTGTGGCCATGGAATTTGGCGCATCCGCCGAAGATCTGGCGCTAACCTGCCACGCGCATCCCACCTATTCCGAGGCCGTGCGCGAGGCCGCCTTGGCCTGTGGAGACGGCCCGATCCACAGCTAAGACCAAAGCCCCGGCGGCGATCACGCCGCTGGGGTCAACCACGCCTTCAGGTAGATGTCTAACCTGTCCTGAAAGCGCTCTGACCCGTGCAGGGCACAGAAGGTCAGTGCCATGGCCTGAATTGCAAAGGCCTGCACCCCTTCGGCCAGCAATTCCGACGTCACGTCGCGACGTGCAGGGACCGTGTTCAGCCAGGTTTCCACGACACGGACATAGCGTTCGAAACAACGGGCGATAGGCCCAATTTCGGTGATAGCCGCGGCTCCTGAATACCGGATCAACAGATCGAACACATACCGCTCGGATGTCATGAAGTCATGCACCGGAGCCAGGGCTTGAATAAGTTCGGCAACTGAACCAGGCACGGGATCTTGTTCAACCTGATCAAAGATCGCGGCCAGCTTTTCGCCGATCAGGTGTGCCATCAAAGCGTCTTTGTCCTGGAAATGCGCAAAGAACGTACCTTTGGCGACTCCCGCAGATTTTACCACATCTTCAACACGTAAAGCCTCGTACCCGCCTTGGCTTACAAGTTCAGTCGCCGCATCCAGTAGCCGGGCACGGGTCTTGAGCGTTCTCTTTTGCACAGTCTTTTGCATTGCCCCAGATTGCATGTTTTTTGACCGTGGTCAAATTTAATACTGACCGAGGTCACTTTTAGATTCTAGTAAATGACCACGGTCATTTTTGGAGAATCACCATGCCGCGTAAAAAGATCCTGATCCTTGACGGTCATCCCGCAGAAAGCAGCTTGTCCCGGACATTCGCGCAAACCTACGCAGACGCCGCACGTCAAAACGGCCACGACGTTCGCATGATTCACTTGTGCGACTTGCAGTTCGACCAAGATTTCGGCCAGGGCAGTTACGACGACTTCAAACCCCTAGAGCCTGCGCTTGAAAAGGTCTTGCAAGATTTTGAATGGAGCGATCATCTGGTTCTGACCACGCCCATGTGGTGGGGCGGCCTTCCGGCGAAACTCAAGGGTCTGATCGACCGAATGTTCATTCCGGGGCGCACTTTTGACACGCGCAATACAACCAAGCTTGGTTTCCCGGCACCGATCCTGACGGGTCGTACCGCGCGGGTTATCCTGACATCCGACACGCCGGGTTGGTTCATGCGACTGGTGTATCGCCAAGCCCTGATCCGTCAGGTCCGAGATCAGGTGCTGGGGTTTGTCGGCTTCAAACCCACACGGTTCACCTATTTTGCGGGGGCCAGCTATCCCAAGCCCGGACATGTCGACCGATGGATCAGCAAGGTCGCAAAGATCGGTGCGGCGGCTGTCTGACAGCTATGGGCACCTACCACATTGTCTTGGCGGCGCGCGGTCCCCAGTCTTTATCATATTGCGCGCCACCCTCTTCCCCGGATGAGGCTTCGGCCAGCAGCTGACCCACGCTGGGCAAGTTTGCGCTTTCATCCTCTGCGGACCAGGTGCCGGAACGCATCAACGCGCGGGCGCATTGCGAGTAAATCTCGGTGATCGAAATCACGATGACCGTCGCGGGATGTTTTCCGTTCTTGTCAAACCGCGCGCGCAAAGCCTCGTCCGCGGTCACGCGTGCCGATCCGTTCACGCGCACAACATTGTTCGAGCCTGGCACCATAAACATCAATGAAACCCTGGGGTCGCGGACTATATTGCGCAGGCTATCCAACCGGTTGTTCCCGCGCCAATCCGGCGAGGCCAGCGTTTTAGGGTCAAGTTCCAACACAACCGGGCCATCATCGCCTCTGGGACTGCCATCAACGCCTTCCGGTCCTACGGTGCTGAGGACGCACAGCCGTGAGGACATGATCCACTGACGATAGAGCGGCGTCAGATGATCAACGACTTTGCGCAACGACGGCGCCCCCGGGGCACCATAAAGAGCGGTCAGCGCCTCGATATCTTCAATGAACTCCATCCGGATCAAACCCCACTTCGCGCATCAAACTGTTCGAGCGTGTCTCGACCATCTCTTCCAAACGTTTCAGGAACAAGTCTTTTGGAACACCGGGCTCGATCGGATCAAGAAAATCGACAATCGCCAGCCCCGGTTTGCGCAGGATCCCGGTGCGCGGCCAGAACACGCCCGCGTTGGTCGCCACGGGGATACAGGGAAACGCAAGACCCTCGTACAGCACCGCCGTGCCCACTTTATATGGCTTCTTTACGCCCGGCGCGACCCGCGTGCCCTGCGGGTAGATCACCAACTGGCCGGGCTCGCTGAACTCTTTGGCCACATCTTTGACCATCTTCGCCACAGCTGCGCCTTTGCGCCCGCGATTGACGGGGATGCAGCCCAGGCGTTTCGCATAAAGACCGATGATCGGTGTCCACAGCAGCTCTCGCTTCATGATGAACTTGCCATGCGGCACCGCGTTGAAGATCATTATGATGTCCAGAAACGACTGGTGCTTGGCCCCCACAACAACTTCGCCGGTTGGAACACTGCCGCGCACTTCACATCTGATGCCAACCATCCAGCGCGCCATCCACATGGTTGTTCGTGCATAGGTCTTGCAGGCCCGCAACGCGCCTTGTTTGGCAAACAGCGCATAGGGCGCAAAGACGATGCCCAGGATAAGCATCCAGGCATAGATCACGATCATGAAGATCAGTGACCGGATCCATTGAAAGGCCGTGGCCATCACGAAAGCTCCTTCAACTTGCGCCGCGCGGCGGCCCATGTGGCCACAAAGGCAACGGCTGCGCCCAACAGGGGGATCAGAGCGGGCAGCAGCCATCCGATGCCCTGAAAGCCCAGCCCGGTCAGGAAACCACCTGCATCCGAGGCCTCGGGCAGCAACAAAACACCGGACATCCCGAACAGTGTCCCAACCGCAGCCCCAAACAGAGCGCGCAGGGTGAAGCGGCGTACAAAGGCACCTGCGATGAACCTGTCCCGCGCGCCGATCTGACGCAAAACCTCGATGATCTGCGCATTGGCCGCAAGGGAAGCATTGGCCGCAAGCGTGATCATCGCTGCGGTGGCCCCGCCGATCAGCAGGATCGAGATCCAACCAAGGCGCCTCAGTGACACCGCAGCCTCGACCAAAGGTTCACGCCAACGGGAATGGTCATCCAGCACGGCACCCGGCACCTCTGCACCCAATCGCAGGCGCAATCCGGTGGCGTCCAGGCCCGGCTCTCCCTCGACAATTTCGATCAGCTGCGGCACTGGCAAATTGTCAAGCGGCAGATCAGGCCCGAACCAGGGGGCAAGCAGGGCGACCTGCTCTTCGGTGGTCAGGGCGCGGGCAGACGCCACGCCTGGCGTCTGGCTCAGCACCGCCAAGGCGGCCTCGGTCTGTGCGGCACGCTGATCTGCCGGCGCGTTGATCCGCAATGTGGCAGCACCTGCCAGTTCCGAGGCCCAACGATCGGCCAATCGGCCAGAGGCCAACGACAGCGCCAGCGCAAAAACCGCCAAAAACGCCATCGCGCCAGAGACGAACAGGGTCAGTTGAGCAGTATAACCGGTGGGCGGCACCACACGGTCGGCGCTGCGGTCGCGTTGCAGCAGGGCGCGCAGGTCATCCTTGATCATAGATCCGCTCCTGCCAGTTGCAGCCCATGCTGCGAAATTCGCAGAACGCGCGCCTGAACCTGACTTTTGGCGGCGCGGATCAGGCTGAGGTCATGGGTGGCGATCAGGACGGTCTTGCCCATCCGGTTCAGCTCGACCAACAGGCGCAGCAACCGCTGCGACATCTCCCAGTCGACATTGCCCGTCGGCTCATCCGCAAGCACAACATCCGGTGACAGGATCACAGCCCGTGCCAAAGCGGCGCGCTGGCGTTCACCACCCGACAGCTCAGGCGGGTACGCATCGCGACGCGTGCCAAGGCCAACCCAATCCAAAAGCTCGCCAAGATTTGCATCTTCTGTCTCGGCGGCACGCCCTGACACCATCAGCGGCAAGGCCACGTTTTCGGCCACGGTCAGGTGGTCCAGAAACCGACAATCCTGATGCACTACGCCGACCCTTCGACGCAACAAGGCCATCTGATCCCGATCCTGCCGGGCGACATCGTCGCCGAAGACAGACAGTCGCCCAGCGCTTGCCTGCAACGCGCCGTAGCAGAGCTTGAGAAAGGTGGTTTTACCAGCGCCGGAGGGCCCCGTTAGAAAATGGAACGAGCCGGGCTGCAATTGCAGCGTAACATCGCTCAGCAACTCACCATCACCATAGCTGTAGCTGAGATTTTCCAGCTCGATCACAGCTGTCCCCTTTATCTTTTATGCACTGTGTCTTGCCCGAGAGTTGCGACGGTTTCAATGCTTCATCGGTTCCATTTTGGATACAGTTGCACCCCCTGATCGAAAACACGCTTTGCGGTAGCCTCGTATCGGAATATAAGTTTCGAAAAAAGGATGACCGGCCAGTAGGCGGGCCAGGAGGCAGAATGCGGATTACATGCCCGAATTGCGGTGCCCAATATGAAGTCCCTGACGAGGTTATTCCCGAGGGCGGGCGCGACGTGCAGTGTTCAAACTGTGAAAAAACGTGGTTTCAGGGAAAGAGCGACGAGATAGAGGTGCCAGAGGCCGCCGAAGACACGGTCGTGACCCCAAAGCCCGAGCCTGTTCCCGAGCCCGAGGCCGAACCGGCCGCGTCCGAGGCCACAACCGACGTTCCGGCAGAACCCGAACCGGTTGCAGAAGCAAAGCCCGAGACCAAGAAGTCCAGCAATCTGGACCCTTCAATCAGCAGCATTCTGCAGGAAGAAGCCGCGCGCGAGTCGGAGCTGCGAGCCAAAGAAGGTGGAAGCTTGGAAAGCCAGCCGGACTTCGCTCTGGATCCCCCACCGGTTCCAGCTAAAGTAGCGCCAAAACGGCCACCGGCGACTCAGACCGCAAGCGATGCCGGCAAGAAAAAAGAGCTGCCAGATGTCGAAGCGATCAATTCCGGGCTGCGCAGTGCGACGGTCGGCGATCTGAACGACGCGCCACCGGTGGCACGCAAATCCAACGGGTTTCTGCGGGGTTTTGCGCTGATTGTCATCATCGGTGTGATCCTGCTGCTGATCTACAGCAACGCCAACCAGATCAGCGAGGCGGTACCGCAAGCGGATCCCGTGTTGCAATCTTATGTATCGATGGTCGATCAGGCCCGTTTGTGGTTGCAAGCGCAATCAGACGCGGGCGCAGCGCAGAACTGACCCTTCGGGTCAGAACCGCTCCAACAGCCGTTTGAGATAGTCCAGCTCGACTTGGGGCCGATCCGTATCGCCGGTACGGCGGCGGATTTCGTCCAGCAACTCGCGGGCGCGGCGATAGACGTCTTCGCCCTGCAACAGGTTCTCATCGGTCGAGATTGATCCATTGGCGCCAGCATTCCGGCCCAAGGGGTCACGACTGTTGGCTTGTGCCTCCCCTTCCTGCGTTCCCTGTCCCGGTTGGTTCTGCTGGTTCTGAGCCATCGCCTCGCCCAAGGATCGCATACCTTCCCGCAGCGCTTCCATCGCCTCGGACTGGCGGTCAATCGCTTCGGCCAGATCATCCCCGCGCAAAGCGTCTTCGGCCTGATCCATGGCGCGACCGGCCCGATCCAGCGCATCCCGCGCGGCGTCACCTTCAGGCGTACCACCACCGGGCAGGCCCTGTTGCTGACGGCTCAACTCGTTGCGCAAAGCTTGCTGACGATCCGCCAGCGATTGCTGCTGGCCGGATTGGCCCTCACCTTCGCCATCAGGCGTTCCCTGGCCTTGGCCTTCGTGGCTTTCGCCCCGGCCTGAGCCGCCATTGCGCCCTTCATTGCCCTGACTGTCACCAGCCTGCGCGCCGGGATTGAACTGTTCTTGCAGATCACGAAAAGCCTGATCACTAAGCCCTTGCTGTTCGCGCAGCGTCTCGGCCAGTCCTTCCATAGCCTGCTGGCCCTCGGATTGACCGCCTTGGCCCTGGCCTTGGGTGACCCGCATATTCTCCATCATCTGCTGGAACTCCTCCAGCGCCTGCTGCGCTTCGGCCATACGGCCCTGTTCCATCAGTTCCTGAATGCGATCCATCATGCGTTGCAGATCGTCTTGTGACATCTGCATCGATTCACCGTTTTGACCTTGCTGCTGCTCGCCACCCTCACCGTTTTCCTGCGCCAGGCGTTGAAGTTGTTGCAGATAGTCCTGCGTGGCCTCGCGCAATTCCTGCATCAACTCGGCAATCTCTTCGTCGCTTGCACCATTCTGCATCGCTTCGGTAAGGCGCTCCTGTGCACGACGCATCCGTTCGAGCGCATCCGCAAGCGTGCCATCTTCGATCAGAATCGCCAGGTCCCACAATGCTTGCGCGATCTCTTCCTGCTGCTTGTCCTTCAACCCGTATTTGTCGAACGCCTCAAGCCGGCGCAGGGTCACGCGAAGGCGCAAATAAGCGGTCTCGGACCGGAACACGCCATCCGGCAGATGGGACACAGCCCGCAAAACCTGCGACACGCGCAGCGCGTTTTCCTTGGACCACAGCAAGTCACGGCGCTGTTCGATGATCGCTGCTGCAAGCGGGTCAAAGAACCTGCGTGCGGGCAGATCGGTCTGGTAGATCTCGGATGTCGCCACCTGCTCTGCAGCGTCCTGCGCCGAAAGCGTGATCTTGACCGGCAAATGCGCCCAGGGATGTTCCGAGAAATCTTCGATCAGGTCTTCGGTGAATTCACTGCGATCTCCGGTGATCGGCATCGGCAGGTCAACGGTAATCACGTCGCGCGGTTCGGCGTCGGTGGCCAGACCATAGCGGCGGTCGACACTGTCCAAATCCAGCTCAATCCGGGCCGTGCCCGAGATCACGCCGTAATCATCCGCCGCATCAAAGGGCAGTTTCATCTGTCCGCCTGCCTCGGCCTCGGCCCGACCCGAAACTGCGATCTGCGGAGCAGTGTCGGCAACGATCTGAACCGCCCATTCCTGAGCAGCAGGACCTTCGATCTTCAACTGGCCCGAGGTTTCGGCCACAAAATCCTGTTCCGGCTCGGTCGCCAGTTCGGCCCCGGTGGGTGATGTCGTCTCGGTCAGTGTATGGGCACCGACCTCACCATAGAACCGCAAGGTGATGCGGCTGCCTTGCGGCACTACCAGCGACGGACCACTTTGATCGGCCAGATAGAGCGTCGGCAATCCGGTATAGCGCGGAGGCTCAACCCAGCCCTCCCATGTCGCTCCCGGCCCGGCCTGTGCCGTACCCGGCGCCATCTCGGCCACGGACCCAATCCGCCAGAATGATCCGAACACCAGACCCACTACCAAGGCCAGCATCGCCGCATAGCGTAGGGCAAACGGGTCGCGCGAGGCGAGCCGAAGGTCAGGCGAAACAGGTTCGGCCTGGGCTGCGCGTGCTGCCATGCGGGCCTGATGGGCCTGCCACAGGGCAACGGAATCTGCGTCCATCGCACCAATCGCCTGATCATCCAGCAGCGCCTGTATAGGACGGCCCGGCAATGTCTCATCCAAACGGATCAAAGCTTCGGCCCGGGACGGTATGTGAACGCGCCGGACCCCGTAAACAGCTGTCACAACCAATGCGACAACCGCCACCACCGCGGCGCCCCAAACAGTTTCGACAGTGACAAGATCGTGCAGACCCAGCAACAACGCGGCCAGAACCAGCATCAGTACCGAGAAGAACGGCCAAAAGGCGCGCAAAACCTGCTCGGCCAGCAAACCCGCATGGGTCAGCCACAAGGACAGTCTAGGAACGGGCAGCTTCGAGTTGTCGCGCAAGGCGGGCCTCCTGATTGGGCCCGCGCGACCACCGCGTCAAAGCCACGTAGGTATGGTATCGCGGTTTATGATTTCGTCAAAGCTTGGGCGTTCACGAATTACGGCAAATTGATCCCCGTTCACCAAAACTTCGGGGATCAGAGGGCGCGTATTGTATTCGCTGGACATTACCGCGCCATATGCGCCTGCGCTGCGAAAGGCGATCAGATCACCGGATTGCAAGGGCGGCATGTTGCGCTGCTTGGCAAAGGTGTCCCCGGATTCGCAAACCGGGCCAACGATGTCATAGGGCTGTGGCTCGACACCAGCCTCAGGTTCCTGAACCGCAATAATGTCGTGATGCGCTTCATACATTGCGGGTCGGATCAAATCGTTCATAGCCCCGTCAATGATCAGAAAATCGCGGCCTTCACCGGACTTCACATAGATCACCTTGCTTACCATCAAACCAGCATTGCCCGCAATCAGTCGCCCCGGTTCAATCTCGATCTCGCACCCCAAATGTCCAAGCGTTTTCTTGACCATAGCCCCGTATTCAACCGGCAAAGGTGGTGCCTCGTTCGAACGGGTATAGGGAATGCCCAGCCCGCCGCCCAAATCCAAACGGCGGATATTGTGGCCCTCGGCACGCAACTGCGCGGTCAGATCGGCGACTTTGTTATAGGCCAGCTCGAACGGGGCCAGATCAGTCAATTGCGACCCGATATGAACGTCGATCCCGATCACCTCAAGTCCCGGAAGGCTGGCCGCGCGGGCGTAGACCTCGGACGCGCGTGAGATCGGAATACCAAACTTGTTCTCGGATTTACCCGTGGCAATCTTGGCGTGGGTTTTCGCATCCACATCGGGGTTCACCCGCACGGTAATCGGCGCGATTACGCCCAATTCCTGGGCAACCGCATTGATCACTTCCATCTCGGGTTCGGATTCCACGTTGAACTGACGAATTCCACCGGTCAGCGCCGTGCGAATCTCATCTGCCGTTTTACCAACGCCCGAGAAAACGATCTTGTCGCCGGGCACGCCAGCCGCCTTGGCACGCATGTACTCCCCGCCCGAGACGACATCCATCCCCGCCCCCACCTGCGCCAGTGTCTTCAGGATCGCCTGATTGCTGGCCGCCTTCATCGCATAGCAGACAAGGTGGTCCGTGCCTTCCAGCGCGTCGTCAAACAGCTTGAAATGACGCTGCAACGTCGCTGTCGAATAGACATAGAACGGCGTTCCGACCGCGGCTGCGATCTCGGAAATCGGGACATCCTCGGCGAAAAGCGCGCCGTCGCGGTAGAGAAAATGATCCATAAAGCGCGCTTAGACCAAAAAAGGCCTGCGGATCAATGGAGACTGGCGGATTTACACGCCGAACAAAGTCAAAAGGACGTTGAGCCACCCACACGCCCATATCCCGAGATCGAGATACCCGAAGACTTGGGCTCGGGCGTCGGCTCGGGGCGCGGCTGAGACGTAGGTTCACAAGCGGCCAAAGCCGCAAGCAGAAGAAACGGGGTCCATAATTTCATGATATCTTCTTTTCTAAAGGCCTCAGAACCCGACAAACAGGCTTATCGGGCCGCGTGTCGCGCCAACGCCAGCCGCCACATAGGTCCCGCTGGAGCCTACGCCAACGCTGGCATTCATTGTCGGTTGCAGCGGTTCACCATCTGCGCCGCAGCCTGCCAACACCGCACAGGTAGCTACCAAGATCGTTGCGCGCAGCAGAGTCATCAGACCATCGCTTTCCATCTTTGAACCTGGGCCCGCACTTGATCCGGTGCGGTGCCACCGTAGGACTGACGCGAGTTTACCGAATTTTCGACCGTAAGAACAGAATAGACATCTTCGGTGATGTCACCATGGACCGATTGCATATCGGCAAGGCTCAGATCAGGCAGGTCACAGCCTTTGTTTTCGGCCATCGCAACCAACGAGCCGGTGACATGGTGCGCATCCCGAAACGGCAGCCCGGGCACACGCACCAGCCAATCGGCCAGGTCCGTCGCTGTTGAAAAGCCTGACCCTGCAGCAGCGGCAAGACTGTCGCGATTGGCAGTCATGTCCTTGACCATGCCTTCCATCGCCGCCAGCGCCAACATCCAGTTGTCGGCGGCATCAAATACCTGCTCTTTGTCTTCCTGCATGTCTTTGGAATAGGCCAAGGGCAGGCCCTTCATCACCATCATCAGCGCAGTATTGGCGCCAAAGATGCGCCCCACCTTGGCCCGGATCAGCTCGGCCGCATCCGGGTTTTTCTTTTGCGGCATGATCGAGGATCCAGTGGAAAAGCGATCAGACAAGGTGACAAAGCGGAACTGGGCCGAGGACCAGATCACCAGCTCTTCGGCAAAGCGCGACAGGTGGACAGCGCAGATTGACGCGGTGGACAGGAATTCCAGCGCGAAATCGCGGTCGCTGACGGCGTCCAACGAGTTGGCGGCAGGTCGATCAAAACCAAGCGCCTTGGCCGTCATATCGCGGTCGATGGGGAATGAGGTTCCGGCCAGCGCCGCAGCACCCAAGGGGGACTCGTTCATCCTGGCGCGCGCATCGCGGACGCGCGACAGATCGCGGCCAAACATCTCGACATAGGCCATCATATGATGCCCCCAAGTGACCGGCTGCGCGGTTTGCAGATGGGTAAAGCCCGGCATGACCCAATCGGCCCCGGCCTCGGCCTGCGCCAAAAGCGCACGGATCAAAGCCAGCAAACCCGTTTCAGCCGCATCCAACTGATCGCGCACCCACAGTTTGAAATCGGTAGCGACCTGATCGTTGCGCGATCGGCCTGTGTGCAAGCGGCCTGCGGGCTCTCCGATAACCTCTTTCAGGCGCGCTTCGACGTTCATGTGGATGTCTTCCAGTGCGGCCGAGAACTGAAACTCACCCTTCTGGATTTCTGACAAAACGGTGAGCAGCCCTTCCCGAATGGCCTCGGCATCACTATCACTAATGACGCCTGTCGCAGCCAGCATGGCGGCATGGGCGCGCGAGCCTGCAATGTCCTGGGCTGCCATCCG
This sequence comes from Ruegeria sp. HKCCD7255, assembly GCF_013031565.1. Lineage (NCBI taxonomy): Bacteria > Pseudomonadati > Pseudomonadota > Alphaproteobacteria > Rhodobacterales > Roseobacteraceae > Ruegeria > Ruegeria sp. HKCCD7255. The sequence goes on along the minus strand of NZ_WQAG01000005.1, from coordinate 103,870 downwards.
CTGATCAAACCCGATCGAGGCGTTGATCGCCTCCATGATCGCGTCTGGACCGGCGGCAAAGCGGCCGCCCCACATCTGGTTCGAGGATTGATCGGTCATGAATGAAAACCCGGAGTTGATATGCGCCTGTTACGTCTGATCCCCCTTTATATGGCCCTTGCGTTGGGTGCAAACGCAGCTTTGGCAACGGATGCCGAAACGCTGGCACCCTTGCGGGATGGCTCTCTGAAACGGCTGATCTTGCATAGCGAACCCAAAGAGGCCAAGACCATCGAGTTCCAAATGGAAGATGACGGCGGCGTTGGCACGCTGGAAGACTATGCCGGCAAATACGTGCTGGTGAATTTCTGGGCCACTTGGTGTGCGCCTTGTCGCAAAGAGATGCCTCAGATTGCCGAGCTGCAAGAGGAATTTGGCGGCGACAAGTTCGAGGTTCTGACCCTGGCCACAGGCCGCAACTCTCCTGCCGGGATCAAGAAATTTTTTGACGACAATGGCATCACGGGCTTACCGCGCCACCAAGACCCAAGCTCGTCCGCCGCGCGTGAATTCGGTGTCGTTGCCCTGCCGATCACTGTGATCCTGAACCCCGAAGGCCAGGAAATTGCACGTTTGATCGGAGACGCGGAATGGAATTCCGACAGCGCCAAAGCGATCATCTCGACCTTGGTGGGCGCCGAAAGCTGACCCCTGCGGTCAACGTGAGACACGGAACCTTCGGGCGCCTGTAACGCCCGAGGGTAGTTTCATTTAGTCGGGCTTGGGCCATTTTATGCCCTGATTTCAAGCTTTCGGCACCAAACCGCTCAAGAAAGCGGCACCTGCGTCGGCAGAACCCAAAGCCGAAGCGACCCATATTGAAACGCCGATATTGGTTGCCACATGGATAACAGAAGACCGAAGCACCCGAGGACCGCATGACCCGTATCACATCCATCTCGACCTATATCGGCCTGCTGGGCCTTGTTTTGTCGATGGTTGCCGCTTTGGCAGACACGGTGTCCCCTGCGGCTTTGCTTTTTGGCTTTATCCTGATGCTGACCGGTATGTTTGGCGCGATTATCGGCGCTGCGGCCTCGTGGTCCTTTGAGCGCGCCCGATCAAACTGATCAATATTCTGAAACGTCTTAACCGCAGATTCATCTGTTTGCCCTGAAATCATGACCAACAGGGTTTGGCCATGACTGAAGGATCGTCACGGATATGCGGAACAAGAGGCTTGCGGACCTGCCGGAAGGGGTGGACAGCCCGCTGAACGCTGCGGTTTCGGCGCGGGATCGTTCGGCGGTTCAGATGGCGACCGAAGCGGTGAAACACAAGCAATGCAAGCTGGCGTTTCAGCCGGTCATGCAATCGCGCCCACCCCAGGGCGTCGCTTTTTACGAGGGGTTCATCCGCGTGTTGGATGAAACCCGGCGCGCCATTCCCGCGCGTGAGTTCATGCCGCAGGTCGAAAACACACCTGTGGGTCGCGATCTGGATTGCGTCGCGCTGGAAATGGGTATGCGGACTTTGATCCGAAACCCCGGCATCCGCCTGTCGATCAACATGTCCGCCCGTTCGATTGGCTATGCGCGCTGGTCGCGCCTGCTTGAGAAATTTCTCAAACGCGACGCGACACTGGGTGAGCGGTTGATCCTTGAGATCTCGGAAAGCTCGGCGATGCAGGTGCCGGAACTGGTGGTCGATTTCATGGATCGGCTGCAATCGCGGGGCATCGCCTTTGCTTTGGACGATTTTGGCGCCAGCAATTTCAGCTTTCGCCATTTTCGCGAGTTTCTTTTTGACGCGGCCAAGATCGACGGACAGTTCATTCGTGGCATCAGCCGCGACCCCGACAACCAGGCATTGGTGCGCGCACTGATCGCAGTCGCACGCGAGTTTGAGATCCTGGTAACCGCCGAATCGGTCGAAACACCCGAGGATGCCGAATTTCTTGTCGCCAATGGGGTCGACTGCCTTCAGGGGTTTCTGTTTGGCGCACCGACAGTCTCCCCACCCTGGATCGGGAAAACCAAAGCAAAAACCGGAACTTGATGCCCGTTTTCAGTGATCTGCCCAAATCAAACTTACGCTGAGACAAGCTGTCCGTTGCTGCAATTGCAGCATTGGGGTATTTCAGGCAGAGTTGAGCGGGGGAACATGAGGCGCTCTGACTCTGGCAGAGCGAAGCTTTGCAACTTGCGCCGTCAGATTTCCCACAGGACCATGACGGTAAAGGACTGATCAAATGACCAACGTAGTAATCGCATCCGCCGCACGCACAGGCGTCGGCAGCTTTAGCGGTTCGTTTGCGAACACCCCTGCACATGACCTGGGCGCCGCCGTACTCGAAGCGGTTGTCGAGCGCGCCGGGATCGACAAAGGCGAAGTCAGCGAAACCATCATGGGTCAGGTTCTGACCGCAGCACAGGGCCAGAACCCTGCACGTCAGGCGCATATCAATGCGGGCCTGCCGCAGGAAAGTGCGGCCTGGGGCATCAACCAGGTCTGCGGCTCGGGCCTGCGCGCTGTTGCACTGGGTGCGCAGCATATCCAACTCGGGGATGCTGACATCGTGGCCGCCGGTGGCCAGGAAAACATGACCCTGTCGCCCCACGCTGCCGCCCTGCGCGCCGGTCACAAGATGGGCGACATGAAATACATCGACACGATGATCCGTGACGGCCTGTGGGACGCATTCAACGGCTACCACATGGGCCAGACTGCCGAAAACGTTGCCGAGAAATGGCAGATCAGCCGCGATATGCAGGACGAATTCGCCGTAGCCTCGCAGAACAAGGCAGAAGCAGCTCAGAAGGCCGGTAAATTCGACGACGAGATCGTGCCCTTCACCATCAAGACCCGCAAGGGCGACATCGTGATGGACAAGGACGAATACATCCGCCACGGCGCGACCATCGAAGCCATGGGCAAACTGCGCCCAGCCTTCACCAAAGAAGGTTCAGTCACGGCAGCCAACGCGTCAGGCCTGAATGATGGCGCGGCCGCGACGCTGCTAATGTCGGCTGAAAACGCTGAAAAACGCGGGATCGAGCCTCTGGCCCGGATTGCATCGTACGCAACGGCTGGTCTGGACCCGTCTATCATGGGTGTTGGCCCGATCTATGCGTCCCGCAAGGCACTTGAGAAAGCGGGCTGGTCGGTTGACGACCTGGACCTGGTTGAAGCCAACGAAGCTTTCGCCGCGCAAGCCTGTGCCGTCAACAAGGACATGGGCTGGGACCCTTCGATCGTAAACGTCAACGGTGGCGCCATCGCCATTGGTCACCCAATCGGAGCCTCCGGTTGCCGCGTTCTGAACACGTTGCTGTTCGAAATGAAGCGCCGCGATGCCAAAAAGGGTCTGGCCACCCTCTGCATCGGTGGCGGCATGGGCGTTGCGCTCTGCGTGGAGCGCGACTAAGTGCCTTGACATCTAAATAGAAAAGGGCGTCCACTGGACGCCCTTTTTTGTTACAATCGTGCATTACCCAAACAGATGCGACAATATCGCCGGACAGAAAGAGACAATCGATCGCGAAACGATATTGCGAAATAAATACTCTCAGAGTAACAGAATTACCCAAGACGACCAAAATTGGAGGAGTCATCAATGGCACGTACAGCACTCGTTACCGGCGGATCTCGCGGCATCGGCGCAGCAATTTCCAAGGCGCTCAAGGCCGAAGGATACAACGTTGCGGCGACCTATGCGGGGAACGATGAAGCGGCGGCGAAGTTCACCGAAGAAACCGGCATCGCCACGTATAAATGGAACGTTGCCGATTATGACGAATCCAAAGCGGGTATCGAAAAAGTAGAGGCCGAGGTTGGCCCGATTGATATCGTCGTCGCCAATGCCGGTATCACGCGTGACGCGCCATTTCACAAGATGACACCCGAGCAGTGGCATCAGGTGATCGACACCAACCTGACCGGTGTGTTCAACACCGTCCACCCTGTGTGGCCCGGCATGCGCGAGCGTAAGTTCGGGCGGGTGATCGTCATCAGCTCGATCAACGGCCAGAAAGGCCAGTTCGCTCAGGTGAACTATGCTGCGACCAAAGCGGGTGATCTGGGCATCGTAAAGTCACTGGCACAAGAAGGTGCACGCGCAGGCATCACCGCCAACGCTATCTGCCCCGGCTATATCGCCACCGAGATGGTGATGGCGGTACCGGAAAAGGTGCGCGAATCCATCATTGGCCAAATTCCCGCGGGTCGTCTGGGTGAACCGGAAGAGATTGCGCGCTGTGTGGCTTTCCTGGCCTCTGATGATTCTCAGTTCATCAACGGTTCGACGATTTCGGCGAACGGTGCACAGTTCTTTGTCTAAGCCAAGCCGAGCTTGAAACGAATTGGGCCGGCCCCAAACAGGCCGGCCCTTTTGCATCCCGTAAGAACGCGCGCGCTGCGTTCAGCGGAAACTAAATACTTTCTTCAGCATCGCAATAATTGCCGTGCCCCGTGCTTCATGTGCGCGGTGAAAGGCGCGGCGGGCGGCTGGATTTGTGGTCATCTCGATCATCTTCGCGGTCCTTTCAGAACAGTTTCATTTGACTTGATCTGAATATTACCCTTAATTTCAAAAGCGACAAACGAGTAATTCTCGCAGTTCAGTTAAGAAAAATTTGACCGTATGCCAGACAGTCTGCCCCCGCTCACAGCCCTACGCGCCTTTGACGCCGCCGCCCGGCACATGTCTTTCGCCAAGGCCGCCGACGAGTTGCACGTGACCCCTGCTGCGCTGTCTTTTCAGATAAAATCGCTTGAGGAGCATTTAGGCCGTCCCCTGTTTCGCCGCCTGAACCGAGCCGTCGAGCTGACCGAAGCCGGTCGAACCCTTGCACCCGGTGCAGCAGATGGGTTCGCTACTCTTCAGGCCGCATGGCAAGCGGTACGCCGACAAGGAGACGACACCAGCCTGACCGTGACAGCCGGACCCGCCCTGACCGCCAAGTGGCTTGCTCCGCGTCTCTACGAATTTGCACGCGCACATCCGGAAATCGATTTGAAGTTCTCGGCGACTTTGCGAAATATGGACCTTGAACGGGATGACGTCGATGTTGCCATCCGGTTTGGCTATGGGCCTGACGAAGAGCTCTATTCTCTGCCCGTTCGCAAAGAGTGGCTGACCCCAGTGATGACCCCCGAACTGGCCGAGCAGTATCCAACAGTTGAAAGCTTGCAAGAAGCGCCGCTGATCCACGACGATTCGATCGCATTTCTGAAACCCCCCGCAAACTGGGCGACATGGTTCCGCGCGGTGGGCGTAGATTTTGAGCCCAAACACGGCGCCAGTTTCTCACATGCCGATCACACAATTGACGCGGCGGTGGCCGGTATGGGGGTCGCGCTTGGGCGACGTTCGATGATCATCAAGGACCTGACCGAAGGGCTGTTGGTCGCCCCTTTCAAAGTTGCGATTGAAACACAGGGGCGATTTCGCTTTCTCTGTCTGCCAGGTGCCGAGAAACGACCTCAGATCGCAGCATTCAGGGATTGGTTTGTCGCAGAGATCGAAAAGACCGCACATATCTCGGACGCGTTTCAGATCATCCCGGTCGAGGACATCGCGGCATGACTCGATCCCGCGCGACAAGTATCGGTTTTGTTGCCGTACTTCTGTGGTCTCTGCTTGCCCTGTTTACAGTTGGGTCAGCACCAACTCCTCCTTTGTTGCTGAACGCGATCTGCTTCAGCCTTGGTGGAACGTTGGGGCTGATCTGGACATGGCGTACGGGCGGCATCGCGCAGCTGCGCGCGGTCCGGTGGCCCATCTACATGTTCGGAACAGTCGGACTGTTTGGCTATCACGCGCTGTATTTCTCGGCGTTGCGGATGTCGCCAGCCGCCGAGGCCGGGCTGATTGCCTACCTCTGGCCGCTGCTGATCGTTTTGCTTTCGGGCCTGCTGCCAGGTGAGCATCTGCGCGCAGGACACCTGATTGGCGCCTGTCTGGGCTTTGCGGGGGCTGCACTGATCATCTTGGGTGGAGGTGGAGCAGGCTTTCAATCGGATCACCTGCCAGGTTATGGCCTGGCCCTGCTGTGCGCTTTGACATGGTCGGGCTATTCCGTTTTGTCCCGCCGTTTGGGCGATACGCCCACAAATTCTGTCGCAGTGTTTTGCGTGCTAACCGCTATTGCCTCTTGGATACTGCATTTCACGCTTGAGGACACGATCTGGCCCGACACCGCCCTCAGCTGGGCCTCTGTTCTTGCTCTTGGGCTCGGACCAGTTGGGCTTGCGTTTTACGTCTGGGATATCGGGGTCAAACAGGGCGACATTCAGATGCTTGGAACCAGCTCTTATGCTGCACCGCTATTGTCGACTCTGGTTCTGATCCTGGCCGGGATCGCCACCCCAACCTGGGGTCTGGCGATCGCGGCGGTTTTGATTACCGGTGGCGCGGTACTTGCAGCCCGCGCCAGCTTTGCGAATTAGGCCGACAGGCGCTCGATCTCTTCTTTCAGTTTCAATTTCTGCTTTTTGAGCTGGGCGATGTGGAGATCGTCGATGCCTGGCGAGCGCTGAGCTTGTTCTACTTCAAGACCGAGAGTTTCGTGTTTTTTCTTCAGTTCCGTCAGATGTGCGCTAACGCTCATGGCGATCCTCCTTGGTGGGTATACAAATAGTACGTGTGAAGTTGACCACATCAATTCAACCCTGTCACGCCGCAGCTGCACAGAATCTGTCACAAATCCTAGGAATTCGGCCGATCAATGCCGACTAGGGATCAAACCCGGCCAAGCTTGCACCGTTGCGCAGCACCGCGCTCAGTTCGGGGGCATAACTATCACCGTCCCGCTCGTGCCGAACGCCTTGATGCAGAATCACCGGTGGATGCAGCTTGAAAGCGGCCCGCCCGCCCTTGCGCGCGCGCAGGATCACAAGTTCGGCATCGCGACCAACCCGCGCCGCCAGAGGCAGAACCTCGACCGAGCCCAGATGGCCCGTGCAGGCCACCAGCATGTCCGGAAGCCGGTCAGCTTTCTGGATCATGCTTAAAAAGCCTTTTGGGGCCAGCCGTTTTGCCGCGACCTCAAGCCAAAGGGCAAGCGGCGTCTGTTCGCCCAAAGCGATGCTACGCCCGGTGTCTCGCGCTGTGCTGTGCGCGCCTGGTTTGTAATAGGGCGGGTTTGCAATCACGTGATCGAATTGCTTTTGCCGCAGATCGGCGGGCATTGCTGTCAGGTCTGCCTGGACAACATCCAGATCAACCGCGTTCTCTTGTGCATTCCTGCGCGCCAAATGCGCGTATTCTTCCTGCAATTCGACCCCGGTGAGCTGCAGTCCGGGCACCCGCGCCGACAGGCACAAAATGGCCGCTCCTGCGCCGCAGCCAAGCTCCAGCACCGACTGCCCCGGTGACGCGGGGACCGATGCGGCCAGAAGAACAGGATCAACTCCGGCACGATAACCTGCCTTGGGTTGCCACAGCCGAACACGACCACCCAGAAAGTCATTGCAGGTCAGGTCGATGTCATCACGCGCAGTCATCGACCCAAAGGGATGTCATTGTCGTGCATTACACGTTCTGCCCGGGTCAGATCATCGGCACGCACCATCAGCCGGCGAGGGAAGATTCCAATGCCGCCTTCGAGGATGCTCATATTTACGTCCATCTGAAAGCAGTCTATATCCTCGCCCTCAAGGAGAGCGGATGCAAAAGCCAGAATTGTTGGATCGGTGCTGCGCAAAAGTTCTTTCATGGGGATGGATGTAAGGGCAAGGCAAGGCGGAAGTCGAGCCTTGTATCAGGAGTGTGATGAATATCAGCACGATCTCGAAACCGCATGAGCGACTGGCCGGAATTCTGACCGAGGAAATGGCGGCGGTAAATGAATTGATCCGCACGCGGATGGTCTCGGATCACGCCCCGCGCATTCCCGAAGTGACAGCACATCTGGTCGAAGCTGGTGGCAAGCGGCTGCGTCCGATGCTCACTTTGGCAGCGGCCAACCTGTTTGGTTATACCGGCGACCACCATGTGCGCCTGGCGGCGACGGTAGAGTTTATTCACACAGCCACGTTGCTGCACGACGATGTAGTGGACGAAAGCGGTCAGCGCCGCGGTCGGCCTACAGCGAACCTGCTCTGGGACAACAAATCCAGCGTGTTGGTGGGTGACTACCTGTTTTCGCGCAGTTTTCAGTTGATGGTCGAAACCGGATCCCTGCGGGTTCTGGACATTCTCTCCAACGCATCGGCCACCATTGCCGAAGGCGAAGTGCTGCAAATGACCGCCGCAACGGATCTGCGCACGGATGAAGCGGTTTATCTGCAAGTTGTGCGCGGTAAGACTGCGGCCCTGTTTTCCGCGGCCACCGAAGTGGGCGCTGTGATCGCCGGGGCATCGGACGCGCAGGTTCAGGCCTTGTTCGACTATGGGGATGCATTGGGCATCGCGTTCCAGATTGCCGATGACCTGCTGGATTATCAGGGCGACAGCAAGGCGACGGGCAAAAACGTTGGCGATGATTTCCGTGAACGCAAATTGACCTTGCCGGTGATCAAAGCCGTCGCACAGGCCACACCTGAAGAACGCGCTTTCTGGCAACGCACTATCGAGAAGGGCCGCCAGGAAGATGGCGATCTGGATCACGCTCTGGCGCTGATGCACAAATACGGCACGTTGGACGCCACCCGCGCCGACGCGTTTGGATGGGCAACCAAGGCCAAAGCTGCGCTGGAAGGCCTACCCGATCACGAGTTGCGCGACCTGCTGCGCGACCTGGCCGATTACGTGGTCTCGCGCCTTAACTGAGCGTTGTTGCCCGCACCCACCAGTCCGGTTGGGCCGCGCCGATCTCATAGGCCGCAAAATGCGCCGCTTTCATCGTCGGAAAGAGTGCAAAGCAGGTTGAACCCGATCCCGACATGCGGGCCAGCAAAACATCGCGGGTGTCGCCCAGCGCGTCCAGCACATCGGGGATCTGCGGCGCAACCGAGCATGCCGGGATTTGCAGGTCATTGCGTTGGGTGCTCAGCCATTCGGCGCAGGCGGTGACACTGTCGAAAACGTCAATGTCGGCTGGCATGGCAGGGTTATCCTTGCGATCCAGCGCCTGAAAAACCGGCCCGGTGGGCACCGAAATACCGGGGTTGACCAGCAGCGCTGGCAAAGGCGGCAAGACGGCTGGGCTCAGGTCCTCTCCGATACCCTGCATCCGCGTGGCCTTGCCCCGACCACAGACTGGAACATCGGCACCCAGTGACAGCGCCACAGCTGTATCTGCGCCCCCAAGTGCCCGCAAGGTTGCCGCCGCATCCGAAGAACCGCCCCCGATGCCGCCACCATGCGGCAGAGCTTTGTTCAGGGTAATTTGCCCCGTCCAATCCACGGCCTGCGCAGCACGCCACACAAGGTTGCGATCGTCGGTCGGAACGCCTTGGGCAAACTCACCGCTGACCTCGATCGACAGCACTGGACCAGGGTGAAAGGTCAAGTGATCCCCAACATCGGCAAAAACAACCAAAGAATCCAACAGGTGATACCCGTCCGAGCGCTGGCCGGTCACATGCAGTGTCAGGTTGATCTTGGCCGGCGCGAAGGCCTCAGCCGTCATTGGCTACTTTCAAAGGGTCAGCGCCTTCTTCTTCCAGAACCACGTCCAGACCAACCTCTAGCTTGCGCCGAATGCGGTCCGGGTCGGCTTCGCCATCGCTGTCTTCGGGGTCAATGAAGGACAAGGCGCGCTTCCATTGGAATTCAGCCTCGCGATAGCGGCCAACCGCCCAATAGACATCGCCCAAATGGTCATGCACCACCGGATCAACGGCCATCAACTCGGCCGCGCGTTCCATATGTTCGACCGCTTCATCATAGCGTCCAAGACGGAACAACACCCATCCCAAACTGTCTACGATATACCCGCTGTCTGGTCGTGCCGCGACCGCGCGTTCGATCATGTCGAGCGCCTCATCCAGCTTTTCCCGCCGCTCCACAAGAGAATATCCCAGGTAATTCAGCACCTGCGGCTGATCCGGGTTCAGTTCAAGCGCTTTGCGAAAATCGGCCTCGGCCTTGTCCCAGTCTTTGAGACGCTCATGGGAAATCCCGCGCGCATAGTGCAAGAACCAGCTCGCATCGGCCCCTTGCGCCGTCAGATCAATCGCCGCGTCGTATGAGGTGACAGCTGCGGCATAGTTTTCCTGTTGCCGCTGCAAATCTGCCAGAGCCACATGCACGGCAGGCAAACCCGGCTGTTGAACAGCAAGGCTTTCCAGAACTTCGACCGCAGCATCCTCTTTGCCAGACCGGCGCAGAACTTCAGCCCGACCAAGCTCGGCCACGTGGTAATCCAGACTGTCGACAGGAACCTGTCGATAGGCCTCGACCGCCAGGTCAAACTGACCCAGATTTTCCAGCAACTCGGCGCTCATCAAAACAGCATCAATATGATCGGGACGCAGGTAGCTAGCGATGCGGGAATAAAGCAGAACATAGTCCTGCGCCGCCTCGTTGTTCAACGCTGCACCGACCGAATGGAATACTTCGGCTACGCCATCCTTGACGTTGCCAACATGGGTGAACGGAAGCGTTTCGCCCGCTGAAAGCCGCGCCTTGTAGTCATCGATAAAAGGGTCGCTCCCTGCCGAAAATACGTCTTCGATGAATTGCAGCGCGTCATCGTTACGATCCAATTGCGAAAGCACTTCGACCCGAGAAAGCGCGGCCCGGCGCGACAGACGCGACGCTGCTGCATCGCCCTCAGAGAACACTTCTTCTGCGCCCTCAAAGTCCCCGACCGAGGCCAGCGCAAGCGCCTTGTGGTACATCGCGAACGAGCGCAGACCCTCTTGCTCGGCAACGGTATCGAACTGCTCCATCGCCTTGGTCATAGCGCCCTGACCGATCTGCACCCAGGCAATCATCAAGCCATCGACCAGCGGACCAATGCCTTGGCTTTCCGGATCAAGCGCCAGAAACTCCTCGAATTGCTCGTTTGCGATCATCGTGGCCGCGATGGTCATATTCGCAGCCTGCGCCTGCCCGTCATATTCAGCCACCGTCTCAGCGATGGGTAATGCGCCCTCGATATTGCCCAGCGCAATCCGCGCCAACAACACGCTTTCCAGAAGTCGGCGATCTTCGGGGTTTGAACGTAAAGCGCGCGAATAGTAACGCTCAGCCGCTTTGTAGTCGCTTTCGTAGATCGCTTGCCGACCGGCAAGATAAGAGCCCGCGCCGACATCCGCTAAACCAGGAAGCGCAACAGAAGAAGAAAGAACCACAGCAAGCGCTGTGCGACGGATCAAGGAAAACACCGGAAAACTGCCTTGTTGCCTATTATCAGGAACAAGCTAGGGCCTCTGACCTCCAGAGGCAATGGCCGGACCATCACGACCCCACCATTGTCTGCATTTCTGCCTACATATTGGGGTAGTTCGGCCCGTCGCCGCCTTGTGGTGTTGTCCAGGTGATATTCTGGCTGGGATCCTTGATGTCACAGGTTTTGCAGTGCACGCAATTCTGAAAGTTGATGACAAAACGCGGCCCGTTTTCGTCCTCGACCACCTCATAGACGCCTGCCGGGCAATAACGCTGCGCTGGCTCGTCGAACTCGGGCAGGTTCACCTTGACCGGGATATCCGGGTCGGCCAGCCGCAAGTGACACGGCTGGCTTTCCTCATGGTTGGTCGCCGCGAAGGATACGTTGGTCAGACGGTCGAATGACAGCACTCCATCGGGCTTGGGATAGTCGATGGGCTGATGCTTGCTGGCATCTTCGGTCGATTCAGCATCGTTTTTGCCGTGACCCAGGGTGCCCAGCAGCGAAAAGCCAAGCGTGTTGGTCCACATGTCCATTCCACCCAGCGCAAGACTGGCAGTCAGACCGTATTTCGACCACAGCGGCTTGACGTTGCGCACTTTCTTCAGATCGCTGCCGATCGCGCCGTCCCGTACGACGGTCTCATAGGCGGTCAGCTCGTCGCCCGAGCGTTCAGCTTTGATCGCATCATAAGCAGCCTCGGCTGCGGCCTTGCCGGACAGCATCGCATTGTGGTTGCCCTTGATACGCGGCACGTTCACCATACCCGCCGAACAGCCCAACAAAGCCACGCCCGGAGCCACCAGCTTAGGCATCGACTGATAACCACCCTCGGTGATCGCTCGGGCACCATAGGCCACGCGTTTGCCGCCTTTCAAAAGCTCAGCCACCATCGGATGATGCTTGAAGCGCTGGAACTCCATATAGGGGTAGAGATAGGGGTTCTTATAGTTCAGATGCACCACGAACCCAACATAGACCTGATTGTTTTCAAGATGATAGATGAAAGACCCGCCACCTGCATTGCTGCCCAGCGGCCAGCCCATGGTGTGGGTGACCGAACCTTCCTTGTGCTTTTCGGGGTCGATCTCCCAGATCTCTTTCATGCCAACGCCGTATTTCTGCGGCTCTTTCCCGGCGGACAGATCGTATTTGGCGATGACCTCTTTGGACAGCGATCCGCGCACACCTTCGGACAGGAACACATACTTGCCGTGCAGCTCCATCCCGGGCTCGGTATTGGGGCCATACGATCCGTCAGGCTCCAGGCCAAAAACACCGGCCACAACGCCTTTGACTTCGCCATTGTCGCCATAGACCATTTCGGAACAGGCCATGCCCGGGAATATTTCGACGCCCAGCGCTTCGGCTTGCTCGGCCATCCAGCGGCAAACATTGCCCATCGAGACGATGTAGTTGCCATGGTTGTTCATCAACGGCGGCATGGGCGCGTTGGGGATGCGCAGCTGACCCGCTTCGCCCAGCATGTAGAAGTTGTCATCCTTGACCGGAACGTTCAGCGGTGCGCCTTTTTCTTTCCAATCGGGGATCAACGCATCCAGACCACAGGGATCAAGCACCGCACCCGACAGGATATGCGCGCCGACTTCCGACCCTTTTTCCAGAACCACGACATTCAGGTCAGCATCCAGCTGTTTCAAACGGATGGCCGCAGACAGACCCGCGGGGCCTGCACCCACGATCACCACGTCATATTCCATCGCTTCGCGTTCAATCTCGGCCATCGCGGGCTCCTTCGCTAACTTTCCGAATTGACGCTTTTCGCGTTCCGTCGGCGCAATTTTGTTTCACGGGTGATTACATGGTCGGAAAGACGTTGGTCAATCGAAACACGGCGTAACGGCGCCTCTAATCGTCACTTCTGCTTTCCGGTGCATCGCCCATTAGGTATCTGGGACCGCTGCCATGGGATTTGGCGCGATCATCGGGGTTGTAAAGCGCGCATTTGGGCAAGCTGAGACAGCCACACCCGATGCAGCCATCCAAATTGTCGCGCAGCTGGATCAGCGTATCGATTCGCGCGTCCAGATGCGCGCGCAAACCAACGCTGATTTTCTTCCAATCCTGCGGTGTTGGCGTGCGATTGCCCGGCAAGCCGGACAGGACCTCGCGGATTTCCGGCAAGGTCAGACCGAACTGCTGCGCGATCATGACGAAACTCAACCGCCGAATATCCGCACGCTGATACCTGCGTTGACCACCCGCATTGCGCCAAGGGGCAATCAAGCCCTGTGCCTCGTAATAGCGGATAGCCGAAACTGCCAATCCGGTTCGACGCGCCAACGCGCCAATTGCAAGCCCTTCGGAAGCTGCCATGAGACCTCGCAAGAATTTCCTTGACCTAAAGTTAGGTTTAGAAATTATCGTGAGTCGGGACAAGCCCTAATTGAAGGAGATCCCATGATGGCAACGCTTGAACACACCAACATCACAGTCCGCGATCCCCAGGCAACCGCAGCTTGGATGCAGGATGTCTTTGGCTGGAAAACCCGCTGGGAAGGCCCCGCGATATCGGGTGGATTCACGGTTCATGTGGGTGGGCCCCACACCTATCTGGCGCTTTACACGCCCGACAGTCCCAAACCATCCAACGAAAGCAGCTATGACGTTGTCGGCGGGCTGAACCATGTGGGTGTTCTGGTTGAGGATCTGGATGCTGCAGAAGCAAGCGTGCGCAAAGCCGGATTCGAACCTCATAACCATGCCGATTATGAACCGGGTCGTCGGTTCTACTTCCGTGATGACAATGGGATCGAGTTTGAGTTGGTGCAATATGATTGAGATGCTCTGGCTAACCACCCCCTCTGATCGATGGAGCAAAGGCCCCCGCAATGACATGAACCGCTGGCGTGGCGAAACCCGCTCCAAACGGCGCAAAGTCGCGAATTTACCGGCGGGGGGCGTCTGAACCCTTGCAATTCCCAATTCATTTGGGTCTGGTATTCTTCAACCAACACTTCGCCCCGACGCTTTTGTGCGGCGGGGCGACTCAATTTTACGTGGACGTTAAACAGTATGGAAAAGATCCCAATGACGCCTGCGGGCTTTGGCGCGCTAGAAGCAGAGCTGAAGAACCTGAAATCGGTCGAACGCCCGGCCATCATCGCCGCCATCGCCTCGGCGCGAGAGCTTGGTGATCTGAAAGAGAATGCCGAATACCACTCTGCCCGCGAAAAGCAGGGCTTTATCGAAGGCCGCATCAAAGAACTCGAAGGCATTCTGTCACTGGCTGATGTCATCGACCCCAGCAAGCTGTCCGGCTCTGTCAAGTTTGGCGCCAAGGTTACGCTGGTCGATGAAGACACCGATGAAGAAAAGACCTGGCAGATCGTCGGAGAATACGAAGCCAATATCGAAAAGGGCTTGTTGAACATTAAATCGCCAATTGCCCGCGCGCTGATTGGCAAGGACGAAGGCGACAGTGTCGAGGTTCGAACTCCGGGTGGGGTCCGGTCCTATGAAATTCTGAGTGTCGATTACGCCTGACCGGAGGGGCGATCATGTCAGAGCCATCACCTGATCACGACGCCAACAGACCGACATCGCTGGGCATCTATGATCGTCCGGGCGAACCGAAAGTAACCGGGATCGAGATCACTGCGGTGGCGCTCAGCCTGGCTTGGCTGTTGATTGCCATTGTCTTTCTTGTCTTGCCCAGCAACCAGCAAGGTGGCGGTGTGATCGTCATCTTTCTGGCCGTGTTCATGCCTGTGGCGATGATCTGGGTGGCGGCTGTTGCGATGCGCACCAGCCGCATCATGCGCGAGGAAAGCGCCCGTCTTCAGACCGCGATAGATGCCATTCGCAACACCTACGTCACGCAGCAGCAAAGGGCCGCCAGCACCTATGCACCGATGGTGTCCAAAAGGCTGGAAGACATCGCTCAAACAGCCCAAAACGCAGAAAGCACCCCTGCGACGTTTTCTTCTCACCGCGCAGAACCGGCCCGCCCGCTTTCAGCCCCGGCCTCTCGCAACGATCAGACATCGCTGGAATTGGGCGTACCCACCGAGGATATGTCGCCGCCCCTGCCAAAGGACGTTTTTATCCGCGCGTTGAACTTCCCCGAAACCCAAGACGACGCGCTGGGGTTCGATGCGCTGCGGCTGGCGCTCAAGGACCGGCAGGCCTCGCAGCTTGTGCAGGCCTCGGAAGACATCCTGACTTTGTTAAGCCAAGAGGGGATTTACATGGACGACCTGCGCCCGGACATGGCGCGGCCCGAAGTGTGGCGACAATTTGCCCAAGGCGCGCGCGGGCGTGCCATTGCTTCGCTGGGTGGCATTCGCGACCGCTCGTCTCTGGCACTGACCTCCGCGCGGATGAAACAAGACCCGATCTTTCGCGACGCGGCGCATCATTTCCTGCGCAAGTTTGATCATATGATCGTCGATTTCGAGCCCAACGCCTCGGATGCAGAGCTGACCGCATTGGGTGACACACGGACCGCGCGGGCTTTCATGCTGTTGGGCCGTGTGGCCGGGACCTTCGATTAAAGCCCGAAACTGCCAAAGGGCATAAAGCGCACCGGATCGCCAGGCTGAATATGCTGCGCGCCATCGCCAAGATCGACTAGTCCCTCGGCCCAGCTGAGTCCGCTGATCCGGCCAGACCCTTCCGAATGAAACACTTCGACGCGCCCGTCTCGCAAACGCGCGCGAAGGTATTCCCGGCGTCCCGGCTTTTTGCGCTTTTCAAACCCAGCAGGCACATCAAACCCTTGTGGCACCTTCCACCCCTCACCCGCCATCAACCCCAGCGCAGGACGGGCAAAAATCAGGGTGCAGACCATGGCTGCCACAGGGTTGCCTGGAAGGCCAAACACCGGGGTGCCGTCCCACATGCCCAAGGCCAGCGGGCGACCGGGTTTCAGTGCAATCCGCCATTCTTGCATCGCACCTGCCTGACGCAACAGGGCCGAGACATGATCTTCGTCACCCGCCGACGCGCCGCCACTGGTCAGGATCACATCGGCCTTATCAGAGGCCTGATCCAACCGGTCGCGCAACATCTCGCGATCATCGGCGACGCGGCCCATGTCGACCGGCTGAAACCCCATGCGCGCCATCATGGACAGCAACAACGGGCGATTGGCGTCAAAGATCTGCCCGGGCCCTGCCGGGTCGCCGGGTTCAATCAACTCATCCCCGGTCGACAGGACAGCAACACGCAAAGGGGCTTGCGCTGCCACCTCGGCCACGCCCACAGCGGACAACAACGCAAGATCCGCCGGAGTCAGACGGCGCCCCTTGGACAGCGCCAACGCGCCTTGCGCCACGTCCTCGCCTGCTTTGCGGGTGTTGGCGCCCTGCTTCAGCGGCCCGTGAAAGGCGATATGACCGTCCTGAACGGTAACATCCTCTTCCAGGATCACCGTGTCCACTCCCTCGGGCAGGGCCGCACCGGTCAAAATCCGCAACGCGTGACCTTCGGGGACCGCACCGTCAAACGGGATACCCGCCGCTGCGCGTCCGGGGGTCAGGGGTAATACGTGGCTCCCCTCGGACATGGCCCCCGCAAACCCATAGCCGTCCACTGCCGTATTGGGCTGCGGCGGATTGGACCGTTGTGCCACAACGTCCTCGGCCAGCACCCGGCCAATCGCGTCCTGCAAAGCGACGGTTTCGGGCGCGGTGACAGGGCGCAAGCGGTCCTTCAGCAAGCCCAGAGCCTCATCAACCGGCGTCCAATTGACCCCGGCGGGCAAGGCGAAACAGTCATTCCTGAGTGGCGGCGGAGCGATATCCGGCTTTTGTTGTGACACCCCTAAAATCCACCCTTCCTCTGCCGCGCTGACATCAAGTGCCTGCGCCAATTCCTGTTCCGACATCGCCGCCAGCCACAGCGCAACCTGTTCAACCTGCCAGGCGTCCTTGATCCGACCATCCGGTGCTGCGCCCAGTTTCAACGAAGGCCAGATTTCCACGAAGGCCACCGGTCTGTCCAGCGGATGGAACGGCCAAACCGCCACCTGCCCCTCGAATGCACGGCGCAAACGGTTGAGCACGGGCAACCCCATCATCACCTGTCCACCCACCGCCCCGGCGCCCCCCATCTGCCAGCATGTGAAACTGCCCTTGGCCTCGGGTATCAGTTCTACCCGGCGTCGTTCGGGAAACGGGTTATGATAGCTTGACCTGGATTTTGGCAACCCGTCGATCTTACGCTGCAACCCGTTGAACCAGAACGGCCCTTTGCCGCCGAACCTCAGGTTGATCTGGCCCGCCAGATCGAAACGGTTATTAGCCGTGGGTGTGTCCTGAATATGGGTTTCAAACCAGTCCCAAAGACGCAGCGGATCATCCGATCCGGTCAACGCCTGGGCAAAGCCTTTGGGATAGCCAAAAGGGAAATCGAACCCCAAACACAAGCGTCGCCCGGCCCGGATCTCGGCGTCAATCAGACTGTGCAACCAGCGTTCCGCGATCTGGCGGTTGCGGTGATAGACCGGCTCTTCGGCGCGCCCATCTTGCACGACACAAGACCAGATCGCATCTTTACGGGGCCTTGGGCCGGTGTCATTTCCACCGGACCAATCGACCATCGCAAAGCTGTCAAATCCGGTCACAAACCGACCTCGTGCAGGATGAAATCTGCAATCGCGGCCGTATCGTTCAAATCGAAAACCGGACGATCCAGAGACAGTGGTACGTCGCTGGCAACAGCGCGGATGGTGTCATTGCCCGTTGCAATCAGGGCGTTGCCCGGTTCTTGCCGAAACGCCTCGATCTTGGGATGCGCCTCTCGTTTGTATCCTTCGATCAACACCAGATCGACCGGAGACAGGCGGGCCAGAAGATCCGACAGTCGTGGCTCCTCGGCCCCGCGCAGTTCTTGTATCAGCGCCACGCGCTGACCCGAGGCCAAAAGCACTTCGTTCGCGCCTGCTGCGCGATGGCGGTAACTGTCACGGCCCGGCTGATCGACGTCAAAGCTGTGATGCGCGTGCTTCACGGTCGAGACCGAGAAACCACGGCCAGTGATCTCGGCCACCAACCGCTCCATCAACCCGGTCTTGCCCGCATTCTTCCAGCCGGTGACGCCAAAGACTCTCATGCCAGCCTCAACAGCTCTTGCGCGCGGGTCAGGTCGTCGGGCGTATTCACATTGAAAAACGGATCAAAGGGTTCAGCAGGGAACAATGCCTCACGCCCCTGATGCTTGTCCGTCCACAGCACCACCTTGCGCAGACCGTCTTGCAATTCAGCCCGCAAATCATCGCGCAACGCCACGGGCCAGAGCCCGAAGGTCGGGTGCCGGTTGACCCGCTTGCCGCCGCCGGATTTCAACACCTCGTTGCTCGAACGCGGTGTGGTCGCCAGAACCAAAGGATAATCCTGCCCCTCAGCCGCGTGTTGCAGACGCGCCACCAGATCATGCGGAAAGAATGGCGTATCCGCTGCAGCGGTGACGATACTGTCGGCCCCCTGCCCTGCCGCCCAATCCAACCCGGCCAAAACCCCGGCCAAAGGCCCTGCAAAGCCCTCTATCGTGTCCGGCACAACAGGCAGCCCAAGATCTGCAAACCGCGCCGGATCACCATTGGCATTCAGTGCAAGCCCACCCACTTGCGGCGCCAGGCGTTCAACAACATGGGACAACAGGCTCTGCCCGCCGATCTGCAACAGACCCTTGTCACCGCCACCCATACGCGTCGCCAAGCCGCCCGCCAGTATCACGCCCAGAGGTTTTCCCATTCCCGTCCCTTGTTTCATTCGCCGCAGCGGAACAACCTTTGAGGCTTTGTAGATCGAACTCAGTTCAATTGAAACGCGGTTGGATACAGATGGTGCAGGACAAACAACCAAAGTATCAGCGTTCCGACAGACAAAAAGGATGTCATGGACACGATATGGGCCGCTAGTTTGGGCTCTTGATTATAGTGTTTGGCCAAAAGGAAAACGTTTTTCGCCGTGGGCACCGCCGATGAGACGGTTGCCGCGATGGTCCACAGCGGATCGAGGCCAATCAGATGCGCCGCCAGCAGGACCAGCCCCGGTGCAACGATCAGCTTTGCACCCGTCAGGAACAGAAGCAGCGGCCCGGTCTGGACAATGGTACGCACGCTTGTCGTAAATCCGATGGCAAACAGCGCAACAGCCGCCAAAGCCTGGCTGAGCAGTTCAAGATAGTCCGAGACGGCGTTCGAGAAACCAAGCCCGGTCGCGGAATAGGCAACACCCAACAAAGTTGCAGCAATAATCGGGTTCTTCAGGACATTCAGAATGATTTTGTAGATTGGCGTCCTAACCCCCGCTTTGTGACCTGCGGTGGTTTCAAGCGTTGTGGTCATGATCAACAGCAATATAGCCACGACCAGATTGGCCAGCACAGCCGGCAACGCGCCTTTGGACCCAAATATCGCATGCAAGATCGGCAGGGCGACCAGCGCCGTGTTCGAAGCCACAGCAGCAAACGCCGCGACCGTGGCCGATCCGGCGTGAAAACCCGTCATGCCTTTGAGAATGAGAAACAAAACCACAAACAGCGCCAGCAGAGTCCCGCCATAGGCGATGTAGAAGCCATAGTTCAGAAGGTTGGCGAACTCTTCCTGACCGATCAGATAAAACATGATGGTCGGGATCAGGACAAAGACCGCGAATTGTACCAATGCATCTGAGGTATCTTCGCTCAGCAGCTTGGTCCAGGAAAAGACATATCCCGTCACGATGACTGCAAAAACAGGTGCTATGAGGTTGATGAGTTCCATATTCACCCGGGCAAAAATGCACCCGCTTTGCTGTTCGTATTATCGCCGCTTAACGAACATCTATCAGAAACGGCTGAAATTCCTAACCACTGCTGTCAGATGATGGAAACTCAGGACTGCGCGCTTTTTCGTTTATGCTTTTTATCGTCATGCGGAACCGTTGCCGGATCCACATCGCGCACCAAACGGTCCTCACCCGACAGACAGACAAACCGCTGACCCCGCATCCGCCCAATCAAAGTCAGCCCAACCTCACGCGCAATCTCGACGCCCCAGGCGGTAAAGCCCGAGCGGGAGGCCAGCACAGGAATGCCCATCATCGCCGTTTTGATCACCATCTCGGAGGTCAGTCGCCCGGTCGTGTATAGGATCTTATCCGCAGCGCTTTCACCTTCGGACAGCATCCAGCCAGCAATCTTATCAACGGCGTTATGGCGGCCCACATCCTCCATATAGACCAACGGGCGGTTTTCGTGGCACAGCACGGTGCCGTGAATGGCCCCGGCCTCAAGATAAAGCGATGGGGTGCGGTTGATCTTGGCGGCCAGATCATACAGCCACGAGGTGCGCACCGACACCTGCGGCAGGCGCACATCCTCAAGCCCTTCCATCATGTCGCCAAAGACCGTCCCCACCGCGCAGCCACTGGTGCGGGTCTTTTTCTTCAGCTTGTCCTCGTATGAGGTTTGCCGCGCGGTGCGCACCACAACGGTTTCCAGATCATCATCATAATCGACCCGGGTGATCTGATCATCCGTCAGCAGCATGCCCTGATTGCGCAGAAAGCCCAGCGCCAGATATTCAGGATAGTCGCCAATGGTCATGGCCGTCACGATTTCCTGAGAGTTGAGGAAAATCGTCAGCGGGCGTTCCTCAACCACGGAAATCTGGCTGACATCGCCGTTCTGATCCACACCTTCGACCGCGCGGGTCAGGCGAGCCGCCCTTGGATCTGGTGCGATCACATAGTCTGACAGGTCAAGCTCCGTGGCCAATTGCAACCCCTCCCCAAGACGGCTACTGCTGCTCTTGGCACCATAGGATCTCACCATGGCAATCACCACAAGCAAGTCATATTTCTGGACGGGTTTTCGCGAAGGTCTGCCCTTTGTGATCGTCGTTGGCCCGTTCGGAATGCTGTTTGGTGTATTCGCAACCGAGGCCGGGTTGAACATCGCGCAAACCATTGCCTTCTCTGCCACCGTCTTTGCCGGTGCGGCCCAGTTTACCGCGTTGCAATTGCTGCAGGACAATACACCCACAGTGATTACTCTGGCCTCTGCGTTGGCGGTTAATTTGCGGGTGGCGATGTATTCGGCCTCGCTGACCCCCTATCTGGGTGCCGCACCACTTTGGCAAAGGGCCTGCGCTGCTTATCTGATCGTGGATCAATCCTATGCCTGCTCGATCGTCCGGTTCGAAGCAGAGCCCAAACTGACCACAAAACAGCGTATGGCCTATTTCGTCGGATGCGTTAGCCCGGTGGCTCCGATCTGGATTCTGATGACCTATCTCGGCGCGGTTCTGGGTGCTCAGATCCCTGACAGCTGGGCGCTGGACTTTGCGCTGCCGATTGCCTTTCTGGCGATGATCGGACCGATGATGCGCACGCTGCCTCATGTGATAGCCGCCCTTGTTGCGATTGTTGTCGCGCTGCTTACCGTTCAGGTTCCGGCCAATCTGGGCCTGCTGATCGCCGGAGTCGCTGGCATGATGGCAGGCGCGCAGGCCGAACTGGCGCTGGAGAGGCACAAGCGATGACAACGGTAAGTGCAACAACCATCTGGATCCTGATCATCGGCCTTGCGATTGGCAGCTTTGCGCTGCGTTTTACCTTTATCGGGCTTGTCGGTGACCGCCCGATACCATCCTGGCTATTGCGGCATCTGCGTTATACCGCCGTGGCGATCATTCCAGCTTTGATCGCGCCGATGGTGGTGTGGCCCGCAGCGACCGACGGCCAGCCTGATCTGCCACGCATGGCCGCAGCAGCCGTGGCATTGACAGTCGGCTTGGTCACAAAAAACGTGCTGACAGCGATCTTTTCCGGGGCCGCTGTGCTCTATGCGTTGCTTTACTTAATTGGTTGAAGCCCCATCCAACGCGTTCAATTGCGCGTTGTTGGCTGCAAGACCTTTTTGCAAATCCGCGTCATCGTTTTCGCGATATTCAGCTGTCTGAACACCGGGCAAAGCGCCAAACTGCTCGGACAGCTTGACCGGATAAAAAGTGGTGCTGATCCCTTCGAACCCGGGCACCTGCTGAAGCAATTGCGCGGTTGCATTTGCACAGAACGCACCCGCGACCGGCCCGGATTGCTTGGCCAGTTGCAATGCGATTTCTGCCTGTTGTGGCGTAACTTCAATCGTCTGGATACGGGCGTAATGCGTTTCGCGCGCATGACTGCTGCGATAAGCCCGTTCGACATTTGGAGTTATTCCGTAGAGCACATCATCCTTGATCGGCACAACATCCGCGCGGAACGAACCTGCCGGGTCAAAGATCACACGCTCGCTACCGCTGATCATCAACGAGGTATGCGCACCCGATCCGTTGCGCGTGCTGATCATGGTGTAGAGCGTCAAAGTCGAGGGCCCTGGGTCGCGATAAGACCTGGCAACGATCTCGGCCTGCTCCGCCTGCGGGCGTTGCGACCCGGCGCAGCTTGCCAACACCGCAAGTATCAGACAAGCAGTCAGAACCCTGAACACAGGTGTCACCTCAAAGAAAGCTTAAGACGCAAACACCGCCAGGAACAGGCACAGGAGGGCGATGACCACAACGCACCACGTTGTGAATTTGATGAAGCCATCGAAAGTTTTGGTTTGGACGGTGATATCCATCTCGCCGTGCTTGTGTTCAGCCATGATCTAAAGATTCCCAATTCGCGTGTTTACGAGGTTGGATAATGCATTTTTCAGCCCCTGTCACCACGTCATTCGCGCGCACCTTCACGCGATGGAAAAACCGAGCATCCCGGGTATCCGAACCCCCAACGCCAAGGCAGACCGCTGCACGGACCACCACCAAAACGCACCGCCAAGAACATGGCTTCTGCCGTGATGGAATGAACCTGCCCGATCTGATCCTCCGTCATATCGTACCGCTCGGCATAGTCAGAAGCGAATTCCTGACCATGTGTCTTCACGCAGGACCGTAAAGCTTCATCAGCGTTCAAACGCGCCTTGAAACTGTCTTCTGCTGTAAGCGCGCCTCCTGCTGAATGGTAGGCTTTGTCATGCGTTATACAGCAGTATTCCCAAGGCGGATGCGCTTCATAGAGCGCACTGAATTTGGGAAAGGTATCAGCCACAAGGCTCCAACTGCTGGAGAGACCACCGGAACATCCATCGGTCTCAAACGGGGTCAGATCGGCGTCACCCCGTTGATCCATCAAAGCGCGATGCGCCGGCATCTCAATGCTGCTCATGATGTCTTGCGCCTGCACAGGGGTCGCGCAGACCAACAGAAGGCACAGACTGTTACGGATTGTCATCACGCATCGCCTGAGTATCGACAGACAGTCCAAAACTTGTGGCCAACCACAAGAGCAGTCGTTCGCCCGGGCCCATCTCAGCCCGCGCCTGCAACACCGCGTTTGCCATGGCCGGACGGTCGGTGATCAGGCCGTCAACGCCCATAGATGCCATTGCCGACATTTGCAGCGGATCATTGACCGTCCAGACATATATGTCCTTGCCCGCTTCATGGACCTTACGGATCAATCCCGGCGACACCGTCGCCGCGTTCACCGCAACAAAATCCCCCTCCAACCCCGAAAGATCGCCCACAGCCGTCGCTGCCAATACTCCCGCCCGCCAATCCGGGCGCAGCTTTTTCATCTTTTGGACTGCGGGGTATTTGAGAGACATGGTCGAGATACTGTCCTGCATCTCCATTTCTTCCACAATGCCCACCACGCGGTTTTCCAATTCGACGTCGTGGCCGTAATATTTCAGCTCAATAATCACATTGGCCCGCCCCTTCGCGGCCTCCAAAACCGCGCGCAGGGTTGGGGTGCGCTCCGCGGCGTATTCCGGATCGAACCAACTGCCGATGTCGATCTCGGCTACATCCGGCATGGTCGCGTCCCAAACCTTGAGGTTGACGCCGCCCAGCTTCATGAAATCACTGTCATGGGCCACGATCACTTCGCCATCTGCGGTTTCCTGAACGTCGATCTCGACCCAATCGGCCCCGTCTTCGATTGCTTTGAGCACCGAAGCCATCGTGTTTTCAGGCCTCAGCGCTGCGGCCCCCCGGTGGCCAATGACCTCGGCATGATCCGGCGTCTGCACACGCTCTAACAGCGCCTGCCCCGACCACAAACCGATCAGCAAAGCCACAGCGGCAATTGCTACCGTGACAAGAACGGGCCGTCGCACATTACTGCGGGGTTCGGGATGTGGCAGAGATGCGGTCTCGGGCTCGAAAAACCTGTCTAGCAGGACCGCCAAGGCCCCAAGAGCCAGCGCCGCCAAGACCAGCCCCGCCAGCGACCAAAGACCTGCCACCAAAAGGCCAATGCTCAGGGCGACACGCAGATTTGTACCCTCGCTAAGTGGGACCAGAGCGAAGGCCAGCCCTGCAACAAAGGCAATGGCTGCACCAATCGCCAAGCGCATGGCCAGCCACAAGATCAGCTCGATTTTCAACCGCCCCCGCTTTCCCTCCATCCGCTGCTGGCTCACGACAAATGCGCTGGCCGGGGGCGTGCCTTCAAACAGCACAAGATGCAGTCCCAAAGCCCAGCCTGACAAACGTCTGACCAGAACCCAGGCCAGAGCCAGCACCACGATCCCGATCAGGACAACAGCAATCCAGAAGGCCGGGGGGTGAAACGTGAGGTAGTAGTTGATGTCATACTCCGTCAGGGTCCACCACGCGATCAGGCCAGCAACCGCCACAAACGGAACCGCGATCACCAAAATCCGCAGGATCAACCGCGCGGCGAAGCCAAACAGGGAAGGTAAGCGTGAGATGATCAGCGAAATGGCGGAACTACTGGCGCGCCAAGGGTCAGGTTCCCCCATACGCAGCGATGCGGCCATTACGGCAAAGACAAAGACCTCGGCCAGCAGAAACAGGCTAAGCACAACAATCGCCGCGACGAACCCGATCGGAGACAAAAGAAACATCGCGATGGCCTGATCGGTCAAAGCAGATTGATCCGACAGCGAGACCGCAAAATTGAGGGCAACGGCTATGGCAGGTGCGATCAATGCCACCAACAGCAAGCGCACCGAGATGTAGATCGGCAGGAAAACACGACGTCGGGCCCAGGATCCGGCATATGCACTTGTAACGGCTGAGAAATATGACACGCGAGGTTCTCCTGAATGATCCACTCATTCAAGGCTGCGATTGCGTGAATTGCAAGGGTTCTGAGTCAGCTTTCTCCCAGATCGGCCGCAAGCCGGAAGCCGATACGGTTGGCCGGTTTATCCTCAACCGATTTCGGCAGCGCACGCAGCATGACATTCAGCTGAGTGACATGCTGAACCAATTGCGTTTTCGCACCCCCGCCATCTGAACCATAGAAGGTGACGATATCAGGCTCGAAAAACCCCATCCCCTCGATCCGCATCACGCCCGCTTCGCCGCCGGTGAATCCCATGGCGACCTCATGATCGGCATCCAGTGCTTTTTCGAAATTCTGGATATACATGATCAGCCGCTCATAGGCCCATTGCGCAGGGCTTTTCGCCTCGACAGGCTTCTGCAATGGCTTGGGCAGGTCTTTGGCACCAGACTTGGCGTCGGAATTGGCATGTACTTCGTAACAGCGCGGCAGCGCCGCCGCTTCGGCAGCTTCGGCTGACGTCTCGATTTCATCCTGCATGACGCTATTCCTTGCGCTGGTACATCCACGCACCATCATCCCTACGGGTTCTGGTAACCGCACCAATGTGGAAGAGATGGTTCATATGTGCAACTGCCTCGACCAGAGCCAGACCATATTCACCCTCTTTAATCGGACGCTTGAACAAAGGTGGAAAGCAATCGGCAGCGGTTCTCGGCTGATCCAATTCGTCCAGCAAACGCGCCAGCGCACCGTGGTGATTGTCAATCAGTTGCCGCATCCGGATCGGCAAACCGGTGAAGGGCAGTTTATGTCCGCCAAGAACCAGATGCTCGGGTCGGGCAAGCGATTGCAGGCGCTCGCAGGCCTCGAGCCAACCGGAAACGGGGTCGGCCATCGGTTCGGTTGCATACACCCCAAGGTTGGGACTGATCGAACTGAGAATCTGGTCGCCGCTGATCACCAGATCGTCGTCGCGGCTCCAGAAGGTTGCGTGTTCGGGCGAATGGCCGTTGCCGATATGGACATCCCAATCGCGCCCGCCCATGCGGATCACGTCATCCTGTTTGATCCGTGTGTAGCCCAGCGGCATCGGAAAGACGCCATCCGCAAAGTTGAACGGTCGGTCCGCCATGCGCTTGGCCAGAATATCCGGCGCCATGCCCGCGCTGCGATAGAAGTTCAGCGTCTCTTCCGGCCAGGTTTCTTGCACATCCAGCGTCAACATCCGCGCAAACAACCAGGCCGTCCGGGTCGCGACCAACTCGGCCCCGTGTTCGGATTGAAACCACCCTGCATTGCCGACGTGGTCGGGATGGTGATGGGTCACAACAACCCGGTGCACGGGCTTTCCGCGCAATGGCCCCGCCATGACGTTTTCCCAGATCGCGCGCGACTTTTTGGAAGAAAGCCCGGTATCGACGATCGTCCAGCTGTCGCCATCATCCAACGCATAGACGTTCACATGGTCCAGCGCCATTGGCAAAGGCAGGCGGATCCACAGCACGCCGTCGGCAATTTCGATGCTTTCTCCCGGTGCCGGAGGCTCCGGCCAAGGATAGCGGATGCTCTCGGGCCGATCACCGTCCATCAGCTGGCCAGCTCATCAACGCTGAGCGCATAGAGGTCCTCGGCCCCTTTCTGCGCCTGCGCCAACAGCCCGGAATACTCGGGCAGTAGCGCACTGATGTAATAGCGCGCCAGTTTCGCGCGGGGCCCTTCCGGGTCCGCCAAGGCAGCGGACAGGTGGTAATGCCCGCCCAAAACGCGCGCAAAAGCTGCCAGATAAGCCGTTGCCCCGGCAAAACGGGTGTTCATGTCCGTCTGCGACACCAGCCATTCGGTGGTTTCACGCAAGGATTCCGTGGCCTCCCAAACCGGACCGGCCAGATCCGGCAGGGCGGCACGGGCCTTTTCTGCCTGTTCTTCGATCTCGTCCAGCAAGTTCGAGGCGGCTTCGCCCCCATCCATCATCTTGCGCGCCACAAGGTCCATCGCCTGAATTCCGTTGGTGCCCTCATAAATCGCTGTCACGCGGACGTCGCGATAATACTGGGCCGCGCCGGTTTCTTCGATAAAGCCCATACCGCCATGGACTTGCACACCGGTCTCGGCCACCCGCATCCCGGTTTGCGTACCAAAGGCCTTTCCGATCGGCGTCAACAGCGCCGCGCGGGCCGCCCAATCCGCATCACCCGTGGCTTGGGTCATGTCGATCGCAGCCGCATTGGCCAGCAGGATCGACCGCGCCGCAAATACATCGGCGCGCATGTCCATCAGCATCCGCCGCACATCCGCATGGTCAATGATGGTGCCCGAGGGTGTCTTGCCCTGCTTACGCTCCAGCGCATAGGCCAGCGCGTGTTGATAGGCGCCTTCGGCCACGCCAACCCCTTCGCCACCCACCCCAAGACGGGCGTTGTTCATCATGGTGAACATGGCCGCCATACCGCCATGTTCTGGCCCAACCAGCCAACCTTTGGCCCCGTCATATTGCATCACACAGGTGGGTGAGCCATGCAGGCCCATCTTGTGTTCCAGCGAGACCACTTTCAGATCGTTTGCCACGCCGGGATTGCCGTTCTCATCCGGGATATATTTCGGCACCAGAAACAACGATATGCCCTTGGTACCCGGCACCCCGTCCGGCAGACGCGCCAGGACCAGGTGGCAGACATTTTCGGTAAAATCGTTGTCACCCCAGGAAATATAGATCTTCTGTCCCGAGATCGCATAGGTCCCGTCGCCATTCGGCTCGGCCTTAGACGTCAACGCACCCACATCCGACCCGGCCTGCGGCTCGGTCAGATTCATGGTCCCCGACCATTCACCGGCCATCATCTTGGGCAGATACAGCGCCTTCAGCTCGTCACTGGCATGATGTTCCAGTGCTTCGATCTGGCCTTGTGTCATCAGCGGCGCCAGTTGCAGCGACAGGCATGCCGCGCTCATCATCTCATTCACCGCGGTGGTCACGGTCATCGGCAGACCCATACCGCCATATTCGGGATCACCGCTCATCCCGACCCAGCCACCTTCTGCAATGGCTTTCCAGCCCTCGGCATAGCCGGGTGATGTGCGCAACACACCGTTTTCCAGATGCGCCGGGTGCAAATCGCCCGGGCGCTGCAAGGGGGCCAGAACCTCTTCGCACAGCTTGCCCGCTTCGGTCAGGATCGCGCTGACGACATCCGAGCTCGCATCCGAGAATTTCTCGGTCGCTGCGATCTGGTCGTAGCCGATCACATGGTTCAACAGAAATTCATAATCAGACAATGGGGCGCGATAGGTCATGGCTTCCCTCGGATTTGGTGCTGGCTGGCCTTGGAATTTCCAAGCCACGCCTGTATGCATCTGGGCTTGCAAGCTTACCTACCCGCCCGGGCCACGCAATCAACCAAAACGCCGCGTCACAAGTGATGAAACTGTTTCAAACCAAATATCTGTCCGCAGACACTGCGGGGTTGGCGCAGGCCGCAGATCTGCTGCGCCAAGGTCAGCTGGTCGCGTTTCCAACAGAAACGGTCTACGGGCTGGGCGGCGACGCGCGAAACGGAGAGGCGGTTGCGGCCATTTATGAGGCCAAGGGGCGGCCCAGCTTCAACCCCTTGATCGCTCATGTGGCGTCGGTAGAGGCAGCGCAGCGTTTCGTCGAATGGTCCGATCAGGCGCAAAGTCTGGCCGATGCATTCTGGCCCGGTCCCTTGACCTTGGTGTTGCCTTTGCGTCCGGGCCACGGGGTATCATCCCTCGTCACGGCAGGGCTGGACACATTGGCCGTCCGCGTTCCGGCCCATCCCATTGCGCGTTCGCTTTTGGAAGTCGTCGACGGACCGGTGGCCGCGCCGTCGGCCAATCCGTCGGGTCAGATCAGCCCGACAACCGCAGACCATGTGCAGTCGGGCTTGGATGGTCGGATCGCCGCCATCCTTGATGCGGGACCCTGCGGAGTAGGGCTGGAATCCACCATCGTCGGGCTCGCGGGCGAGCCTTCGCTTTTGCGACCGGGTGGCGTGGCTTTGGAAGAGGTCGAACACGCGCTGGATACACGGCTGCATATTCATCAATCAGGTGACCTTTTGACCGCGCCGGGTCAGCTGCAATCCCATTATGCGCCGAACGCGCCGGTCAGACTGAATGCCGAGGCTGGTGTTGGGGATGAAGTCGTTTTGGGTTTTGGCCCGGTAGACTGTACCCTCAACCTTTCCCAAAGCAGTGATCTGGTCGAAGCTGCGGCCAACCTGTTTGCGATGTTGCACGATTTGGACAAATCTCACCGTCCGATTGCCGTGTCACCAATCCCCGACCATGGGCTTGGCGCTGCGATCAATGACCGGCTGCGCCGGGCTGCGGCCCCCAAGACCTAAGCGCGCCCCGCGCTGGCTGAAAGCGTCAGTGGGTCAACGCCCAGCGTGGCCAGCGCGGCCTCCCACTTCTCGTCATCCGGCAGGTCAAAGACCAGTTTCGGATCGGACTCGGTGGTCAACCAGCCGTTCATCGCAATCTCATCTTCCAGCTGGCCCGGACCCCATCCGGAATAGCCCAGCGCAACAAGCGCATTGAGCGGCCCACGCCCCGAGGCCAGATCTTCCAGCACGTCCAACGTTGCGGTCATGCTGAAATCGCCGCAAATCTGCATCGAATGCAAATTTGCCTCATAATCAGATGAATGCAGAACAAAACCGCGCGACATCTCGACCGGACCTCCGAAATGCACCAGACGCTCACCCACAACCGGAATCCGACACGGAATATTGAGCTGCTCCAGAAGCACTTTGGTTCGCAGGTCCGACGGCTTGTTGATGATCAGCCCCATAGCGCCATCTTCGGCATGGCTGCAGATATAGACCACCGAATGCTCAAAGCGCGGGTCACCCATTCCAGGCATCGCAATCAACAGTTTTCCGGTCAGGTCCATGAAGCAAGGTCTCTTGTCATCCGTCCGAGCCAACAATGACCCGGTCCGGCAGGGATTGGCAAGGGATCAGCGCTTGTTCTGTGGGTATTCGGACGCATTTCATTCCTATGAACGGAACGTGACTTGGCAACCTGCACGACTATGCCCATTTAATAGGGCATGATGATGCATTGGACACCTGCTGCCGCCCTGCTGGCTGGCCTTACTTTTGCTGCGCCGACATTTGGTCAGAGCGCGAACGGACTTACGCAACTTGACATTCTGGATGGGGGTCGTTCAGCGGACGGGTCGTATCAGGGCGCATTGCGGATGACCCTGCAGGATGGCTGGAAGACATATTGGCGCGCACCGGGCGATGCCGGGATACCACCGCATTTTGATTGGGGGCCGTCCTCGAATGTCGGTGAGGTTTCGATCACCTGGCCTTCACCGGATGTGTTTGACCAAAACGGATACCAGTCTATCGGCTATGAAGGCGAACTAGTCCTGCCGGTGACAATCACTCCGAAAAACCCTGCTCAGCCGGTTCGGCTGCAAGGCAGCGTTGACATTGGCGTCTGCAAGGATGTCTGCGTGCCCGAGCGGCTGGACTTCGACCATGTTCTGGATGCCGAGGCCGGGCGCAATCCGACCATTGCTGCGGCGCTGGCAGAACGTCCCTTCTCACCGGCCGAGGCGGGGGTATCCGGCGCGGCCTGTCACTTGTCGCCCACAAATGACGGGATGCAGATCGAAGCGCGGATCACCATGCCACCCGCCGGTGGTGACGAGGTTACGGTCATCGAACCGGGCAATCCGATCCTTTGGGCCTCTCAAACCGTGACTGAGCGGCAGGGCGACACGCTGATCGCCCGGTCCGAGGTCATCAATGCCTCGGGCGAGCCTTTTGCGCTGAACCGTTCCGATATTCGCATCACGGTTCTTGGCGCGCATCATGCCGTTGATATCATCGGGTGCAGCGC
The DNA here is from genome assembly GCF_013031565.1 of Ruegeria sp. HKCCD7255. Taxonomy (NCBI): domain Bacteria; kingdom Pseudomonadati; phylum Pseudomonadota; class Alphaproteobacteria; order Rhodobacterales; family Roseobacteraceae; genus Ruegeria; species Ruegeria sp. HKCCD7255. The sequence goes on along the minus strand of NZ_WQAG01000005.1, from coordinate 72,696 downwards.
GGGCTGACCGCATGACACAACTTCCCCGAATCGGCGCTTTGGCCGTTGTTCTGCACGAAAACCAGGTGCTGTTGGTCCAGCGCAGCAAGCAGCCCGATGCCGGGCTGTGGGGCTTCCCTGGTGGCCATGTGGAATGGGGCGAAACGGTTCTTGAGGCGGCTGCACGGGAATTGCTGGAAGAAACTTCCATCATCGCACAGCCCCTGTCCTACCTGGACAATCTCGACTTGCTGCGCCGCGACTCTCAAGGGCAGGTAAACTCGCATTACCTGCTTGTGGGTGTGGCCTGCCGCTATGTCTCGGGCACACCTCAGGCCGGTGATGACGCCTTGGATGCAAGCTGGTTTCCGGTCGAACGCATCTTGCAAGGCGATCTGAGCATGAGCGCGCGTGTGCCCGAGCTTTTGTCCACCGCTCTAAGGGCTGATTAAGTGCCCGCGCGCCCCGACAACCGACCATAAAGCAGCCCCGAAAGGGTAACGCTGACCAGCAAGATCAGCGCCGCACCCGCCGCAAACACCCCAAATCCCATGCGCAGCAGGGCCATCCCGTCTTCGTCCCCGTAAAACTGGGCCAAAGAGGTGAGCGGTGCGCCAGACACAACGGGCCAGACCATCGCCACCGCCAGCCAAACCGCCAAGGCAGCACCTGTCGCCACAACCGACCCCTGCACCACTCGATCAGGCGCACGCAACGCGCGGCGCATCGCGGTCATCGGGCGCGCGACATCGTTGAGGATCGCCAGCAAGGCCGGAACCAGCAGCAGCACAAGCAACATGCCAAAGCCCAGGCCATAGACCAGAGTGATCACGGTCGGTTTGAGGAATTGCGCCTGTTGCGAGCCTTCATAAAGCAGCGGTGTCAGACCAAGCACGGTGGTCAATGTGGTCAGCATCACTGGGCGCAGCCGGTCTGCGGTCCCTTCGATGATCGACGGCACCAACCCGCGTTCCTGCTGGTACCCGTCAATGGTCGTTACCAGAACAATCGAGTCGTTGATGATAATCCCTGTCATGCCAAGCAGGCCGACAACGGTGAACATGCTTAGCGGAACATCCCAGATGTAATGGCCCCAGATCGTGCCCACCAGACCAAAGGGAATGATCGACATGACCACCAGCGGACGGGTCCAGCTTGCAAAGACCCAGGCCAAAACAAGGTAGATGCCGGTCAGACACAGGATAAGCCCCGCCCCGGCTTCGGCCAGAAACTCGTTTTCCTGTTCGCTCAGCCCTGCCATGCGCCATTCAACCTGACGTTCCGCCGCGATGGTGGGCAGGATTTCTTCCTGCATGGCGCGGGCAATCTCGGCGGCTTGGGCTGGATCGTCCTCGGAAATGTCCCCGTTCACGGAAATCACCCGCAACCCGTTTTCGCGCCGCACCGTTGAAAAGCCCGATTTCCGCTCGACCGAGACGATGTCGGCCAAAGGCACGTAAACCCCATCTGGTGTGCGCATCAGCGTGCGTTCCAGGAAATCGGCTGTCAGTTCGCCTTCGGGCAGTTCAACCCGGATTTCTGCGCTACGTGGTCCGTCGGGATAGGTCGCGGCCTCGATCCCGTTCAACCGATCACGCAGCACGCGGCCCAGTGTTTCGATACGAAAGCCCAGCGCCTGTCCCTGAGGTGTCAGGTCCAGAATGAACTCTTCTTTGTCATAGGCCAGATTATCCTCAAGCGCCGAGACCTCGGGGTATTTTGCCAGTTCGGCCTGCAAATCCTCGGAGGCGGATTTCAGAGTGTTCACGTCCGCCCCAAAGAATTGCACATCGATGGCGTCACCGCCGGGGCCGGACCGCCAGCCTCGGAAGCTGAGGAGTTCGACCTTGGGATGGCGTGGCACGGTATCTTGCAGCTCACCCACGAATTCAAAGCTGGAATAGGGACGCAAGTCTGCGTCGATCAACTCAATCGAAATCCCGCCCAGCAGGTCTGCATCCTTACCATCGGCGGCCGAGAGACCAAACCCGGCCGATCCGCCAACCTCGGCCAGCACATAGTCAATCGGGTTTCGGCCATGGCGTTCTTCATAGACCGCACCCAGCTCTTCGGTGGCGCGCTGCACCATGCGCATCATTTCCAGGGTATCCGCGCGCGTCGCGCCCTCGACCATGATGAAATTGCCAGTGACCGAGCCACGCTCGGGTGCGTTGAAGAACCGCCAGTTCACGTCACCCCGAATGAACAGGGCCGCCTGACTGGCCAGGATCACAACCATGATCGCCACAACCACATAGCGCGCCCGGATCACCAGCCCGATCAACGGACGGAACAGCGTGTCGCGCACCCAGCGGAAACCGCGATTTACCACACGGTTGGGCCAATCATACCAATGTTCCTTGGCCGAATGCGCGATCGCATGCGCCATGTGATTGGGCAGGATCAGAAAACACTCGATCAGCGAGGCAATCAGAACCGCGATGACCGTAAAGGGAATGTCGCGGATCAACTCACCAAAGCGTCCGCCCACCAAGGTCAGGCCAAAGAAGGCGATCACTGTGGTCAGGGTGGCGGCAAAGACCGGCATGGCCATGCGCCGCGCAGCTCGTTCGGCGGCGACCATCGGCGGCTCGCCCAACCGGCGCGCACGGAAATCTGCGTGTTCACCCACCACGATCGCGTCATCGACCACGATGCCCAAAGTGATGATCAAACCAAACAGAGAGACCATGTTGATCGACAGCCCGCCCAGATACATGAACGCAACCGCTGCGGACATGGCCACCGGGATACCAACTGCTACCCAAAACGCGATACGCGCGTTGAGGAACAGAAACAGCAGGCAGACGACCAATCCCAGCCCGACCAAACCATTATCAACCAGGATATCCAGACGATCCGTGATGGCCTGCGCCCGCGTACGGATCAATTCGATAGAGATGCCTTCGGGCAGGCTGGCCTGCATTTCGGTCACAACATCCTCGACCGTGCTTTGGATGCCGATTGCGTCGCCAAGATTCGACCGATCCACGCGGATCGACATTGCCGGGTTTTCACCAACAAAATAGCTGCGGTCGCGGGTCACACCTTCGACCCGGATATCGGCCAAATCTCCAATCACCAGTTTGGAGCCATCTGGGAAATTACGAAGCGGTATGCGCTCAATCTCTTCGGGGGTGCGTTTTTCAACACCGGTGCGGATCCGCGCATTAGCGCCGGTGACATCGCCTGCCGGGCTTGCGGTCACTTCGGCGGCAATGGCCGCCGCGATCTCGGACAGGGTGATATCATTGGCAATCAACTGGACGGTGGGCACTTCGACCACCACACGCGGTGCTGCGATGCCCCGGATCGTGGTTCGGGTTACACCAGCAGCAAACAGACGGTTGATCAGTTCATCTGTCAGATTGGCCAGCTGTTCCGGCTCGGTCGGTCCTGTGATCACGACATCCGTCACACGGTCACGCCAAGCCCCACGCCGGATCGTTGGCTCATCCGCATCCTCGGGCAGCTCGGTCACGCTGTCCACTGCGGTTCGGACTTCTTCAACAGCGCGCGACATGTCCCAATTGGGCTCGAATTCCAGCCGAACCCGGGCCGAGCCCTCGCGTGAGGTCGATTCCGTGCTGGCCACGCCTTCAACCGCCAGCAGAGCAGGCTCCAGCAGTTGAACAATGCCGTTATCAACATCCTCGGGGCCTGCCCCATCCCAAGTGACATTCACATCGACGCGTTCAAGGATGACGTCCGGAAAGAACTGCGCACGCATGTTTGGAATGGCCGCAGCGCCCAGCACAAGCATCACCAGAAGTAGAAGGTTGGCCACGGTCCGGTGGCGCGTGAAATAGCTGAGGATACCGCCCGCAGCGTCTGGAATATCGCGCATCATGGTATCTAGCCCCCGGCTCGGGCTTCAAGCCGCTGCACCAGGGATGCGGGAACGCTGGCTTGGCTGAGTTGCCCCAGAAGCCGCTGCTTTACCGCCTCGGGCATCCTGCCGCTGGATTCGACCAAAGCCACCAGTTCAGCCCGGCGCTCGTCGGACAGCTCCAGCATCTCGGGTACCGAGGCCGCTTCGGCCTCTTGCCGCAAGGGTCTGACACGGACACCAGAACCCAGCAAAGGCGTGCGGCCGATCACGACCTCTCGGCCTGCCAGGCCCTCGCCGCGCAGCAAAACTTCATCGCCTTGTCGGCGGATCAACTCAACCGCCAGGGGCTCTAACCGGTCGTCGCCAGCCAGAACCAACACGTTTCCGGTTGCATCCAACACTGATGACGGCAGGCGCACCACGTTGTCCAAAGGCAGTTCTTCCACCGAGACGGTAACGAAGTCGCCCGGCTTGAAGCCCGCTGCCTCGTCCAGCCTTGCAAACAGCAAACGCCCGGTCTGCCCTTCACCCGCCGATCCGCTGTCGCGGCTGATCCGGCCTGTGGCCACCAGATCCGTCCCGGTAACATCCAGCGACACGGTGACAGGCGCCTTTATCAAGTCGCCATTCTGGTCCAGCAGGCGCACAAACTGGGCGGTTGAGACCCGGAATGCGACCTCAAGCGCGTTTGGGTCCACCAGTTCGGCCAGTTTTTCGTTGGCCGAGACCAACCGCCCTTCGACCAGAGTCACCTCGGTCAGCGTGCCCGCAAACCCGGCATAAACCGTCATGTCATTCAGATCGCGTTCTGCCGCCTCCAAGGCAATCACTGCCCGAGACAACAGCGTTGTCGCCTGATCCACGCGCGATTCCGCTTGCGCCAATGCGATCCGGCTGGACAGAACCGCCTGATTGGCCGAGGTCAGGGCCAGCTCGGCCTCCTCCACCGAGGCCGCAGCCCCGACACCACGATCCAACAGGTCCTGCTGACGCTGCAAGGCCCGTCCGCGCAATTCAACCTGTGCCTCTGCGGCGCGCAATTCATCTTGCGCCAACAACAATGAACGCTCGGCGTCGCGCTCTTCGAACTGGGCATCCAGCAGATCAGATTTGGCGCGATCCAGTGCAGATTGCGCATCTGCCGGGTCCAGCTCGACCAGCATTTCACCTGCGTCGACCGAACCGCCATCCTGGAAATCTTCGGCCAGCGAGACCACGCGCCCACCCAGCGCCGCGCGCAATTCCAGGCGACGGCGGCTTTGAACCTGCCCGAAGGCCTCGAGATACGGTGTGACCGTCTCAGGCTCGGCCGTGCGCACGCTGACCGCAAAAACCCTCTCACGGGCCTGCGGCGGTTGATTTTCGCGTGAAACGACATCCTGAACCGCGCCCGAGATCAGCTGAGCGGCCACAAGCAGCAGCCCCAGCGTCAAAAACGCCAGGAACACGCCCACAAGACTTTGCCTTAGAAATCGCATCAGTCAGTTCACTCCGGTTGCGCGCCGCTACCTGTTACAGATGGTAGCCGGGCAATCGCATCTGCCAAGCCACAATGACTTGATCCAGTGTTCAACGCACTACCAGACTACTTCCGTCGCAAGTGTTCGTCCAATCTGGGCATTATTTCCACAAAATTGCAGGGGCGGTGCCGATAATCGAACTGTTTTTCCAAAATAGCGTCCCACGCGTCTTTGCAAGCCCCAGGGCTGCCAGGTAGTGCAAACAGGTAGGTTCCGCCCGCCACGCCACCCGTGGCCCTTGATTGGACCGCAGAGGTTCCGATCTTTTCCATCGAGACGATAGTGAACACGGTGCCAAATGCATCGATCTCTTTTTCGTACACATCCCTGTGTGCCTCGACCGTGACATCCCGCCCGGTTAGCCCGGTACCTCCGGTCGACAAGACAACATCAATCTGGGGATCCGCGACCCAGGCACGCAGTTGATCGGCAATCTGGTCACGCTCATCCTGGATGATCTTTCGGTCTGCCACCAAATGGCCTGCCTTTTCGATCCGGTCCACCAGCGTTTGTCCCGAGCGGTCCTCGGCCAGAGCTCTTGTGTCCGAGACCGTCAGCACCGCGATGCGAATGGGAATGAATTCAAGTGTTTCGTCGATACGCGACATGCGGGGTTACGCCCTTTCCAGAATGGCAAGCCGGAGCGCTAGCGCCGCGAAAATGCTGCCCGTGATCCAGCCAAGAATTCGAGAGGCACGCGGATTGCCGACCAACATGCGCCCGGTGCCACCGGCAAAGATGCCCACAAATCCGTTCACGACAAAGCCGCCCCCGGCGATGATCACGCCAAAGATCAGAAACTGCATCAAAACCGAACCTGCGGATGGGTCAACAAACTGGGGGATAAACGCCAGCACAAACAGAATGACCTTTGGATTGGTCAGGTTCACCAGCATCCCATCCCGAAAGGCGCGGCTCATGGGGGCAGCCGGTGTTTCGGGGGCAACTGCGCCGTTGCGAAACGCGCCCCATGCGAGGAACAGCAGATAGCCCACGCCGAACCAGCGAATGACGTCAAAGAGCCAGGGCAAGGTTGCAACCGCGGCGCCCAAACCCAGCCCAGCCAGAAGCACATGCAGCATCACGCCCGTCGAAACCCCGGCGCTGGCGGCAAGGGCGGGGCGTGGGCCCGACCTCAGCCCCTGACCGAAACAGAACATCATATCGGCACCGGGCGTCAGTCCAAGCACAAGGGCCGCCGGAATGAAGGTCAGCAAAGTCGCTGTTTCGATCACGATCCCACCTCGAACCAATTCACAGTAGGACCAAGATTTGCCAGCTGGGTCTGGCCCAGATGGCCGCGATAGCCCCAGCTATCATGGATATGGCCAAACACTGCCAACCCAGGCTGTATTCGTTCGATCGCATCGCGCACAGCTATCGACCCTACCAACTGGCCCATCGAGGTTTCATCCCCATAGCCTTTGGGCGGAGAGTGCACTATCAAGACATCTGCGGAAACGCACCGAGCCAGCAGTTCAGTGGCAGCGCCTTCGGAAAGGTCGCAAGACCACTCTCCGAACGGTGTTTCCGGGACACCGTAACCAAGGCCGAAAAGACGCAGACCGTCTAGCTCCATGCCTGACCCATGCAGGACGTGAACACCTTCCGGCACCGTATCAGACAACTCCTCGGCGCTTTCGGCATTGCCCGGTACCAGAACCAAAGGCGCGGCCATGCCAGACAACATCGCCATCGCTTCATCCAGTCCCTGCCGCATGTTGCAATAGTCTCCGGCACCCACCACGAGATCCGCCGCCGCACTGGCCGCAACCAGATCGGCAGCCCGGCTGCGCGCCATGTGCAGATCGGAAAAAGCCAGAATTTTCATGCCCCTCCTCGCAATCGCGCTTTCAACTCCAGCAGATCGGCCCAGGCCTGTCGTTTCATTTGCGGCTGACGCAGCAGATAGGCCGGATGGAACATCGGGATGACAGGCAGATCCAGCGCCTGGTCCCAATTGCCGCGCAACCGGGTAATACCGCGTTTGCCCAGCAGCGCCTGACAGCTGATATTGCCCATCACAACAAGGATCTCAGGCCTGGCCAGGGCAACGTGACGCTCCAGAAACGGGGTCATCATGCCGATCTCTTCCGGTTTGGGATCTCTGTTTTGAGGCGGCCGCCAGGGCAGCACATTGGTGATATAAACGTTCTGCGCCCGGTCTAGATCAATCGCAGCCAGCATCCGATCCAACAATTGCCCGGCACGACCCACAAAGGGTTTGCCCTCACGATCTTCGTCGCGCCCCGGCGCCTCACCGATAATCATGACCTTTGCCCCCGGGACACCATCGGCAAACACCAACTGCCGCGCGCCGCGTTTCAGCTCGCAATAGGCAAACGTGTCCATGGCTTCGCGCAGGGCTTCAAGCGATTTCGCACCGCTTGCGGCCGCCTTGGCCACCGCAACAGGATCTACTGCCTCGGGCTTGGCAGGCGTCGCAGGTGCAGCCACCGGGGCCTTGGGTTTGGGGGACGTGTCAGGCAGGTCATAGCGGTTGATCGGCTCGTCCCCGATCGACTCGGTCACGCCAAGTTCGATCTGCCAGTCCAGCAGCGCACGCGTCGCATAATAATCCAAGCACGATTCCATGCGGCTAATTTACCTGCATCCCGGCTGAGGGAAAGCGAATAGACCTTGCCTTGATACCCGGACCTGTTGACCATGGACGCTGTTATGTTTCAGATCCTGCGCCTTTTGCTGATCGGATTGCTGCTGACATTGGCCAGCGGGCCCGAGGTTTCAGCCCAGCTTCTGGGTCGCGACAGCCAGTGCCGTGCCGGGCAGTTCCAATGTGGGCGGTCGTGCTGTTCCCCCGGTGAGCGGTGCAGTTTCGACGGAAACTGCATCCCTCTGGGCCACACCTATTGCGGTGGTGGACGCACGTGCGGACCGTTCGAGCGTTGTGTTGCAGGCGGTGCGCGCTGCGCTCCTGCCGGGGCCAATGCCTGCAACTCGCGCCTCGACTGTCCGGGGGGCAGCACTTGCAACGCCCGGGGGGAGTGCGAACGCATCCGGCCTGAATTTGACCCCACGCCGGCCCCGCGCGCGCGCTGTGACGATGGGCTAACCTGTGCGCGAGGCTCGACCTGTCTGCCCGGTGGCGGATGCTCGCGCCCGGGGTGGTTCTTGTGCGAAGAAACCGGATCACAATGCCGCCCGGGCTTCAAATGCTCGGCCCATCAAGGGTGCGTACCTGTCAAAGCTGTCGATTGCGGCTATGGCAAATGGTGTAAACCGGGTGAGCAATGCCTGCCCGATGGCGGCTGCGAGAAACTGCCGGACGGCACCGATCCCTAGCTTGCTTTGAACTACGCAGCTTTCTATAAGCGGCCCGATTGTCCGACAGGAGCCCGCCCATGCGTTTCGCCCATCGTCACCTTCTTGGGATCGAGCATCTGTCGCAATCCGATATCACCGCTATTCTTGATCTGGCTGAGACCTATGTCGACATGAACCGCCAGTCGACCAAACGCTCGGACGTGTTGTCAGGGCTGACACAGATCAACATGTTCTTCGAAAACTCAACCCGAACGCAGGCCAGCTTTGAACTTGCGGGCAAACGCCTGGGGGCGGATGTGATGAACATGGCGATGCAAGCCAGTTCGATCAAAAAGGGCGAGACGCTGATCGACACGGCGATGACGCTGAACGCAATGCATCCCGATCTGTTGGTGGTGCGGCATCCGCATTCGGGCGCGGTGGACCTGCTGGCGCAAAAGGTGAATTGCGCGGTGTTGAACGCGGGCGATGGGCGGCATGAGCACCCAACACAGGCCTTGCTGGACGCGCTGACCATACGCCGCGCCAAAGGACGGTTGCATCGGTTGAACATCGCGATCTGCGGCGATGTCGCGCATTCGCGCGTGGCGCGGTCGAACCTGATCCTGCTGGGCAAGATGGAAAACCGGGTCCGCCTGATCGGCCCGCCAACACTGGTGCCCGGCCAATTCGCCGAATTTGGCGCGGAAATCCATGACGACATGAACGAGGGACTACAGGGCGTCGACGTGGTCATGATGCTGCGCCTTCAGAAAGAGCGAATGGATGGCGGATTCATCCCCTCGGAACGCGAATACTATCACCGCTATGGGCTGAACGCCGAAAAGCTGGCGCTGGCCAAGCCCGATGCCATTGTCATGCATCCCGGACCGATGAACCGTGGGGTTGAGATTGACGGCACGCTGGCGGATGACATCAACCGATCCGTCATTCAGGAACAGGTCGAGATGGGTGTCGCCGTGCGTATGGCGGCGATGGACCTGCTGGCCCGCAATTTGCGAGACGCCGCATGAGCCCTTTGAAGGTTGCCCCCAATGAACGCGGAGTGCTTCGCTTATTCGCGCTGGATATGCCACCAGAAGAAGCCAAATTCCAACGCGAACCTGGTGCGGCCGATCAGATGCTGGGGATCGTGGGGCTGGTGGCAGATCAGATCGATGTTTTCCCGGTCTCCGACCTCGAAGACATGGGGCTTTATGGCTATCTGCACGAAGGCTGCGGCGTTTCGTTGGATCAGCTGGACCGGACTGCGCTTGAGGCCGTCAAGGGCTGGGTCATGGTTGTCCGCAGCGCAGCCTTTGGTGGCCGCGCCCTGCGTCTTGAACCGGACCCAAGGGTGCATTTGATCGGGCTTTATACCGAAGAGGCAACCAACTGGACAGGTGGAAAGATCGAAACCGGAAGCGCCAAGCCATTTTCGGCCCCGCAAGCAGCCCCTTCAGATCAAAGCCCGCAACGCCTTGGATCTGCGGTTCTGGCAGTGCTTGCATTGCTGATTATCGGAGGCGCCCTTTGGCTGATCCTGTGACCTTTTCTCCGGACAAATCGGCCTATATCCGCACCTATGCCTGGCTGGCGGCAGTGGCGATGGCTGGTGCGATGATCGTGCTGTGGGTGGTCGGTAACCCCTATGTCTGGACCGGCGCGCCCGCGGGTCTGGCGGCGGTGGGGATCCGGGCGTGGTACCTGGCCTCGGAGGATCTGGCCGCGGTGTGGGAAATGTCGGACACCACCCTAACGGGTCCTGGCCCGCGCACTGTCGCGCTTACCCAGATTGCTGAGGTCAAAACATTGGGCAGCTTTGTCCAGGTCATCACAAAAACTGGCGACAAGCACCTGATCAAATACCAGGCCAACCCCGCCACGACCAAAGCCGCCATCGAAAGGGCAATGCGATGACAGCCAGCAATCTAGATTGGTGGCGCCGTCAATTACCGGAAGACGCGCAAATCATTTGGTCGGGCAGGCCCTATCAGGGGTTTTTTCCACCTCATGTCCGCTGGGCATATGGCATTTTATGTGTTTGCCTGTGCCTGGCCTGGATCGCCAGCCCCTGGTACGCAGATACTGTGCGGGACTATTGGAAAATCGTTGGCTGTACGTTGCTGTTGGCCTTCTACATGTGGTGGGATCGATTCCTTCGGTCACGACGCGTTTACGTTGTGACCGACAATAATGTTTGGTGGCTGAGCGAAGTCTTCCCGACCAAAAGCCTTTCTATTCACCCCAATCTCAGCTTTTACCGAAGCGGCCAGAACATCGTGTTTTCTCGGCTTAGATTCCTCGTATTCGAATACCTGACTGACCCAGACGCTGCACTGGCGGCCTTAACAAAAGCCCGAGAATCGACGTCATGACCACCCATTTCTTCATCAACGCCCGCCTGATCGACCCCGAGGCCGGAACGGAAGCGCCCGGTTGGCTACAAGTGGCCGATGGCCGGATCGCCGCAAAAGGCGATGGCACCGTCCCTGTGGGCGATCATAAGGTCATCGACTGTCAGGGCCATTGTCTGGCCCCGGGCATCGTCGATATCGGCGTCAAAGTCTGTGAGCCCGGCGAACGGCACAAAGAAAGCTATAAATCCGCCGGTCTTGCCGCCGCTGCTGGGGGAGTGACCACTATGGTCACGCGCCCCGATACGCTGCCCGCAGTGGACACGCCTGAAACGCTGGAATTCGCCACTCGGCGCGCGCAGGCAGATGCGCCAGTGAACGTGCTGCCCATGGCCGCCCTGACCAAGGGCCGCGAAGGTTGCGAGATGACCGAGATCGGTTTTCTGATGGATGCAGGCGCCGTGGCCTTCACCGATTGCGACCATGTTGTCAGCAACACCAAGGTGTTTTCCCGCGCCTTGACCTATGCGCGATCCTGCGGCGCGTTGGTGATCGCGCACCCGCAAGAACCGGGCCTCAGCGCCGGGGCTGCCGCCACCAGCGGTAAATTCGCCGCCCTGCGTGGGCTGCCCGCTGTGTCGCCCATGGCCGAGCGTATGGGCCTGGACCGGGACATCGCGCTTTTGGAAATGACAGGTGCGGCCTACCATGCCGACCAGATCACCACCGCCCGCGCCCTGCCCGCACTGGAGCGCGCCAAGCGCAACGGATTGGACATCACCGCCGGTACATCGATCCACCATCTGACGCTGAACGAGCTGGACGTCGCCGACTATCGCACCTTCTTCAAGGTCAAGCCGCCGCTGCGGTCGGAAGACGACCGACAAGCGGTCATCGAGGCCGTTCGGACCGGCTTGATCGACACGATCAGTTCGATGCACACACCGCAAGACGAAGAAAGCAAGCGCCTGCCGTTTGAAGAGGCGGCCTCGGGCGCGGTCGCGTTGGAAACGCTGCTTCCCGCAGCGCTGCGACTTTATCATGCCGAGCAGCTGGATCTGCCGACCCTGTTTCGCGCCATGGCTCTAAACCCCGCCAACCGGCTGGGTTTGGAGAGCGGACGCCTGACCGCAGGCGCTCCGGCAGATTTGGTTCTGTTCGACCCGGATGTACCCTTTGTGCTGGACCGGTTCGCGCTGAAATCGAAATCCCAGAATACCCCGTTTGACGGCCAGCGGATGCAGGGTAAGGTCACCGCGACCTATGTGGCAGGAAACGAAGTCTACCGGAGAGCCTGATGCCCGTATTTGACAGCACCACAGAGCAGCTGATCCTGTGGGCGGCTATCGGGTATCTGATGGGCTCGATCCCTTTTGGCATGGTCATCGCCAAGGTGATGGGGCTGGGAAACCTGCGCAGCATCGGCTCAGGCAATATCGGTGCCACCAATGTTTTGCGCACCGGCAACAAGAGTGCCGCAGCGCTGACGCTGATCTTCGACGGGGCGAAGGGGGCCGTGGCGGTCCTGCTGGCGCGCGCTTTGGCTGGCGAAGACGCGATGCAAATCGCGGCGCTAGCCGCATTTCTGGGTCATTGCTTTCCGGTCTGGCTCGGGTTTAAGGGCGGTAAAGGCGTGGCCACCTTTCTGGGGTTGTGGCTGGCTTTGGACTGGCGCGTGGGCATCGCCTGTTGCCTGACCTGGCTGGTGGCCGCAGCAATCTGGAGAATTTCCTCGCTGGGCGCTTTGGCCGCCGCTGCTTTGTCGACGACATGGATCATGGTGTTTTCCGACGGATCGACCTTTGGTCTGGGGCTTATCCTGACAGTATTGGTTTATGCCCGGCACAGCGCCAACCTTGCGCGGATCAAGGCTGGGACGGAACCCAAGATCGGGAAATCTTGACCAGACAAGACGCGTTTCTGGGCGCCTTTTTTGCTCTGCCGCTTGGGACGTTCATCGGCCATGCGAAAGGGCGGCAGTATGCCGTGTCCCGGTCAGAGTTCGTAGTCGGCAAATCCCACAAGCTTGTCGCGCATGAGCTGGGCGGCACCGACTATATCAGCCTGAACCTCTATCTCACTCAGTCCAGCGGCGCGCTGCTACGCCCGTGTGAAATGTCGCCAGACAAAGTGATAAGCTTCGTTCTTTCCCTGCGTCCGAATGTGCGAAAATGATTGCTGATTGTTCGTCAACGCACAGTCACAATTCATTGAATTGAACGTGAACGCGCCGTCTCCCAATTGGGTTTGCATGGCAGCCAATTACCGGTGCCACGTAAAACAAATCCGGGTCGCCCGGGCAAAATTCAGGTGCTTCAAAGCGGCCCTGTTCACGAAAGGTGAAACCATGAACAAGATCAAATCCCTCATCGGCGGTGTCGCACTGTCCGTCGCAATCGCAAGCTCTGCTCTGGCTGCTGGTGTTGAGCTGAACGCAAGCTCAACCGGTCTGGCGCTGCAAGGCTATGACCCGGTTGCATACTTCACAGTTGGTGAGCCGACAAAAGGTGACTACCGCATCACAGCACTGCACAACGACGCGCTGTACCGCTTTGCCAACGAAGAAAACAAAGCCGCGTTTGAAGCAAACCCTGAGGCGTATCTGCCCGCCTATGGCGGTTACTGCGCGTTTGGTACTGCGATGGGCTTCAAGTTTGACGGTGACCCGAACTACTGGAAGATCGTTGACAACAAGCTGTACCTGAACCTGTCGAAAGACATCCAGGAACGCTGGGAAGGCGATATCCCGGGCTTTAACGAGCGTGCGGATGCCAACTGGAAAGACATCGCGTACAAGACCCCTGCGGAACTGCAAGAGCAGTAAGCCATTCGGCAAACCTCAGATTGATCGAGCCCGGCAGCGATGCCGGGCTCAGTCGTTTTATGGCTCAAGAACCGTGCTGCCGGTGGTTTGGCGTGCTTCCAATACCCGATGCGCCTCGGCCACCTGATCCAGCGGGAACTGCTGATCAACGTGAATCTTGACCTCACGACCGTCCACCTTGTTGAACAACCTGCGCGCCATCGCCTGACAGGTCTTGTGATCGGCGATATGGGTGAACAATGTGGGCCGTGTCAGCCGCAAAGAGCCCCGCTGTGCCAGCATCCCCAGATCAACAGGCGGAACCGGACCGGAGGCATTTCCAAACGAAATCATCATGCCCAGCGGTTTCAGGCAATCCAGCGACCCTTCAAACGTGTCCGCACCCACCGAGTCCATCACTGCATCCACACCTTTCCCACCCGTGATTTCGGCGACGCGTTCAACGAAGTTCTCTGTTCGGTAATTGATGCAGTGCGCCGCGCCATTGAACTGCGCCATGCTGCATTTCTCGTCTGTTCCGGCTGTCCCGATCAGGGTGATGCCTTCGGACTTGGCCCATTGGCAGGCAATCAACCCGACGCCCCCTGCTGCGGCATGAAACAGAACCGTGTCGCCCCGCTTGAGGGGTGTGGTCCGGTGAAACAGATATTCCACCGTCAGACCTTTCAGCATCATGGCTGCCGCGGTGCGGAAAGAGATGCTTTCCGGCAAAGGGCAAACCTGCGCGGCGGGCATGACCCGCGCTTGTGCGTAGGCACCGGGGGGTGCCGCAGCATAGGCCGCGCGCTGTCCAGGTTGCAGATGCGTCACGTCCTCGCCAACAGCCTCGATCACACCGGCGGCTTCCATGCCCAGCGCGTGGGGCAGCTCGAGCGGATAGAGCCCGCTGCGCTGATAGACGTCGATAAAGTTCAGACCGCAGGCATGGTGCCGAATGCGCACCTCGCCCGGGCCCGGATCACCCACAGGTCTGTCTTCGACCTGTAACACCTCGGGGCCGCCGGTTTCATGGATGACCACTGTTCGCGCCGTTTGCTGCATGCTGCTCTCCCATTGGTTTGCTGCAAAGCTATCACGGCTGCGAAACAGGGCAATGCATTCAATTGGTCAACCTGCCACCTCAAGAACGATTTTGCCAATATGACCCGAGCTTTCCATACGTTCGTGGGCTGCTGCTGCCTCGGACAGGTCAAAGCTGCTGTCCATAACCGGCGCGATCTTGCCCGCTTCGAGCAAAGGCCAAACGGCTTCGCGCAAGTTCTGGGCGATCCGGGCCTTGGCCAGATCACTTTGCGGGCGCAGGGTGCTGCCAGTCAGGGTCAAACGTTTGACCATCATCAAGGCAAAATTTACCTCGACAACCGGACCTTGCAGAAAGGCGATCTGCACAAGACGACCATCTTCAGCCAGAGCTTTGATGTTGCGCGGGATATAGTCACCGCCGACCATATCCAGGATCAGGTCAACACCGCCTTCCGCGCGCATCGCAGCCACGAAATCCTCATCCCGGTAGTTGATCGCCTTCTCTGCCCCAAGCTTGACACAAGCCTCACATTTTTCGTCGGATCCGGCCGTGGCAAAGACGCGGGCCCCAAAAGCGTTGGCCAATTGAATGGCCGTGGTGCCGATGCCGCTGGAGCCTCCATGCACCAAAAACCGTTCGCCCGCTTTCAATCCGCCACGCGTGAACACATTGGACCAGACCGTAAAGAAGGTTTCGGGCAGGCACGCAGCCTCTTTCAAGCCCATGCCTTTGGGCACCGGTAGACAATGCGCGGCTGGAGTGGCCACATATTCGGCATATCCGCCACCGGGCAGCAACGCACAGACCTGATCACCGATCGCCAGACCTTCGACCCCGGCGCCCAGCGCCACGACCTCACCCGAGGCTTCAAGCCCTGGCAGATCGCTCGCCCCCGGAGGCGGATCGTATGCTCCCGCCCTCTGTAGCGCGTCTGGGCGGTTCACTCCGGCATAAGCAACTTTCAGAACCACCTGACCATGGGCCGGTTCCGGCATGGGGCGTTCGGTCACTTGCAACACATCCGGCCCACCGGGCTTTGTAATTTCAACAGCGCGCATCATCTGGGTCATGGGCAGATCTCCTTTGCCCAATGCCTAGCAGGCCGCACAGCGAAGGCCCAGCCGTTCTAATCACTTTCGCGGGTTCAGCATCCCCGGCAGATCCGTACGCATCCGCATCGGAGCCTTGACCTGGCCCGCCAGCCAATTCGGTACCGCAAGAAATGGCTTGAACAAAGGATTGCCCTGAACCTGCGCCTTTAGCTTTTCGAACTGCATCACGCCTTCGATCCGACGATCGAGGAATTCCCATGTCTTTTGGTGGTCGGGGCTGTCGTCACCCAACCAGAAGAGAACGGTGGACGAATACACGCCGGACAGGGTTGCGCGTTTGGTATACCAGTTCACATCGTCCGAGGTATCGCCCAGCGCGTCCCAGATCTTGTCGCATGTGCCCCAGATTGCCTTGGCCCCATCCGCCGCATGGGTCGGCAGCGCAAACAGGGTCACACCACGGCGCACCGCCTCTTTGTCTTGAACCGCTTGCAGCCGAAAGCGAACGGCAGCCGCGATCTTGTCGCGAAACTTGAGGCCGCTCAGATCTTCGGTCGTGATGCGCTCCAGCATCAATTCATCCCCGCGTGCATGGTAGGCCAGCGCGAGATCGACCGCGCCCCGCGGACAGACCGCGCGCGCCAGCGTGTCTTCTATATCGCAATCAGCAATAGCCGCACGAAAGCTGGCTTCAGACCATCCATCAAACGGAACATGGTTCAAGATGGCATCAAGTAATTGGTTTTTGGCATCTTCGTAAGTCACGGTCATGGCGTTTCTCCGGGTTCCAAGGCCAGTACTAGACAAGTTAGGAGCGCTTTGCTATACGGCCACCTCCTGCAAATCCTTGCAACTCTATCTAGAAAGGTGGTGACAACCACATGCAGGTTAGTGTTCGCGACAACAATGTCGATCAGGCGCTTCGTGCCCTGAAGAAAAAGCTGCAGCGCGAAGGCGTGTTCCGTGAAATGAAGCTTAAGCAGCATTTCGAGAAACCGTCCGAGAAAAAAGCGCGCGAGAAAGCTGAAGCGATCCGCCGTGCCCGTAAACTGGCACGCAAGAAAGCCCAGCGCGAAGGTCTGCTCTAAGAGCTGCTCAAGCCTCGTCCAGCTTTGGATGACACGATTTGACGACCCCCGAGGCCCCGCCCGGGGGTTTGTCGTTTTTAGACGGAATTCTTGCAACAAAAGAGCTTGGCCGAAAATTTCCTATATTATCATAGGCTTGCGGTTCTTTCTCTGAGGCTACCTCGCACATGTCCGGCGATTTTTGACCTCAATTAGTTCAACTTTTGGTAGTATTTTGCCGAGAATCTTTTGCGGCAAAATTGTGACTGCTCTCTGCCAAATTCTCGCCACTAATGTCTCCTCAAAATAACACAACGCACCTGGAGGCAGAATCATGTCCGTCGCAAGTAATCTTGAAAGGCAAATGCTGACGCTTATCAACACAGAGCGCGCAGCCCATGGCCTGAGCCCTGTCAAACTGGAACTGCGGTTGAACAAGGCAGCCGAAGACCACAGCACGTGGATGCTGAACCAAGACATTTTCAGCCATACCGGGGTTGGCGGGTCCACACCTTGGGACCGTATGGAAGATGCCGGATTCGATTTTTCAGGTAGCTGGCGTGCGACAGAAAACATAGCGTGGCAAAGCATCCGGGGCGCTCCAGGGCTGTCTGACGACGTCGTCGACCTGCACAATGCGCTTATGAACAGTCCGGGACATCGTGCCAATATCCTCGATCCAAATGTGACCGTAGTTGGCATCGGTATCGAAGTTGGGAACTTCAATGGCTGGAACGCCATCATGGTAACCCAGAACTTTGCCCGCACGTCGGCCCCCGTGCAACTGGACACAGGCGCTACCCCTCCCCCTCCGTCTGCTCCCGCTCCTGCGCCATCAGATCCGGTCGCATCGCCTGTCGATCCCGCACCTACCGACCCCGATCCAGTAGAGAAATTTGTTGTTGCGGGCAGGGTTGGCAGTAATTCTGATGACTGGTTCACGCTGAAACCTAACCAAGCCGGCGTCCTGAAGGGACGCGACGGCGATGACCGATTGGTCGGTGCAAAAGGCCAGGACAAATTGTTGGGCCAACAAGGTGATGACGCGTTGTACGGTCGGCAGGGCGCCGATCGCCTCAAAGGCGCCAACGGAAATGACTCGCTCTTCGGCGGTGGTGGTAACGACATCCTCAAAGGTGGCGCCCACAACGACCGACTTGTCGGCGGTGGCGGCAAAGACAAACTGGCTGGTGGTGGCGGAAATGACGTCATGACCGGAGGCCGCGGGGCCGAC
Source organism: Ruegeria sp. HKCCD7255 (assembly GCF_013031565.1). Lineage (NCBI taxonomy): Bacteria > Pseudomonadati > Pseudomonadota > Alphaproteobacteria > Rhodobacterales > Roseobacteraceae > Ruegeria > Ruegeria sp. HKCCD7255. The sequence goes on along the minus strand of NZ_WQAG01000005.1, from coordinate 54,543 downwards.
CAATTTGTCTTTTCACCAGGCATCGATCTTGTGACCGACTTCCAGGGATCGGATGTGATCATCCTCAGGAACGTTCAAACGATCAAAGGCTATTATGACCTGTTCAAGAACCACATCTCGCAATCTGGCGACGACGTCATTATCGAGGACGGCAAGGGCAACGCGCTTATCCTAGAAGACACGTTGATCGCCGATTTGGACAAAGACAACTTCCTCATTTGAACTGTCGAATGATTAGCCGAGAAAAACACCCCGATGTCTCGGGGTGTTTTTTCTAGTAGATCTTGGGCACGTGCAATTCATCCGGCAAGATGCGCCGTTCATATTCCGGATTATAGCGGCGGTCCGGTAGAGTGACCTTTTCCTGGGGCACGTCCTCGTAAGGGATTTTGGTCAGAATATGTTCAATACAATTCAGGCGCTCTCGTTTCTTGTCGTTGCCCTCGACAATATACCACGGAGCTTCAGGGATATTGGTGCGGAAGAACATGTCTTCTTTCGCTTTGGTGTAGGCTTCCCACCGAATACGGGATTCCAAATCCATCGGCGACAGTTTCCACTGTTTCATCGGATCGTGAATACGCATGAGGAAGCGCAATTGCTGTTCTTCGTCGGTGATCGAGAACCAGTATTTCAACAAGATGATTCCGGATCGAACCAGCATGCGCTCAAATTCAGGAACGTCCTGAAAAAACTGTTCAACCTGATCATCGGTCGCAAAGCCCATTACGCGTTCAACGCCTGCGCGATTGTACCAGGAGCGGTCAAAAAAGACGATTTCGCCCGCGGCGGGCAAATGCGGGACATAGCGCTGGAAATACCACTGGCTTTGCTCCCGACGGCTGGGCGCGGGCAAGGCAACAACCCGGGCCACGCGTGGATTTAGACGTTGGGTGATCCGCTTGATCACACCGCCCTTTCCGGCACTGTCGCGCCCTTCAAACAAGATGCACACCTTGGCACCGGTGTGCTGCACCCAGTCCTGAACTTTGATCAATTCCGCTTGTAACCGCAGCAGGTTCTGAAAATAGACTTTCCGATCAAGCATCTCGGGGTGCTGCTCGCGATAGATCTTCCGTATCTCCATCGACAGCATCGGTTCGCTGAATTCGATCTCGATATCTTCGTCAAACGTATCCTCAAGCTCGGCCTCCAGCCAATCTTTCGGAGCGTTGTCGTTATCCTGTGCCAAGGTCTTTTCCTTTTCTTCCGTCGGGTTTGGACCGTATCGGGGCTGTGTAACCTGAAAATGTCATTCGACTGAGATACAAGTTCAAATTGGATGATATTCTATCAGCCTCGCCTCGATAGTCGAATTTGAACTGAAGCTGCCCGGGATACAAGCAACAGAACACCCAGATTGCGCCGGGTTGCACTGTTTGCTTGCTTTTTCCGCATCGTTCCTTGCATCAAACAAAGCATAGCGGAGGATATCTTGGCGTTCTTTCTGAGCTTGCTACCACAGATCTGGCCCTGGCTGGTCATCGCGGCCGCCCAGATCACTGCGTTGGGCGGGCGGCGCGAACTGGGCTTGGGAATGATCGCCATCCTCGGGGCATATGCGCTCAGCATTGGGGCGCTGTCACTCTCTGCAACACTTATCATCGCTTTAGGAATGGCCGGTGCCGCTGTACTTCCACGATTGGGTGGTCGTCTGGCTGTGCTCGGGCATCTTGCGTTTGTCGTATGGAGCGTGGCGTTGGGCGCGCATCTGGTGCCTGGCGTGCAGAACTTGCTGATACTGGATCAGGTCACGGCGGGACCGGACAGCGGGATGTTCACGCTTTATCTGAACCTGGACAAGCCCATGGTGTTTTTTGCGGCGCTGCTTGCATGGCCCGCTATCCTGCACACCCGGACCGAATTCAACCCTGCCCCCCTATTTCTGGGCCTCGCTCTGCTGCCCGTGCTTTTTGCCGTTGGGGTCTGGAGTGGTGCCGTGCGTCAGGAAATCGCGCTGCCCGACTGGTGGCTGTTGTTTGCCTTTTCAAACCTGTTCCTGACTTGTCTGACGGAAGAGGCATTCTTTCGCGGTTATCTGCAATCCGCCCTGTCAACGCGCTTTGGTTCCTTGATCGGTCTGATGCTGGCCAGCCTGCTCTTCGGATTGGCACATGCGCCAGGAGGTTTGGAGCTCGTCGTTTTCGCAAGTATTCTGGGACTGGCCTGCGGGTTGGGATATGCTGCGACGGGTCGCCTGTGGGTGCCGACGCTCATGCATTTCGGCTTCAATTTCGCCCATCTGACACTGTTCACGTATCCCGGTCCGGCCTGATCAAACCGGCAGCGCCGTGGTCTTGAACACCGTCCGCAGTGCAAACGAGCTTTGCATCTGTGCCACACCTGGCAACCGCGAGAGGTATTGGCGGTGAATTCGGGCGAAGTCCTCGGTGTTTTCGGCAACAACTTTCAGAATATAGTCAGCGGTTCCTGCCATAAGGTGGCATTCCAGAACGTCAGGTATGCGGGCGACACTTTTCTCGAAAGCTTCCAGTACTTCTTCCGCCTGCCCCTGCAAGGTGATCTCGACAAATACGGTTGTCGGCACCCCCATTTTTCGCGCGTTCAGCAGAGCCACATAGTCGCGGATATAGCCCTCGCTTTCCAGCCGCTGAACGCGGCGATGGCAGGCAGAGGGCGACAGATTCGCCTTCTCGGACAATTCTGCATTCGACATCCGCCCTTTGACCTGCAAGGCGGCCAGAATCTTTCGATCAGTTGCGTCGAGGCTCATTGTCGCACAATCCTTGCAGTTTTGCTTCAGTTCTTCGAATATCTTCCCGTATTTTTGAACTCGCGCAAGCAGAGTTTCACAAAAATTGCACGATAAACCGCCCATAATTTAGGCAGTTTATGAATGGAGATCCCCATGAAAGTCGGTTGCCCCAAGGAAATCAAACCGCAGGAGTTTCGTGTCGGCATGACGCCAAACGCGGCGGGCGAAGCTGTGGCGCGCGGCCACGAAGTGATCATCGAAAGCGGTGCCGGACTGGGCGCAGGTTTCGACAATGACGCCTATGTTGCTGCTGGGGCCCGCATCGTCGATACGGCGGAAGAGGTGTTCGCGACCGCTGACATGATCGTCAAAGTCAAGGAACCGCAGGCGGTAGAACGCAAGATGCTACGCGAGGGTCAGCTGCTGTTTACCTACCTGCACCTGGCACCCGACCCGGATCAGACCCATGATCTGCTTGCGTCGGGTTGCACGGCAATTGCCTATGAAACGGTTACGGATGCCTCAGGTGGCCTGCCGCTCTTGGCTCCGATGTCCGAGGTTGCCGGGCGTCTGGCCCCACAAGTCGGGTCATGGACCCTGCAAAAAGCCAATGGTGGGCGCGGCGTGCTGATGGGCGGTGTGCCCGGTGTCGGACCGGCGAAGGTTGTTGTTATCGGCGGTGGTGTTGTGGGGACACATGCGGCCAAGATCGCAGCCGGAATGGGGGCCGATGTTACGGTACTCGATCGGTCCCTGCCGCGTCTGCGGTATCTGGACGATGTCTTTGGTGCACAATTCAAGAACCGCTATTCGACCGCCGGGGCCACAGCCGAGTTGATTGCCGATGCCGATATGGTGATCGGTGCGGTGCTGATCCCTGGAGCAGCCGCGCCAAAACTGGTCTCGCGCGCGCAACTGTCGACAATGAAACCGGGCGCCGTTCTGGTGGATGTGGCCATTGACCAAGGCGGATGTTTTGAAACCTCAAGGGCAACGACCCATGCGGATCCGATCTATGAGGTCGACGGGATCATGCATTATTGCGTGGCCAATATGCCGGGTGCCGTGGCCCGCACGTCGACCATTGCTCTGGGCAACGCCACTATGCCGTTCATGCTGTCACTGGCAGACAAAGGCTGGAAGCAAGCCTGTCAGGATGATCCGCATCTGTTGGAAGGTCTGAATGTCCACGCGGGGCAACTGACCTATTATGCAGTCGGTAAAGCCTTGGGGATCGACGTCGTGTCCCCGAACCTGGTGACCAAGCCGTAACGCTCCCGCCCCTGAACGCTTCCACTCGCGTGGAAGCGCTACAGCGTTGGGCCAAGCGCCGCGCCAAGGGCGCGGCGCGGTTGCGCAAAACGGAAATACCACGCACATAAGCGCCGCGCGTCAGCGCGGCGCTGGGCCCAACCGGAAAAGGGTATTTCCAATACCTGTATGACGGGCGGGAGCTTACCCCTGTTTTTGTATTTCGACCGAATGCGGATAGGGGATCGACACACCTTTGGTGTCAAAGGCCTCTTTCACCACTTTGGTCAGTTCAAATTTCACGTCCCAATAGTCCGCTGCCGCGCACCAAAGCCGGGCGGTCAGATCAACCGAACTGTCCCCCAGATTGGTCACCCGCACCCAGGGTTCCGGATCGTCATGGATCCGTTCATCTGCCTTGGCGATATCCAGGATGATCTGCATCGCCTCATCGGCGCTATCGCCATAATCGATACCAAAAACCAGATCGACGCGGCGCGTATCATGAGCAGAGTAGTTGGTAATGACCGACCCCCAGGCCTGACCATTGGGCACGATGATTTGTACATTGTCGGGTGTGACAAGTTCGGTCGTGAACAGATTGAGGTCTTTCACGGTGCCCGCAGTGCCACCGATATCCACAAACTGACCCAGTTTATAGGGTCGGAAAACCACCAGCATCACTCCAGCCGCCAGATCGCTCAACGTGCCCTGAAGCGCCAGACCGATGGCCAGCGACGCAGCACCCAATATAGCGACAATGCTTGTCGCCTGGATCCCGAAGATGCCCAGGACAGCCACAAGCACGATGGCCAGCAAGGCCCATTTCACGATGCTCGCGACAAAATTCCCTAATGTTGGATCGATTTGTGGCGTCGCGTTGATCCGTCTCCGAACCATGCCGCTAATGGCACCTGCCAGTGTCCAACCGACAACCAAAACAATCAGCGCTTTGATAGCACTCAAGATAAGAGGCCCAAATGCGCCCACCTGTGCTGAGATCTCTTCCACCTGCATCTCCTCTGTCCAAACAAGCGAACCGCGCCCCGAGGCGCGGTTGTCTGCAGAAAGTCTGATCTATCGGAACACTTTTTTCTAGGGGAGTGATTGCGCATTTGGTCCCCTTTGTTCTTTAGCAAACATTCAGTGACCGATCATGCACAGAGTTGCGCCTGACGCGGCCCGCGAATCTTGCCAATCTACGCAGTAGACAAGCACACCAGGAGCAGACCAGATGAAAGACCTGTCAAGTTTCCCGATTATGGCCAGATGGCCCGTCAAAGACCCTTCGGTCTTACAGCTTTACTCCTACCCCACGCCAAACGGGGTCAAAGCTTCGATCATGTTGGAAGAAACCGGCCTGCCCTATGAGGCGCATCTGGTCACTTTGGCGGACTCTGATGTCAAAAGCCCCGAGTTCCTGTCGCTGAACCCCAACAACAAGATCCCTGCGATTATCGACCCTAACGGCCCGGACGGACAGTCCATCGGCCTTTTCGAAAGCGGCGCGATTCTGCTCTATCTGGCGGACAAGACAGGACAGTTCATAGGGCAAACGGCCGGGGATAAACACCGAATAACCCAATGGCTTATGTTCCAGATGGGTGGTGTGGGCCCGATGTTCGGCCAGCTTGGGTATTTCCACAAATTTGCAGGCAACCAGATTGAAGATCCCCGCCCGCGTGAACGCTATATCAACGAGGCCAAGCGCCTTTTGAACGTTTTGAACACACAGCTGGCAGATCAAGATTGGATTGCCGGAGAGTATTCAATCGCGGACATGGCTCTGGCGCCCTGGCTGAATGCGCTTGAGTATTACGGGACCAAAGACCTGGTTGAATGGGACAGCTACAGCAATCTGACGGCCTACCTCGACCGGTTCATGGACCGCCCTGCGGTTCAGCGGGGCAAATTGATCCCTGCGCAAAGCTAAAGAAAACCGAGGCCAGGGGCGCGCGCTCAGCGCCCCTAGCCATGCTCACCTCGGAAGCTTTCCGGTCAGTACATAGCGCAGGATTTCAACAACTTGCGCAGGCTCTTCGGCCACCGCCAAAGCTGCGGCATCCACTTCTTTCAGCGCGTGCTGATGATCTGGGCCGTGCAGAACGATCAGCGATTTTCCGAGGGCCGCTGCATAGCCCGCATCAAACGCAGCATTCCACTGCTTGTATTTGTCACCAAACCGGACCACCACAACATCGGCATCAGCAATGCCTTTGCGGGTGCGGATCGCGTTCACCATCGCTCCCTTGTGGTCGTGCCAATACTTGTTGGTCTCGGCGCCGAGAATGGCAACCCCGCAATCGTCGCTGGCCCCGTGATCGGTGACCGGGCTGTTGAAAGTCACATCCAAACCCTCTGCGCCATCAATGATTTGATCACGCCAATCGGTGTGGATTTCTCCGGACAGGTATACATTCAGGCCCATGGCATTCTCCGCTATTGCATCAGGCCCTGTTTAAAGCGTGCCCGTGCAAAGCCCAATGCGGAAACGATCTTTTGGTTGTACCTTTGTCACGTTTTGCGGGCGACCAGATACCGGGACGGAGGTGTCGCGGGGAAATTCCCGCTTTCGATGATCTCGAACCCGGCGTTTTCGATGGCCGACTCGAGCGTCTTGATATCCAGCTGATTGACAAAGGGCGCTTTGCCCAAAAGCTGCATCACCGGCAGCAACAGCTTCAACAGACCGAATTTGAACCCCAGACCGCCTTGGGCAAGGCACGGCGTCTTTGAAATGAACAAACCGCCGGGCTTCACAACCTCATGTATCTGCGCAAGCGTGGCTTCCAGATCCTCCACCAGATGTAGAAGGTTGAAGGCCATTGCCACGTCGTAAGACCAATTCGGAGGGTGGCTCGCATCCGCTTCGACAAAAGCGACATTCTCGATCTCTTGTTCGGCGGCTAGTCTGCGGCCAACGGCCAACATCCCAGGGGACACATCGCTGGCTGTAATCGTGTCAACGTAGCCAGACAGACGCAGGGCCGTGCGCCCTGTGCCACAACCCAGTTCCAACACGTTGTCTTCCTTCTTCAGGTAGGAAACGGTTCTGTCCAGCGTGTGCTCATAGGCGGCCATATCCCGTATCGGCGAACGGGAATACTTTTCGGCCAAACCATCCCAAAACTTTGCTGCAGTGGTCATAAGAGAGGTCTCCTTTGAGCACACGATACCTATACACTGATCGAATATGAATTGCTCAAATTCGTAGAGCAACTATACGTAAATGTATGGATGGATTTGATTGGAACCACATTCGCGCGTTTCTCGCGACAGCTGAGACCGGGTCATTGTCCGCCGCCGCGCGCAAATTGGGACAAACGCAGCCAACGCTTAGCCGTCAGGTAGCGGCGCTTGAGGATGATCTGGGTGTGATGCTGTTCGAACGGGTGGGCCGAACGCTTGAAATCACTCAGGCCGGGATCGAGCTCTTGGACCACACCAAAGCGATGGGTGAGGCCGCTGATCGTATCGCGTTGACCGCATCCGGGCAGTCCACGTCAATCGAAGGCCTTGTGCGCATCACGGCCAGCGACGTGATGTCCGCCTATATTCTGCCGGAGGTGTTAAAGATCCTGCGCTCCGAGGCCCCGCGCCTGCGGATCGAAGTGATCGCCTCGAACGACATCCGTGACCTGATGCGGCGCGAGGCCGATATCGCAATCCGCCATGTCCGGCCCGAACAACCGGATCTGATTGCCAAGCTGATCCAGGATGCCACCGGATACTTCTATGCCGCGACCGATTACTTGGATCGGATGGGGCGACCGAAATCCAAATCGGATCTGGCAGATCATGAATTCATAAGTTTCGGCGACACAGATCAGATGATCGGATATTTCAAACCGCTGGGTATTCCCGTCGACCGCGACAACTTTCGGCTCGGGTCACAAAACGGGATTGTTGCCTGGGAATACGCCAAACACGGGTTCGGGATCGCGCCAATGTCTGAACATGTGGGCGACATGACCCCAGGGATGGAGCGCGTTTTGCCAGATATGGACCCGTTTCAGTTCCCTATCTGGCTGACCACGCATCGTGAGCTGCACACCAGTCGGCGTATCCGGCTGGTTTTTGACGTGCTGAGCGCGTTTTTCTCGAAATGAAAAGCGCGCCGAAAGGCGCGCAGATCACTCTCTGTTCCAATGGGTTCAGCCGCGCAGCACGCCACCTGTGGCTTTGCTCACTTTGGCGATGATCTTTTCGGCAACAGCTTCGATGTCTTTTTCTTTCAGCGTGGAGTCTGTCGGCTGCAGGCGCACGGTGATGGCCAAGGATTTCTTGCCCTCACCCAGGCTGCCACCGATGAACTCGTCAAAGACACGCACATCTTCGATCAAGGCTTTGTCGGCGCCTGCGGCGGCGTTCACCAGCGTCAGTGCCTCGACGCCCTCATCAACGACAAAGGCAAAGTCACGCTCGACAGCTTGCAGATCGCGCAGTTCCAGCGCCGCGCGGGTGGCACCGGATTTACGCGGCATCGGGACTTCATCCGGCCAGATTGTGAAGGCCATTGCCGGGCCTTTGATGTCCATCGCCTGAAGGATACGCGGGTGCAATTCGCCAAAGACGCCCAAAACCTTCTTGGGGCCGAGACAAATCTTTCCATGACGCCCGGGATGCCACCATGCATCACCATCGCGCAGGATCTGAACCTTGGCTGGAGCGCCAATGGCCGTCAGAACCGCCTCGGCATCGGCCTTTGCGTCGAACAGGTCAACCGGGCGTGACCCGCCCTGAACATCTTTGGGCCCGTTGCGCCCAACCAAAAGGCCCGCAATCTGGGTTTTCTGGTCCCCTGGTTCGCCATCGTGAAAAACCGGGCCAACTTCGAACAGCGCCATATCGGCATAGCCGCGCGCCTGATTGCGCGCTGCGGCCTGCAACAGTCCGGGCAGCAGATCCGGGCGCATGTGGCTCATCTCGGATGAGATCGGGTTTTCCAGCTGCGTCGCCTCATCGCCGCCGCCGAACAGGGCGGCCGAGGCTTGATCAATGAAGGTGTAAGACACGCATTCATTATAGCCCAACGCCGCACAGGTGCGTCGTGCCATCGACTGTCGCCGCTGCGTCGGGGTCATCACCGGTTTTGGAATGCCATCGCTCACGCGCGGCAGCGGCTTGCCTTCCAGCTTGGTCAGTGACGCAATCCGCGCGACCTCTTCCACCAGATCAGCCTCCCCCATCACATCGGGGCGCCAGCTGGGCACATGAGCCATGTCCCCGTCCAGACGGAAGCCCAGACGGGTCAGCGTTTGCCGCTGATCGCTTTCGGGGATGTCCATCCCGACCAGCGACTGCACCCGCTCGGCATCCAGCTTATAGGCCCGCGCATGGTTCGGCGCTTTGCCCGCTTCAACCACGTTCGAAACCTCACCGCCGCAGATATCCAGGATCATCTGCGTCGCCTGCTCCAACCCTTCACGGGTGTATTCCGGGTCAACACCGCGTTCAAAGCGATAGCGCGCGTCCGAGTTGATTTTCAACGCCCGGCCCGTCAGAGCAATCTGCACGTGATCCCAGAACGCGCTTTCGAGAAAGACGTTCACAGTGTCTTCGGTACAGCCGGTTTCCTCACCGCCCATGATGCCCGCGATCGATTCCGGGCCCTTGTCGTCCGAGATCACCATCATGCCGGGCTGAAGGGTGTATTCCTTCTCATCCAGCGCCACCAGCGTTTCGCCACCTTTGGCGCGATGCACCCGCAGATTGCCCTTCACCTTGTCGGCATCAAACACATGCAGCGGGCGGTTATGATCGAAGGTCATATAGTTGGTGATATCCACCAAAGCCGAGATCGGACGCAGGCCAATGGCCTTCAACTGATCCTGCAACCACTGAGGGCTGGGGCCGTTCTTGACACCCCGGATCAAACGCCCGGTGAAATGTGGGCAGCCGTCCAGAGTGTCTTCATCAATCGAAACCTTGATCGGGCTTTCGAAATCCCCCGGAACCGGCGCATAGTCGCGCTGTTTCAGCGTTCCGATGCCGCGCGCCGCCAAGTCGCGCGCGATGCCCTCAACACCCAGTGCGTCCGGGCGGTTCGGCGTGATCGCAATCTCGATCATCGGGTCAACTTTGGACGGGTCGTTCTCGGCCAGCCAGTCGACGAACTGATCGCCAACCTCACCCGAGGGCAGCTCGATGATGCCGTCATGTTCGTCCGACAGCTCCAACTCACGTTCCGAGGCCATCATGCCAAAGCTTTCGACACCCCGAATCTTGCCGACACTGATGGTGATATCCAGACCGGGGATATACATGCCCGGCTTGCAGACCACCACAGTGATGCCTTCGCGCGCATTGGGCGCACCGCAGATGATCTGCAAATCGCCTTCGTCGGTCGCAACCGTGCACACACGCAGCTTGTCCGCATCAGGGTGTTTCTCGGCCTGTTTCACATGGCCCAACGTAAAGCCCGCCAGCCGGTCCGCCGGGTTCACGATTTCTTCGACCTCAAGACCAAGGTCGGTCAGCGCCTCGGCGATCTCATCAACCGAAGCATCCGTGTCGAGGTGGTCTTTCAACCAGGACAGAGTGAATTTCATTGCAGCGGGCCTTTTTGGGCAAACATCCGATTGGCACAGGCAATGGCAAAGATTGCACCAAGGTGCAAGCGCTGCGCGTCACGGATAGGTGGGGGTGCGGCCCAAAAGTTCGTCCAACTGCCGTCCGATCCAGCCATGGGGGATGAAATGCCCGCCGGGATGGGTGTCCAGCACCACCTGCCCTTGCGCGCAATCCGTCCATTCCACACGGCTGAGGGTCAGGAACGGCTCGACATTCCAATCCCCGCGCGGCGTTGCACCGTTACAGCTGTATTTCGCACGCCAGAGCGCCACCGGATAGGTCGTATCCCCGCCCGGGCCAAAGGGAAAATCCATCACCGTATCATCCAGCCCGTGTACGTGGCGCGCCTCGGCCGGGGCTTCGGGGCAGGTTTCGGTTTGCGGGATCGAGCCCGCAACGCCCAGCAACGCCGCAACGTCATTGCCGGACTGGCAAACATAGCGCCAGGCCATCGCGCCACCAAAGGAATAGCCCGAGACATAGATGCGTTCGGGATCAATCGGATAGCGCTTGGCCACATCCTCCAGCACCGCATCGGCAAACGGCACGTCATCGGTGTCAGAGGTCCAGAAATTCCAGGTCTTGCGCAGCCCGTTCGGGGCCACCAGCAACACGCCCCGCAGCTTGGTCGCACCCGCGATACGTTCGTGATTGACGACTACATTGCCCTGCCGCGCCCAGCCGTGGAAATGCATCAGCACCGGCAGAGGCGTCTCACCGTCCCAGCCCTCGGGCTCCAGCACATGGTACGAGCGATCGTCCAGTTCACAGGCCGTATCGCCATGGCAATCGGTGTTCCAGGGGCCCATGGCCAGGGCGGGGGTTGCTGTCAGCAGCAGCAAGCAAAGCAGTCGATAGATCATGAGGCGACCCTACCCAGACCGCTCCAGATGTCACGTCAAAAGCTTGTGCATGTCTGTTACAAGCCGCGCAATTTCCCAAGGCTCAGCCAAATACACAAGCCGCGCTATCGCCAGACCGCGGGATGGCGAAGTTCAGGCTGTGTTAGGCGCTTTATGCTAGCCAAATCCGCACTCTGTCCGAGCGTTGCACTGGTGGAACCAAATCGCCGCCCGTGCGGGCGGTCTGGCGATAGCGCGGCGGCCTATCGGCCTTGTTCCGCGCTGACTACTTTCGGAAACCCTTCAAGAGCTTTCGTGTTTTCTGGAGCTGCTCATACTGGTCTTGGCGAATGGTTGTTTCCTTCATCCAGACTTTCCCGGCGATCTGTAAAAAGTGGAGTACAGGCAGCAAGACGAAGGCGCTAAACAAATAGCCGATCAATTCCCCACCGAACCCAAAAGCCAGAAGCATCGCAACAAAACAGAGCGCGAACAATCCGATAATTTGCCACAACCGAATACCTTTAGCACGTCGATTGCACCAATCCACATAACGCGCCAAGCACACGCCCAGTAGGTGCACCTATCTACTCAAACCACCATGCAGGTTCGGCATATCCAGCGCTGCGAACCCGTAGTGCCTCAGCCAGCGCAGGTCGGAATCAAAGAAGGCCCGCAAATCCGGGATGCCGTATTTCAGCATCGCCAAACGGTCGATCCCGATCCCAAAGGCAAAGCCCTGATAGGCGTCAGGATCGATCCCGCCGGCGGCGATCACCTTGGGGTGGACCATGCCCGAGCCCAGGATCTCCAACCAGTCATCACCCTCGCCGATCTTCAGCTGACCGTTATCCCAGGAACAGCGGATATCAACCTCAGCCGATGGTTCGGTGAAGGGGAAGTGTGAGGCGCGGAAGCGCAGTTCGACGTCATCGACCTCAAAGAACGCCTTCACGAATTCTTCCAGAACCCATTTCAGATTCGCCATCGAGATGTCTTTATCAATCGCCAACCCCTCGACCTGATGGAACATCGGCGTGTGGGTCTGGTCATAGTCGGCGCGGTAGACACCACCCGGACAGATCACGCGGATCGGCGCGCCCTGTTTTTCCATCGACCGGATCTGCACCGGCGAGGTATGGGTGCGCAGTACATGCGGCGGGCGGTTGTCGCCTTCGGCGCGGTGCATATAGAACGTGTCCATCTCGGCTCGCGCGGGGTGGTGGCCGGGGATGTTCAAAGCGTCGAAATTGTACCAGTCGGTTTCAATCCGGGGCCCTTCGGCCACTGAAAAGCCCAGCTCGGCAAAGATCGCGGTCAGCTCCTCGGTCGCCTGGCTGATCGGGTGGATCGAGCCCTGACGGCGCGGGCGGGTCGGCAGGGTGACGTCCAGCCATTCGGTGCGCAGTCTTTCATCCAAAGCGGCATCAGCGAGGGCTGCCTTCTTGGCCGACAGCGCCGAGTTGATCTCATCTTTCAAAGCATTCAGCGCGGGGCCAGCTACCTGCCGTTCCTCGGGCGTCATCTTGCCCAGCTCGCGCATTTTCAGCGCGACTTCACCCTTTTTGCCCACGGCTGCAAGGCGGATCGCTTCAAGTGCGTCTTCGTCGCTCGCATCCGCGATCTGCCCCAGATATTTTGCCTTAAGATCGTCCATGACGTATTCCGAAACCGGCCTGTTCAATTTGGTCGAGAACCTGCTATCGGCCAACGCCTGTGAATGCAACCCGGCGCAGACGGCTCAATAACTGTATTCAGGATAAATCCGGGTCAGATCACCGTTCCAGTCGCCGTGATAATGTTCAAGCAGCTCATCCGCCGGAACCTGTCCGGTTTCGATACTGTCTTTCAGCGCGTTCAGGAAATGGGTCTCATCCTGCACCAATCCCCCGGCACCGGGGCGTGCACGGGCTTTCAGCCCCGCATCGGCAATACTGACCACTTCGCGAGCCAGATCGTGCATGTTGAGGCCACCCACCTGCGCCTGCAGACCATGGGTTGCGGCCTGAACGCGCAGCTCTTCGCGGGTTTCCGCATCCCAGCCTTTGACCAGATCCCAGGCTGCATCCAGCGCACCCTGATCATAGGTCAAACCAACCCAAAAGGCCGGCAAGGCGCACAGGCGGCGCCACGGGCCACCATCTGCGCCGCGCATCTCCATGAACTTCTTGATCCGCGCTTCAGGGAAAGCGGTGGTCAGGTGATCGGCCCAGTCGCTCAGCGTAGGTGTCTCGCCGGGCAAAGCGGGCAGTTTACCCTCAAGGAAATCTCGGAAAGACTGACCCAACGCGTCGATATATTTCCCGTCGCGATAGACGAAATACATTGGTACATCCAACGCATATTCGACCCAGCGTTCGAACCCGAACCCGTCTTCGAACACAAAGGGCAGCATCCCGGTGCGCGCATCATCCAGATGCCGCCAGATATAGCTGCGCCAGCTTTTCTGACCGTTGGGCTTGCCTTCAAAGAACGGCGAATTGGCAAAGAGAGCGGTTGCCACCGGCTGCAAAGCCAACGCAACGCGCAGTTTCTGCACCATGTCGGCCTCGGACCCGAAGTCGATATTGACCTGAACGGTGCAGGTCCGGCGCATCATGGCACGGCCCATAGTGCCGACTTTCTCCATATAGTCGTTCATCAGCAGATAACGCCCTTTGGGCATCAACGGCATGTCTTCATGAGTCCAGATCGGTGCTGCGCCCAGCCCGATAAAGCCCACACCGATCTTGTCCGAGATGTCTTTGACATCGCGCAGATGGGCGTTCACTTCGTCACAGGTCTCATGGATCGTTTCCAGCGGCGCGCCAGACAGCTCCAACTGCCCACCAGGTTCCAACGAGACATTGGCCCCGTCTTTCTGCAGGCCGATCAGCTTGCCGTTTTCTTCCAGCGGCTCCCAGCTGTGCAAGTCGCGCAGGCCCTGCAATACCGCCAGAATCGAGCGTTTGCCCTCATAGGGCAGCGGCTTGAGCGTGTCCTTGCAATAGCCGAACTTCTCGTGCTCGGTGCCGATGCGCCAATCTTGCTTGGGCTTGCACCCCGATTCCAGATATTCGGCCAGTTGTTCATGGCGTTCGATCGGACCGCCGCCGGACTGAGGGATGGACATGAACCGTGCTCCGATCCTGCTGTGTCTGTCTTTGGGCCAGTGGTGGGCTCAAATGAACCAAGTGTCAATGGAGGGTCAAATGGGGTGGGCGCGAGGACCTGCGTTCCCAAATGATCACCGGATGCAACGCGCCGCCGTTCAATTCCGACAACATTTGCTCGGTTTTCAGCCCCGGCAGGCTGGAAAACACATCGAACAGAGCTTCGGCCCCTTCAGCATTCACAGGAATGTGAACCGTCGGCTGACCGTCTTGTTCGAGAATCCAATGGGCCGGGCTGAAGGTGGGATCCAGCGCCAACCGTTCGATTTCGCGTGCTGCGATGATGCCTCCGTTGAGCGGACCCAGATAGGTGATCTGGCCTTCATCTATTGTGACAACGCCCGGCCCACCGGCACCGGTGCGAAAGCGCACGCGTTGAAAACCGATGACTGCAAGAGCAATCGCAACCGCAACCAAGACCCAGCCCAACCAACCCAGCAAACCACCGGGACCGGAAATCCAGCTGAGGCCAACGATCAGTACAACCCCGGCTGCCAGAACTTCGCGCCAGCGCCACAAGGCCATTTTAGCTTCGGGTCGAATAAAACTCATGTCATCACCTGTTCTGGATTCTGCAACAGGGCAATCCGGTACCAGCCCACCTGCTGAAACCCGATTGCCTCATAGACGCGGGCAGCGGGCGGGTTGTTGGCAAACAATATAGCCCAGCGCGCACCCTGGGATCGGGCCCTTTTCATCAGGGCAAGCGTGACCTGACGGCCCAATCCACGTGTCCTGTCGTGGCGCGGCACAAATACTCCGCCAACCTGGATTTGATCTGCGACAGATGCGTTGACCGCCGCCATTGCAACCGGCTTGTCCTGCTCCAAAAGAACGATGGTACGCTGCCCTTGCAATTCGGATTGGAACCGAGCCACGGCCATGGTCTGTGCCTCCTCCCCATGCGCCTGCCCCGTATCGGCAAAATAGTCGGCGAACCATGCTTCGATCAAAGGTGCATCTGTCGGTATCAGAGTCCGCGCCGGAGCTGCGCAATCTGGCGCCGTCTGAAGGTCAATCCGATAGAGCGGCTCGTCATCGAACAATCGATAATCCGCGCCACCAAGACCCAATGCGTCGAGTGTAAGCTGAACCTGTGGTGCCACTCCGGTCATGCCCAACACCGTTTCGCCCGCAATCGCCTTGGCAAAACCCGCAGCGGCTTCGGGCTCACATCCGGGCAGCTGAACCATCAGATAACCCTTTTTGGTCAAGCCAAAGACACCTTCGATCTGATCCGTGCCCCAAAGGAAATACCGGGAGGAGTGTTCAGAGGCACCAAACCCGACCCCGTGCTGCGACAGGTTGCTGCGCAGAAACATCGACGTCTCGGGATACTGCGATAGGTAATCTTCAAGCGCAGGTGCATCCGCGGGTACTGCTTCGCGGATCATGCCCAATCTCCCAAAGCCTGCTGCCACAAGGTCATCGCCGCCACAGCGGCTGTGTCAGCGCGTAGGATGCGCGGGCCCAGACTGACCACATGAGCAAAAGGCAAGCCGGTCAGCCGCGAGCGTTCGCGGTCGGAAAACCCGCCTTCCGGCCCGATCAGAATGGCCCAGGGCTGGCCTTTCTCGCGCGCGGCGAGGCTTAGGGCCGAGCCCACCTCGGCCTCATCGCAGAACATCAACTGGCGGCCTGCGGGCCATGTGTCAAGAAGGCGATCCAACCGTTCCAGCGCAGCCACTTCGGGCACATAGGTGCCACCGCATTGCTCGGCAGCTTCAACCGCGTGCGCTTGCAAGCGATCTTGGCGGATGCGTTCCGAATTGGTGAACTCAGTCTGTACGGGCAGGATGCGCGCAGCGCCCATTTCCGCCGCTTTTTCAACGATAAAATCGGTGCGCGCTTTCTTGATCGGCGCAAACAGAAACCAAAGATCCGGTGGCAATTGCAGCGGCTTGGTTTGCGTTTGGCACGTCAAAAGGCCAGCGCGCTTTCCAGCCTCGGCAACCTCGGTCAGCCATTCACCGTCTTTTCCGTTGAACACCGAAACCGAGGCACCCACGGTCAGACGCATCACCCCAAACAGGTAATGCGCCTGGTCACGCGACAAAGGAACGGATTGCCCTGCCCCAAGTGGCTGATCTACATACAGTCTGACTTTTGCACTCATGAGGCCTTACATATGCAAGGCAATGCCCCAACACCAGATGGTCAAGTCGCTGATGCGGTGCCCGACAATTGGGTTGACCGATACGCCCCTGCGTTCAGCCGCCCCTATCTGCGGCTCAGCCGGGCGGACCGGCCGATCGGCACCTGGCTGCTGCTGATCCCATGCTGGTGGGGCTTGGCACTGGCCATTCTCAGCGACGGCGCGGCACGGTTCGAGGACATCTGGATCGCCATTGGCTGCGCCATCGGAGCCTTCCTGATGCGCGGCGCGGGCTGTACCTGGAACGATATCACTGACCGCGAGTTTGACGGACAGGTCGAACGCACACGGTCGCGTCCCATCCCTTCGGGGCAGGTGAGTGTACGTCAGGCGGTGATCTGGATGGTGCTGCAATGTCTGCTGGCGCTGGGTGTATTGCTCACATTCAATCAGGCCGCCATTGCCATGGGCGTGCTGTCCCTGTTGCCGGTTACGCTCTATCCGTTTGCCAAACGCTTTACCTGGTGGCCGCAGGTGTTTTTGGGCCTGGCCTTCAATTGGGGCGCGTTGTTGGCCTGGGCGGCGCATACCGGAACGGTCGGATCCCCGGCGATCATGCTGTATCTGTCGGGCATCGCCTGGACACTGTTCTACGACACGATCTATGCCCATCAGGACGCCGAAGATGATGAGCTTGTCGGCATCAAATCCACCGCACGCCTGTTCGGAACGGATACCGCCAAGTGGCTCAAGTACTTTCTGGTGGCCACGGTGACCTGTATGGCGCTGGCGGTCATTGATGCAGGGTTGAACGTGGCTTCGGGTCCGGCCCTGTTTTTGGCGCTGGCCGGGCCTTGGGCCATGGGCTGGCATCTGGCCTGGCAATTGCGCGGCCTGGACATCGAAGACAACGACAAACTGCTGCAACTGTTTCGCGCCAATCGCGACACCGGCCTAATTCCGCTGATCTTATTCTGCATCGCCCTGCTGCTTTGATTGCACCCCGACGCGCGTGGATATATGAGTGCGGTCCATCCATTAGGGGGAGACTCGGTTCATCACATGCGACTGCCGTATTTCATCGTTGCGATTGTGATATTCGCGCTATCCGCGGCTCTGTCATATGTCGGGGCCGGATACGCGGTCACCAAGATCGAGGAAGAATCCGAATTTGTCGTTCGTCGCGCCCTGAACCTGGACGGTCACGATTGGGCCGAGGTGCAATCTGACGGGTTGCGCGTTGTTCTGACCGGGACCGCCCCCGATGAAGCAACCCGTTTTGCCGCCCTGACTTCTGCAGGGCGCGAGGTCGACACTTCGCGCGTCATAGACGAAATGGAAGTCGAACCCACTGCCGATCTGACCCCGCCACGCTTTTCCGCCGAGATCCTGCGCAATGACAGCGGCATCTCGATCATCGGGCTTGTCCCCGGTGCTATGGCGCGTGGCGATCTGGTCGAACGGCTGAATGCGGTGGCCCCCGGCACATCCGTGTCCGACCTTATGGAAAGCGCTGACTATCCGGTGCCCAAAGGCTGGGACGAGGCCATCGACTATGCGGTTTCATCCCTGATCCGTTTGCCGCGTGCCAAGATTTCGGCCAGCCCCGGTCTGGTCAGGATCACCGCGATTGCAGAAAGCCAACGCGAGAAGGACCGGCTTGAACAGGAACTCACACGTGCCGCGCCGCCCAGCTTGCGGCTTGGCCTGTCAATCTCGGCTCCACGCCCTGTCATTACGCCTTTCACCCTTCGCTTTCTGATCGACGACAATGGCGCAAGGTTCGACGCCTGTTCGGCCCAGGATGAGGTTGCGCGCGATGCGATTGTTCAGGCAGCGCAAACCGCGGGTATGGATGAAACCTATAGCTGCACGATCGGGCTGGGCGTGCCCTCGCCCAATTGGGCCTTGGCCAGCGTGCAAAGCATAAACGCGGTGAAAGAACTGGGGCGGGGCTCGGTCACCCTGTCCGACGCTGACATCACCCTGATCGCAGCCAAGGGCACAAACCCCGCCCAGTTCGACCGCGTGGTGGGCGAGCTGGAAAACGCGCTGCCATCGGTCTTTGCCCTGCATGCCGTTCTTCCCGAGCCCGAGGTCGAAGAGCAAGTCGGCCCACCCGAGTTTTCCGCCACGCGCAGCCCCGAAGGCCTGGTTCAACTGCGCGGTCGGGTCGGTGATGAAACCCTGCGCGACATGACCGACAGCTTTGCGCGCGCAGCCTTTGGCTTTGAACAGGTCCATACGGCCACCCGCATCGCACCTGATTTGCCGCCAGACTGGCCCATCCGTGTATTGGCCGGGCTTGAGGCATTGGCTCAATTGAATAACGGTGCGCTGACGGTGACGCCCGACACCCTGGATCTATCCGGCATAACCCACGACCAAGGAGCCCGAGCACGAATCGCGGGCCTGCTTTCGGAAAAACTGGGCGATGCTCAGGACTTCACCCTGTCGATCACCTATGTCGAGCCGCCAAAGCCCGAAGACGCTCTGCCCGACCCCGAGCTCTGTGAAGCACAGATCGCCGAAGTTCAGACTGGTGCGAAGATCGCCTTTGAACCGGGATCGGCCACCATTTCCGAAACCTCGCGCGATACCGTTAATCAGATTGCGGATATCCTGCGCGAATGCGGCCCGATCCGGTTGGAAATTCAGGGCCATACCGACAGTCAGGGCCGGGAAGAGATGAACCAACAGCTCAGCCAGGCCCGGGCGCAATCGATCCTGAACGAGTTGCGCGGGCGGCGTATCCCGACCTCCAGCTATTCTGCGGTCGGATATGGGGAAACCCAGCCCATCGCCGATAATGACACCGAGGAAGGGCGGGAAGAGAACCGGCGGATCGAATTCCGGTTGATCCGCCCCGAACCCATCGAACCGACCAAAACCGCGCTTGAGGCGATGGAGGCAGATACGGACGCCCCTGAGGACGCAGACGAAGGCGCGGAACCGGATGCAGGAGACCAGTAAGTGAACCGCCAAGAATTCATCATCGCCACCGCCGTCATCCTGTTTGCCGCCTTTTGCATGGGTTGGTTCGCCAACTGGCTGGCCCACCGCCTGTCCCGCGTCCGGCAAAGCGACGTGGCCGATCTGGACCGCATGAGCCAAGAGTTGCACGAAGCCGAAGAAACCCGCGATCAGGCGATCACGTATTTGCAACAACGCGAGGCGGAACTGTCCAACCAGCTCAGCCAGGTCGAAGCCGAACTGGCCGCCGCCATGGAAGGCCTGCGTACTACACGCCAAGAGGCCGAAGAACTGCGCGAACGTCTGAACAACGCGGATTGACCGCGTCTACCACCGGCTCAGCGCGTCTTCGTCCTCGTCTTTGGCGGCGACCCATTCAGCGCCTGCGCGTGTGATTTCCTTTTTCCAGAACGGTGCGCGGGATTTGAGGTAATCCATCAGGAACTCTGCCGCCTCAAACGCGTCCTTGCGGTGGGGTGAGGCTGTCGCGACCATCATGATTCGGTCACCTGGGGCCAGTCGTCCGTGGCGGTGGATGATCAGAACATCCCCCAAAGACCACCGCGCCATCGCATCCTCAGCAATCTTGGTCAGCGCGCGTTCGGTCATGCCGGGATAGTGCTCGATTTCCATCACATCCAGGTCACCTGAGGCCAGATCACGCACCACGCCGGTGAAGGTCACGATGGCTCCGTTGGCGTTATCGCCCGCGGCGAAGGCATTTGCCTCGGTCCCCAGATCGAACGGGGCTTCCTGAACCGCGATACGCATCAGATCAACCGCCCGTCATGGGTGGGAAGAACGCAACCTCGCGGACGCCAGCCAGGGGTGCATCAAAGTCCGACAATTCCTGATCCAGTGCCACACGCAGGGCCGAAAGATCGGCAAAGGCCGCAGCATAGCGATCTTCGCGGGCGCTGAGTTCAGCCACCAGATCACCTACCGTGGCTGCCTGTGTTTCGATACGTTCTTTCGGCAGGCCGATCCGTTCGCGTACCCAGGCAAAATACAGCACGTCCATCCCTAGCTCTCCTTCAGATGCGGCAAGGCCTTACGTAGGTAATCATAGCCGGTGATCAATGTCAGAGCTGCCGCCAGTAAGAGCAGCCACAGACCGATCTGGCCCGACCAATACATGCCGTTGGCGTTCCAACGCAATCCGTTCACATCCTCAACCTGACCAGACAGAACCTGTTCGACCAGAGCAGCATCCATACCAAAGCTGGCCATAACTGCGTAATGTTCAAAAATGCCCTGCGAGAATAGCACAGCGATGGCTACCATCTGCGTGGTGGTTTTCCATTTTGCCAATTTCGTGACCTTCAGCGTGCCCGCCACATCCCCCAGATATTCCCGCAGGCCCGAGACAAAGACCTCACGAAACAGGATCACTGTCGCGGGCAGAACCAGCCATGGGGTCCAGCTGTCTTGCGAATAGCCAACGATGATCATCAGCGCGATGACCACCATGGCTTTGTCGGCAATAGGGTCCAGCATGGCGCCGATCTTGGTTTCCTGTTTCCACGCCCGCGCAAGATATCCATCAAACCAATCGGTGATCGCGGCAGTCAGAAACAGGATCAGAGCGAACCAATCGGCATAAGGCCGAGTGAAATACAAAAACATCACTGCCAGACCGGGCGCGGCCAGCAAACGCAAAACGGTCAGGATATTCGGCAAGTTCCACTTCATAGGGCGAACTCTACATCGGCGGGATAAGACAGGAAAGCCACGCAAGCAAAAATCTGCACCAATCCCAGACGCTTGGTCCATGCTGCCGGAACGGCCAAGCACATCCATTTGCCCCTTGGCGTCGGATCGAATTGGCGTCAGATTGCCGTCGAACTGGTGGCAAGGCAAAACCGTTGAACATGACCCCCAATATTCAGACCGACGCGCGCTCAAACCTGATCGGCAGTGCGTGGATGATTGGCGCGATGGCCTGCTTTGCTTTGGAAGACGCATTCCTCAAAGCAGCCGCGACCGCGCTGCCGATCTGGCAAATCCTGGTGTTATTCGGCACAGGTGGAGCGGTCATTTTTGCATGTGTTGCCGGTGCGCGCGGGACGCGGTTGTTCCAATCAGATGTGATGTCACCCGCTATGAAAATTCGCGCCGTGTTCGAGATTTTAGGTCGGCTGTTCTACGTGCTGGCCATAACACTAACGCCGCTATCCTCGGCCACCGTAATCCTGCAGGCCACACCGCTTGTCGTTGTTGCAAGCGCGGCGCTGTTGTTTGGCGAAACCGTTGGTTGGCGACGGTGGAGCGCCATTTTCGTTGGCCTTATCGGTGTCGTTGTCATCATCCAGCCAACCGGCGACAGTTTCACCTTGTTGTCGTTGCTGGCCGTCCTGGGAATGTTGGGCTTTGCCGGACGAGATCTGGCCAGCCGTGCAGCACCAGCCAGCCTGGGAACCGAGGTGCTGGGGTTTTACGGTTTTGTCTGCGTCATCATCGCAGGGTTTGCCTTTCGCTTCTGGGAACAGGTGCCAGCCGCACCGTTAGAGATCTATACCAGCATATCTCTGGCCTGTGCCGTTGGTCTTGGCACGGTCGCATATTCATCTTTGATGAAAGCGATGCGCACGGGTGAAGTTTCTGCAGTGACACCCTTTCGCTATTCCCGACTTTTGTTTGGCGTCGCGTTGGGCGTGATCTTCTTTGGTGAACGGCTGGACCAAACCATGTGGCTGGGCAGCGGTTTGATTGTCGCATCGGGGCTTTACATCCTTTGGCGCGGGCGGCGCGCCTAGCCCTTTTCATGGAAAAAGTCGTAAACCTTCTGCGCCAGCCCGGCTGATATCCCCTCGACCGCTTTCAGATCTGCCAGATTGGCCCGGCTGACCGCCTTGGCGCTTCCGAAATGCGCCAGCAGAGCGCGTTTGCGCGCCGCGCCGACGCCCGGGATTTCGTCTAACGGTGTCGCCCCAACTGCCTTTGCGCGCTTGGCGCGGTGGGTGCCGATGGCGAACCTATGGGCTTCGTCCCGCAGGCGCTGAACGAAATACAACACCGGATCATTGCGTTTCAACGCAAAGGGTCGCTGACCAATGCGGTGGAATTCCTCTTTGCCGTGATCTCGGTCGATGCCTTTGGCTACGCCGATCATTGGGATGTCTTCGATGCCATGCTCCACCATGATCTCATGCACGGCACTGACCTGACCGGCCCCACCGTCGATCAGCAACAGATCGGGCCACAGCCCCTTGTCGCGATCCGGGTCCTCCTTTTGAAGGCGCGTGAATCGGCGGGTCAGAACCTCTTTCATCATGCCGAAATCGTCGCCCGGTGTCAGGTCATCGCCCCGGATGTTGAATTTGCGATAGGCGTTTTTCATGAACCCTTCGGGGCCTGCCACGATCATACCGCCCACCGCGTTGGTGCCTTGGATGTGCGAGTTGTCATACACTTCGATCCGGCTTGGCGGGCTGTCGAGGTCAAAGGCCTCGGCCACCCCGCGCAGCAGCTTGGCCTGCGTCGCACTTTCCGACATGCGCCGCGCCAGAGACTCGCGCGCGTTGCGCAGAGCACCAGCCACCAGTTCCTGTTTCTCGCCACGTTGCGGCACGAGGATCTCGACCTTGCGTCCGGCTTTTTCGCTCAGCGCGTCTTGCATCAGATCTGCGTTTTCGATCCCGTCTGACAGGATCAATTGCCGCGGCAGCTCCTTGTCGTCGTAGAACTGGCCAAGGAAGGCCTCCATCACTTCGGCAGGTGACACATCCGGCCCGACGCGCGGATAGAAATCCTTGTTCCCCCAGTTCTGATTGGCGCGGATAAAGAAGACCTGAACGCAGGCCTGTCCACTGTCCATATAGAGCCCGATCACATCCGCCTCGGCCACGCCGCGCGGATTGATGCCCTGGCTGGTCTGCACTTGCGTCAGCGCACGGATCCGGTCGCGCAAACCTGCCGCGCGCTCGAACTCCATCGCCTCAGATGCAACCATCATCTGCTCGGCCAGATCCTCTTGTACCTTGGTCGACCGGCCCGACAGGAACCGTTCCGCATCGCGGACGCTTTCACGGTAATCCTCCTCCGAGATCAGCCCAACACAGGGCCCTGAACAGCGTTTGATCTGATAGAGCAAGCACGGCCGCGTGCGGCTGTCGAACATGGAATCCGAGCAGTTGCGTAGCAGGAATGCCTTTTGCAACTGGTTCAGCGTCCGGTTCACCGCACCTGCGCTGGCGAAGGGACCGAAATAGGCACCCTTTTCCTTCTTGGCGCCGCGATGTTTCTTGATCTGTGGGAAGGCGTGATCCTTGGCAACCAGTATGTTGGGGAAGCTTTTGTCATCCCGCAGCAGCACGTTGTATTTCGGCTTGAGCTGCTTGATCAGGTTCTGTTCCAGCAGCAGCGCCTCGGTCTCGGTCCGGGTAGTGAGAAACATCATCGATGCGGTCGCAGCGATCATCTTTTCGATCCGCCCTGAATGACCGGGCCGCGTGTAATTCGACACCCGAGCCTTCAGATTGCGCGCCTTGCCAACGTAAAGAACCCGGCTGTCGGCATCCAGCATTCGGTACACACCGGGCGAGCTGTCCAGGGTTTTCACATAACGCTGAATGCGGGCATAGCCGGTCTGGGGGGAATCGCTCTGGGTAGTCATGTTACTGGGATATGATTCTCTGCATGTGGCTGCAATCTTGTGCCGTTTAGATCAAGAGTAAACAAATCCACGACTTCTGTGGATAAGTGTGCAGATAACTTTGTGAGCTTTGGGATTTTCCCTTGATTTATGACCTGTTCGCCGATTTGCCCAAAAAATAAGCAAAAATTTAAGTCATTGATTTAATGCAAAACTTTTTCGCATTCCGAACAAGTGTATGAAAAAAAAGACAAATTTGTAACGCGTTTGTAACAGAACCGAGAGCGGTGCAAAACTTCGATCCCGAAACGCTATTCGACACCCATGACATCCGGAGTTCGCCAGCCTAGATGCTGGCCTCCGTCCACGCAAATAAGCTGTCCTGTGACTGCCGGAGCGTCCAGAAAATAGCCCAGCGCAGCGGTTATGTCCGAGGGATTCGCTCCACGCTCGAGGATCGTATTTTCGCGCTGCGACTTGAAATGGATCTCGCTCTGTCGGTGGCCTTGCAAGGTTGGGCCCGGACCGATTGCATTGACCCGAATGGCTGGTGTCAGGGCCTGCGCAGACGTACGGGTCAGCGCCCACAGCCCCATTTTGGCAATGGTGTAGGTCATGAATTCGGGCGTCAACTTACGAACACGCATGTCGACCATGTTGACGATAAGACCGGTTGCCACCGGCTCGTTCATCTCATCTGTTTCCGGCTTCAGCCCTTGCCGGGCCATTGCCTGTGTCAGCACGAAAGGGGCGCGCAAGTTGCTGTCGATGTGCCGGTCCCAGCTTTCACGCGTCGCGGTCTGAATATTGTCGTACTCAAAGATCGATGCGTTGTTCACCAAACAGGTGATTGGACCGCCCAGGGCTTCGGACGCTTGCGGCAGCAACTGAGCGATCTGTCCCTCATCCAAAAGATCCGCCTGCAAGGCAGTTGATGATCGACCCAATGCTCGGATTTCAGCAACGGTTTCGTACGCCTCGTCCGCAGATGTTGCATAGTGGACCGCCACATCCATTCCTCGACGCGCCAAATAGAGCGCCATGGCCCGACCGAGCCGTTTTCCCGCGCCAGTCACCAATGCTCGGGTCATCGCAGATCTCCGTAATCAGGCTAGAAGGATAACGATATAGCCTGCATATAGCGCGGTCAGAACCAAGCCCCAAGTGCGTGTGATATCTTGTTTGAAGAACACAAAGGGCAGCAACAGAAGCGAGGCCCCAAGCATGACCCAAAGGTCAAAGTGCAAGAATTCTGGGTCCACCGGGATCCGACCAAACAGCGTTGCAATGCCGATAATGGCCAGCAGGTTGAACATGTTCGAGCCGATGACATTGCCCAACGCCACATCCGCCTGACGACGCAAAGCGGCCATGACCGTTGTCGCCAATTCGGGCAGTGACGTACCGATTGCAACCAAGGTCAGGCCAATCACAGTCTCGCTGACACCATACACCCGGGCGATCACGGTGGCGTTTTCCACCAACAGATGCGCCCCGACGGGCAAACCGATCAGACCCAGAACCAAATAAACCGACAGCTTCCAATAGGGCATATTTGGATCGGCCTCATCCAGACCTTCCAACTCATCATCATCGGCGCAGGCTTCGCCACAGGCTTTGCGATGGGCATGAGCTTCGCGAAAGGCGTTTGCCAGCACCAGCCCCAAGGCCAGCAGCAAAACCGCGCCGCTAAGCAGCGTAAACACGCCACAAAATGCCAGAGCAATGAACAGTACCGTCGCAAGCAACATGAACACATAGTTCTTGCGACTGTCGCACTCACTGGTGTGCAGCGTCGCCAACAAGGCCGGCAGGCCCAATACAAGAAGGATATTCGCGGTGTTCGAGCCCACCACATTGCCCAAAGCAATGCCGGGCGCGTTTTCCTGAACCGCACTGATCGCGATCAACAGCTCTGGTGCAGATGTCCCGAAGGCTACGATCGTCAGGCTGACAATCAGCGCAGGCACTCCAAGGCGCAGGCTCAGATTCACCGCGCCGCGCACCAGCGCGTCTCCTGCCAACAACAGGATCAACAGCCCAAGGCCCGAAAACAGCCACGCCGTCATCCGCGGCCTCCCTTTTCACAGGCGCAGGGGCCTTTGCCAATTCGAAACCGACCGCATCGAGGGCATTTGGCAGTGCTCAGCCGCTTTTGCCCCGGAAACCGTAGCTCGCCGAACATCGCCAACACGCCCATGCCAATCAAGAAAAAGGTGACCGCCTTGATGATCACGTCACAAACCGAAACGCGCGTAGGCCGCCCGCTCCTCAAGGCCTGCTATCGCGTCTTGTGCCAGCGACGCACCCAAACGAGACCAAAGCGGCTTGCGCTGCCCATAGCGGCGGAACTTGACCTTATCGCCGAAACGTTCCTGCATCTTGGGTTTCAAATGACCAATCCCGTCGATCAAACCCAGTTCCTGCGCCCGCCGCGCCAGCCAGACCTCGCCGGTAAAAAGTTCCGCGCTTTGGTCCAGCTTATCCCCGCGCCGCGCCTTGACGTGGTCGATGAAGTTGCCGTGGATGTCATTCAGCAAACCGGTCAGACGTGCGACATCCTCTTTCTTTTCAGGCGCAAAGGGATCGAGCATCGATTTGGATTTGCCTGCCGTATGCACCCGGCGTTCAAACCCCTGACGCGCCAGAAAAACATGGGCCCCAAAGCCCGACGAAATCACCCCGATCGATCCTAGGACCGAGCTGTCATCCGCCCAGATCTCATCAGCGGCCGCGGCCAGCCAATACCCGCCCGAGGCGGCCACATCTTCTACAAACGCAATGACGGGCACATCCAACTCTTCCGACAAGCGCCGAATCCGCGCCCCGATCAAAGAACTTTGCACAGGCGATCCGCCCGGAGAGTTCACTTCAAGCGCCACAGCAGCGGGCTTGCCCTTGCGAAACGCCTTTTCCAAAACCGGCGCAAGCGAAGCATCACTCATCGAATTGCGGCCAGCCATTCCGATGGCACCGGACAAACGAACCACGGCCACGCAGGGCTGTTTTTTGAGAAATGGCAGGCTGAACGTCATGGGTGCCGATGTAGAGTGCCCCAAGTCCTTAAACAAGGGAACGCCGCTGGCATATTCACCCCCTCAAGAAAAATAGCACTCATCATGGGTAAAAATGCAACGCTCAACTGCGGATACGCCAGCCTGTTTTGAAGATCCAGCCTATGATGCCAAGGCACAGACCCGTGAACCCAAGGATCGCCAGAAGGCTGAACACAATCGGTACATCCGCCAACCCATAGAACGACCAGCGAAAGCCGGAAACCAGGTAGACTACCGGGTTGAACAGGGTGATCGTCTGCCAAACTGGTGGAAGCATTGAAATCGAATAAAATGTCCCGCCGAGGAACACCAGCGGTGTCACAACCAACTGCGGAACCAGAGACATCTGTTCGAAATTGCTGGCCCAGATCCCGACAATGAACCCCAGCAATGAGAAACTGAGACAGGTCAGCACCAAAAAGGTTACCATGGCGATGGGATGCTCGACCCTTATTTCCACAAAGAACGTGGCCGTCACCAGAATAACGACCCCAACAAAAAGCGCCTTGGTGGCCGCCGCGCCGACATAGCCGATCACGATCTCGATGAAATTCACCGGGGCCGAAAGCAGCTCATAGATCGTCCCCAGGAACTTTGGGAAATAGATCCCAAAAGACGCGTTCGAGATCGAGAGCGTCACCACGGACAACATGATCAGCCCGGGCACGATGAAAGCCCCGTAAGACACGCCTTCCACCTGCTCGATCCGGCTTCCGATTGCGGTGCCGAAGACAACAAAATAAAGCGACGTCGAGAGTACGGGGGAAATGAAGCTCTGCGCCAATGTCCGAAAGAACCGTGTCATTTCAAAACGGTAAATGGCAGCAATTGCGGACCAGTTCATGCTGCCTCTCCCGAGACGAGGTTCACAAAGATCTCTTCAAGGCTGGATTGCCGAGTTTGCACATCCCGTAGCACCAGGCCTGCTTGCGCCACATCATTCAACAGGGTGGTGATCCCCGTGCGCTCGGCATTTGTGTCGTAGGTATAGATCAGCGCATCCCCTGCTGGGCTCAACACCAGGTCATGCGTGGCCAGGCTTTCGGGAATTGCCGAGATCGCTTCGGTTAACATAACCTCGATCTGTTTTTTCCCCATCTGAGCCATGAGGCTGTTTTTGTCCTGCACCAACAACAGCTCACCTTTGTCGATGACCCCTATACGATCTGCGATCGCCTCAGCCTCTTCGATGTAATGAGTCGTCAAAATGATAGTGACGCCGCTTTGCTTCAGCTCGGCCACGATCTCCCACATGTCCTTGCGCAGTTCGACATCCACGCCCGCTGTTGGTTCGTCCAGAAACAAGACCCGAGGCTCATGCGACAGCGCCTTGGCGATCAGCACCCGGCGCTTCATACCCCCCGACAATTCCTTGATCGCGTTCTTGCGTTTGTCCCACAGGGAGAGTTTGGTCAGAATTTCTTCGATCCGAGCATCATCTCGGCCATGGCCAAACAACCCACGCGAAAAGCGCACCGTATTCGAGACCTTTTCAAAAGGTTCAAGCGCGATTTCCTGCGGCACCAGACCGATCATCTTGCGCGCTGCGCGAAAGTCGTTTTCGATATCATACCCGCCGACCGTAACGGTACCTGATGTGGGTGTTGTTATACCGCAAACTGTTGAGATCAGGGTTGTTTTACCAGCACCGTTTGGTCCAAGCAAAGCAAGGATTTCACCTTCTTCGATATCCAGTGACACACCTTTCAGTGCTTGGAAACCATCGTCGTAAGATTTCCGCAGGTCCTTGATGGACAGAATTGTTGCCATGTCTTCCCTCGTTCTGGCCCGGACCCTATCGCGAAGGTCTCGGACGGAACAGGCCAAAATGATCCATGTCGAGCCCGAGACCCAACACGACCGCAAGCCTCCCCTTGTCAAACCCTGCCTCAGCGCCCAGCCTGACAGCTGGGAGGACGAGAATGCTGAACGGTATACGTGTGATCGAGATTGAGGCCTTGGGTCCGGGTCCATTCGCTGCGATGCAACTGGCTGATATGGGCGCCGACGTCATTACCATCCACCGCAAGGGCGGCACCAACGCGGCTGGCCTGACCGACCAGCACATTCTGGATCGCGGCAAACGGTCGATTGCGCTCGACCTCAAGAGCCCTGACGATCTTGCAATCGCCAGACGCCTGATCGCAACCGCAGATTCGCTAATCGAAGGGTTCCGCCCCGGTGTGATGGAAAAGCTGGGGCTCGGACCTGCCGCGTGCATGAAGATAAACCCGAAACTGGTCTATGGGCGCATGACGGGCTGGGGACAAGACAGCCCTTTATCTGAGCGCGCAGGGCATGACCTGAACTATATCGCGCTCTCGGGGGCGCTGTGGTACGGGTCGCAGCCCGGGCAAATCCCCCAAACCCCACCAACCCTGGTCGGCGATATCGGAGGCGGTGCGATGTACCTTGTCGCAGGCATCCTCGCCGGACTCGTACAGGCCCAAAAAACCGGACAAGGTACGGTGGTCGATGCCGCAATCTATGACGGTTCTGCCCATATGATGAATCTACTGATGAGTTTGGCGCAAAGCGGCAACCTGTCTGAAACCCGCGGTGAAAGCCTTCTGGACGGTCCCCATTGGAGCCGATGCTACCGATGCGCCGACGGTGGCTTCCTGTCCGTCCAATGCCTCGAGCCCAAATTCTATGCCTGTTTTCTAGAGGTTTTGAACCTGTCCAACGACCCGGATTTCACCGCTCAGTACGACCGCACCCTTTGGCCTGATCAGAGCGCGCGCCTAACTCGGCTTTTCGCCACCAAACCCCGCGACCACTGGGCAGATCTGTTTGAGGGAACCGATGCTTGCGTCGCCCCTGTTCTCAGCCCGCGCGAAGCCCA
This sequence comes from Ruegeria sp. HKCCD7255, assembly GCF_013031565.1. NCBI lineage: Bacteria > Pseudomonadati > Pseudomonadota > Alphaproteobacteria > Rhodobacterales > Roseobacteraceae > Ruegeria > Ruegeria sp. HKCCD7255. The sequence goes on along the minus strand of NZ_WQAG01000005.1, from coordinate 24,446 downwards.
AGCGCACCCGATGAACCAGACGCGTCAGACCTGGATGACTGAAAACGGCGTCCCACAAGCCGCCGCGGCCCCGCGCTTTTCAACCTATGACTGGCATCTCAAACCCAGCCCGACCCGTGGTGCACACTCTGCCGAGATTCTGGCAGAGCTTGAAGAAAAGGAACGATCCGCCTCTTCATCTGGCCTCTCAACTCCCGGGGATTGAGAGGACCAAAGACCAAAAACAGGCTGGCCCCTTCCCTTTTGTCTAGCTGCCGCGCACGGTGTCGATCATCAGCTGTACATTGTCAGGATCCGCATCCGGCGTGATCCCGTGACCCAAGTTGAAAATATGCGGGCCCTTGCCAAACGCCTCAACAATGTGGCGCGTCTCGTCCACCAGGGCCTGACCGCCCGTCACCATATGGTGAGAGGCCAGATTGCCCTGCACGCAGCCATCGACCTGCACATGTTCCGCCGCCCATTCAGGCGACACGGAATTGTCCAGCGCCACACAATCCACACCCGTGGTTCTGGCAAAGCTCACATAGCCTTCACCCGCCTCACGCGGGAAGCCGATCACCGGCACCCCTGGATGCCGCGCCTTGATCGCCTGTGTGATCACCCGGCAGGGCTCGACCGCATATTTGCGGAAATCGTCACCCTTGAGTGATCCGGCCCAGCTGTCAAAGATTTTGACCACCTCGGCACCTGCCTCGATCTGCGCCGAGAGATATTCGATCGTAGCTGCTGTGATCCGATCCAGCAAAGCCTCGAACAGAGCAACGTTTTCTTCACGCAACGCATGGGCAGGCCCCTGATCCGGTGTGCCGCGCCCCGCGATCATATAGGTCGCCACGGTCCATGGTGCCCCGGCAAAACCGATCAGCGTGGTCTCAGTCGGCAACTCAGACGCCAAAATGCGCACCGTTTCATAGACGGGCGACAGGGTTGCGTGGATCTCATCGACCGGTTTCAGAGCATCAAATTCGGATTGCTGCGTGATCGTGGACAGGCGCGGGCCTTCTCCGGTGACGAACCAAAGGTCGGCGCCCAATGCCTGCGGCACTAGGAGAATATCGGCAAACAGGATAGCGGCATCAAAGCCGTAGCGTCGGATTGGCTGCAAGGTCACTTCGGCTGCAAGCTCGGGGTTGTAACACAGCGACAGAAAATCCCCGGCCTGCGCCCGCGTGGCCCGGTATTCGGGCAGGTAGCGGCCCGCTTGTCGCATCATCCAGATCGGGGGCACATCCTGAACCTCGCCAGCCAGCGCCCGCAATATCGTTTTTGATTTGGTCATCCCTGCCCCCGAACTGAGTATTGCAAATCACGGGTCGGGCCTCAGTGGCAATTTGTCAAGCACTGGCCCCATTGTCAGGGCAAAGTGACGCGACTAAAGCTTGATCCATGACACTGATCCTACCCGATCCCGCTTCGCCGTTGAAAATTGGCACCCGAGGCTCGCCGCTGGCGCTGGCACAAGCCCACGAAACACGCGATCGGCTGAGCGCCGCGTTTGATCTGCCAGACGACGCCTTTGAGATCGTGGTCATCAAAACCACTGGTGACAACCGCGCGATGATCGATGCGGACCGGCCGTTGAAAGAGATCGGGAACAAGGGTCTTTTCACCAAGGAAATCGAAGAGGCCATGTTGCGCGGCGACATTGATATCGCCGTGCATTCCACAAAGGATATGCCGGTCGAACAGCCCGAGGGTCTGGAACTGGATACGTTTCTGCCCCGCGAAGATGTGCGCGATGCTTTCATCTCACCGCGTTTGGGCGCGATCCAGGATCTGCCCAACGGTGCAACAGTTGGGACCTCTTCGTTGCGCCGCCGGGCGCAACTGCTGAACCGTCGCCCCGACCTGAATGTTGTCGAGTTTCGTGGCAATGTGCAGACGCGCCTGAAAAAGCTGGCCGATGGTGTAGCCGATTGTACGTTCCTGGCTATGGCCGGGCTGCGCAGACTAAAGATGGATGACCTTCCCGCCACAGCGATCTCGCCCGACGAAATGCTGCCGGCGATTGCGCAGGGCACAATCGGGATCGAACGTCGTACAGACGATAAACGCGCAGCCGAGATGCTTTCTGCGATCCACCACCCCGAAACAGGATATCGCCTGAACGCTGAACGCAGCTTGCTGGAGGGGCTTGACGGATCTTGCGAAACCCCAATCGCTGGCCTTGCTGAACTGCGCGCGGGCCAATTGACCTTGCGTGGCGAAGTCCTTCGCCCGGATGGATCAGAAGCGATTTCCGAACAGATCAGCGGGCCTATCGAAGACGCCGCCCAAATGGGCCAGCACCTGGCGGCGACGCTGTTGAGCAAGGCCGGTCCAAACTTTTTCGATTGGCGATAGAAATAATTTTAACCATCTGTGAACTTCGTCACTGAAGAGCTGTCACATTTCGTGCAATCTGGGATTGTACCAGCCAGGAAGTGTTGTCTGTCTCAGAATATCGAGAGTTTAGACCGGTTTTGTTTTAGCAGGTAATCGAGGGGGCGAGGCAGGCCACCCGGGCCTGGCACGGCGGGTCGCTGCACTACGGTTGCAGTGACCCGTTCTATTTTCGTCTGGCTTTCCGGTTTGTCATGTTCTTACCGCTGTTGTGGCTGAACACTAGCTTTTCAACCGACGCTCTAGACCGGAAGTCTGCCGTCCGATTGGGAACGCCATTATAGAATTGGAACAGGCCAGGCTCGACTTTTTGTCCAAGGCTTTGACATTCAGAACAGATTTCACGAATTATCTGACGTGGTGCACGGACGCGTATGGCATCAATCAACTGCTGGTGCGCGTTTGCCAGCGCAACAAATTCAGCTGAACCCTTCGTCTTGTTATCACCGACCAGAATGTAGACAGCTTCCGGCTCGCTTTTTCCTTTCAGGTCGATATAGCCGGCTTCCAGCATTGCCAAACGGTCTCCGACCTTGCGCCGGATCTCGGTGGAAAGCAAAATATCATAGTCAACATGACGACAGTTCTGTTCGATACGCGCAGCGACGTTCACAACATCACCTATAACGGTATAGTTGAATCGCTTTTGCGACCCGATATTTCCGACACAGGCGAAACCTGCTGCGCACCCGGTCGCCAACGCTATCGGAGGGTTGTTCTTCATGATGGGTGAGGCGTTGAACCTGGCCAGAGCCTGACGCATCAGCAATGCGGCCTGCGCGGCGCGCAACGGATGATCGGGCACCGGCAGGGGCGCGTTCCAAAACGCCATCACCGCATCACCGATAAATTTGTCTATTGTTCCCCGCTCGACCAAAATCTGATCGCCAATCTCTGAGAACAACGCGTTCAGGATCGCCACAAGATCGGTGGCCGACACGGCCTCGGACAAGGGTGTAAATCCCCTTATGTCGGAAAACATCACCGTTATGTCCTGCGTCTCGCCACCCAATTGCAGGCTTTGCCCACTGCTTTCCAGCTCATCCAGAATTTCCGGGGCGACGTAGTGCGAGAAGGTTTGCCGGATCATCCGTTTTTCACGCTCGGATGAGATGAACTGATACCCTACAAGCAGGCCAAAATTCGCCATCCCCCCGATTAGAGGGAAAGTGGCATCAAACAGCACAGCCTGATTCTGGAACGCCATCCAACTGATTGCCATTACGGCAGCGGCCGCGACGCCACCCGCGATGAAAGACGCCACCGCCCCAAAGCTGGACATAACCACCGTGACAACGACCCCAAGCGCGACAAACGCAACCAGTTCCAACGCTGAGGTTACATCGGTTCGATGCAGCATATCGCCCAGCAGGATCTGTTCTATGATCTGCGCGTGGATCGAAACACCAGGAACCGACTCGCCCAACGCCGTCTCGCGCATATCAAAAAGCCCGGCGGCAGAAGTACCGACCAGAATGATGCGACCCTCGATCTGATCGCGCAGAGCGGGATCGTCCTCCGTTTGCATCACATCATGGGCAGACAGATAGAGACGCGGGTCATCGCGCCGATAGCGCACCCAGATCTCACCGTTCTCGGTCGTCGGTAAGGTAAAATCCCCCAAGCCAACACCCAGCATGATCCCGACTTCATCCATTGCTCCGTCGGCAAACAAGACAGGCTCACCCAGCGCGACCCTCAGCGCTTCCAGTCCGAGACCGGGTAAAACACCGTCGGGACCCGACCACAGAACTGGCACTTTGCGAACGACACCCAACCCACCCAATGGTGAAACATTGACGCCTCCGATCCCCGCAGCATGATCTGCCAGAGGTGGGGCGAGCGTTGTCCAATGGGGTGTCGAGAAAAGCCCGACACTTGGCTGCTCGCCAATTTCGACCAGGCCCATTTTGGGCACAACGCCCTTGCCTCCATCGGTGAGCCGAGCAGCTACACCAAGAACGACGGGAAGCTGCTCCATCTTTTCGGCAAATACCCGATCGTTGTCCAATCGCGCGGTTGAGTCCTTGAGGCTCAAAACACCCGCAAGGGCCGGGTCTTTGATCAGCCGAGAGGGCGAATACCGATCAGGTTCGGCAAACAGCATGTCAAAGGCAACCGCAGCGGCGCCGTAGTCGCTCAACCGATCTACCAGCTCTCCCAATTGGGTTCGGGGCCATGGCCATTGCCCCGACCGAGCCAAAGACTTTTCATCGATATCGAGCACTCGCACCGGTAAATCCGGTGTAAATTCACGAGGTGAAAGGCGCTGTAGAATATCAAAGTAGGTCAGGCGCATTGCCCGAACAGGGTAAGGATCCATCACGCGAATGAAGCAGCCAAACAGTATCAACCCCAACCCCACCAGCTGGAAAGCCAGACGACGGGCATTTCGTTTTCTGATATTCGGGGTCAACTTCGCCTCCGATCCGAGACATCTGCCGGGATGTTCCCTTTAACCCGGCTCACTGATTGCTTCACTACCTAGTATTTCCGCTCCCGATTCGCGCAATTCATCGGCCTCGCTCTTGCGCGGCTCTCCCTCTCGTTCCTCACTTTTTTCCTCACGCGGCTCTTCGCGAGGTTCTTCTCGCGGCTCTTCGACAGTTTCTGGCTGAACTGGCTGAGGCTGCGGTGGCGCTGGCGGGTTGGCTTTCCGCGGTGTTCTTGCGGCACTTTTGACCTGCCTCGCCTGCTCTCGCGGTGGCGGTGGTGCTTGCTTAAAGTCGGATTTCGGTCGCACCCTCCTCAGGGCCGTTTGCTCGCCTGAGCAACCTTCGACTTCAACGCGCAGAGAGCTTTGCAGTTGAGCTTGCGATTGAATGAACGGGAAGCCTCGCTTCAGAGCCGCATCATATTGCGCCTGATCCACAGGTCGTCCGACACCGCCACCTCGCCCCGTAGCGAACAGGCTGCACACGCGCCCTGTTGCACGGCAAGAACCACCCGCGCTGCAGATCTGAACATTGCCTTGCAAAACAACCATCGCGCTTTGGGCGCTCGACGCGACCCAGATATCAAAGATTGTACCACGCACCGCCATGGTCGCCGTTGGGGTCTTGATCTTGTAGGCGCGCTTTCGGCTTTTCCCCGAAATAAAGCGAAAGCTTCCGCCAAGGGCCTGAACGGTGAAGTTTTTGGCTTTTTGCCTGCCACGCAACATCGTTACATCAAGAACCATCTGAGCATTTGGGCCGATGGCGATTTTGGTTTCGTCTACAAAAACCAACTGAACCAACCCGTTGCGATCCGTAGAGATAGCATCACCCGGAGAAACTTCCATTCCTTTTCGTAAGGTTTCAGAGGCACCCGAACGCGTGATCTTCGCGCCCTGCTTTACCTCAATAACAGTGCCGATATTCGCCAAAAGTTGCGACGGCAAGAACGAAAGAAAACAAAAAACAAGAAACACTTGTACCCAAGTCAAACGCAGCCCCTTCCCCCAAAAGGATCTTTATTGGCGCTTCGCGCCGCTGCCCTGTTGCCCCAGCAAGTCTTTTTTAAGTTTACAAAATATCCCCAAATATGCGCTAAAACATATACAAAAAGCAAGGGCACGCGCCGGCTGAGCAAAAGCCTGTGCCTTTTCGTTGCTTCGTTTTTCCTCAATACCCTTCGCGTCCAGACCCCGTGTCAGCAACTTGGGCACCATAGTCGGACAGAAAAATTCACCTGCGCCGGAAAATCGCCTTGTGTCCGGGGGACAGGCAAGGATATACCCGCCGGCGGAGACGTGGCCGAGTGGTCGAAGGCGCTCCCCTGCTAAGGGAGTAGGCGGGAAACCGTCTCGAGGGTTCGAATCCCTTCGTCTCCGCCACCAACCTATTTCAGTGGATTGGGATGGCCTGTCTACCATGCACTATTCTATTAAATAATAAGCGCTTTCTATCTCATAGTATTAGCTTGAGTTTTGTTGACTTCTACCTATTTTATTTCGTTGAGTGGTATATTTTGTGGTATTTTCATGGCTGCGCTCAGCGGGAAGCTGACAAAGAAACTGGTAGAGAATCTCGGCCCAGGTCGGCATGGCGACGGTTCTGGCTTGTACCTTGTTGTTGATCCATCGGGTGCACGGCGCTGGATCGTGCGCGTAACAGTCAAGGGACAGAAGAACCGCAAGGGCGCACCGCTGCGCACGGATTTCGGTTTGGGTGGCGCGGATGTGGTCACATTGAACCAGGCGCGGGAAAGAGCCCTCGAATACCGGCGAATGGCGAAAGCCGGGTTGAACCCTCGCTTCAACGCACAACGCGAAATCCCGACCTTTGAAGAACTCAGCCGTCAGATTCACATTGACCGCCTGCCCACATGGAAGAATGCCAAGCACGGCCAGCAATGGCTCAATACCTTGCGCGACTAGGGGTTCATGAAGTTATAGAGATACGGGTCGACCAGGTGATCGGATCAAAGAACCCGCGTTACCTGCTGCACAAAGGGAAAGAGGAGTTTGGTAGCGCGGGGTGCCTCAAACAAAGGATAGCCGGAAAGTAGGCCAATTCTCGACGCTGGGTCTGTGCCAGATGGACGCAAGGCTATTTCCGAAAACTCAATTGTGACCAACCGGACCGCCCATTTCCGGTGCGATCGGCAAGGGATGGTCTGGTGGCTCGACACCATGCCGTTCTAACCATTCCAAAACTTCACCGCATTGCGACTAAAGGGATGGTGCGTTGCGGTATTCATGCAGCATCTCCAACCGGCATTTCAGATCGAAGGGAGTTGTTCTAGGCCATCTGCGCATGACGTATGTTCATATTGTGTTCTCAGGCAAGTAAAGACAAACTGTTGCCCAATTCCTTAACTTTACCGCTGCAATGCAGGTACCCAGACACATAAGAAAATGGACTTCGCTTATCTTTTTTAGCGGATTGGCGACCGCCTTCTGGGTCGGAATGCATTTCGGGGTTGACCACACCGGGTGCAGGTCAAACCATTGCTTTATCCAAACGCTTCAAGAATGGGTGGATGACGGTTATCGGCCCTATGTCATCGTCGGTCTATATCTGACCGCGATGTTCAGCTTTCTGTGGGATCATCTTTGAGACACTTGCAACGGCCGTTGGGCAGACCATACATAACGCAATCGAACGAAAGGCTAATGTGCGATGGACGGGTTAGTTAGTTTGTTATTTCTCATCGTCTTAGGCGTTTTTGTGATCTGGCTTTATATCCTTCCGATCACAATGGCAGGACAACGCAACCGATCCGGTTTGATATGGTTTTTGATTGGTCTGGTCGGATCGCCATTGTTGGCAATTCTATTGCTGCTGGCTTTGGGTGACGCACCAGAACAACCTACGATTTGACGGAAGCCAAAAAGCGGCGACAAAATGTGTTGTTGTCTAGGGTTTGCGCCATTAGCGATTAACTGTTTAGTGCCTGCTCTCAGCTCAGAGCAGTCGCTCACTGCGTTCCGTTTGAATGAACGCTCTGCGGACAAACCTGCCGTTATTCACTGTCCTTTGCGGGATCAATCTTCTTTCCTTCTAGCCTGTTAGCAACGCGATCCTCTGAAAAAGGTGGAGTTGGTCCGGAGCTTGGTTCACCCACAGCAACCCAACGGGATGACATCCGCGGATCTTCTTCTGTTCTAATTCTGGGTAAGTCGTCATGTATGTCGACCCAAGGTATTTGACTTTCGACGCCATAGTGAAGCTCAGGCGGAAAATCAGCTGGATTGTCGAGCGTCCCCACACGGATCGAATAGTATCCGATGTCTTTGATGTCGGTATAAATGCTAGTCCCGCAATTCCTGCAAAATGCGCGCTCAGAGAGCTTTGAAGAAGCGTACAAGCCCGGTTCTTCGCCTTCGAACGTCACATTTGGCTTCTCGAAAATCGCCCATGCATTCAATGGCGAACCAAGAGCCAGTTGACAGTGTCTGCAATGGCAAAACCCAACAGCGACTGGCAGAGACCAAACCTGGTAGCGAATTGCTCCGCACAGACATCCGCCTGCAGTGACTGGTTCTCGTTTAGCTGCCGTGAGGAACGGCCAGCCAATCGGCTTGGTCTCTTCTCCTGCAGCCGTCAAAGTCGAACGATAAGCTCGGACAGGCTGCACAATGTTTTTTAGTTTTCGATGACCGAGATCTACAAAGGCATGCTCAATTTTGTCTTTGACCTGATCAAACACGCTGCCCGAGATACAAAGCTCACCTGGTTTGGCAATTTCTTGAAGGCGTGACGCCTGATTTACGCCGTCCCCAAAAATGTCATCGCCAATGACAACAATGTCGCCAATGTTTACGCCGGTACGAAGAGTTATTTTCAGGTCGTCGGCTATGTCGGCTTCCCGTTCCGCGATGACTTTTTGGACTTCCAACGAGCAGGCAACCGCATCTACTGCCGTTGGAAACTCAATCAACAGGCCGTCTCCCATTGTTTTAACAACACGCCCGTCATGTGCTGCGACCCGGCGCGAAACGATACCGTCGAAGCACACTCCAAGCCGTGCTAGGGTTCCCTCTTCATCAATTTGCATGAGACGCGAGTAACCAACGACATCGACCGAAACGATGGCCGCAAGCTTTCTGATCTTAGGCTTTGGCATCTCGGCAGGTTACGTCAGATTAGAGAGCTCGCATAGTGTGCATTGTTATCAGGGGTGTTTATGATCTTGCGTGAAGACTTAGCACACAAACATGCGCTTTGCGGCCATCGTGCATTCGAAGCGGTCGTTGTGCAGATCTAGGCGAGCGTCTGTGTAGCGGACAAAGCGGACTTTACGGGGATGTCGTATCTAACGCACGTGACCTAAAGGCTGGTGGAACGGGTTGGTCGGCTTGGCAAGCTCTGGAGCGGCAAGCTACGTTACCCTTTGAATTGCAGGAACTTTCTACAATAGCTCGTGTTCTCTAAAACCAAGCTTCTACGGTTGATTTTTTGACTCCACTCTTTGACTCAGTCATTCTTCTCCAGGGGGGGAACGCGATATGAATGGCGCTGACCAGAAAAGCCAAGCAGACAGGTACGAAGAAGGTATAGCGCTTCTGGATGTTGGTGTCGGCATATTCGATGACGCACTCCGACTGGTTTACTGCAACCCCGCATTTCGCGAGATGCGACGCTACCCACAAGAGCTCTGCCGCCGTGGTGTTAGTCTAGAAGATTTGCTGCATTTCAACGCCGAACGCGGAGATTTTGGCGCGGGCAAAACTAATCGGCTAGTGGCCGATCGAATGAATGAGATTGGTGCCTCTGGTGAGCGCGCGCTCGAGCATGAGATGGCAGACGGGCAGATTCTAGCGATCAGCTATCGCAGAACGGCCTCTGGAGGAACGATGGTCACCTACCAGGACCGCACCGCCGAACGAAAAGCAGAAAGAGCATTGCGAGAAAGTGAGGAGCGCTACGCGCTTGTTTCAGACGCTGCGGAAGAGGCAATCTACGATTGGCACATTACCGACGACCAGTTTTATGCGTCCCCACGACTTGAGACTTTCCTAGGGCTTGAGACCGGTCCTAGGGGAGAGAGAACGTGGGTATGGCAAGACATTATTCATCCCGACGATTTGCCCTCTTACTTGTCAGCGTTGGAGGCGCATATATCCGGCAAGAAGAAACGATGGGAATGTGAGTACCGACTCAAAGTAGCCAGCGGAAAGTGGCGCTGGGTATCGGATCACGGCACCTCGATTCGCGATACTAACGGCTACGCGACGCGTATGGTGGCCGCAATTCGGGACATTACACCCAAGATTGAACGGGATGCAGCCCTTGCCGCAAGTGAGGAAAGATACCAGTTGGTCACTCAAGCTACCAGCGATGGAATTTATGATTGGGACGTGACCAACGATGTTCTGTTTGTCTCTGCTGACCTGAACGATCTACTCAGTTTGGACGAGGCCAATTCATCTTCGACACGATGGGCCGAGCAGATCCATCCGGATGATTACGACGCTTATGTCAAGGCAATCGTTAACCATTTCAAGGGCGGGACTGATGCCGTTGAATGTGACTACCGGCAGAGGGCGCGTGATGGCGGTTACCGTTGGGTTCACGACCGAGGCGTTGGTGTGCGAAACGCCGAAGGCCGGGTCGTTCGGCTTGTCGGTGCCGTGCGCGACATAACTGAAATCCGGGATGCACGGGAACGAATTGCCCGAATTGAAGGTCGGCTACTCGGAGCAATTGAAACGATCGCCGATGGTTTGCTTTTGGTGGGACCTGAAAATCGCGTCGAGTTATTCAACGACCGCTACGTCCAGATCTTCAGCGACGCCGCTGGCGGCGCCGATTTGAGCAACCTAATTTATGAGGGCCGCGAATTCTTCGACATGATCCGCAACGGCTATGAGCTTGGGATGTTTACCGAACATCCAGACGGCGTTGACGGTTGGATCGCTGCCCGCCGCGTCGCTTGGGAGAAGCCAAAGGCGAACTGGGAACTAGAGTTGGGCAACGGTGTGTGGATCATGCTCAACGAACGTCGCCTGCCTGATGGTGGCCGCATCATGGTTTACAACGACATAACCGAGTTCAAACGCAGGGAGGCAGATGCGCAGGCCGCACGGCAGCGGTTTGAGGACGCAATTGAAGCGATATCGTCTGGTTTTGCATTGTGGGATGCCGAGGATCGGCTAGTTGTATGTAATGAGCGCTACCGCACCTACATGAGCGAACTCGCCGACAAGGTCGTACCCGGCGTGAAATTCGAAGAGATCATCGGTGCCGGCATCAAGCGCGGCCTATTTCCACTTTCCGAAGGAGAAGTAGAAGGGTATCTTGAGAGAATTGCCGAAAAACGCAAGAAAGCCTCGGGCGAACCACGCGAACAGCTAGTCGCCGGGTACTGGCTGCAGATTACGGATCATCGCACTTCGGATGGTGGCATCGTCTCGATCTATACCGACATTACCGAACTGAAGACCAAACAGCTGGAGATCGAACAACAATCAGCGATCCTCGAGTTAACAATGGAGAACATGGGCCAGGGGATTACGCTGGTGGATAAAGAGCTGCGCACAATTGCGTTGAATTCGAAATTCCTCGACCTCATGGAGTTTCCTCGCGAACGCTTTCGCCCCGGATTCACAATGGAAGAGGCATTTCGGTTCAATGCTGAACGAGGGGAATATGGGCCGGGCGACATTGATACCCAAGTGCGCGAGCGGGTGGAACTGGCCGCAAAATTCTTACCGCACAAATTTGAGCGTATTCGTCCTGATGGTACGGTGATTGAGATTATCGGCAACCCTATCCAAGGTGGCGGCCTAGTTGCAACTTACACTGACATTACGGACCGCAAACTCGCTGACGAAGCACTGAAAGCGGCACTGGCAGAATTTAACGCGGTCATCGATCACGTCGACTATGGAATTCTGTTCATGGGACCGGATTTACGTGCGCGTATAATAAATCGGGCATTTGCACGAATTTGGAACATCGATCAGAAATTCATCGACCAGCGACCAACTATGCAGGAGCTGATAGAGTACAACAAGGGCACAGGAGTCTATGATGTCGCGCCGAAGGACTGGGATGACTGGCTGTCCATGCGGGTCGAGGCAATACGGGCAGGAAACATGCCACCGGGCGAGTTGTGTCGGGCTGATGGCATGACTTTGAGTTTCCAATGCGTGGACCTGCCGGATGGCGGTCGCATGCTGACCTATTTCGATATCACCGAACTAAAACGGCGTGAGGCGGAGATTTCCAACGCGCGTGATGCGGCTGAACAAGCCCTCAACGATCTGCGGCAAGCCCAAGAACGGCTCATCCAGTCCGAGAAGATGGCCAGCCTAGGCCAACTTACTGCCGGCATTGCCCACGAGATCAAGAACCCGCTGAATTTCGTCAATAACTTTGCCAAATTGTCTGGTGAGTTGTTGGAAGAATTACACGAGATATTAGAACACCCGATCGCGGCTCTGGAGGAAGAGGATCGCGAGGAAGCTAAGGACCTATGGCAGACAGTACGCGGCAACTTAGGCAAGATAAACCAACACGGTCAACGTGCTGACAGCATCGTTAAAAACATGCTTCTGCATTCCCGTGAGGGGCCAAGCGAGTTGCAACGTGTTGCACTAAACCCGATCGCAGAAGAAGCGCTGAACCTTGCCTATCACGGTGCTCGGGCGGAGGATTCCAGTTTCAATGTCGAAATACGAGCCGACATTGATCCCGACGTTGGCCAAATCGATTGCTTTCCGCAGGATTTGATGCGTGTTTTTCTTAATCTCATCAGCAACGGCATGTATGCGGCCAACAAACGTAAAGACGCGGAAGAAGATGACTTTTCACCGACGATCTGGCTATCGACGCGAGCCAATGGTGACCGCGTCAACGTCACTATTCGCGATAATGGTACGGGCATTCCAGAAGAAATGAGGGAGAAAATTTTTCTACCGTTTTACACCACAAAACCCGCGGGTGAAGGCACAGGGCTCGGCCTTTCGTTGAGCTATGATACCATCGTCAAGCAGCATGGTGGAACTTTGACTGTGGACAGTAAGCCAGGGGATCACACAATTTTTGTCGTTTCGGTCCCGGTCCATTCTCAGGGGGACCTAGCATGACAGGACAAATTCTGATGGTAGATGACGAACCCGACGCACAGGACCTGATTCGACAAAATTTTCGGCGGGAGATACGAAGAGGAGTCTACAGTTTTGGGTTTGCCGGGTCTGGCGAGTCCGCCTTGGACGCAATAAGTCATTCGAAAGAAGAAGTAATGTTGGTGCTTTCGGACATCAACATGCCCGGCATGTCAGGAATCGAGCTTTTGCAGGAACTGCGCGCTCGCTGGCCTGAATTACCGGTTATGATGATCACCGCCTATGGTGATGCAGCGACCGAGGCGAAAGTCCGGGAACTGGGAGCGGAACAGTTCCTGACCAAGCCCGTCGATTTTGTTGAACTGAAAGAGCGGCTCTCACGATTTGTCGGAGATGCGACGTGACGCCGCCACGCATTCTTGTTGTCGATGACGAGCCCGACCTTGAAGCGTTGATTTCGCAAAAGTTTCGGCGTCGCGTACGCAAAGGGGAACTCGATCTATTGTTTGCTCATGACGGCAAACACGCCCTCGAAGTTCTCAAAGAGAACCCTAAAATAGATATCGTCCTTTCCGACATAAACATGCCCAGGATGGATGGCCTCACTTTGCTTGAGCGGTTGAGCGAGATGGAAACTGATCTGCAAACTGTTATGGTTTCGGCCTACGGCGACATGAACAATATCCGCGCGGCTATGAACCGCGGGGCTTTCGATTTCGTGACCAAACCGATCGAGTTCGAAGATCTCGACCGGACCATTGCCAAGACGCTGGAACACCTTGAGTTGCTCCGCCAATTGCGCACGGCCCGTGATAATGCCGAGCAAGCGAGATTGACGCTGTCACGGTATTTCTCTCCTACGGTGGTTGAGACGTTGTCGCGTGATCCAGAGGCAATAGAGGCCAAGGGCGAGCGCCGCGTAGCAACCTTTCTATTTACTGATCTGGCCGATTTCACTCAGCTGGTAGAAAGCTCGGATTCCGACCTGATCGTCGAAATTCTCAACGAATACCTAGATGGCATGACCCGAACAATCTTTTCGCACGGCGGAACAGTCATGAAAATCATAGGCGACGCCATCCAAGTAATATTCGGTGCGCCAGTTGACGACCCGGAACATGCCGCGCACGCGGTGGCCTGCGCCTTGGCGCTCGACGAATTTGCCCAAGGTTTTCAGAAGAAACTACTGGATCGCGGCATCGCGTTGGGAGACACGCGCATAGGTGTGAACAGCGGCGGTGCGATCATTGGCAATTTCGGCGGCAAGAGCTATTTCGACTATACAGCGTATGGCGATGCTGTGAACACTGCGGCAAGGCTGGAACAGGCTAACAAGACGATAGGGACGCGCATCTGCACTTCGGAAAGTGTTGCCAAGGGGATCGACAACTTCTCTGGCCGCCCAATTGGAAGACTCTTGTTGAAAGGCAAAACGCAAGCGGTGACCTGCTATGAACCCTTGTCAGAGGCGCTTGTCGACAGCGATCAAGTGAGAGATTACAAGGCGGCGTATGAGCTGCTAGAGGCGAGTGACCCCAAAGCGCGCCAATCCTTTGCGGCGCTTTTGGTCGAGTGCGAAGACGACCCCTTGATCTTGTTTCACCTTGGTCGATTGCTGGCCGGCGAAACTGGTGTAGACATTGAAGCAGTGGGTTGATCGCCAAACCTGTCCCAACGTCATTACCGCTAAACAACCATGATAAGGCTGCCCAACACTCGCCGCGAGCCGGTCGACCCCGACCCAACAATAACAAAAGGGTTGCCTATATCGGCGGCAAGAACTGCGATTATGCGACGTTTCATAGACGAGCAATACCACACAGCTTACTAACCAGCGCATGTCCACTTCGGGCTCTTAACAGTCTTTCGCTGCGGAGCTTCGCGCACAATTCTAATTAACGACAACATTGGGCTCGAAGCAGACCTTCGCTGCAATTAAGTCGAACGACTGCAATGCGGACTTTGCAGCCATCCGCATCTTTACTCCAAAGGACAGCAGTCAGCCCGAAGCGGACCTTCAAAATCCGACTTTGCAATTCTCGTGTTGCGGACAAGTTAGGCCGCGTACTGCCAAGGTCTCAGCGTCGCTAGCCACTGAACTCTGACAGTGGCTCCGCAACTACAATTGCTTAACACAAACTTTGCGCCAAAGACTTTTGCCAAGCTCTGTTTCAGTTCATTTTGCCTGACAACGTTTGTGTCGGCAGTTGTGCAAAGAGTGCTCTGTAGTCTCGCGCGAACTGACCCATGTGCCAAAATCCGTAAGCGTTTGCGATGTCCGATATACTCTCCTCTGGCGAGCAGGATACCAGTTCATGGCGCACAGCACCGAGACGGGCTCTTAGATAAAACTGCTTGGGGCTCACCCCATATGTTTCCTGAAACGCGCGACGAAGAGTGCATGCGGATACCTGAATATCTGCACATACTTCACCGATTGAAACGTTATCCATCAAATGGGCCCGCATGAACTCAACGGCTTGTTGTGCTAAACGGGTTCTATTTTTACTGTTTCGCCGATCACTCCATTTTTCGCCTACCACCAGCATTTCCAGAAGCTCAAAGATCATATCACTTTCTTCACTATCAGAGCTTGGTCCGGCCGCTGATCCAATTAGAAAGCGCGCTTTGTTTTTGACTAAGGAATGAAGCTTGCCAGCGTCGCTAACGAAAGATCTTAAAGCATCATTTCGCACGGTGCTGATATCAAGACCGCAATCGTCGGCGATCCGTTGAGCCCTTCGGATGTCGATGCCAAAGGTCAGGCCTGTGAGCGTTGAATTGCTCACGCCTTCAAAAGGGTCTCCGCTACCAAAATTCATCAGAGCGGTGTCTGAGGGTGAGCCGTTAAGCCAAGTCCGTACACTCCCTTTGTCTGGTAAGCCAAACGCTAGAATGTCAGGGCGAGAAACACCGGTTTGGTACACAGCCTTATCAAACGACAAGTCAATCATTTGAAGGTCAAGACCTGCCCAAACGGATACCGAAGAGTTCATAGTTCCCTCTTCAATTTGGCGTAGCTCGACGTCCCATTGGGACAGCTCGCGGAATTGCGAAGGGTCCTGCAAAAAAAGTGTGTTTGGGGCGCAGGTTTTTTGGGGGGCTGATCGTTTTTTGATGTCGTCCATTCCGCCCCGCAGGTAGTTTTCATGAAATGTTATTCGAATATGTAGGCTTGGACAATTGCAAGACAAAGCAGACAAATCGAGAGGGAAGAGGTTCGGACGCCCATCGTTGCCTGACGATACTGCGCGCACCGAACGCGTCGTAACGCTGCTAACCAAAAGCGAAAAAGAGTTGTTGCGCTCACAGGCTGAAGACAGCGAACTCTCCCTTTCAACTTTTTGCCATCATCTGATCCTTGAAGGTCTGAAAACAAGTAAATCATGAAACAGGGGTATCTCATGAAATCAAAACTGTTCCTCTCCGCGCTGGTCTTTGCCGGCTCCGCTATCACGGCGGCAGCTCAGGACAGCAATATCGTGCATGATGCGGAATACTATGTGCTGAAGCAGCAAAACGAAGCCGTTTGGGTCGAGAACGACGCACAGGTTGACCAACTGCTGGCCGGTTTTCGTGAGAAAAACGGAGGGAACCCTCCAAACATCTTCTACATCCTTATTGACGATATGGGTTTTGGCGACATGGGTATGCCCGAGATGAACGCGATACGCGGGTATTCGACGCCCAATATCAACGCGCTCGCAGAGGAAAGCATGCGGTTTGCGCGGATGTACACCGAGCCGTCCTGTACACCGTCGCGGGTCGCCTTCATGACGGGTCGCCAGCCGTATCGCAATGGGATGGGCGATACGGCCGTCGATATTTCAGGTTTTGGCCTTGCCGATGAGGAAGTCACAATTGCCGAAGTTCTGAAATCCGTAGGCTACAACACCTCGCATGTTGGCAAATGGCACATGGGCGACATTCAGGAATCTTGGCCTACTTATCAGGGCTTTGACTACGCCGCGTTCCCCATCCATCAGCAGGGCCAGTTGGCCATCTTCAACGAAGATGCAGCCAAGGAAGAAATCACCATGGCCATTGGGGAAGACAACTACAACTCCAAATACACGCTGGATGATTGGTTTCGCCCTGATCCGGGACACATGATTACCGGCCTTGAAGCTGTTATTGGCGGGGAGGTCCGCGAAGTCCATATGGAACCGGGTGAGAAATGGACCCAGGACAAATACAATGAAATGAACATCCGCTATCAGGCACAGGCGATGGAACAGTTGCGCCTGCTAGCAGAACGGGATGAACCGTTCTTCCTGCAATACTGGCCGCTTGTCCCTCTGTCGACAACGCGCACGACGAGAGAGGCGTTCACGACACCCAACGGCGGTACATTCGTTGAAAGCATGGAAGAGCTGGATGAATGGATCGGGGTCATTCTGAACGAAGTCGATGCGCTGGGGCTTAGGGACAATACCCTGATCGTTTTGATGGGCGACAACGGTCACTTCACCAAATATGCCCCCGGCAGTGGGTTTTCGCCGCTGGTCTTCCGCGGCGGCAAGGCCGATACGTCTGAAGGAGGCGTTCGGGTGGACGCGTTCGCCCGCCTGCCCGGCTTGATCGAGGGAGACTCGATTGTATCTGACATTATTCATATCTCTGATTTGTTCACGTCAATCGCGCGTATCGGCGGAGCGATGGATGCCATCCCCCGCGACCGGATCATTGACGGTGTCGATCAGACGTCCCTTATGTTTATTGGCGATACGCATGGGCGCAGGGATCATGTACTGATCTACTCGATCAATTCGCTGAAAGAGGTGGTAAAGGAACACATCAAACTCAAAGTTCCGGCCAAAGGTGAAAATGCTATCGTGGCCAAGTTCTACAACCTGTTCCGCGACCCCCGCGAAGAACAGAGCGTATCGACCGAGATCGGAGCATGGGCTGGACATGAGTTTAACCGCATTATTGCCCGCCACCTGAAATTCAAGGAAATGTACCCCGATCAACCGGCCGCGACTGGACGTCCCTATGAAGGTATCGTGAACCTTCGTCCTGAAACCGTCGCAGCGGTGGATGCCTTTGTCGCCAAGCGGGACATTCAGCCCGACTAAAAGGTGAAGCTGATAAGAGTAATGCAAGCCCCGCATCAGATAATGATATGCTTGATGTGGGGCTTGGCATCCACAACAAAAATTCTGGAAACAATATGAAAATCCGAGCGCTTGTCCTTGCATTGGCGACTGGCATCGTTGCGGCCCCAG
This sequence comes from Ruegeria sp. HKCCD7255, assembly GCF_013031565.1. Classification (NCBI taxonomy): domain Bacteria; kingdom Pseudomonadati; phylum Pseudomonadota; class Alphaproteobacteria; order Rhodobacterales; family Roseobacteraceae; genus Ruegeria; species Ruegeria sp. HKCCD7255. The sequence continues at coordinate 6,335 of NZ_WQAG01000005.1, read as the reverse complement.
CAATCGCCGATGAAAACGCTTCAAACCCTTTGGCCGCAGTTAATAACACGGACATCCGGTATCAGTATTTTGATTTGGGCAACGGTGCTGACAAGCAGGACGCCTTTATAGATGGCGCATACATGCTGCGGCCTGATCTGAAACTGAAATATGAGTTGCACTACAACTCAACGGATGTGACTGGAACTCGGTTCACTGACTTTGAGAAATTGAGCCTCAAAGCGATCTATTTCCCGTCTCAGAGACCGCTCAACGAAACGTGGGCCATCAAGTCGGCCATTGGTCTGGAGTGGATACTGGACTTTGGCGACCCGGAAAAAGGGATCGGAACCGGGTCCGATCAAATTGCGCCTTTTGGCGGGTTCGCCTTTGCAAACACAAAATCAAGGCTGACGCTGATCCCATTGCTCCAGCATTTTGCTTCATACAATGGCCCGACGGACATAAACCAAACCGCGATGCGGTTGATTGCGCTACAACCGTTTGGCGATGGGTACTGGGCCAAGGCTGATATCAAAGCGCCATATGACTGGGAGAACGATGCTTGGCCAGCGACCGCTGAGTTCCAGATTGGCAAGAACCTCAGTCCTGGCATCGCAATTTATGCTGATTTCCTCATCGGTATAGGTTCCGACCGCCCCTACGACAAAGGTGTCGGCTTAGGTTTGCGTTTCAACTACTAGTTCACCCACACCCAACCTCGGCGAAGATCATCTATTTCACAGTCCAGAACTCTGTTCAGCCATTTGTTTTCTGCGTCTATCTTGACCCTTCCTGGAACTGCCTTGAGCCAATCCCTGCCCGCTCCGGGTCGGTAGGAAATAATTGGCGTCACGCCGCATCATTCTATCTGGTCGCTCCGCTCTGAACTTTGGGAAGATCAACAGTCTCTGGGCGATCCGCTGAGATGGATTTGAACCTTGAAACTGAATCCGTCGTTCGCGCTACTAATCCCCAGCCAGCGATGCTTAGGCCCAGAGTTCTGAGAAAAGAGACTTCTATTACGATCTGTACCCAAGACCTTGCAAAGTCCGCTTTCTGCGCAGTGCTGACATTTGTACCGAACGCCACTTCGGTCACTTTGGGCTCGATGCGGTCGCTCAGCCAAATTCATTGAACGACTGCATTGCGGACAAAGCCGCCGACCGCCAATGTAACCCTTAGTTCTGCTTTGCGGCCCGTAGCTGCCATACGCGAGCGGATTGGAAGGCTACGGTGGGTCCGGTCAAACCGGTCATTTGCTTCACGTGCAAGAAGTTTGCCCTGCCGAGCTGCAAAATAGCACATCGCTCTCACAATACGCGGAATTGCCAGTCACTTTACTCGGCTCGCTTTATGTTCGGAAGCACCCAACTGTTGTCATACCAACTGTCCTTAGGACCATAGGAGCGGAACCAGACCATGAATCCTTCATTCGCATTGGTTTCGATCCAGTTTCGTTCTGCAATGCTTTCGGGCTTGTCCGGCGAGAAGTGCAAGACAGCGGTTCCATCTTCCTGCAATTCCAAGTCGTCGGCGTAGGAATTGACGCCCCACTGAAAAGACTCATTTTGAACCATGGATCTGTACCGCGCATCGTAAACCGTGATTGACCAGAAATCCTTCGCTGGCGGGTTTGCGGGGATAGTTAGAGTGTAATGGTGTGCGCCATCAAGCCACTGACCAGCATCATCCTTGGTCGCAAAGATATATTGAGATCCGGCACCGGCGGGTGGGCGTGTCATAGCGACAGAATTGAACGTCGCAATAAATGACCAAAGCCGATGCTGGGAACTGGCATAAGTGCCGCTGGTTCGGCCATTGAAGTTCTCGTCGACGAAGTTGTTCGCCCACTGCCAATTGCTCTGTCCGGGCCATTTTTCCGCGTCTTTGTCGCGGTTGTTGTATCCCAATGTGCGCATGTTCCGGTCGCCGGCGATGGCGGCTTCCCTCAACAGATCCGCATCGACGGATCCGTCAAAAAATCCAAGATCATACAGATCGCTGTAAACCTGCATGTGCATTGGATTTGCAGACGGTCCGTTCAGTTCGAAGTATTGCCGGATCATCGCAAACACGTCCGTTTCATCGTAGAGCATGTCCATGAAGTGATCGTCTAGCTTTGCCGATGTATTGTAGAATGTCATTTCAGGTGGGTCGCTGGCATCTGCGAGCGCATATGTCCGGATTCTGGCCTGCATATCGCGGACGGTCGCGGCGGTGTCACCGTTCTCGACAAACCCGCGCAAAAGCCAGAGCATGGTGTTGGCGGGACAGACAAAATGGAAATAGCCCTCGGGCACATCTCCTTCGAAATCAGGCCCCGTGAACAGGTATTTTCCACCTTCGCCCTTGTCCGGACCGAAGGCGCCGATGTCTGTGATGTTCCACCATCCGGGTGCATTGGCCATCCCAAGCATGCCCTTGGGCACCTCAAGCACAACCGCGCCGCCTTGTTCTTTCAAATTGACCGGGTGGACCGCATAAATCGTTTCCGAATTTGCGGTCAGCACACGTTGGCGGCTGTCCACCGATGTTTCCATAATCCCGACATGTGTGGGCGATGATCCTTCTTCCAGATAGGCGTTGTAAACCGACAGAAATCCGACTTCCGGGTGCATACTGCTGTACGCGCGGATAAGAGTTTGCAGATCCATTTCTCTGTAGATTTCTGTTGGATCAAGCGGCGGGTAATATTCTGGCTCTGCAAAACCGACGGACCCGGAAAAAACAAATGCAGCACAAAACGCATTGAGCTTCGACATGATCGCGCTTCCCTTCAATTCTGGCGCGCGAGCTTCAGGTTCAGCAGATCCGCGGGTATCGGCTCCGTACGGTTGTAGAAACGTGACGTTATCGAAAACCCATCATCATTTTTGTCGGCGCGGTTTTCATTTGTGCCGCAAGCGTTCTCTGATCCAAATCGCAATGTAATCGTGGCGTCATCATTGGGCTGCGTGTTTTGATTGTTCAAAGTGCTGTTATTTGAGGCGATATACCCATCCAGACCATACACCTGATAGGACCAGAACCCGGACCTGTCGTAGTCAACTGGCGGCTGATTGATTGTCACGACGGCGCAATCGTTGCCAAACTCTGTCATATCCGCCGTCGTGCCGTAGGTCGCATAGCGCTCCAATTGGCCGCCCCAGCCGATGGCTGAATAGAAATTGTGGATGAACGGTTCTGTTTTGCCGCGCTCGTTGTAGCCTTTTTCGGTGCCTTGCGCGACGATTTCTTCCAAATAGGGCACGAAGGTCGCCTGCATCTCGCGAACAGCATCGATGTCCCAATCACGCATTTGCCAGGTGGCCGGATTGTCCCCGTTTGTAGCGCGGACCTGATCCTGCAGCTTGCCCGCTTTGGCATCTCCTTCCGCAGTTTGATCGGTTTGGGTTCGCAGAAGAATGTATACGAAATCTGTAACCGCTCGATCCTTAGAAATCCGGATTGTGCGTTCTCTGTCACCGTAGGCTTGGTACGTGCCGATGTCGCCGGTTTCGTCAAAGTCGTCTTCGCGAACGATGAAGGTGTCATTGTCGATGACGAGAGCCGACATATAGAGATCACCTGCGGCGGGTAAGGTGATCGTCAAGCCATCCGTGACATCGAAAAGTCCCCACGAATAGAGCGTATCCCGGTTTTCCCGGATGATATTCTGGTTCTCTACACTTGAGACCTGACGCATGTGGACAAAACTGTTGTCCCCGCCGCGGTCCAAGACCTCCTTGAAGTAAATGTCCGCCATTGCCGAAGAAAAGTTTTCTTCGTTTGGCTGCATCCCATCGGCCGTTGCAGAGTGCGCCGTAATCGCAAGAATTGAAGTGAGTATTATTCTTTTCATTTGTTACTCCTACGAGGTTGTCGATCGGAAATTAGATACTAGCCGTCATAGCCGCTGGATGGCTTAGTTTTGGGCTCCAATTATTTCGGAAAAAGCAGAGTAACCTGAATACGTGCGCCTAAACCCTCCGGTCCGCTTTCGGGCCCATCGGCCCAATATCGCAAACCACCCCCGATGCTGACTGTCTGCGAGCCCACTTGTACCACCTTGCTAACGTTCGCAATCACAGGAATGGACCACTGCTCGCCCTCCCAATCATATGTCGACTCGGTGGTAAACGTGAACGTCCACGCGTCAGGTGTTGTGTAGGAAACAAAGGGTTGCACAAATGTTTGGCTGATGTCGGTGTCGCCGTCCACATCCCAAATATGGTTGGCCAACCCGCCAAAGGTCCATGGCCCTTGTTGTTTCAGTGCGACGCCAGTAACGCCGGCGCCCCATTCGCCTAAGCCCAAAACATCATTGCTGGACGTAGGCAATAAAAATACAGGTCCCGCACCCCAAATCCAGCCGCCTGCGCTCGGTTGCTTTGGAGAGAAAAATAAGCTTTGAACCGTATCTCCGAGGCCGGTTTCGCTGTCGCCACCTGAGGGGATCCCATCAGTTGATACGATTGGTACAATGGTCCGAGATATCAGGTTCCAGTCTTCGGTGAGGTCAATGGGAATGACAGGCTGGATATTCAAAGTCCATCGAGAGCCACTGTCGTCTGCACCGATATTGGTGTCGTAGTTCAATTGAAACGGTACGCTGATCAACGCCGCGACAGGATTGGAAAGTTGCTTTGCGAGCTCCTCAGAACTTGCCTGCGCAAAAACCATCTTCGGGGCAATGAAGAATAGTGAAACCACCGCCATGTTCAAAACGAGAAGAACATGACGCCCCTTTGTGTCGGTCCAATGGCATGCATTGTTTCGACATACCGTTAATTGGTTGTTTTGCAACTCTCTCGCCTCGCTTTTGAGTTGTCCGAAAACTGAGCGACGCTTCGAAAGCACGCTTTCGAAAAACGTTGCCCAATCCAATTGATAACATCCCAACCAAGTGTTGGACCGCACTGGTGAACCAGACAAAGCGTGCGGCAAGCCAGGCTGTACGTCTATTCACATCGTGCCAAATTTGGATTTCAAGCTGACTTAAGCCGTTCCATTGCATAGGCTCGGGTCGTTGAGGGTAATTCGTCGTACATGTCTCGGTACATTTTCGAAAACCGACCTGGTTGATCCAATCCCCATTGGTGTGCAAGCAACGCAATCGACTGTGGTGACTCCGGGTCTGTCAACAAGTCTTGCCGGACGCGATTTAGACGCGTTTGCTGCACATAATCGTAAGGGCTAACGCCTGCAGTCCCGAGGAAGGCTCGAAACAATGTGCGGCGCGATGTCATCGCCGCGGACGCCAGTTCGTCAACTGAAATCGGCTCGTGCATGTGATCTTCAATGTAATCCCGTGCTCTCTTGAATATTCTCTGGTGCCCGGATTGTTTCCATGTTCCGACAACGCCTTCTGGCGCGCGTCCGAAATGGCTAACCCAGCATCGCACAAATAGTTCTCCTGCAACCACAAGAGCGGGGCCCGTTCTTAACGCAAGTTCTGATTGTTTAAGCGCCTGTCTAATGGTTTTGACAGTACTGGGGCTCAGAGAGTAAAGGGACTTCCCAGTTGTCAGAACGTCTGGATCGAGCGTCAAATCCTGCAGACGAGCCGCATTCTCCAGCGCATCCATCGAAAGGTTTACGCCAATGTATTCCGAGTCTTTGACGTAGATTGCATCATGGTCTCCACCTGGTTGAAAAACACCGACTGTGCCGGTTTCTATTTCACCGCCCCAATGCCGCGACCCGTATGACGTCTTTAAGCATGCGCCAATCGTCCAATCCGTTTCGGACAAAGAGCCGCGCAACGATACTTTCCCGATGATCCTGCCAGAACTGATTTGCATTTTTTCGGTTGCGGCGAAGGACAACTTTCCACCTATTCGGCCAAGAGAATACTGTCGGGCATCAAGCCCAGCCCCAAGCACAGCATCGCGCAGATCTTCAATCTGGTCGAAGTTCTGCGTGAATGCGTTTTCGTCGAAGGCTTCCAAGCGATCCATGCTTTCGTTTTTAATGGGGAGCTATTTGACGCTAGGGTTTTCCAGGCAATTTTTCAAGATTTCTGGAAGCTTCGGCGCGCCCTTCGAAAACGTGGGGTCCAGCCTTCAAAAAGCAAAGGGAACCGTATCTACACTCACATAGGCAGAAGTCCGAGCAGGTTCAAAAACCTCCACAACATGGAGTTACGCACAAGCTAAGGAGCCGAAAAAAGGAGCACGGTGAACACAGTTGATGCGTTCAATGAGATAGATCACCGATTTCCGGAGATTTTCGCTCCGAATGTACAGCGGAAGAGAACGTCCGCTTTGCCGCCGTTTCTGCCAAAATGTACATGCCGCAGCATCGATTACTTTGGGCGTATTCCGTTGAAAAACTCTTCCTTGATCGACTGATGAGTCGCTGATTCAATTCGT